>CAMCVI010000034.1 GCA_945881885.1 Chryseobacterium gleum | reverse complement strand
AACGCAATGGTAGTGGTAGAAGTTGAACCTAATACTTTGTTTGAAGTAGAAGGTAAATTTATTGTTCTGCCCCCTGTGGCATCTTGCGTCACTATCAAAGTTCCATAAGAACCTACAGCTGGAGTAGCAGTAAAACTTAAAGTTCTGTTACCACCTAAAGTTACACTAGCGTTTAATCCGTTAGCTGGATTCCAAACAATTGTTGCTGCATCCGTTAACGCTTGAGGCGTTGAAGCAAATATAGGAGCAGTTACTGCACCTGTAAAGATTGGAGATGCTAAAGGTGCTTTTAAAGCTAATCCTGGTACGGTTGGCGCTGCCGCACTACCACCCAAATCTCCAGCCAATTGCACCTTACCTTTGGTAGTGGCATCTGCATCAACTATGGTTGCTGAAGCAATTTGGTTATCCACATAAGTTTTCACCGCATTTTGTGTTGGGAATAAAGTCGTGCTCGTTCCTAGGGTGGCATTCGATTTATTACTAGCATCTTCTTTTGTAGCCAAAGATGTCGTAACATCGGAAGTATTTGCCTTCAGTGCTAAACCTGGTACAGTAGGTACATCTGCTGTTCCTCCTAAGTCTCCTGATAATTGGATTTTACCTTTTGCTATTGTGGTTGCATCTGTAATCGTTGCTGAGGCTACCTGTGCATCCACATAGGTTTTCACCGCATTTTGTGTTGGGAATAAAGTCGTGCTCGTTCCTAGGGTGGCATTCGATTTATTACTAGCATCTTCTTTTGTAGCCAAAGATGTCGTAACATCGGAAGTATTTGCCTTCAGTGCTAAACCTGGAACGGTAGGTACATCAGCTGTTCCGCCTAAATCTCCTGCTAATTTTATTTTACCTTTTGTAGTTGCATTTGCATCAGGAATTGTAGCTGAGGCAACTTGAGAATCTACATAAGTTTTCACTGCATTTTGTGTTGGAAATAACACATTGCTGGTTCCTAATGTTGTGGTTGTTGATTTATTCGCAGCATCTTCTTTTAACCCTAAAGCTGTTGTGGTAGCCGCCGCGTTTGCAGTTACTGTATTTCCAAGTGTAGTAATAGCTGCTGTATTAGAGGCGTTTACGTTTGTAATATTGGTATCCACATAGGTTTTCACCGCATTTTGTGTTGGAAATAACACATTGCTGGTTCCTAATGTTGTGGTTGTTGATTTATTTGCAGCATCTTCTTTTAACCCTAAAGCTGTTGTGGTAGCCGCCGCGTTTGCCGCTACTGTTGCTTGAAGTGCTGTAGTAGAAGCGTTTACAGTTGAAATATTAGTATCCACATAGGTTTTCACCGCATTTTGTGTTGGAAATAACACATTGCTGGTTCCTAATGTTGTGGTTGTTGATTTATTTGCCGTATTTTCTTTGGTTGCTAATGCTGCCGTGGTTGCTGTAGCATTTGCAGCTACTGTAGCTTGAAGCGCTGCTATTGCCGCTGTGCTTTCTGAATTTACAGCATATAAAGCAAATGGAACAGACGTAAATGGTTGATTACTAATTTCAGTATAGTAGGCACAAACTCCTGTAGCACTTAAATCTACTTTTAAATTTTTTGGGTTGGCATTCCAAAGTATATTTGAAAAGGATGTTGCATACCCCCCAAGTTGTAATCCTGTTCCAATAATTAAATTCACCATTCCAAATTCATCTGTTGTGGTTTGAATGCTTTCAATATATTCTGGTTGCGAATTGTGGTCAATGATTGTAAATCGTAAACAAATATTTTTATTTGCTAACGGTGCATTTGCATTATTTACCCCCGGTAATTGCTCGCCAGAAGGATTGAATATTACGGCTTGATAAGTGATCCCATTAGTTTGAGAATAACCCATAAAACCAATAAATAACAAAAGAATACTAACTATTTTTTTCATGATGTTTGATTTATTTTAATAGAAAATTAAATCCAAAATGGATTTGGTTATTAGTAAATGAAAGCTTTTCTGAAGATGAATTAGAAATGTTATAGGACTTAGAAAATTCATATCCTGCAGAAATTTTAATATCTCTGTTAATCGAATATTGAAAATCAATACCCACGTTTGGCTGAACTACAATTCCAGAAAACTCCTCATGAGAAGCAATATCTTATACCCTATTATTGATATATTGTTCGCCTTTAATTATAGTTGAGGTAGCAACACCTAATTTTGTTTTAACGGTAAAAAAATCAGCATTTTGATACAACGTATAATTTAGTGCGTTTTGAACTCCTAAATAATTTGTCTTCCACGAATAATCATCTGAACTTGTACCGCCAACAGCATTAAACTGATTATAAATTACACTAATTGCATAACTTACTTTACTTGATGCAGCTGATTTATTCAACTTAAAATCCATACCTGCCTGGTAAAAAGAACCGTCTCCGCTTCTTAGATTTGGATTTGAAAATCCCGCAGAATTTTTATAATCATAGCTTGTGAAATTTTTTCCTGTAGAAAAAAATAGTTCTTGAGATTGCATATAGCATCCCGAAAACAGCAGTAAGAAAAGGAAACATTTTTTAATCATCTTGTTTTAATTTTTAATTATTTTAGTGTAGTATAAATAGTTTAAACTTGAAAGTTGTATGAAATAGTTTGCACTAGGCAAATGCTTCAAATCTATTGAAGTGGTTAGCTCTACTACTTGAAGGTTATCCGTAAAAACTAATCGACCAGAAACATCATAGATGTGAAGAGAAATAGTATCCCCTACACTTCCTGTGAAAGTAAAATTGATTCGATCTAAAAATGGATTGGGAAAAGTAGAAGTACTAACTGAAACATTGTTCTGGGCAATAATTTTATTCCAATTGCTTTGTTGAAAGCCTTGTTGGACAGTAATATTTCCTGCTCTTGTTCCTACAACAGATTGCTGGCCTACTGTGAAGTTTACCAAAATTCCAGACTCTGAGCCGCTTTTACCGCCTTGTGCGCTTATCATTTGATGGTGTAAAGTTTGAGAGTAACTATTACACACAAGAAGTAGAAAAAGTATTTTTAATGCTTTTTTCATAGGATAAATTTTACACAAAACACGTAATTATATACTGGTCAAAAAAGGATAAATATTTGTAATGTATATCAAAAAATAGTTTTTGATATAATGCAACCTCTCCAAATTATTGATATAATTTTTTTTTAAGCAAATTATTTATATGTTTGATAAAATAATATTTTATGAATTTACATTTGTCGGTACCAGATTTTTTATTATTTGCAACTATAGTACTTCTGATATTTACCACACTGTTGTTACTCAAGAGAGTCAATTCTAAAAATTATATGCTTATAGGTACATTAGCAATATATTTTAGCTTAATTACCGCAACCGTAGTACTAATATTATTCACTCGTTACAATATTAAACTTGTCGATTCAGCAACTATTTTAGTATTAATGGCAATTGTATATTCACTTTATAATGTCTTTCACTATTTCAGTATACAGCAATTGATTGCGAAAAAAAATCGGTTTACTCTCCAACATGTACTTCACTTAGGCGTTATTTTACTAGTTGCCATGTTGATTTTTTATTTTTACGAACCGATATATTTCATGAAAAGTAAGGGATATGATTTTGTATTTGAAACCCAACATTTGATGTCTGTTCAAAAGAAAAATCTGATATTGCGTTTAATACGTATAATTCATCCGATATTTTATTTTATGCTTGGCGGTTATTTATTATTTGTATTTTATAATTCTCCTCGATACCTATCCATGCAAAAATCAACGCGTTTTTTTCTTTTCTTTTTTTATTTTCAGAAAGTATTACTTTTCTTCTGGATTTCAATTGGGTTTATAGGATATAAATTTGATAAAAATCTATTTAGTTCAATTTCAATGATAGGTTTTTCTATAACTGTCTTACTAATGTCAAGCTATATTTTGTTAAGTCCCAACTTGTTGTTGCAAATTACAAAGCTTAATTACAACTCAAAAAAACCAGCAATTGATACCTCTAAATTTCAAGATTTAATTGAACAATTGAATCGTTTAATGGATAAGAATAAATTTTATTTAGATGCCAATTATAGCCTTACCAATTTATCATCAGATACTGATATTTCTTCTAATATCATTCGAGAAGTTATTGCCGCAAGCGGTTATAAAAATTTCTCCGCTTACATAAATTCGTTTCGAATTGCACATGCTGAACAATTAATTTCTAATGGTGTATGTCTTCAAACTAAAGTGGACTTTTCCTAAGAGAGTATTTAGTTAATAATTCAAAGATAAATGTTTTTTTTGATTTGTTGTTAATTTTAATTTTTGGTACTCAATTCTGCGATTAATAATTGCAATTTTCTTTAATTTTTGTCT
>CAMCVI010000033.1 GCA_945881885.1 Chryseobacterium gleum | reverse complement strand
TCAAAACCAGTGAAATCAATAATAGATTGCGTCATGGTGACTCTAGCATAAGGCGCTTTAAAATTAATTTTATGTTCGCCAAAAGTAGCCTCGGTAGTATCATTTACTTTTGTAGCACAATATTCCAAAAGGTTTTCGGTAAATTCCATCATCCAATTGTAATCTTTGTAGGCTACATATATTTCCATGGCCGTAAATTCTGGATTGTGTGTTCGGTCCATTCCTTCGTTACGGAAGTTTTTAGAAAATTCGTACACACCATCAAAACCGCCAACAATTAATCTTTTCAAATACAATTCGTTAGCAATTCGCATGTACAATCGAATATCTAAACTGTTGTGATGTGTCATAAACGGACGCGCAGCAGCACCACCTGGAATAGATTGTAAAATAGGTGTTTCCACTTCCATATACCCGCTTTCGTTAAAGAAAGTTCGCATGGCGGTAAACAATTTTGTTCTTTTTACAAAAACTTCTTTTACTTGCGGATTTACGACTAAATCTACATAACGCATACGGTAACGCAATTCGGCATCGTTAAAAGCATCGTACACCTTTCCATCTTCATCAGTTTTTGGAAATGGCAAAGGACGCAATGTTTTGCTTAAAAAAGTAAAATGATCTACTCTAACACATTTTGCGCCAACTTGTGTGGTGAATAATTCACCTTCAATTCCTAAAAAATCACCTAAATCGGTTAATTTTTTAAAAACTTGATTGTATAGGGTTTTGTCTTCGCCTTGGCAAATAAAATCTCTATTAAAATAAACTTGCATTCTACCTTCGCTATCTTGAATTTCAGCAAAAGCAGCTTTTCCTTGGTCTCTCACGCTCATCAAACGTCCAGCAATTACCACCTTTTTTCCTTCTTCAAAGTTTTCCTTTATGCCTTTTGAAGTGTGTTGTACAGGATATAAATCTGCAGGATAAGGATTAATGCCCATGTTTCTAAGAGCCTGTAATTTCTCTCTTCTAATGATTTCTTGTTCGGAAAGTTGCATAGTTTAGTGTATTTTAAGAAGGCAAAGATAAACAATAGAAGTATAGTTTCAAAGTGAGAAATTTTTAGTGGAATGAATTAATGTTGTATCTTTGACAAATAAATATATTTTACATATATGCAACAAATTCAACTTCTTGATTTAGGTAATAAAGATTACAAGGCAACTTGGGAATATCAAGAAGAATTGTTTAAAAAAATTGTGGATTTGAAAATTCAAAATCGAAATTCAACCTCTCCACTTCCTACACCTAATTTTTTTCTTTATGTAACACACCCGCATGTTTATACTTTGGGCAAAAGTGGTGATATTTCAAATTTATTGCTTTCTGAAAAACAACTTTTAGAAAAAGACGCTACTTATTATAAAATAAATAGAGGAGGAGACATTACGTATCACGGACCTGGACAAATTGTGGGTTATCCGATTTTAGATTTAGAGAATTTTTTTACCGACATCCATAAATACCTACGATTTTTAGAAGAAGCCATTATTTTAACTTTAGCAGAATACGGTTTGCAAACAGAACGCAGTCCGGGAGAAACAGGCGTTTGGTTCGATGTTGGTACGCCATTTGCGAGAAAAATTTGTGCTTTGGGTGTTCGTGCTTCTCGTTGGGTAACTATGCATGGTTTTGCTTTAAATGTAAATGTCGATTTAGGCTATTTTGATAATATTATTCCTTGTGGCATTCGTGGTAAAGCTGTTACTTCTATGCAAGTTGAGTTGGGTAGGGAAGTGAATGAGGAAGAAGTTAAAGAAAAAATTCTAAAACATTTTTCTGTTTTATTTGAAAGTGCATTTATTTAGTTTCTAAATATCCAATACTAATTGTTCGGGTAATAAACGAAACGTTTTTCTATGGTATTTTGTAATACCATATTTTCTAATGGCTTCTCGATGCTCTTTTGTTGGATATCCTTTGTTTTTTTTCCAATTGTACATAGGAAATTCTTCATGAATTGTATCCATAAAATCATCACGATGTGTTTTTGCCAAAATTGAAGCAGCCGCAATACTTAAAAAGGTAGCGTCACCTCTTATTATAGATGTATTTGGAATCGAATTCAAAATTTCAATTTCTTTTGAATTAAAAATTTTTCCTACCGTTTGTTTTTGGCCCAATTTTCCATTTAAAGGGCGGTTGCCATCTACAATAATATATTCCGGAAGAGTTGCCAACTTCAAAACGCTTTCTTGCATGGCTTTCATTGATGCATTTAAAATATTTATTTCATCAATTTCTTCATTATATATATGTGTAACTGAAAAATCAAATAAACTTTCAATTATGGGTCTCAACTCAAATCGTTTTTTTTCGGAAAGTTGTTTGGAATCATTTAGAGTTTGAAACAAAAGTTGTTCTTGTTTTTTTTGCGCTTTTGTTAGGTTAATGTTAGGTGAATGTAAAACAATTGCAGCTGCTGAAACGGGACCTGCAAGACATCCTCTGCCAGCCTCATCCGTTCCGCACTCAATATTAAAATTACTATAACATTTTTTTAACATAACATTTTTTTTACAAAAATAATTAAATTTAAAATAACATTTAACATTTATCCAAGCCAATTATATAGTGGCTTCTGCCTTGCTATTATTTTGGATTAAAATTTTAACACAAAAAAAATAACAATTTTTTAAAGTATTATTTGTTTATTTAAGAAATTATTAAGAAGTTTGCGGAATAACTAACTCAAATAAAATTAATATGAGATCGAAGTTCAAATGGATTTTTACGCTTTTAGTAGCGTTTACAATGCAGTTTTCTTTCGCACAACAGAAAACTGTTACAGGTACAGTAACAAGTGATGGCGCAAAATTGCCAGGTGCTACTGTAAGTATTGTTGGTACAAAACAAGGTACTCAAACAGATGAGAATGGTAAATTCTCTATTAAAGCAGCTCAAGGTGATGTTTTACAAGTTTCTTTTTTAGACAAAGAAACAAAAACAGTTACTGTAGGTGCCGGTAATGTAATTAATGTTACTTTAGCAAGTACTAACTCAGTAATTGAAGTAGTTAATGTTTCTATCGGTTATGATAGAACAAGAACTAAAGCAAATTCTAACACTGCTTCTACTACTGTAGGCGGTGAAACTTTAGAAAACAGACCAAACGCGTCTGTGCTAGCTTCATTACAAGGAACTGCACCAGGTTTAACAATTATTTCATCTTCAGGATCACCAGGTTCTGCTAAATTTGATGGATTTATTAGAGGTGCTTCTTCAATCAATGGTAATACAGATCCATTAATTGTAATTGATGGTATTCCTTCTACTTCTAATCAATTTAGAAACCTTAACCAGAATGAAATTGAAAGTGTTACAGTGTTAAGAGATGCTGCAGGTACTTCAATTTATGGTAACAAAGGTGCTAATGGTGTTATTTTAATTAAAACTTTTGGTGGTAAATTTGGTCAAGCGTTAACTTTTAGTTACGATACAACAACTGGATTTAGTACTTTGCCTAAAAACAAATACAACATGGCTAATGCTAGAGAAGCATTAACTATTGAAAGATTAAGAGGCACTGGATTAGGTAATAATAACCCTGCAACTGGTCAACCATTTACAGACCAAGAGATTGCTGCTTATGGTATCGATACAGATTGGTTGGATTACTTTTATAACACAGATGTTGTTACACAACACAATTTAGGTATTAGTGCAGGTTCTAAAAACCTTAAATCATTTACCTCTCTTGGTTATTTTGACCAAGGTGGTTTAGTACCTACTACAGATTTTAGTAGATTTACTTTTAGAAATAATTTAACAGGTAAAAGCAATAACGATAAATTTAATTTCGATACGCAAATTGCTTTAGGTTATTCTAAGAGAAGACAATTAGACCAAGAAACTAATAGTGGTGTGAATAATAATACTATTCAAAATCCATTACATGGAGGTTTAATGGGTCTGCCATATATTGCCCCTTTTGAGGGAACAGGTCAGCAATTATTAGACGCGATTGGTACTAACTTTAATGGTGCTAATGATACTTTTGTGTTGCAAGACATTCTTAAAGAAGATTCATTGCCAAGTTATTATACAGACAAAACAGCAATTTTAAATGTAGGTGCTTCTTACAAATTGACTCCAACTTTAACTGTTAGAAACAGAACAGGTCTTGATTTCAAACAATACGGAAGATTATTTGGTAGATCTCCTCAATCTTATTTAGCATTAGTTGTTGCTGCAAGTAGAGCTGAAGCATTTGGTGGATTTGAAGACCAATCAACTTTTAATGATTTAACAGTTACCAATATTTCTAGTTTAAATTACCGTAAAGTTTTTAAAGACAAACATGATTTATCAATGTCTGCCTTTTTTGAATATACAAAAGCACACTACGAAGGACATGGAAGTAGACAAAATGGTTTAAATCCATTAACTTATGTTCCTGGTGCAGGTACTGGTTACGTTGCATTTAACCCTGCAACTCCTAACTCTTATATTTCAACAGTGAATGGTGCTCAATTAACTGGTGGAACGTTATCTGCTTTTGGTACTTTAGACTATGACTATGACAAAAAATACGGTTTTAGTGCTGTAGTTAGACGTGATGGAACTTATAGATTCTCTGAAGACAACAGATGGGGTACATTCTGGTCTGCATCTGCAAGATGGAATATCGACCAAGAAGAATTTATGAAAAATTCTAAATTCTCAATGTTAAAACTTAGAGCTTCTTATGGTACAAATGGTAACCAAAATATCTCTGCTGCTAACTATGGTTTCCCATCATTGTTAACTTCTAGTAACGTAATTAGAGAAACTATTGCTGTAGGTACTGGTTATAATAATGCGCCAGGTAGTTTATTATATGGTAACTTTGACAACGTAACAGTTCAATGGGAAAAAATTTCTCAAGCCAACTTTGGTATTGACTTCGCAGTATTTAATGATAAACTTGAAGGTAATGTTGATGTGTATAACAAAACTACTTCTAATTTATTTAATTCTATTCCTAATTCAGGGGT
>CAMCVI010000032.1 GCA_945881885.1 Chryseobacterium gleum | reverse complement strand
AAATCGCACACGGATAGCAGAGGATCGGACAGTTACAACTTAAAACTGTCAGACAGAAGAGCCAAAGCTACGGCACAATACATCGTATCGAAAGGTATTTCTAAAGAGAGAATTACAGGTACAGGTATGGGAGAAACCCAACCAAAAGTGCCATGTACAGAATGTACAGAAGAAGAGCACGCACAAAACAGAAGAAGTGAATTCTTAATCATCAAAAAGTAAATTAAGAATACCAATCTATTTAATAAAACAAAAGCGCCTCGGTTGAGGCGCTTTTTTTATGGATTTAATTTTCGTTTTTATGGTAATCCGAAGTATAATATAATTTGACACTTGGATATTTTTGATGTGTCATCTGAATAGAAAATTCACTATCAGCTAAAAACACCAATTGTCCGTGTTTATCGTGCCCTAAAAATTTTTGTTTTACACGTTTGAACTCTTTAAATTCTTCGTTTTTTGGGTCATCTGGTAGCACCCAACACGCCTTATATGCGGGAAAGGTTTCATAGGTACATTTTGCGCCATATTCGTGTTCTAAACGGTATTGAATCACCTCATATTGTAAAGCGCCTACGGTTCCAATTACTTTTCTGCCGTTCATTTCTATAGTAAATAATTGCGCCACACCTTCATCCATTAATTGGTCGACACCTTTTTCTAATTGCTTCGCTTTTAATGGATCGGCATTATTAATGTATCTAAAATGTTCTGGAGAAAAACTAGGAATTCCTTTAAAATTCATCAATTCACCTTCCGTAAGTGTATCGCCAATTTTAAAATTCCCAGTATCGTGAAGTCCTACAATATCACCAGGATAAGAAATATCTACAATTTCTTTTTTCTCAGCAAAAAAAGCATTTGGACTACTAAATTTCATGTTTTTTCCTTGTCGAACATGAAGGTAAGGTTTGTTTCTTTCGAAAGTTCCTGATACAATTTTTATAAAAGCCAATCTGTCTCGGTGTTTCGGATCCATATTGGCATGAATTTTAAACACAAAACCGCTCAATTTTTTTTCGTCAGGTTGCACCAATCTAGTATCCGATTCTTTAGCCCTTGGCGTAGGAGCAATATTGATAAAACAATCTAATAATTCGCGAACTCCGAAATTATTTAATGCTGAACCAAAAAATACGGGTTGTAATTTTCCGGCTAAATAATCTTCTCTGTTAAAAGTTGGATACACTTCTGTAATAAGTTCAAGTTCTTCACGAAGTTTATTGGCGGGTTTTTCACCGATAATTTTTTCTAATTCAGTGCTTTGGATATCTGAAAAAGCTATTGTTTCTTCAATATTTTTTCGGCTATCTCCTTCAAATAAATTAATGTTTTTCTCCCAAATATTATAAATACCTTGAAAATCGTATCCCATACCAATTGGAAAACTCAGAGGCGTAACATGTAATCCTAGTTTTTGTTCCACTTCGTCCATTAAGTCAAAAGCATCTTTTCCTTCACGATCTAGTTTGTTAATAAAAACAATCATTGGAATGTTTCTCATTCTACAAACTTCCACTAATTTCTCAGTTTGTTCTTCTACACCTTTTGCAACGTCAACAACAACAATCACACTATCTACGGCAGTTAATGTTCTAAAAGTATCTTCTGCAAAATCCTTGTGACCAGGCGTGTCTAAAATATTTATTTTTTTTTCTTTATAATTAAATGCCAATACGGAAGTAGAAACAGAAATTCCACGCTGACGTTCAATTTCCATGAAATCGGAAGTAGCACCTTTTTTTATTTTATTGCTTTTTACGGCACCAGCTTCTTGAATTGCACCTCCAAAAAGCAGTAGTTTTTCTGTTAATGTAGTTTTTACGGCATCTGGATGCGAGATAATTCCAAAAGTTCTTCTACGGGCAATTTCTTTTTCGAAACTCATGTGTTTTTATTTTTCGCAAAAATACTATTTTAAATACTATTTTCCATATTGATATATTTTTATTGTATTTATAGTATAATAGATATCCAAACAATAAATCTTTGTGAAACAATAAATAAGCAATTTCCTGATTTTGAAATTGAATTTATAATATTTTTATAGTCGAAACGTATTCGTGGGGGGAAATACCAACAACTTCTTTAAAACAAGTAAAAAATGGATTGTAGGAAGAAAAACCTACTTTTCTGGATAGGGAATCTAAGGTATTTGAATTTAAATAATTAGAATTAATTAGTTCTAATGAATTTAGAATTCTTGATATTTTCTTGTAATCTGAGAAGGATATTTCAGCATGGTATTTAAAAACAAAAACTAAATGACTTTTAGGAATATTTAACACATGAGCCAGGTCTTGAATAGAAAAATCAGGATTTGTAAAATAACTATTGTTGTTTAAAACCATGTCTAATTCATAAATGTATTTTTCAATTTTAGCACTTATTTTTTCTTTTAGCTGTAGTTCTTGATTATTAGTTATTTTAATTTTTGATATTTTATTCCAATAGTTTTTATTATAGGAATTAGGTTTAATATTGGAAAGTTTTACTTGATACTTATAATAACCGTAAAGTATTTCCGGATGTGATAAAATTATCATAAATAATACAATCCAAGCTAATGCGGTTATCCAAAGGTTTTTAAAAGCATGATCTTCAATTATCGTTTCAGAAAATAAATATTGTTTATAATAAATATAATAGAATCGCGACGTAAAAAAAAGTAAGGCGATAAATAATATGATGGTCCATTTTTTAATTAATTTATTTTGAGTTATTACCATACTCAAAGTTGCTTTTCTATACCAAACATGTTTTTTAAGCATTTGAAAAATCATTATTAGATAAACTAATGCATAAATCATAAAAAATTGAGTAAAAGAATAGTCCAATTTAAAACCAAATATGCTGTCTAATATTAAAAATTCTCTTTCTATCAATACTAAAAATAGAAATATAATATGTAAAAAATCTTTAAAAACAAAACGCTGGCGATCTCTTATTAAATAGGAAAAATATAAATAAAAACTGGGTAAGAATAAAGGAATATAATTATTGCATATAGAATAATAAAACATTAGTTCAGCAATATTGAAAATTTCTGAAGTACCAGCAATCATCAAAAGTGTACTTGAAATAAAAATTATAAACAATAAAAAAGAGTTTAATATTTTGTTGTATTTAGCAATTTTAAGAGTCAAAAATATAAGTATATAACCTAAAAAAGATGATAATATTATTATGAGGTCAAAAGCCATAGAAATATTTAATAAGTAATGGTTATATCTGTAAATATTTTTAAATAAAAATCAAGATAATTGTTTTTTTGTTCAACAAAACTAAAAAAAATTAAACAAACCCTATTTTTTAATAAAAATTAAAATTGATTATAATAATTTAATTATTCCAAAATTATTTTTTTTAAACAAAAGCTTCAATTTTATGATTTTTAGTAAACACAAATCTACATTAAATTTAATTACATTATTGTTTTTTTATTTACTAAAAAATATAAATGTTTACTAAAAAATATAAAATGTTTGCTATTTTTTTTAAAATTTTTACTCAAAAGATTTAACCACTTAAATTAGTTAAATATTATAATACTTTTGATAAAAAATTTTTTGTATGCGTATAACTTTTTTCACAAGTTTATTTCTTTTTGTTACTTTTTCATTTGGTCAAACGCTACATCATCAAATGATAAGTGCGCAAGGAGGAAATGCAAGAACACAATCTGGAATAGTAGTTAAATACACTATTGGCCAACAATCTGTTACAGGGACAAAAACAGGCAATGTAATTGTTCAACAAGGCTTTCAACAAAGCAATTGGGATAAAATTATAGCTAACAATGTAGTACTTGTAAATACCACAACTTTTCCTAACCCATACGTGGACATCCTTAACTTTCAATTCTCGCAATCTATTGGAGAAAATGTTTCTTTATTGGTGTATGATGTGTTAGGTCGTCAAGTGTATTCAAATACACTTCAGGTATTCGAAAACAAAACCAGCGTTAATCTTCAAGTTTTACAAAGTGCAGAATACTTTGTACAACTTTCTAATAATACATTCACTTATCATACTAAAATAATTAAAAATTAAATCAAAATGATTAAAAAACACATACTTTTTTTATTACTATTTTCGGGATGTTACTTGCAAGCCCAAGAACTGTTTATTTCCAACGGGAAAAATTTCACGAAATACGATTATAAAAATTCAATTGGAATTTCAAATCCTGATATAAGAAGTGGCGAAGGTTCTTTTTATGAAATGGGTATGGCTTTCATGTTGAATAAATCAGCTGCAACTGATAAACTAACTTATGCATTTAGTTTGGTTTACAATCAATTTAATGCTGTTGGAGGTACAAGCACGGCTAACTATGCTTGGAAGACTAATTATTTAGGCATTCAAAACGCGCTTCATTATACGTTGTTTCAAAACGCTGAATCTTTTAAAGTTAAAACTAACATAGGATTTGCTACTTCAACTATAATCAAAGGCGAACAGTATATAAATAATGTTGTTTACAACATTTCTAAACAAGAGGAGTTTAAAGGGATAACTATACAACCAAACATTGGTGTTGATTTTCAATATGCCATCAATCCAAACATAAAAATAAGTGCTGGATACGAATTTTCAAAAGCATTTAATGTTTCCAATAAATCCTCAGAAGAACTTTCGTTTACCAATAATCAAATCCATTTTGGATTACATTTTCCATTAAAATAAATCGTATATCATGAAAAAAATAGCAATTACATTTTTATTATTTATTGGCCTAATTGGTTATTCCCAAACAAATGGAATTACTTATCAAGCTGTAATATTAAATCCTTTGGGTGACCAATTGCCGGGAGTTAACAATACAAATGCACCATTGGCAAATAAAAACATTAGCTTAAAGTTTTCAATTATTGATCAGAATTCCCAATATGAATATGTTGAAACGGTACAAACCAATACGGACGAATTCGGTATGGTGAATTTAATCATTGGTACTGGCGTTCAAACAGGAGGATATGCTTCTTCTTTTTCAAATATACTTTGGAATGCCAATCCAAAGCGCTTAAAAGTGGATTTAAGTACAACTGAATTATCTCCTTATTACTCAGAAATTAGCAACCAACCTTTTACTGCGGTTCCTTTTGCTTTGTTTGCTGTTAATTCAGAGAGTACGGCGGCATTAACAGCGCTTCAGGC
>CAMCVI010000031.1 GCA_945881885.1 Chryseobacterium gleum | reverse complement strand
CGCAGTATCTAACAACAATAAATTCTGGATTGGTAGGGATCCAATTACTGATCCAGGTAGAAATTATAGAGGTAAAATAGGTACAGCCATGATTTATAATGCGGCTTTAACCTCGCAGAACATCACAGCTATTTTTAATGCTCAAAAAGGGTTCAAATATTAACAGAATAATTTAAAAAGTAATACTCGATGAAATACATACTCCTATTTTTTGCTTCTTTTTTAGTGATTGAGAGTGCTCATGCGCAATCTGTTAACGTAACCCAAGCTCCTTCGGGTACTATCTGTTCAGGAACGTCTGTTGAATTCACCGCCAATCCGAGCGGTTTTTCAGGACAAATATACTACCAATGGTATTTAAATGGAACTGCCATTCCAGGGGCTACGGCTGTAAAATATACCACGTCAACATTAAATAATGGGGATCAAATTTATGTACAATGTAGTAATAGTACAGTTAGTGAGATGGTTGCAGGGGCAGAATTTTATTACGATGCAACCAATCCAAACTCCTATCGAGGGGCTAGCGCTACCATAACGGATTTAAGCGGAAAAAACAGACACGGTACCATGCAAGGATTTATTAGTCAGGGAAATACGAATGCGAGCTGGAATGCTACCAATGGCGGTGTTTTTAACTTTAATGGAACCAATCAATACATTACTACCGGTTGGACCCCCTCGAATACCATGAGTTTTCAATTGGCTTTCAGAAGTCTTGAAGCTTTTAGCGCTTTTTGGAATAGAGGATTAATTTCTACCTTTGCATTTGGTGGTACTCCACAAACAGATTACATGGGATTTTATATTGGTACTCGTCCGGCAGATGGCTCTGCTAATAATGGTCTACATTATTATTATGATTATAATGAATCTGGAAATATAGGCACAACAAATAGTACATTTACAAGCACGACCACCTGGTATGTATTAACAGTCGTGAGTAATCCAGCGGACAACGCTGGCAATGGTTCCATTAAATTTTATTTAAATGGGAGTGCCACTCCATTACCCTCAACAACAAGCTCCTGGATAACTTCTGCAGTAAAAACTACGCATGCAGGAAATATCTGGGTTGGTCGGTCGCGGTATGACAAAGATTTTTGGTTGGGCTACATAGCCAATATCATTGTTTACAATCGCGTACTTTCTACCCAAGAGATCGCTGCCAATTATAATGCAACCATTGGCAGAGTAACTGGGGCATCTTCAGCTTCTGTCATAAGCACCGTCACCAATTCGATCGTACTGAGCTCGGCCGCAGGGACGAATAGTCAGTCAGTATGTAATAGTACACCCATTACGAATATCACCTATGCAACGACCGGGGCAACTAATGCAAATGTTACTGGCCTTCCAAATGGTGTAGGGGGTATCTGGAATAATAATGTGTTTACTATTAGTGGAACCCCTACACAGGCTGGTACATTTAATTATACAGTAACCCTGGTTGGTGGATGCAATCCTACAACTGCTCAGGGAACAATGGTAGTTAATTTAACGAATAACACGATTACATTAACCTCAGCCGCAGGAACAAATAATCAATCATCTTGTCGAAATTCAACCATTACGAATATCACCTATGCAACGACTGGGGCCACAGGAGCAAATGTTACTGGACTTCCTCCGGGTGTTTCACCTTCGTGGAATAACAATGTGGTAACGATTAGTGGAACACCTGTACCTACTTCAGGAACTTTTAATTACACGGTTACACTAACTGGCGGATGCGGTAACATTACTGCTACTGGATCAATCACGATAAACTCTAATGCTGTGCCTAGTGTTCCACATTCGATTACAGGTGATGGGTGCGCAAATAATAGAACCGTTCTAAGTTCAACTAACACATTTAATTCATACGCTTGGTTTCTAAATGGAACTGAAATTCCAAATACAAATTCCAGAACCTATAGCCCTACAGCGGCTGGAAACTATTATGTTAGGGTCTTTAATGGTACCTGTTACGGAACCTCTTCTGATATAACAATTAATGTATGTGGAATTACCAAAACAGGTAAAATGAGCGCTACTGAATTCATGATTAATACACTAGGAGGAGCAGCAAATTCTGCCAATAAAGGAGTCGATGAAAGAGGTAAGATACACAATGTACCTAATTGAGCTAGAAAAAAATTATCATACAAGCCAAACAAAAAAAGTAATTACATTAAAATACTTTATAAAATAAAGAGCTAACTATACTTTAAATTACTTGGTATAAAAAGGGATTAAAAGATTTTTTCAATACAATTTTTATCAGTTATTTATATAGGTTTAATTTCAAAACAGTCAATAAGATATCTTAAAATTTGATTCAGAATGTTCCATAAAAAAAACCTCTAAATTTCTTTAGAGGTTTTTTTGTTTAAGTCAGTACACATAACAAGTGAAATGTCTAACAGTCTCTTTGAAGATTTAGAAATTATAGAAACATTAAGATTGAAAAAAAACACATAGTATTTATTTAAATTATTTAGAATAATACTTTCAATAAAAAAATTACTATATTTGATTTTATGATGAGATCAAACTTTAACATATACGACTTAATTACAGCATCGGTGTTTATTTTAAACATCTTTGTTGCTGCTATTTTTTTT
This sequence comes from Chryseobacterium gleum, assembly GCA_945881885.1. Lineage (GTDB taxonomy): Bacteria > Bacteroidota > Bacteroidia > Flavobacteriales > Flavobacteriaceae > Flavobacterium. Next base: position 3,440 of record CAMCVI010000031.1, on the reverse strand, counting down.
ATTAGAAATTTCAAGGTAAGTCTTACGCACAAACTCATCAGTTTCATTTTATTTTTATTACTATTAAGAACCTTTTCTGTACATTTATATTTATCTAGAGAAATTGTAAATTTTCCTCATTATATTTTGGTAAACCATATGGTTTCGCGTATAGGATTACCTATTTTATTTTTAATGTTAGTTTTAGAGGTGTATCAAAGAAAATTCAAATGGTATGACACTTTGCATTTTATACCTTTTGTATTGTTTGTAGTTAATTATGCAGAATTACTAGTAAAAAGTCCTGCTGAAAAAGTAGAAATTATAAATAAAATGTATGTCAATGGGCACGATATTCTATGGTCAGAAGGGTCCTTCTTAACTTCAAATATGGTGTTTTTAATACGCATAATTCCTTTTTTCATCTATGTAGTAGCCATGATATTTATTTTATTTTGGCATAAAAAAAGCAAACTATTAAGCACAAGTTTAAAAGACTTTTTTACCGCATTGATAATTTATATGGCAATCAATTTAGTAGCGGTTATTTTTTCAGACATTTTTAATGTATTCGAAAAAAACAGTGTATATGAAATTAATATTATTTCATTTGTTTCTACATTCTTCATGTTAATATATTTCTTTTTTATTCCAAATTTTATTTATCACACGTATTTTGAAAAGCAAATTGAAGCGACAGATCTTACACAAAAACCAACTAATTATAAAATTTCGCCCCACAATCAATTAGAACAAATAGAACAATATTTTAATTTACATAAGGCCTTCTTAGATGCAGATTACACAATTACCCAATTAGAAAAAGAAATTAAAATACCTGCCCGTCAAATTAGTAAAGCCATTAAAATAATTAGAAATCAAAATTTCAATCAATTTTTAAATGAGTTTAGAATTAATTATTTACTAAAACAAGTAACTATAGAAACCGCTATTTATACCAATTTTCAAGACCTAGCGTATCAAGTAGGTTTTAATAGTGTAAATAATTTTTATACACATTTTAAAAATTATGTAGGGTGTACACCAAAAGTGTATTACGACAAGCTAAAGAAAGAACACGAATCTCAATCCAAAGAAGAAGACCAAATTAATACGTTTAAGTTTCTTTTTCAAAATATTCCTTAGGTGTCACTCCAGAGATTCTTTTAAAATTTAAGTAGAATGAGTTTGCACTTAAATAGCCCAATTTCCTTGCTATAGCAATATATGAATATCTTTGCCATTGTGGGTTTTTTTGCATTTCATTTAATAAAAAATACGTTTTACGATAATTAGCAAATTCCGAAAATTTCATTTCATATACTTTGTCTAATAACAACCTAATTTTATATTCCGAAACCTTTAATTTTTCAGCAATATTTTTCTGACTAAAAGTAGGTTGCAAGAACATTCTTTCAACTTCTACCACTTCAGTAAATTGATCAAAAAGAATTTTCTCTTCATAATTTAATTGTAATTTTTTTGGTGATAATTTTGCAATTAAACTTGCTTCTAACGGGCTAGCTTCATGTATTGCGAACACAGGTTTTTTAACTATTTTTTCTTCTGCTGGAAGAGTAATCTCGTTAGAATATAAAAACCATTCTGGAGTAGCCAATATTTTAAAAAAGAAGCCAATATTTATCAAAGCATATACAATAGGTACCCAATTGGTTATAATATGTTCGTCATGATAGTATAATGCTACCATAATTACAGGTAAATATTGCGAAATCATATGTAACATTATAAAGAAAGTAAAATGCAACAAATACTTTGATTGAGTGGTCGCCTTTAATTTTTTTACCATAAATCCAAACCATACTAAATAAAAACTTGTCTGAAGAATTGATAATACAGGAAGAAAAAACGCAGGCAAAAACCCTTCTTTAAATTCGGCTAGTGAATTATTTTCCAACAATAGTATTTTTTCGCTGCCAGATAAAGTAAAGTAATTAAAATAATTCGCAATGTAAAGTATGGCAGGTATAAAATGCAAGGCATCTTTCCAGTGTAATTTAGAAAAACTAAGACCTCTATGTATGGCTAAAAATTGAATTGGAGGGATAAGAAACGCACACAACAAACCTGTTCTACTCAGGTGCGGAAAAAGCACTAAAAAATCATTTAATGCTAAATAATTAATAAACAGCCCAAAAGAGAGAATTAAAAATTGAACCGACAATAATTTATTAAATAAATTTTTATTCCAGTTATAAAACAGAAATACTAAAGCAAAAACCGCGCTGCTTGTAGTAGTTCCTATTTGTAAGTAATACGCTAATTTTTCCATACGCTTTGATTATTTCTTGTAGCAAAAAAACGACATATTTTAACTAAAAAAGTAAAATATTTGTAATATCATTACTAATAAATAAAAAATGTATTTTTTTTCATTAATTTATTTACAACTTTTTTTAGGATAAAATTTTTTTAAAAAACCTATATTTTTAAAGGGAAAAATTATAAAAAATTAGGGTTATTTATAATTTTTAAAAACTCATTTTGATATTTTAGGAATTAAAAAGCAAATATTTACATGTAGAATAAATACTACAAAATAAATTTGTACCATTCAATATTAAGTATTTATACATGATGCAATTTTACAACAAAAAACGAAATTTAAAATTAATTTCAGAAAATGGTCAAAATTTTCAAGAATCATTTTCAAAATCAAAATGTAAAATTTCTGACACTGAAATTAGAAATTCAAAATATAGCTTTTTCAAAAATACTTTTATTTTATTCAATTTAAAAGAAAACTTTAATACTTTTCACATGAGTTCATTTTTACCTAACTGTATTACACGTTTAACAACAGCTTCTTGTTCTAAGAACCAAGTATCAGCTAACGCTTCAACTTCATTTACAATGCAACTGTTAGTACAACTAGCAGTTTTATTGTTTACAGTAAGTTCGTTTGCCCAAATCTCTAACATGAAATTTAGTTCAGGTACAACTACCTATGCTGATATTTCTGGAGGCACTCCATTAATTGCTGGAGGTAATGTGGCGTTGCTAAATGCAGGATTAAAATCTGCGGTAACACCTATTGGTTTTACCTTTAAGTATCAAGGAGTAGATTATACACAATTTTCTGCAGCCGCAACAGGTATGCTTCAATTTGGAGCTACTCAAGTAGGTGTCTTTGATAATACGAGCATATTGACTCCTAGTGTTCCTTTTGTTTGTGCAGCTTGGGATAATTTTACCGTGGGTACAGCAGCTTCAGGTGGCGGGGTAACCTATCAACTTTCTGGTTCAGCACCAAATCAAGTTTTAACTGTACAATGGAAAGTAACCAGAACGGCTAATACCGCTGCAGGATATAATTTCCAAGTGAAGTTATATGAAGGTACTAATAAAATTGAATTACTTATTGGTTCAGGTCCTGTGGCTGCGATTACATCTGCTACAGGTTTAAATAACTCGGCGAATGAACACATGTGGGTGTACAC
>CAMCVI010000030.1 GCA_945881885.1 Chryseobacterium gleum | reverse complement strand
TAAATCCGTAAATGTTTGGTATGTTCCCATACCTCATTTGAAACAGATTTACCAGTACTAAGAGTGAAGCTATCTTTGCCTAACTCTACTTTTACATAAATTGGAATTTCACCATTTAGCTTTGTTTTTGCGTGTCGCAAAAAATACATAATTTTTATCATTTTATTCACGTTTAAATTTTCTCAAATCTCCGCAGAATTAAAATGTAACAAACTGATTTCTAGGTGAACTTTAGGTGAACTTTTTCATTTTAGTGTACCTGTTAGTGTACCCCTTTTGCCCTATTTTACCATGGGTACACCTATAGGCACACTAAATGATGATAAAATAGGTGTTTTTTGACTAGGGTCTAAAAATGAAAAAACCTCTAAAACGCTTGGTTTTAAAGGTGTTTTTACTTTTTATGTTTCTTTTGAAACATCACTTTCGCGGAGAAAGAGGGATTCGAACCCCCGGACCTGTTACAGTCAACAGTTTTCAAGACTGCCGCATTCGACCGCTCTGCCATTTCTCCAATAAGACGTGCACCACTTTCGTAATGCGAGTGCAAATATAAAAGGTTTTTTCTATTAAAAAAACAATTGTATTACTTTTTTTGGAAGTTTTTTTAAATAGCTGATAGTCACTATTTACTGCCTATTTTCAAGCTTAATAATTCAAATATTCCGTTATTTCTAAGCCGTAACCAATCATGCCCACACGCTTGTTTTGCCAGGAATTGGTTAGTAATTTAATCTTAGTAATGTCCAAATCATGTAAAATCTGTGCCCCAATACCAAAGTCTTTTGTATCTATATTAATTCTGGGTGTGGTAAAATCGCCAGTCGCTTGCATGCGTTTCAATTCTGCCAATCGATCCAATAATTCCACCGATTGCATTTCTTGGTTGATAAACAAAATCGCACACTTCTCATACGATTCAAATTTCTTAAAGATATCTTCTAACTTCTTATTCAAAGTATCGGTTAAACTGCCCAATATGTCATTGGTAACTTGCGTAGAATTAATTCGGGTAAGTATCTCCTCACCTACACTCCAGCTTCCTTTGGTTAAGGCAATGTGTACCTTCTTGTTGGTAACTTGCAAATACGCTCGCAAACGATACGTACCAAAACGGGTTTGTATTTCAAAGTCTTCTTTTTTCTTAATCAAACTATCGTGCTGCATTCTGTAAGCCACCAAGTCTTCAATAGAAACCAATTTCAAATCGAATTTCTTAGCCACCTCAACCAATTCTGGCAAACGGGCCATGGTGCCATCATCATTCATAATTTCACATATCACACCTGCAGACGAATATCCTGCCAAACGGGCAAAATCAATAGCCGCTTCCGTATGTCCTGTTCTTCGCAATACCCCACCTTGTCTGGCAATCAAAGGAAAAATATGTCCTGGACGGCCTAATTCGTAAGGTTTTGTATTTGGATGTACCAATGCTTCAATAGTTTTAGCACGATCGGCTGCAGAAATACCTGTGGTCACACCATTGCCTTTTAAATCTACAGAAACGGTAAAAGCTGTTTCCATGTTATCGGTATTGTTGGTCACCATGGTATGCAATTCCAATTCCTTACATCTCGATTCGGTTAAAGGCACGCAAATAAGCCCTTTTCCGTGCGTAGCCATAAAGTTGATCATTTCTGGCGTTACTTTATCAGCAGCAGCTAAAAAATCGCCTTCATTCTCTCTGTCTTCATCATCTACCACAATAATCATTTTACCCTGACGGATATCTTCTATGGCTTCTTCTATGGTATTCAATTGTATTTTATCACTCATCAGTTGTAATATTTTCGCTAACTAGCGAATTAGTATTTCGTTTATTTAATAATTTTTTAATAGGGACAATCAGCCAATCTAAATCGATGGTCAATCCCATATCATTAGTAGCCCTGTAAGTAAGTAATATCGCAAAAGGGGTTAATAGTAATGCACCCGCAGCAACGCCAATAAACGGATGAATGGCGTCTTGTCCGGCTAATTTCTTCCCAAAAGTATTGGCAAAATTAAAAACAATAAAAATTAGTACCGCAAATACAAGAGGCAATCCCAATCCGCCTTTTCTAATAATGGCACCCAAAGGCGCACCAATAAAAAACATCAACATACAGGAATAGGCAATTAAAATTTTATCATAATACCCAATCCAATGGTCGTTGATATTGTTTTGTTTAAATTCCAAATCAGTTGTATAGCTATCTAAAGTAAAAAGTGTATTGTTGGTGCTGTTTATTGCTAAATCTAAAACCTGAAATTTTCTAACCTCAGGAAGCAAAGCAACCAAATCATCAGTTGATTTTGAAGGTTCTACAACCAACACAGAAGCAACCACAGGAAAATCACTTACCGTGGACAGACTTTCTATGGTTTTATCAATGCTTTCGCTATACGAAATAATATCTTTATTAAAAGTCAGTTGTAGCGAATCAAGTGTGTATCTCAATTCGCTCATATTTAGCATATTATAAGTGTTCATGATGTCATTTCCTTCTTCAGAAGCGCCATTAATTTTGGCTAAATCAATAGTTATGGTGTACTTCTTAAAACTGCTTTTTGCAAAGGGATACTTTAGGCGATCTTCAGCTTTTTTGGGCTGTAGGTCTTCATAATAATTACCATCTAACAAATCCAATTGTAATAAATTTGTGTTTTTATCGCTTTTTAAAACACCTTTTTTGGCTGTAATAACGGTTGTAACAGCTCCAAACTGCCCTTTTTTCATGTGTAAGGTAATACCTTCCAAAAATGAACCATTTTCACCTGATTTTTTATCAACTTTAATAGTAGTTGTGGTGCCTATTGGACTAAACTGTCCTTCACGAATGGCCATAGCAGGTTTGGTTTGAACAATGGTTTTTCTTAAATTAATAAAACGAAACTGCGCCTCAGGAATGATATTATTGGCAAATAAAAAGGCAATACTACTAAGCAAAACGGTACAAATAATTAAATATTTCATCGCCCTTCCCAAAGAAATACCACCCGATTTCATAGCAGCAAACTCATAGTTTTCAGCAAAACTTCCAAAAGTCATAATGGAAGCCAATAAAATAGACAAAGGCAACACCAAAGGCACCATAATTGGCGCATAGAAAGAAATGAATTTTAATATGGTCATAAAATCTAAATCTTTTCCCGCTAATTCAACTATAAATAACCAAATACTTTGCAAAATGAAAATAAAAAAAAGGATTACAAATACCGTAGCAAATGTAATCAGGAATGATTTTAATAAATATTTATCAATTATTTTCATTTCGTTGTACTACTTATTGGTAGCAATTTGTGTTGGCTAATAAAATGGAAACCAAGGCAATTAATCCGCTTTGTTGATGTAATAATTTGGATATTTGGTTTTTACAAAGGTAAATTGATTTTTTGCTAAGGTTTGGTTAAATTTAAACGTAGTAACTGTTAAAGTTGTTCTGGTACCGTTTTTACCCACTTCAATTAAGTTATGAATATGATTGGTTTTGGTATCGATACCAATTAAGATTTCTTTTCGTTTATCTGTTACACTTGAAGGCGTCAGTTTTACATACTGAATGGTTTTCCCAGCCATAGGTTGTTTGATATCCATTGAATATTTGAATCCTTTTTTAAAGAAAGTAAATATTTTATTTGGAGACATGGAGTTGGGATCACTCTCATCATTATTAGTAATTGTAATTTCTTCATCTTCTGGTACGATAGTATAAATTTTCTTACCATCATATATTTTGGTTACGCCCATAAAAGACAAAACGTACTTATTACCTTGCAAAATAACCGTTCCCTTATTCTCCTGATTGATGTTTTCTGCTGAATTATTGATAGCGTATTTGAAGTCAATCACCATATTTTTGTATGATTTGGCTTTGCTAACTACTTTATCTAATAAAGCTTTGGCTTTGTTTTTATCTTTGGCAGGTGTGTTTCCAACTGGCGCAAATGCTACTAAAAAAAGTGCAAGGGCAAAAAGTGTAATTAATTTTTTCATTATACTGATTTCAATCTATTGTTCGTTTTTAAAAAATATATCTAGCGAATTCATATCTGTAATTAAAACTTGTCTGGCTTTGCTGCCTTCAAACGGACCCACAATGCCTGCAGCTTCTAACTGGTCAATAATACGACCCGCTCGGTTGTAGCCTAATTTTAACTTTCTTTGTATTAACGATGCCGAACCTTGTTGTGCAGAAACTACTACCTCAGCCGCATCTCTAAATAAAGAATCACGCTCGGATATATCCATATCAAGTTTTATGCCACTATCTTCTCCTACATATTCTGGCAGTAAATAAGCATTGGCATACGCTTTTTGCGAACCAATAAAATCACAAAGGCGTTCTACTTCTGGCGTATCTACAAAGGCACATTGCACGCGGATTAAATCATTTCCATTAGAAAATAATAAATCCCCTCTACCAATCAATTGGTCGGCACCTCCTGAATCTAAAATCGTTCTAGAGTCAATTTTTGAAGTTACTCTAAAGGCAATTCTAGCAGGGAAATTGGCTTTAATCATACCTGTAATTACATTCACAGACGGACGCTGCGTAGCAATAATCAAATGGATTCCGATAGCACGCGCCAACTGAGCCAAACGAGCAATAGGCATTTCTACTTCTTTACCCGCCGTCATAATTAAATCGGCAAACTCATCTACCACTAAAACAATATAGGGCAAAAAGCGGTGCCCATTTTCTGGATTTAATTTTCGTAGTTTAAACTTATCATTGTATTCTTTGATATTACGAACCATCGCATCTTTTAATAAAGAATAACGGTTGTCCATTTCTAAACACAACGAGTTTAAGGTATTGATAACTTTTGCATTATCTGTAATAATCGCCTCATCCGTATCTGGAAGTTTGGCCAAATAATGACGTTCTATCTTATTAAAAAGTGTCAATTCTACTTTTTTCGGATCTACCAAAACAAATTTCACTTCAGCAGGATGTTTTTTGTAAAGTAAAGAGGTCAGCACCGCATTCAATCCAACAGATTTTCCTTGTCCGGTTGCTCCTGCCATTAATAAGTGAGGCATCTTAGCCAAATCGACAACCAAAGTTTCATTAGAAATCGTTTTTCCTAAAGCAATTGGTAATTCCATTTCTGCTTGTTGGAATTTAGGCGATGCAATCGCACTTCTCATAGAAACCATTGATGGATTCGCATTAGGTACTTCAATACCAATAGTTCCTTTACCAGGAATTGGCGCAATAATACGAATACCTAAAGCCGATAAAGACAATGCAATATCGTCTTCTAAACTCTTAATTTTAGAGATTCTAATTCCCGCTTCTGGTACAATTTCATATAAGGTAACTGTTGGTCCAACGGTAGCTTTTATCTGAGCAATCTCTATTTTGTAGTTTTTTAAAGTATCTACAATTTTATTTTTATTTTCTTCTAATTCCGCCTGATTGATAGTAATACCTACTCCCGAATAATCTTTCAATAATTCAATTGAAGGCATTTGAAAATTAGACAACTCTAAAGTAGGATCAAATTCTCCAAAATCTTGCACCAAACGTTGGGCTAGACTTTCATCTAAAACATCTTCTTCTTCCGCTTTTTCAATAATAAAAGAAGCATCGTCTGTAGTTATAATTTCAGGTTGTTTGGGAGTTGCTTCTGGTAGCGGATCTAATTTAATTTCAGACGCATTTTGTATGGTAGGCTTTAAAGCCGTTTTATCTATTTCAAATGAAGAAGGCGCGTCACGGTCAATTACTTGCATGTTTGTCCATTCCTGATCAGTATCTTCAATTATAGGATTTTTTTTTAACTCTGGTGCTACTTCTGGTGCTTCCTCCTCAATATCTGTTAGTACAGCCGTTCCTGATTCACCCTCATTGTTGTCTTCATCATCAATTGCAACAGGCGCAGGTTTGGCGTCTAAATAGTCTTTTAATTTATCTGGAGAAACTTTGACTTTAAATATTAAAAAAACAATTACACCGAAAACTAAAATCATAATGGTACCAATGTTCCCAGCATAATCTTGAATTAAATCATGCATTTCGTATCCGATAACGCCTGATAAATGCGGCACATAATCCCAAATAAGTCCAAAAAACAAAGAAATAATAATTATTGCGTACAAATCCCAAAAAGTAGATTTTCTGATTTTGCTTAATGGCAA
>CAMCVI010000029.1 GCA_945881885.1 Chryseobacterium gleum | reverse complement strand
ATTTCATTTGTGTTCTTAGAAATTTCACTAAATTCTGACATGGTAATTTCTAAAGAAGCAATTGAAGCTTTTAATTTTTGTTGTGTGGTAGCGTCTAAAGTAGCGTTTAAATTTTCTATTAATTTATTAGCATTCTCCAATAAAACTTCTACTTTGTCTTTAACTGGTCCGATTTGATTGGCCAATTCGGCAGTTAATCCTAATTTGTTTGATGTTTTAAGCTGGTCTCCGGATTGTGCGTAATTTGTATCTGAAAAGTTATTGATAATTGCTATTTCTCTTCCACCAATTAATCCAGAATCCATAATTTGAGCTTCACTTGATTTGGCAATTTGAATTTCTTCATTTGAAATAATTAATTCTACTTTCATTTTACCATCTGGTAGTATTTCAATAGCATTTACTTTACCGATATTTAAACCGTTAATAGTAACAGGTGCAGAAACTACTAAGCCCGCAACGTTGTCATATACTGCATATAATTTCGTACTTGTATCAAATAAATTTTTGCCTTTTAGAAATACAAAACCCCAGTAAAATAATACTATTGATAAAATAACTAAAACGGCAACTTTAATTTCTTTTGTGATTTTCATAAGGGCTACATATACTTTTAACTAATGATTTATCAAACTTTTTCAAAAAAGTTTAATGATACAAAAATAACATTATTTATTTGATTGCCTCACTTAATTTGATTTTTTTACCATTTCTTAAAGGCACAATAAATGATGAAGAATACCCTTTTGCTTTTGCTTCTTCTAACAATTGTTTTGCTTTTGTATAAGAAGTGGTTGACCCGTAAAAATATTTATAAATGGTGTTTTCTTTTTCAACAGAAATAGTACTTAATCCTTTAAAATTTTTAGGTAAAGTTTCTAAATTTTTTGCACTAGCAGAAATTTGAATTTTAAAAGTAACGCCTTCCAATGCCGCTTTGTTTTCTACAATAGGTTTGGCTTCTATTTTTTTAGGATCGTCTTTTTTAATTGTATTTTTCTTTGGATCTTCTTTTTTTTCTAAAATAGCTGTTTCCGTCTTAAAAAAATCATCTCTATATTCTAAAATAGCTTTTGAAATGGCTTCAGCCAGCTTATTTTGTCCGTCTTCAGAATTTAAAAAAGCGCCTTCTGGCTTGTTGGATACAAATCCCATTTCAATTAGTACGCGCGGCATAATTATTTTTCGTAATACTAAGAAACCAGCTTGTTTTACACCTCTATTTTTACTAGTTGTAAATTTTGTAAACGCTTGTTGTACTTTTCCAGCAATATCAATGCTTTGCTGAATGTTTTCTTCTTGCATAATAGAAATTCCCATAACCGATTCGGGTGATTTTGGATCAAAACCATCATATTTAATTTTATAATCGCTTTCTAAGGTAACTACCGCATTTTCCTTTTTGGCTACTTCTAAATTGGCAGCATTTCGGGTAACCCCCATTACATAAGTTTCATTTCCTTCAGCAGCTTGGTTGTCATTTGCGTTACAATGCATTGACACAAACAAATGCCCTTTTGATTTGTTAGCAATAGCAGCGCGCTCATTTAATTCTACAAAAACATCCGTTTTTCTGGTATATACCACTTCAATATTTGATTCTTTTGTTAAAATTTCTCCAACTTTAAGAACTGTATTTAAAGAAATTTTCTTTTCAATATTTCCGTGATAGGTGGCACCGTAGTCTTTACCTCCGTGGCCCGCATCTAAAACAACTTTGAATTTTTTAGTTTGTGCTGTGGAAGAAAACGCGAATAAAAGTAAAAATAATAATGTTAGGTATTTTCTCATTTTTTTAATTTGATGGTACAATGAAAGCTGATTTAAATCCTTTTAATTTTGCTTCTGTTACTAACTTTTTACAAGCTTCTTGGCTTCCTTGTCCGTAATAATATTTGTATCCTCCATTTACCTCTTCAAGAGTAATATTGTTTAATCCGTTAAAATTTTCCGGCGTTAATTCGATTTTTTTTGTACTAAAACTAATTTGAACTTTATACTTTGCGTAAGTATTAACTGCTGTTTCAGGAATTACTTCAACTCCTTTAAAATCATCTGCAACAATTTCTATTATAGGCAATTCTTCGGTAATAATGGGTTCTTTAATATCTAAAACGTTTGGAATACTATTTGTTCCTTTAAGATTATTTTTATATTCAATTATTGATCTTGCAATTATTTGAGCATAATTTGATTTTCCTTCCTCCGATTTCATATATTTGGATTCTTCCAAATTACTTAAAAACCCTAATTCTATTAACACACCAGGCATCACTGTGGCATCTAGCACCCAAAGTGGTTGTTGGTGCATGCCCAAATCTTTTCTGTTTAATGAGTTTTTAAAATAGCTTTGCACTCCGCTAGCAAAATTGATACTTTGCATTAAAGTTTCTTCTTGCATAATGCGCAATCCAATTTGTGTATTGGGATTATTTGGGTCAAAACCTTCATATTTTTCTTTAAAATTATCTTCTAAAGAAATAACTGCATTTTCCGCTTTGGCAATTTCAAAGTTCATACCCGCACGAGACAATCCCATAACCAAAGTCATAGCGCCATAAGGTTTTGGTGATACAGACGAATTGCAATGTACGGAAACAAATAAATCAGCCTCAAAATCATTAGCAATTTTAGCTCTATCTCTTAAAGGAATAAAAACATCTGTTTTACGGGTGTATTTTATATTAAAATCCGAATAGGATTCTAAGATTTTTCCAATTCTTAAAACCACATCTAGAGCAATCAATTTTTCAATGCAACCGTTCTTCGCTGCGCCTGGGTCTTTTCCGCCATGTCCAGCATCTAAAACTACTTTAAATTTCTTTTCTTGTGAAAAAGAAAAAACCGATAAAAAAAGAAATATTATTAAGAGTGTTTTTTTCATATATGTTTAATTGTTTTCAGTAATTTCAAATACGTTATAATTTTATTAAATAATAAATTTTAACAAAAAATATACGTAAGTTTGACCCTTCAAAAACCGAACCATTTTTTACAAAAATAGTATTTATAGATTTGAGTACAAAGATTAATCATATCGTTTTTTTATTTTTTTTTCTAATTGTTAGTAATTTAGAAATTTACAGTCAAAACACGTCTCAAAAAGATAGCGTTCAAATGAATGTAAATGAATTAGTTGCAACAAAAACTGCTATAAAAAAAGACACTACAAAAAAACCTTTATTAGAAGGTATTGTAAACAGAAAAGCGAAAGATTATGAAAGAATGGACCAAAGAAAAAACAGGTTAACACTTTACAACCAGGCAGAACTGTATTACCAAGATTTCACACTAAAATCTGGAATTATTGTTTTAGATTACAAAAAAAACGAAGTTTACGCTGGAAGATTAAAAGATAGCGCTGGCGTATATTCTCAATATCCTTATTTTAAACAAGGTGATAACGTCATTGAACCCGATTCTATTAGATTTAATACTAAAACTGGAAAAGCCCAAATTTGGAATACGAGGAGCAAACAAGGTGAAATGTTTCTTAAATCTGAGATTTCAAAAAGAGAAAATGATTCAGTAATATTTTTTAAGAATGCCCGTTTTACTACTTCAGAAAACAAAGAAAATCCCGATTTTTATTTTTTAGCCTACAAAGCAAAATTGGTCCCTAAAAAGAAATTTGTTACGGGTTTGACTCACATGTTTATTGCAAATGTTCCTACGCCTATTGGTGTCCCTTTTTCTTTTTTTCCAATGACCGACAAAAATACTTCTGGCGTAATTATGCCTACACCAGGTCAAAATAACGACCGTGGCTATTTTTTACAAAATGGCGGGTATTATTTTGCAATAAGTGATTATTTTGATTTGGCACTTTTGGGCGATTATTACACCAACGGAAGTTATGCCCTTCGTTCCGAAACCTCTTATGCCAAAAAATACAAATTTAATGGAAACTTTCAAGTAAGATATGAAAATCAGGTTTTGGGCGAAAAAGGTTTTCCCGGATACGTTAGAACCAATCAATATAATATTCAATGGCAGCACAGTCAAGATGCAAAAGCATCGGCAAATTCTAGATTTTCATCATCGGTAAACTTTGGTAGTAGTAAATATTTTAGACAATCAATAAATTTAATAAATGTTGGATCAAACTTAAATAACACTTTAAGTTCTTCTATAAGTTATTCTAGAACAGTCCCAATTGTGCCGTTGGTAAATTTTTCTGTTGCCGTAACACACAATCAAAATACAAATACTGAAATTGTAAATTTAACTTTACCATCATTTAATGCTAGTGTAGACAGAATTTTTCCTTTTGCCAAACAAGATGGAATTAAAAAAGGAATTTTTCAAAATATTAATTTTCAATACGGACTAAGAGGTGATAATAGAATTTCAACCCGTGAAGAATTTTTATTTAAATCTCAAATGTTTGAAACTGCATTAGCAGGAATAGCGCATACAATTCCTATTACTACAAACTTTAAAATTTTCAAATATTTTAGTGTTTCAGCGGGTACCGCATTTGCAGAAAACTGGGTGTTTAATACCAATGAAAAAACATTTAACACTAGCACTAATAAAGTAGAAATAGTAAGAAAAAATGGTTTTGATTCGTATCGAACTTATAATTTTTCTTCTAGTATTGGAACCACAATTTACGGAACGTATACGTTTAAAGAAACCAACAAAATTCAAGCGCTTAGACATTTAATTCGACCAAGTATTTCATATGGTTATACGCCAAGCTTTGAGCGATATTATGACCAATATCAAGATAATTTAGGAAATTACATAAGTTATAGTAGGTTTGAAAATACTTTGTTGGGTGCGCCTGGATTAGGTGTAGCAAATTCAATTGGTATTGGAATTTCTAATTCCTTGGAAGCAAAAGTATTGGATGCAGCAAGTAAAAAAGGAGCTACCAAAAAGATATCTTTGCTAAATCAATTTAATTTTTCTACAAGTTATAATTTGACCGCTGAAGAATTTAAATTAGAGCCCATTAATTTTATTGGAGGAACTACTTTATTTGATAATAAATTAGGCGTAAATTTCGGTGCTCGATTCGATCCATATGATTTAGATGTTAATAACCAAAGAATTAATGAATTTAGTATAAACAATGGAAACGGTTTAGCTAGAATGACTAGTTCTAATATTACCTTAAATTATACTGTTAGCAGTAATGAAATTGGCGGAAAAAAAGAATCTAAACAAACGGTTCAAAATGGTGGTCGTAAAGATGATTTATTTGGTGCTGCTGTTGATTTAAGTAACCAAGATGAAAGTTTATTTAAAAAGGATGATGCAAAAAATCAGCAAGCAGAGCTATTTAATTACAAATTTCCTTGGGATTTACAAATTGCTTATTCTTTAACGTATAGTAATAATGCAAGTCAACGAGAAATATCTACAAATTCTGTAATGGTATCGGGTAATATCGATATGGCTATAAAATGGAAAATGGGGTTCTCTTCAGGTTATGATTTTGCACAAAAAGGAATTTCATTTACGCAACTTCGATTTGAAAGAGATTTAGAAAGCTGGCGAATGAGTTTTAGTATTGTTCCAATTGGTTTATATCAATCATGGAATTTCTTTATCGGAATAAAATCTTCAATGTTAAGTGATATTAAATGGGATAAAAGAAATTTACCTGATCCTAGATTGAGATAAATGGACTTAAGTATAATGTATAAATTGAAAAAATGAAAAAAATAATATTTACAGAAAAAGCTCCTGCACCAATTGGACCATATAATCAAGCTGTTTTGGTTGGAAATATGTTGTATACTTCTGGTCAAATTGCTTTAAATCCATTAAATAACGAACTGGTTTTAGAAAATATTGAATCCGAAACCAAACAAGTTATGGAAAATCTTAAAGCCGTTTTAGAAGCTGCTGAAATGACTTTTGAAAACGTAATAAAAGTATCTATCTTTATTAGTGACATGAATAATTTTTCAATAATAAATACAATTTATGGGGCTTATTTTAATGAATCAAATGCGCCTGCTAGAGAAACCGTTCAGGTGGTTGGTTTACCAAAAAATGTGAATGTTGAAATTTCTGTTATTGCGATTAGATAATTTCATTTAAAACCAATAAAAAAACGCAAACCTTTAATTATTAAGGGTTTGCGTTTTTATTTTGTGACCTCGTCTGAATGATGTTCTTAGAAGGTTTTTTATGATTTTATTGGCTTTGTAGCGGTTTATTGGTGCTTTGAA
>CAMCVI010000028.1 GCA_945881885.1 Chryseobacterium gleum | reverse complement strand
AATTTTTTCATTAGAAAGAAACAATAACATTATAATTTTTATTATATTGCTTATCAAATCTTTTGCCCTATGAAACGGTTACTTACCTTCTTTAAATGGTTTTTTATAAGCTGTGTTGGCTTCATACTTATCTTGTATGTGTTTGATGTAGATTATTTGCTTCGAGCCGTAAAAACCATTTATTTAAAAGGACATACCACTGCATTTTTAGAAGATTATAAAGAATTTCCAAACCGAACCATTCATAAAGGGACGGCTCAACCTTGGGCGGTTTCTAAAGCATACAACACCGTTCCGGCTACTGATAAATTAAATACGACTCACAAAAACTTACAAACCGTAGCGTTTTTAATCATAAAAAACGATAGTATTTGGCATGAAAGTTATTTTGATGGGTACACCAACACCACTAAAAGTAATTCTTTTTCTATAGCAAAAAGTATCGTTTCGGCTGCTTTAGGTAAAGCCATAATGGAAGGGAAAATTAAAAGTTTAGATCAAAAAGTTACCGATTTTTTCCCAAAATTAAAAGGCAAATATGCTAAAGAAGTCACTGTAGGCGATTTGTCGTCTATGGCATCTGGGTTAAGTTGGGACGAAAAATACTACAGTCCGTTTTCTATTGTAACTCGGGCGTATTTTGACGACCATTTAAAAGAGGTTATTTTAGGGTTAAGCATCAAAGATAAGCCAGGTCAAGAGTTTCGTTATTTAAGCGGCGCCACACAGTTATTAGCCATGTGTATTGAAAAAGCCACTGGTGAATACCTTTCTAATTATGTGTCTGAGCATTTTTGGAAACCTATGGGTGCAGAAAACGATGCGCTTTGGCAATTAGACGAAGCCGATACCGGAATTGAAAAGGCGTATTGTTGTATTGCCAGTACGGCTCGAGATTTTGCTCGTTTTGGAAAATTATACAAACAAAATGGGATTTGGAATGGCAAGCAAATTTTACCACGCTCGTTTGTGGAAAAATCATTGCAACCGCGTTTTTCCGATAGTCCAGAATATGGTTATGGTTGGTGGTTGCATCAAATAAATGGAAAAAGAGTATTTTATATGCGAGGGCATTTGGGACAATTTGTTATTGTCTTGCCAGAGGACGATGTTATTATTGTACGATTGGGGCATTTAAAAGGCAAACAAACGACAACTGATCCACATAGTAACGATTTGTATGTATATGTAGAAGAAGCTTTAAAAATGATTAATAAAAAGAAATAAATATGTTAGACACCATTCAATTAGACAATATTTTATTTTTAGATATTGAAACGGTTCCAGAAATGGAACATTTTTCGGAATTAGACACGGATTTTCAGGAACTTTTTGCACACAAAACCCAATACCAAAGAAAAGATGAGGTTTCACCAGAAGAATTTTACGAAAGAGCCGGCATTTGGGCTGAGTTTGGTAAAATTGTTTGTATTTCTGTAGGCTATTTTACGCAAAAAAATGGCGAAAGACAGTTTAGAGTCACCACGTTTCAAGGAGATGAAGAACGTTTGTTATTGGATTTTTCTAATTTGATAAACAATCATTTTAATTTGCCACAACACGTGATGTGCGGACATAATGTAAAAGAATTTGATTTTCCATATATCGCCCGACGTATGTTAATTCACGGGATTAAAATTCCTGCTAAATTAAATTTAATGGGCAAAAAACCATGGGAAGTCCCACATTTAGACACGTTAGAACTATGGAAATTTGGCGATTATAAACATTTCACCTCTTTAAAATTATTAACTAAAGTGTTGGGTGTGCCTTCACCTAAAGACGATATTGATGGAAGTGAAGTAGCAAACGTTTTCTACAAGGATAAAGATATCGACCGAATTGCTACCTATTGCGAAAAAGATGTAATTGCAGTTGCGCAAATTATATTAAAGTTGCGATTACAAAAATTATTAACTTCTGATGAGATTTTGAAAGTATAAGGCATAAAAAAACCACGTAATAACTTACGTGGTTTTTTATTTCAAATTGTGTTTTAGTTTCCTGCTAAAGCATTGGTACTAAACTTTTTCACATCAGCAACTGCGTTATCAGAATATACTACTGCGTTTAATGCTTTTGTAGTATAAAAATTCCAAAGACCCGCTTTTTTACCTTGTTCGAAAGAACCTTCCGAAACTAAATTTCCTGTTTCATCAAACGATTTCCATAAACCATCTGCTTTTCCATCAATATAATTTCCTTGGTGCATTACTTTACCGTTAGAATGATAATACGTTACTTTTACTGTGTTTTCAGAAATTTGCTCTCCAACCGCTTCTGTTTCTTGGGCAAAACCAAAAGAAGTAAACAAAATTAAACCAAAAATTAGTGCTACATTTTTCATAATATTAGGTTTTATGATTAATAATGATGTAAACCTACAACATATATTTACAATAACCAAACAAAAACTTAACAATTTAGTAACATTGAAAAAATAAACATAAAAAAAGCGATCTAATTTAGACCGCTTTTCTTATTTATTTTGGGTAATTCCTACTTAATTATATTTTTTAATTAAGAGTTTTACACAATCATATAGTGTTTTGTGTATTAAAAACCTGATGTCCAGCTAGTAGACCAAGAAGGAACACCTGCACCATTACCTGCACCAGTATTGTTTCCAATTGTTAAATAGGTCGTATTTGAACCTGCGTACTCAGAGTTTACAAAACTTCCAGGATTAGTCACATCAAATTGAATAGGATTAAAAGTAACTGTACCAGCTGTAACACTTGCATTAGCAGGAGCATCAGTAGAACTAATTTTAATTCCTTTAGCAAAATCACCACCAACATAAATATTTTGACAATTCCATTTACCACCACCTTCTTTAACGAATAAAGCATGTTCTGAGTTAACTAATGTACCTTTAACAATAGAAATATTTTTTAAAGTTGCGTTAGTCATAGGTGTTGCAGCACCATTACTACCATTATTAGAACCTTCAATACCAGCTTTAGCAGTGTTTTTTATGTACCAAAATTCTCCAGTACCAGCCCATCCATCAGCAAAATCAATTGAATCATCATCGCTGTCTGTAGAAATTAAATATTTTCCGTTTACTGTACCACCAAAAAATTCAATTCCATCATCACCATTGTGATTAGCATGAACGTACTCAACAGTTGTTCCAGAACCAACACCAAATAATGATAATCCATTAAATTCTTTAGTCGAATTAAATGCAAATCCTGTATATTCTATAATCAAATATTTAATCACTCCTGAATTATCAGTTGCATTTGATCCTCCATAAGTTAATTCAGAAACTTCAGCTGAAGCAGTTCCACCTGGTGTTGCAGAAGTATTTATTGGAGCTTTTCCACATATTACTAAACCACCCCAATCACTTTTGCTAGGAGTTGCTTTTGCAGAAGTCATTCTAACTGGATTTGTTGAAGTACCATTTACGAATATTTGACCGCCTTGTGCAACTGCAATATATCGAACAATACCATCAGTATTTGCTGTAGCTTTTATAGTTGTCCCAGCAGGAATTGTTAATTTCGCACCATCTTTAACTGTAAATGAACCAGTTAAAAAGTAAGTTTTAGATGGATCTAAAGTTGCCACTTGGCCGCTTTCTAATGTTCCTTTAAAATTGTTAGCATCAATACTAACTTGATTTGTGTTATCAACAGTTGGTTCATCATCATTTCCACATGATGTTAAAAATAATGTTGCAAAAGCAAACATTGATAGAGTTAATTTTTTCATAGTTAATTTTTTTAAAAAGATTGTTTAATTATTTTTTACAAAAGTAAAATGCAATTTTAATTTAATAGTTTATTAATAATTATTATTGAGTTAATTAAATGTAAAATCTTTAAAAACTGTATGTCATAGAAAATTTATAATTAACCCCTTTTTTATATGACTCTACAATTACATCTTGTTCGTCTTGGAATCTTTCTACAGTTGGATTTAATATATTTTTGGCTGATAACCCAATTCCTATATTTTTAGATAATTTAGATTTTAATATAAAATCTAAAGTTCCTATTGATTTGTCTATTAAGTCTCCTTTGCCAATTGCACCGGTTCCTATTGCGTATATTCTGTCTGAAAAGTAATTATAAGTTAATGTTGCAAGAATGTTAGCATCTTTTGTAAAATCTCTAAAATAACTAATATCAGCATTAATTAATAAATCTGACGCCCCAGTTAACTTTCCTTCTTTTTTTGCAAAAAACACTGTAAAATCATTTTCTTTTTCAACTTTATCAACATTAAAATCTTGGTTATTATACATATATGAGGCATTGAATCCTGCATTTAAACTTTCTTTATATTTGTTGTCTCTTTCGTATATATTTTTTCTGATTTCAAATTCACCTCCTAAAGCTATTGCTTTTTCACCTGTGTTTACGTAAGAGATATCATTTGTTGCTGAAGCAATCGCAATCTCATTTATTGGATTTTGTATATATTTTCCAAATGCTGTAAAAGATATTAATTCACCCGATTTAGGAAAATATTCCCATTTTATGTCAGCATTATAATCCGTTGAAGAATATAAATTAGGATTTCCAACAAATACCTCAGTTACATCTTCAAATTGAAACGGAGCTCTTTCTTTAAATTGAGGAAGAGTATAAGTTTTACTTGCCGCAAATTTTAAATTTTGTTTTTCTGTTAATTCGTATTTTATACTTGTTGTTGGTAATATTTCAATTTTGTCAAAATTCTTTTTACCTTGATTTATGTTTGTAAACCAATTTATATTTTGAACAATAGATTCAGCTCTTGTACCCACTATAACAGTTAATTTATTTAAAAATTTATATTCTATTCCAAAATAACCAGCATGAATATCTTGGTTACCACCGAATGTCTGAGGCTTTAAACCACCATTAAAAGTCTTAATTGTAAAATAACCAGCATCAATACTATTTTGATTAAAATATCCATCAATATTGTTAATATCAATTGTAGGTTGAGGTATAGAAGTGTTTATGTCAAAATTAAATTGAGTTGCTTCAAAATTAACTTTTTTAAATCTTCCACTGTAGCCAATTGTTAATTTTCCTTTAAAATTGTCATTTTCTTTATCTTCACTAAATTTAAAATTTAAAAGTAAATTAGCAGCATTTTCGTCATCTTTTAAATTTTGATAATAACGATGGTTTTCTGAATCGTTGTTGTCTGCAACTTGTAATAATGTTAAATCTGATTGACCTGCTTTTGGAACAAAAGTATTTTGCATTCTATCTGGTACAACATTGTTTATAGAATTACTAGATAGTCCCCAATTTATATTAAATTTTTTTGTAAAATCATGATTCCCCAATAATTGATTAATTTTTAATGTAGTTCTATCAAAATTAGATCGTCTTACAAAACCCCCTCCAGCGGCAGCGTTATCAAAAATATCTATAATTCCTTTGAATTCTTCATGCTCTTGTGATGTTGAATTTATGTACATTGAATTAAATTGCAATGAATGTTTAGAGTTAATTTTATAATTCAAATTACCCATTAACGTAGTATTTGTACCATAATTATAGGATTCGAAAGTTAAATCTTTTCGAGGTATCGTTTGAATATTTACTGATCCTCTTGCAACTCCACTTTTATACAAGAAATCATTATCAAAAGATGCAGAAGCAAAAATGCCTAATTTTCCTTCATCACCAACATTAAAAGATTTTCCTCCTCTTAAGAAGTATGAGCTATTAATTGGCGTTGCTGTTTCTTTATTCCATTTATTACTAAAACTATAGCTTGAAAAAGGGTCTTTTGGCATATTAATATTTGAAAAGCCTGTTTTACTGGGTCCATCTTGTAAATAGAAATTGCTTTGTTGGTTAGCCAAAGAATTTAATCCTAGGTCAAAACCAACTTCATATAAACCTTTCCCTTTGTAGTTTTTTGAAACAATGTCAATATTTGCACCTGAGAAATCTCCATAATTTTTAAAATTATATGTTTTTTCAACCCCAATAGACTCAACTATATCTGTATTAAAAATATCTAGTTTTATATTCTTTCTAGATGGATTGTTTGAAGGTAATGGTAATCCATTCATGGTAGTTGAGTTATATCTATCACCTAAACCTCTCACATAAATATTCCCAGAGCCTTCTTGTTTGGTAATTCCAGTTGTTTTAGTTACTGCGGAAGCAACATCGCTTATCCCTTTTCTTTCCATTTCTTGGGCTCCGATGCTTTGTTTCATTTCCACTGCTTTTTGTTGCTCTTTCAATAAAACGGTTTCTTTGGT
>CAMCVI010000027.1 GCA_945881885.1 Chryseobacterium gleum | reverse complement strand
TTATGGAAACCGATGCATTTACAGCCCATTTTTTCAACCTACCCGTATTACGGCAAAAAAGTAGCAGAAAATTTATTTGAAAACGGTTTGTGTTTGCCTTCCGGCTCCAACTTAACCGATAAAGAACGCGAAAGAATTTCAAAGGTAATTAAATCGGTGTTTGGGTAGTTAAATTGTAATGAGAAGAGCAATCAGCAATTAGCTGTCAGCCTTTCGTAAATCCCAAATCGTAAATCATAAATCCCAAATCGTATATCGTAAATCCAAAATCCGCTCTTCGCGGATTTTTTTATTTTTCTTCAAAAACATGCTTTATACAATTCGCATAGCGCGCTTGGCGTAAAACTTTGCGAACTTGGCGGTTAAAGTATAAGCTGTCAGCTTTTAGCAGTTAGCTGTCAGCTACTACAATTAAATTTAAAAATAAGTGAAATCTTAATGCCTCTTAATCTCTTAATGTTTCAAAACCGCTTATTTGTGTTATTGAGCGCAAAGCATTTTCTTCAGTTTCCTTATATGCCTTATATGGTTAATTTGACAGTTCAACATCTAGAATAGCTATTAGCAGTTAGCTTTTCGTAAATCCTAAATCGTAAATCCCAAATTCCTACTTCATCAATCTAAAAATCTAACAATCCAAAGATCTAACTATCTAAAGCTCTAACTATCTAAACACGGTTAAGGCCTGGTTTTGGTTTATCGGTCTTGTTTTTTGTGAATTACGGCATTTTATCGGTCTTGTTTTTTATAAATTTTACTTGTTTATTGATTTGGATTTTGTATTTTTGTCACGTAATTGATTTAAGTTGCATAATAAAAAATGTATATACAAAGAAAAATAGACGATGTATTGCTTACTTGGCAGAGGTCGTCGTCAAGAAAACCTTTACTTATAAGAGGAGCGCGACAAGTTGGAAAATCAACAGCAGTAAGAAATTTATCGAAACAGTTCGACTTTTTTATTGAAATAAATTTTGACGAGCAACCTGAGTACCAAAATTTATTTGCCAATACCTCAGATATTAATGATTTAATCGAGCAGTTAGCAATAATAACTCAAACTGAGATAATTGAAGGAAGGACGTTGCTTTTTCTGGACGAAATACAAGCAAGTTTGCCTGCCATCTCTAAGCTGCGTTATTTTTATGAAAAAAAACCAAATCTGCATGTCATTGCTGCAGGTTCTTTGTTAGAATTTGCATTATCGGAACTTCCTTCCTTTGGTGTAGGAAGGGTTCGATCTTTGTTTATGTACCCCTTCTCTTTTATTGAATTTTTGGGCGCTTTAAATGAAAAGCCCTTGGCTAGTATGATACAGCAATCAAATTCCAAGAGCCCAATACATCCTATATTTCACGAAAAGCTAAAAAGTTATTTTAAGAAATTTTTGATCATTGGGGGAATGCCTCAGGCTGTTCAAACTTATGTAGCAAACGGCGATTTATTGGAAGTTCAACGAATTTTGGATGATTTAATCATTGCCATACAAGCGGATTTTGTGAAATACAAAAGGCAAATACCTCCAACGAACATCAAATCTGTTTTTGAAAGTATTGTAAAGCAAGTTGGGACTAAGTTTAAGTACTCCAACGAATTAACTTCTTTGACTAACCCAATGATCAAACAAGTGATTGATTTATTGGAAATGGCAGGTTTGGTTTATCAGGTAACGCATTCTTCAAGTAATGGGATTCCTTTGGGAGCAGAAGCAAATCCTAAGAAAATTAAATTACTGATTTTTGACACTGGAATTTACCAAAGGATTTTAGGGCTTGATGTAGCTTCACTTTTATTAAAAAACGATATTGAAGTCATTAATAAGGGAAATATCGCTGAGTTGTTTGTTGGATTAGAGCTGCTTAAATCAAATGATGCTTACGAAAAAACGGCATTGTATTACTGGCATCGAGAAGCTAAGAATAGTCAAGCTGAAGTGGACTACGTAATTCAAAATCAAGATTTTATACTTCCTGTAGAAGTGAAAGCAGGGACAAAGGGAGCGATGCAGAGTATGCATTTATTTATGCATGAAAAGAAATCCAGATATGGATTGAGGCTATCTTTGGAAAATTTTACTGAATATGAGAAGGTCATGGTGCTACCGTTGTATGCAGTATCAAATATCAATACGCTCGGATTATGAATACCAACAATATCGCTTATTTGTGCTAATGAATGCGAAGCATTTTCTTCTATTTCCTTATATGCCTTATATGGTTAATTAAATAGTTCAACATTCAACTTTCCAAGTGCGTTGTTCAATATTTAGAAAAGCGTTTAGCAATCAGCTGTTAGCTTTTCGTAAATCCCAAATCGTAAATCGTAAATCCCAGTTAATCTATCTAAAAAAATCTAACAGTCTAAAAATCTAAAGCTCTAACTATCTAACAATCTAACCTAAATTTTCCAAACCAAATTCACTCCACCACGATACGGCAACCATTCGCCACTTTTATTAAATTTATCAGCATCTTCAGTTCGCATACCTGTAGTGCTATCGTATCCTTTGTAATAACTCTGAATCGTTCCACCACCAACAAAACCTTCTAAAGCAAACTTCTCGGTTAAGGCATACACATAACCTAAACTAATTCCGGCCATATAATTATACCCTTTCTGGTAATAATTACTATTGGCATAATTGTATTTTTGAAGATGAAACGTACTACCGCCTAGGTGTCCGCCAACGAAAAAACCAGTTTGAGTAGCTTTTGGGTAGTATCTTACCTCGGGCGTAATAATTAAAAACTTCAAAGGCATGTTGTGATAGCGATTAAAAGTAGAGCCTATAGCATCAATATGAAAACTAAAATATTTGCCAATTGGTCTTTCGTAACCTATAGATGGAAAACCTAAAAGTGTTGTAGCTGCATTTACCTTTACTTTATGTTGTCCGTAGCCCGACAAAGCACCTAGCAACAAACAAAAACCAATAATTCGTTTCATAATTTTTTTTGGTAAAGATACGATTATTGAGGGAAGTAAAAAAGGATAAAGGTAAAAGGACAAAGGTAAAAGGTAAAAGGTAAAAGGAAAAAGGCATAAGGCACAAGGCACAAGGTGTAAATAATAAATCACAATTTCAAATCCCAAATCCCAAAACGTAAATCCCAAATCGTATATCGTAAATCCCAAATTCCAAATTGTAAATTCCAAAACGTAAATCGTAAATCGTAAATCCCAAATCGTAAATCGTAAATCCCAAAACCTTCTTTCCTTAAAAAAAGCGCTTAAAATAAAATATTTTTACTATTTTTGTTACATATTTAAAGCCCAAATATGCAAAAGCTACTAAAAAAATACATCAATTTAAAACGATTAAGTTTTCTTCCTAGTTGGTCTATTTTAATTATTGATATCTTCATAACCACATCAGTAGCCTTATTTACGTTTGTTACCTTTAGGATGATTGGTGTCGATTTTTATGATACACTACAAACAAGCGTTCGGTTTTCAATATACTTAGGTGTAATATTTTTTTATTTCTTTCTGTTCAAAACCTATACAGGAATCATACGGTATTCGAGTTTAAAAGACGCGACTCGAATTTTCAAAGCAATTGCTTTTGCATTCACTACAATAGTGGCTTTCGACGCTTTTTATTTTATGAATTATGGTAAGCACGTATTTGTGATAATGACCATTTTCTTTTCTTCTTTAGTTATTATATTTGCCTTAATTTCTTTTCGAATTTTCATCAAAACGTTATTTAAATATTTTGCTGGAAATGAAGAAAAGCCCAAAGCAGAAAACTTAGTAATTATTGGGGTAAACAGTACCACTATTGCGTTAGCAGAAGCATTTGTAAATGACAACACGCAATATAAATTACAATTTTTTATCGATAAAAATAAATTTCTAAATGATAAAAAAGTATTGGGAATTCCGGTAGTAGCTAAAACCAATTCAATTATAGCCATTTTGCGTTATAACAAAATAAAGCATGTGGTATTGATTAAAAATTTCTTACCAGAAAAAGAAGAATTAGAATTGTTAGAAGACTGTTTACGATATAAAATTAATGTATACAATCCAAAATTAGTTAGCGGATTTGATACCAATGTAAGTACCGTAAAATCATTAAAAAAATACACTATTAATGAATTGATGTTTCGTGATACCATTAGTATCGAAAACCCAAGTGTCATTAGTGCGTTTGCGGCTAAAACCATTTTAGTAACCGGAGGAGCAGGATCTATTGGAAGCGAAATTGTGAACCAATTAGCCAAATTTAACCCTACCCGAATTGTTGTTTTAGACCAAGCAGAAACACCTTTAAATTCGATTCAGCTTACCATGTCTGCTGCGTTTCCAAAGGTGCCTTGTCACTATGAATTGGTAGATGTTACCAATAAAGGAGAAGTTACCCAGCTTTTCAAAAAATACCAACCAGATATTGTTTTTCATGCCGCAGCCTACAAACACGTACCGGTTTTAGAATCTAATTTTATGCAAGCGGTGAAGGTGAATATTTTTGGTACGAAAAACATTCTAGACGCGGCAATAGAAGGAAACACCCAACGCTTTGTATTCATTTCTACAGATAAAGCGGTAAACCCAACCAATGTAATGGGTGCCTCAAAACGAATTGCTGAAATTATGGTGCAGTCTCGTTTTCATACGCAAAAAGACGCTACTAAAATGCAAATTATTACTACCCGTTTTGGAAACGTACTTGGCTCTAATGGATCTGTAGTAAATCTTTTCGAAGAACAAATTAAAAATGGCGGACCCATAACGGTAACCCATCCAGAAATTAACCGTTTCTTTATGACCATTCCCGAAGCATGTAAATTAGTACTTGAAGCCGGAACCATGGGAGCTGGTGGGGAAATTTACATTTTCGACATGGGCAAACCAATTTTCATTAAAGATTTAGCAGAAAAAATGATTCGCTTAAGCGGAAAAGAACCGTATGAAGACATTGACATTATATACACCGGTTTACGTCCAGGCGAAAAACTATATGAGGAAGTCCTTGCCGACACTTCAAAAACGTTACCAACCTATCATCCGAAAATCTTAATTGCTCAAGATCCAGCGTTTTGTTATGAAAAGGTAGAAGAGTTTTTATTCAAATTAAACAGCCATACGTTTGAAAATAAAGCGGAATTAATTGAAGCATTTACCGAATTAGTACCCGAATTTATTTTGACGCCTCAAGAATAGGCGTGTTAATCTACTAATATGGTAATTCTAGTAATTGGTGTAGGTTTTTTACTTTTAGTGATAGCTATCACAGCAATTGACACACAATCAAACGGTTTTTTTACACAAGTTCGAATAGGGCAACACGGAAAACCATTTCTGATTTATAAGTTGCGAACCCTTCATTCAAAAACACATAAAATGTCTGCTTTTGGACATGCGCTTCGTACTACCAAGTTAGACGAAATCCCTCAAATCCTTAACCTTCTAAAAGGCGAAATGACTTTTGTAGGCCCCCGCCCAGACTTACCTGGCTACGCAGATGAATTAGTTGGAGCAGATCAAATTATCCTTAAATTGAAACCAGGCATCACAGGTTTAGCGTCTTTAAAATACCGCAACGAAGAACAACTTTTAGCACAACAAACTAATCCTCAACATTACAACGATGAGGTTATCTGGCCCGATAAAGTACGCATCAATAAATGGTATGCCCAAAATCGTACGTTTATTATGGACTTACAAATCCTTTTTTACACGCTAGTTCCCATCCCTTTTGATGTAGAGGCTTTTATGGGTAAAAGGTGAAGGGTTTAGGGTAAAAGGTTTAAGGTGAAAGTAAATTATTCTAATTTCGTTATTCGTTATTCCATGTTCCATCTTCGTTATTCTTTTTCCTTCTATTCGATTGGTGGCTGAGGCGCTTCCTTTTGCCTTCGAGAACCTCAGGCAACGGTATAAAATTTGTTATATTGTTTGTTAGTGGGGTTGAAGTTTTGCCTTTTGCCTTCGAGAACCTCAGGCAACGGTATAAAATTTTTTATATTGTTTGTATAATGGTGGCTGAGGCTCTCGAAGCCACCATCTTATATTCTTTTTTTGTCATGCTGAACTTGTTTCAGCATCTCCTACGCAGTAGGCCTGCTTGCGAAGAATCTCCTACGCAATAGGCCACCTTATTCACCTGTGAACACAACCCCTCACACCCTCACACCCTTAACCTCACACCTTATACCTCACACCCAATTCCTTTACCCTAAAGAAACCTTAAAGAAACTTTAAATAACGAATACAGCAACTAAAAGTATGTTTTATTAACAATATTTTAATATAATTATATTAAATATAAGAATTAATTTATTATTTTTGATTTTCAAAACCAAATCTATATTTAATAACTAATTTTACATTAATTTTTTATGAAAAACAAACTACTTTTAATCACACTTTTCGCCTGCGGATTAGGATGGGGGCAGTTATTACAATGGAAAACATTTGGAAATACTGGCACTGAAACTACTGAGCCTAGTTTTTATAATGATCCAAATGTTTCATCTTCTAATTTAACTCAAGGAACAATCACAGCCGCTGCAAATGGAAATAGATTTGGAGGCTCAGGTTGGTTTAATGC
>CAMCVI010000026.1 GCA_945881885.1 Chryseobacterium gleum | reverse complement strand
GCATTAAACCAACCTGAGCCTCCAAATCTATTTCCATTTGCAGCGGCTGTGATTGTTCCTTGAGTTAAATTAGAAGATGAAACATTTGGATCATTATAAAAACTAGGCTCAGTAGTTTCAGTGCCAGTATTTCCAAATGTTTTCCATTGAAGAATCTGCCCCCAACTCAAGCTCGTTCCCAACACCACCATAAACAGCGCTAGCAGATTTCTAAACGTTTTGCCTTCAGTTTTGCTTGTTGCAAAAGGCTTTATTGAATTAAAAAGTAGTTTGTTTTTCATAAAATTATATTTTAAAGATTGGAGTTTTTTACAATATCAAAATTAGTAAAATAGAATTTTTAAAAATCAAGAGAATATTAAGTGTTTGTTAATAAACGGGTTACGGGTGTGAGGTGTGAGGTGTGGGGTGAAGGGTTGCTGTTCACGAGTGAACAGGTTGGCCTACTACGTAGGAGATGCTGCGCAAGGAGGCCTACTGCTTAGGAGGTTCTGAAACAAGTTCAGAATGACAATGAGGGAATGAGAGAATGAGCGAATTAAGTAATTAGTAATTAGTACTAATTACTTTTACCCTTTACCCTAAACCCTTCACCTTTTACCCATAAAAGACTCTACATCGAAGGAAGCGGGAAACAGGGTGTAAAAAATAATTTGTAAGTCCATTACGAATGTACGGTTTTGGGCGTACCATTTGTTGATGCGGACTTTGTCTGGCCAAATGACCTCATCGTTGTATTGTTGCGGGTGGGTTTGTAGGGCTAAGAGTTGCTCTTCGTTGTGGTATTTTAAAGAAGCCAAACCGGTGAGGCCTGGTTTTAGGTTTAAGATAATGCGGTCTGCGCCCTCTAGTTTGTCGGCGTAGCCAGCCACATCTGGGCGGGGACCTACAAAGGTCATTTCGCCTTTTAGTATGTTTAGTAGTTGCGGAAGTTCGTCAATCTTAGTTTTTCGAAGGAATTGTCCCCAACTAGAAATTTGTTGCGTGACGGTGTGTAAGGTTCGGAGTTTGTAAATACGGAATGTTTTGTTGTGCTGTCCAATTCGGTTTTGGCAAAAAAAACCGTTGGAACGGGTGTCTACGGCAGTAATGACTACCAGCAACACAACAACACCTAAAACTAGCCAAAACAAATCCATAGTTAGGCGTTTAAGTTGCGCTTTGCTCTTCTGGCATTTGAATAAATTCGGGCACTATTTCCTTTACAACTTCAATTAAATCTTGTTTGGTGCTAAAAGAATTCTGATTTAATTTATCTAAAAACGTGCCTACAATTTCGTGAGAATGAACAGGGTCTTGTGCAATTAGAATTTTTGAATGGTAAGTGGGTAAGGTTTTGGAGTTGTCTGCCAATAGTTCCTCGTATAATTTTTCACCTGGACGCAATCCGGTGTACACAATATCGATATCTTTATAAGGTTCTTTTCCGCTTAAGCGAATCATTTTTTCTGCTAAATCTTTGATGAAAATAGGGGTGCCCATATCAAAAACAAATATTTCTCCTCCGGCGCCCATGGTTCCTGCTTCTAGTACGAGTTTACAAGCTTCAGGGATGGTCATAAAAAAGCGATTGATTTCCGGATGAGTAACGGTTATGGGTCCGCCTTTTTGGATTTGCTCTTCAAAAAGATTGACTACCGAACCATTAGACCCCAATACATTTCCAAAACGGGTAATGATAATTTGTAGTTTCTGGTCTCCTTTTTGTTTGTAAAAACTAGACTGCGCTATAATTTCCGCAATACGTTTTGAGGCGCCCATTATGTTGGTTGGGTTAACTGCCTTATCTGTGGATATAAAAACAAACCGTTTGGTGTTGTATTTTAAGGCAGCGTCTAGGACATTTTTGGTTCCAAAAACATTTACTTTTATGGCTTGCATAAAATTGGTTTCCAATACGGGAACATGTTTATAAGCTGCGGCATGAAAAACGATATCTGGACTGTACTTTTCAAAAATCATTTCAATTTCCTGAAAATTAGTTATATCTACTAATTCAAATTCGCATTTAATATTTGGAAATGCGGCTGCAATTTTTAACTGAATGCTATTTAAAGGGGTTTCCGCTTGATCGAGCACCACGATGCGTTTGGGTGTAAATTCAGCAATCTGATTGACAATTTCACTGCCTATTGAGCCAGCGCCGCCAGTAACTAAAATTGTTTTTTTTCTAAACATGTCAATTACACTTGGATTGTCGATGCTAATGGTATCACGAAACATCAATTCGTTAATGGTGTACTTTTTTAATGATTTTACGGTATTTAATTCAGAATCGAAGTCGCTTACTAATTTGGCATTGTACACATTAATTTTATAGCGTAAACAATTATTTAAAAGTTCTAATTCTTCTTTTTCTGGCAAATAATTCTTTATTAAAACGATGTGTTTGATTTTATTATAACGAAGAATGGCAGTAATGGAATTGGAGGTTGCAATAACCGGAATGCCTAATATTTTTTTATCGTTTAGGTATTTGTTTTTGTCTATAAAAAAACGCAATTTATAGGTAGAACTATCATTTACTAATGCCTCCCCTAGGGCAATAGTGGTACTATTTACACCAACAATCACAATATTTTTTGCTTTTTTCTGATCTTCAATGCCGGTAAAATATCTAAATAATGTTTTAATAAAAATTCTGAATGAAACTAAAGTAAAACAGATTAATAGCGTTGAGAAAAATATTTGCATTAAAACAAAAACATGTGTACCGTATTGTAAAAAGTAAATGGTATCAAAAGCAACAATGGTTATAAATGTAAAAAATACGGCTTTTAAAATTCGAGTCGCGTCTTTTAAATTCGAGTAACGAATAATGCCATAGTGTGTTTTAAAAATAATAAAATAGAATAATAGTAAGCCTAAAAGGATAGTTATCCTAGCAAATGAAGGCAACACGTTATAAAATTGAACGCCTAAAAATTTAAAAACAGCATAATTTGAGGTAGCTACTAAAGTTGAAATTACAAAATCGATAAATAAAATTGTCCAGTTGGGTAAAAAAGTCAATTTTTTTAAATTAATAAAGGCCTTAATCTTACTTTGCATATTTGGGGTGTATTTAGTACTACAAAAATATACTTTTTTTGATTAAAAAAAATATATTGCTGCATTATTTACATTCTTGTTGCTAAAATAAATACTTATATTTACCAAAAATATAAATTATGAAACGTTTTTTAGTTGTTTGTTTTGGGTTGTTTTTTAGTAGTGTTATTGGGCAACAACGGGTTCATGTTAATGCCGCTACTACGCTACTTGGCTTTCCCTCAGTAGGTTATGAAAAAGCATTGGGCAAACGTTTTAGTTTTCATATAGATGCTATTGGTTCTACTTTTAATCGTTATCATAATATGCCATTGAAGTTTTTAATTATTACGCCCGAAATTCGTTATTATTCAAAACCCGAACTAACAGGTTTTTATGTGGGCGGACACATTGGAGGCAGTACTTTTAACCTTCAAAAATACAATTATGCCTACAGCAACCTTTACCAAAAAGGGTATAATTACATGGCTGGAATTAGTATTGGTTATGTGTATGCAGTTTCCGAGAAGTTTGCTTTAGAAGCTTTTGTTGGGGGTGGTACGATTCAAAGTTTTTATAAAGGATACGATATCACTACAGGTATGCGAACTGAAGATGCTGATAAATTTAATAAAAGTGGCGAATGGTTGCCGTATCGTGGTGGGGTGAATTTGATTTGGAAAATTTGATTTAGATTGTTAGATCTTTAGAATGTTAGATCTTTAGACAGTTAGATCTTTAGATTTTTGGATAGATTAAGTGGGATTTACGATTTGGGATTTACGAAAAGCTAACAGCTGATTGCTGACCGCTAATCACAATAAAGATGCTTCGCAATAAATAAACAAATAAGCGATATTGTTGGTATTCATAATCCGAGCGTATTGATATTTGTTACTGCGTACAAAGGTAACACCTTGACCTTCTCATATTCAGTAAAATTTTCCAAAGATAGCCTCAATCCATATCTCGATTTCTTTTCATCCATAAATAAATGCATACTCTGCATCGCTCCCTTTGTCCCCGCTTTCACTTCTACAGGAAGTATAAAATCTTGATTTTGAATTACGTAGTCCACTTCAGCTTGACTATTCTTAGCCTCTCGATGCCAGTAATACAATGCCGTTTTTTCGTAAGCATCATTTGATTTAAGTAGCTCTAATCCAACAAACAACTCAGCGATATTTCCCTTATTAATGACTTCAATATCGTCTTTTAATAAAAGTGAAGCTACATCAAGCCCTAAAATTCTTTGGTAAATTCCTGTGTCAAAAATCAGTAATTTAATTTTCTTAGGATTTGCTTCTGCTCCCAAAGGAATTCCATTACTTGAAGAATGCGTTACCTGATAAACCAAACCTGCCATTTCTAATAAATCAATCACTTGTTTGATCATTGGGTTAGTCAATGAAGTTAAATCGTTGGAGTACTTAAACTTAGTCCCAACTTGTTTTACAATACTTTCAAAAACAGATTTGATGTTCGTTGGAGGTATTTGCCTTTTGTACTTCACAAAATCCGCTTGTATGGCGATGATTAAATCATCCAAAATTCGTTGAACTTCCAATAAATCGCCCTTGGCTACATAAGTTTGAACGGCCTGGGGCATTCCCCCAATAATCAAAAATTTTTTAAAATAAATTTTTAGCTTTTCGTGAAATATAGTATGTATTGGACTCTCGGAATTTGATTGCTGTATCATACTAGCCAAGGGCTTTTCATTTAAAGCGCCCAAAAATTCAATAAATGAGAAGGGGTACATAAACAAAGATCGAACTCTTCCTACTCCAAAAGAAGGTAGTTCCGATAATGCAAATTCTAACAAAGAACCTGCGGCAATGACATGCAGTTTTGGTTTTTTTTCATAAAAATAACGCAGCTTAGAGATGGCAGGCAAACTTGCTTGTATTTCGTCGAGAAAAACCAACGTCCTTCCTTCAATTATCTCAGTTTGTGTTATAATTGCTAACTGCTCGATTAAATCACCAATATCTGAGGTATTGGCAAACAAATTTTGGTACTCAGGTTGCTCGTCAAAATTTATTTCAATAAAATAGTCGAACTGTTTCGATAAATTTCTTACAGCTGTTGATTTTCCAACTTGTCGCGCTCCTCTTATGAGTAAAGGCTTTCTTGAGGACGACCTCTGCCAGGTAAGCAATACATCGTCTATTTTTCTTTGTATATACATTTTTTATTATACAATTTAAATCAATTAGGTGACAAAAATACAAAATCCAAATCAATAAACAAGTAGAATTTATAAAAAACAAGACCAATAAAATGCCGTAATTCACAAAAAACAAGACCGATAAACCAAAACCAGGCCTTAACCGTGTTTAGATTGTTAGATCTTTGGATTGTTAGAGCTTTAGACAGTTAGATCTTTGGATTTTTAGATAGATTAAGTGGAATTTGGGATTTACGAAAAGCTAACGGCTAATTGCTGACAGCTGACAGCTGACAGCTTATACTTTAACCGCAAAGTTCGCAAAGTTTTACGCTAAGAGCGCTATGAGAATTGCATAAGCGTCTTTTTGAAGAAAAATAAAAAATCCGCAAAGAGCGGATTTTGGATTTACGATATACGATTTACGATATACGATTTGGGATTTACGAAAGGCTAACAGCTGATTGCTGATAGCTCTTCTCATTACTCATTGACTACCCAAACACCGATTTAATTACCTTTGCAATTCTTTCGCGATCAGTATCTGTTAGGTTGGAGCCAGAAGGTAAACACAAACCGTTTTCAAATAATTTTTGGGCTACGTTGCTGCCGTAATAAGGATACTTTTCGAAAATAGGCTGTAAATGCATCGGTTTCCATAACGGGCGAGACTCGATATTTTCAGCGTCAAGCGCTAAGCGTAAAGTTTCAGCTGTTCTGCCGTTTGTTTTTGTGGCATCTATAGTAATGGCACTCAACCAATAATTGGCAAAATAATCGTCGTTTGGCGTAGAAAATACTTCCACACCTTCAATCGATGCAAAAACATCTACATAAAAATCATGCATTTGTCTTCGTAAGGCAACATGTTCGTCTAAGACTTCCATTTGACCTCTACCAATACCAGCACAAATGTTGCTCATGCGGTAGTTGTACCCGATTTCACTATGTTGGTAATGTGGTGCGTTGTCTCTTGATTGTGTAGCGTAAAATATGGCTCTCTCTTTTTGTTCTGCCGTTTTTGTTACTATAGCACCACCACCTGAAGTAGTAATGATTTTATTACCGTTAAATGACAAAATACCAATATCGCCAAACGTACCACATTTTTGACCTTTGTAGGTACTACCTAATGCTTCTGCACTGTCTTCTAAAATTGGAATTTGATATTTATCTGCTACGGCTCTGACTGCTTCTATTTGATAAGGCACTCCGTATAAATGTACGGCAATAATTGCTTTTGGTTTTTTCCCCTTTTTTATTCTGTCAATAATTGCTGCTTCTAATGCAATCGGACAAAGGTTCCAAGTTTGTGTTTCGCTATCTATAAAAACAGGTGTGGCGCCAAGATATAAAATTGGATTTGCCGATGCCGAAAAAGTAAAACTCTGGCACAATACTTCATCACCGGCTTGCACGCCTAATAAAATTAAACCTAAATGGATAGCGGCTGTTCCAGAACTTAAAGCACCTACGTGAGCATTAGCATCCAAATAGTTTTCTAAGTCTTGTTCTAAACCATTTACGTTGGGTCCTAACGGCGCCACCCAATTGGCATCAAAGGCTTCTTGTATGTATTTTTGTTCGGTGCCTCCCATGTGGGGAGAAGAAAGCCATATTTTAGATTTATTCATGTTTTATTGTTAAAATAGTTCATTTATATTATTTCTCCAGCCCATAATTTTTTTAAAAATTGGTTCCAAGGCAAAACGGTAATATCTCCAATACTTCTTTCCATTGGATCATTACTTACAACAATTAATTTTTTTACTTTA
>CAMCVI010000025.1 GCA_945881885.1 Chryseobacterium gleum | reverse complement strand
CGACCTGCCATGTTTGTAGCGATAGTTACCACACCTGATTTTCCTGCTTCTGCTACAATTTCAGCTTCACTTTTATGCATTTTTGCATTCAATACATTATGATTGATGCCGCGCATTTTAAGCATTCTACTTAATAATTCTGAAATTTCTACAGATGTAGTTCCAATTAAAACTGGTCTTCCAGCATTAGAAAGTTCGACAACATCTTCAATAACTGCATTAAATTTTTCTCGTACTGAACGGTAAATTAAATCTTCTTTGTCATCACGAGACATTTTTCTGTTAGTAGGAATTTCAACTACATCTAGTTTATAAATTTCATTGAATTCGCCTTCTTCTGTGATTGCTGTTCCCGTCATACCTGCTAATTTGCTGTACATACGGAAGTAATTTTGTAAAGTAACTGTGGCAAAAGTCTGTGTAGCTGCCTCAATTTTTACGTTTTCTTTCGCTTCAATGGCTTGGTGTAATCCATCAGAATAACGACGGCCATCCATAATACGACCAGTTGATTCATCAACAATCATTACTTTGTTGTCCATTATTACATATTCTGTATCTTTTTCAAAAACAGCATAAGCTTTTAATAATTGCGTTAGCGTATGAATTCTTTCTGATTTCACAGTAAACTCTCTGTATAAATCTTCTTTTAATTCTGCTTCAGCATCTTTATCCAAATTTTGTTTTTCGATAGCTGAAATTCCAGTAGAAATATCTGGTAATACGAAGAAATTTTCATCTGTATCTTGAGATAAATATTTGATTCCATTATCTGTTAATTCTACTTGATTATTTTTTTCTTCGATAACAAAGTATAACGCCTCATCTACTTTTGGCATATCTTTGTTATTATCTTGCATGTGTGCATTTTCTGTTTTTTGAAGAATTTGTTTGATTCCCTCTTCAGATAAAAACTTAATTAATGCTTTGTTTTTTGGATAAGCACGGTAAGTTCTTAATAACTGAAAACCACCATCTTTAACATTTCCTTCTTTAATTAATCGTTTCGCTTCGGTTAAACAATCTGTTGCAATTTTTTTCTGTAATGTAAATAAATTCTCAACTTTTGGTTTTAATTCTAAAAACTCGTGTCTATCACCATCTTCAACAGGTCCAGAAATAATTAAAGGAGTTCTTGCATCATCTACTAATACTGAATCGACCTCATCTACAATGGCATAATTGTGTTTTCTTTGTACTAAATCTTCAGGAGAGTTGGCCATATTATCACGTAAATAATCGAAACCAAATTCGTTATTTGTACCATAAGTAATATCGGCATTGTATGCTTTTCTTCTGGCTTCAGTATTTGGTTGGTGATTGTCAATACAATCTACAGTTAATCCATGAAATTCGAATAAAGGTGCTTTCCAAGTACTATCACGTTTGGCCAAATAGTCATTTACAGTTACTAAATGCACACCATTTCCAGTAAGTGCATTTAAATAAAGGGCAAGCGTTGCAACTAAAGTTTTTCCTTCTCCTGTTTGCATTTCGGCAATTTTCCCTTGGTGTAATACGATACCACCCATTAATTGTACATCATAATGAATCATGTCCCAAGTAATTGGTTTTCCTGCGGCGTCCCATGAGTTGGCCCAATTAACTTCTTCTCCAACAATTGTGATGTAAGGCTTGTTTGCAGAAAGTTCTCTGTCTTTTGCAGTTGCAGTAACTGTAATTGAAGTGTTTTCTTTAAATCGACGAGCGGTTTCTCTTAATACAGCAAATGCTTCTGGTAAAATTTCATTTAAAGTTTTTTCAGAAATTTCGTAGGCTTCATTTTCTAATTTGTCAATTTCAGCATAAATATTTTCTCGGGCATCAACGTCTATTGTGTTTTCTGCTTCTGTTTTTAGGGACTCAATTTTAGTATCTTTTTCAGCACGAGCTTGTTTAATTTTATCTTTGAAAAAAGCTGTTTTTGATCTTAATTCATCGTGTGAAATAGATTTTAATGTTTCCTGAAAAGAATTAATCTTATTTACGATAGGTTGAATGGCCTTGATGTCGTTAGCAGATTTATCACCTACAAATATTTTTAATATCGAATTTACAATACTCATAATATAATTTTTATATAATTTAACCTTACGGTTTTATTCATTTGTAAAGATAACCAAAAAAAAAGCCTCACCGAAGAGACTTTTTATTTGGTTATTTATTTTTTAATATTCATCCTCGTTCCAAAGATAATCTTCGTCTGTAGGATAATCTGGCCAAATTTCTTCCATTGACTCATAAATTTCACCTTCATCTTCAATAGATTGTAAGTTTTCTACCACTTCTAAAGGTGCTCCAGCTCTGATGGCGTAGTCAATTAATTCGTCTTTTGTAGCAGGCCATGGCGCATCACTTAAATATGATGCTAATTCTAACGTCCAATACATCTTATTTAGATTTTTAGTTTAATGCAAAAATAAATTTATTACTCAAAAAGACAAGTTTTTTTAAGTTATTTTTTTAATAAATTTTAAGAACTTAATTTCAGTGGTTAGCTTTTAGTTTTTAGTGATCAGATTTTTATATTGAATGAACACTTTTTATTAATACTGAACACTATTTTCTAGGTATCCATTTCACTTCTTCAGCGTTCAAATCATGAGACAATTTTCGTGCCAACACGAATAAATAGTCAGAAAGTCGGTTCAAATATTTAATCGCAATCTCTGCTACAGGTTCGTTATGGTCTAAATGGACAGCTAAACGCTCAGCTCTTCTGCATACACAACGTGCTACATGACAATATGACACAGTTGTATGTCCGCCAGGTAAAACAAAATGCGTCATTGGAGGCAATGCTTCTTCCATAGCATCAATTTCTGATTCTAATAATTCAATGTCGCTTTCTACAATTCCAAGATTTTGCAAGCGTTTTTCACCATTTTTTAATACTTCTTTATCGGGTGGTGTGGCTAATATAGCGCCAACGGTAAATAACCTGTCTTGAATTTCAATTAAAATGTTTTTATAATGCGCATTGAATTCTTGATCACGAATTAATCCGATATGAGAATTTAATTCGTCAACTGTTCCATAGCTTTCAATTCGGATATGGTCTTTTGGTACTCTAGTGCCTCCGAAAAGGGCAGTGGTGCCCGTGTCACCTGTTTTAGTATATATTTTCATTTGTTTTTTTATCAGACTAGTTTGTTTTTGTTTGATTTTTATTTTTTTGTAACGAAACCAAAACTCCAGTAGTTATTGATAATGCGATAAATGCTAACGATAACCATTCTGGGAAATATTCTGGAAAATGATGAATCAATAACATTTTTACACCAACGAAAGTTAAAATAGCAATTAAACTATATTCGATATAACTGAACTTCTCAATCATATTGGCTAAAAAGAAATACATAGAACGCAATCCTAAAATCGCAAAAATATTAGAACTAAATACTAAAAACGGATCAGAAGTAATCGCTAAAATAGCAGGAACGCTGTCTAGTGCAAAAATCACATCCATCACTTCAATTACAATTAATGCAATAAACAACGGTGTTACATAATTGATGTTTTCTTTTTTAATGAAAAATTTCTGTCCTTTAATTTCGGTATGGACTGGAAATATTTTCCCAATTAACTTATATATTTTAGAATCTTTTGGGTCAAATTCTTCTTCCTCTTTACTAAAAAGCATTTTCATAGCTGTAAAAATTAAGAAAGAACCAAACACATATATAATCCATTCAAATCTATTGATAAGCGCTACGCCCAAAAATATCATTAAGCCTCTAAAAATAATCGCACCAATAATTCCCCAAAATAAAACTCTGTGTTGGTATTTTTGTGGAATTTTAAAGGATGAAAAAATAATGGCAATTACAAAAATATTATCTGCACTTAATGATAATTCAATTAAATAACCAGTAATATATTTTAACGAAGCTTCTAAAGGTTTTAAATTAGTTGGATTGGCGATATAATTTCCAGCATAAAGCAAATACACTATTCCGGAAAATATAAAAGATAGCGTTACCCAAAGAATGGTCCATTTTGAAGCTTCTTTACTGCTAATAATATGTGGGTTTTTATTAAAAACGCCTAAATCTAGTGCTAAAAATATAGAAATAGCGATTAGAAAAACAATCCAAACTGTCATAATATTTGATTTTTAGCAAATATAAATTAAAATTCAGAATTTTTAAGCTTCATTATATTAAAAATATTCTTTTGTCTTTTCGTTGGGTTGACCCCTCAAATTTCAAATTATTTTTTAATTTAATTAAATTATTTTTAAAGTACCCCTAAATTTTTAGGGGGTAAGTTTTTTTATTTGTAAATATTTTATATTTTTGCAAGGTAAAATTTATTAAATAGTTTTAAAATCCAACTTTATGGCTACACTTCGTTTCCAAGCTTTAGATAAAGCTACCAGTAGAAAACCAGTTTCTTTTGAAGAAACGGCAAGAAAATCAGAAATTTTTGCATCTAATGTGTTCAACGACAAATCTATGCGTCAGTTTTTAACACCAGATGCTTATAAAGCGGTTAAAAACGCCATAGAGCAAGGTACTAAAATTGATAGAAAAATTGCCGATTATGTAGCCATGGGAATGAAAGAATGGGCTTTGTCAAAAAATGTTACGCATTATACGCACTGGTTTCAACCATTAACTGGAACAACTGCTGAAAAACATGATGCATTTTTTGAAACGTCTATGGATGGTTCAGATCCTGTTGAAAAATTTGGAGGAAGTCAGTTGGTCCAACAAGAACCAGATGCGTCTTCTTTTCCAAACGGAGGAATAAGAAACACATTTGAAGCTCGAGGTTATACGGCTTGGGATCCAACATCTCCAGCTTTTATATTTGGAAGTACTTTATGTATTCCTACAATATTTGTATCCTACACTGGCGAAGCTTTAGATAATAAAACACCTTTATTAAGAGCTTTAAGCGCTATTGATGCAGCTGGAACAGAAGTGGCTAAATATTTCGATAAAAACATTAAAAAAATAACGCCAACTTTGGGTTGGGAACAAGAATATTTCTTAATTGATTCAGCATTAGCAGCTACAAGACCAGATATTATTGCTACTGGCAGAACCTTACTAGGACATACTTCTTCAAAAGGACAACAATTAGACGATCATTATTTTGGCTCAATTCCAACTCGTGTATTGCAGTACATGAGAGAATTAGAATACGAATGTATGTTGTTAGGAATTCCAGTAAAAACGCGTCATAATGAAGTAGCGCCAGGTCAATTTGAATTAGCGCCTATTTTTGAAGAGACTAATTTAGCTGTAGACCATAATTCCTTATTAATGGATGTGATGGAAAAAGTGGCTGAAAGACATGATTTTAAAGTATTGTTTCATGAAAAACCTTTCAAAGGTGTAAACGGTTCAGGTAAACACAACAACTGGTCGTTAGCTACAGATACTGGAATTAATTTATTGGCTCCAGGAAAAACACCTATGAGTAATTTAATGTTCTTAACGTTTTTTATCAACACTATAAAAGCAGTTCATGACTATGAAGAATTATTAAGAGCGTCAATTGCATCAGCAAGTAACGACCACCGTTTGGGAGCAAATGAAGCGCCACCAGCAATTATTTCTGTTTTCATTGGACAACAATTAACTAAAGTATTAGCTGAATTAGAAGGTGTTACAAATGGAAAATTATCTCCGGAAGAAAAAACAGATTTAAAACTAAACGTGGTTGGTAAATTGCCAGATGTTTTACTAGATAATACAGATAGAAACAGAACTTCACCATTTGCATTTACAGGAAATAAATTCGAATTTAGAGCGGTAGGATCTACAGCTAACTGTGCGGTTTCAATGACAACTTTAAATTCTATTGTAGCCAAACAATTAATTGACTTCAAAAAAGAAGTTGATTTATTAATTGAAACGAAAGATTTAAAGAAAGATGAAGCCATTTTCAATACGTTGCGAGAATACATCAAAGGAACAAAAGCAATTTTATTTGAAGGTGACGGATACAGCGATGCTTGGGAAAAAGAAGCTAAAAAACGCGGACTAAGTAACCATAAAACAACTCCAGAAGCATTAAAAGCGAAAGTTTCTAAAAAAGCATTTGATTTATTTGCCGAATTGGGTGTAATGAATCACATTGAAGTAGAATCGCGTTACGAAATTGAATTAGAAGAATACACGAAAAAAATTCAAATTGAAGGAAGAGTTTTAGGTGATATTGCTCGTAATCACGTAATTCCAACTGCAATTAGATATCAAAATACGTTAATTGAAAACGTAAAAGGTTTAAAAGATATTTTTGAGAAAGATTTCACTAAAATTGCAAAGGAACAAATTGAATTAATCAAAGAGATTTCAGGACATATTGAAGGCATCAATCGTAATATTGACGAAATGATTGAAGAACGTAAAAAAGCAAATAATTTAGATAATACTGAAAAAATGGCCGCCGCTTATTGTGATAAAGTAAAACCATATTTTGAAGTAATTCGTGAACATTGCGATAAATTGGAACTTTTAGTGGACAACGGAATTTGGCCATTAACAAAATACAGAGAATTGTTTTTTATTAAATAGTATTTAAATAGATTTTAAAATGCTTGTTAGGAATAACAAGCATTTTTTTTACAATAATTTTTAGTATTTTTGAGTTATATAAAAAAGCAGGTTTTTATGAAATCACTATGTATATATTTATTTTCCATCTTTTGCGCAGTTTCCTTCTCACAGAAGAAAATCACACTTTATTTTGATACCAATTCAAGTGAACTTTCTTTGAAAGAAATGGGCAAATTCAATGAATTTATGAGAACAAAAGATTTAAAAATTCAAAAAGTGATTGGGTTTTGCGATTTGCGTTCCACAAACAAATACAACGATTCTTTAGCATTAGCAAGAGCCAATTTTGTTACAAGTTTAATTAGATTGTCTTCTTTTAATGCAAGTTTTGAAGTAAAATCTAAAGGAGAAAATTTCAATCAATTGAAAGATTTAGATTTAAACAGAAAAGTTGAAATTCATTTTAAAATTGAAAAAAAAGCTGCTGAAAAAATATCCAAAAACGAGAATTTTTCAATTACAATTTCTAAATCTAAAAAAGGTGACAAATTAGTGCTCAAAAATTTAAACTTTTACGACAGAACAGATGTTTTATATCCAGAATCATATAAACCGCGGGAAGAATTACTAAAAGCATTGAAAGACAATCCTAAATTAAAGATAGAAATTCACGGTCATATTTGTTGCACGCCTGGAAAAGATAACGAAGAAATTGCATTAAAACGTTGCATTGGAACTATGGAATATTTAATGGTAAACGGTATTAATAAATCAAGATTAAGTTATAAAAGTTTCGATGCAGAGCAACCAATTTTTCCCATTCCAGAAAAAAACGAAGAAGAACGAAAAGCCAATCGTCGTATAGAAATTTTAATTATTGATAAGTAATTCATTTAGTTTTTAACACTATCTTTGTTTAACTCAATATCCTACAAAAAAATGAAATTCTTATTTGCTTTTGCCTTTTACCTTTTACCTTTTACCTTTTTTGCTCAAGAAAATGTTTCGTTTTATTTTGAAAACAATAAATCTGCATTAAATCAAGTCGAATTGACTAAATTAAATAAATGGATTAGTGCCAATCAAAAATCAAAAATACTTTCCATTACTGGTTCTACTGATGAAGTAGGTTCTTCAGGTTACAACGATACGTTATCGCAAAAGCGAGTGGATTATATTTTTAATAAAGTAAAACTTTCGGTTAAAATTAGAGAAGATTTCAAATCGATTTCTTTGGGTGAAAAAGGATCAATATCTAATAATAAAGCAGAAAACAGAAAAGCTAATATTGTGTATTTACAAGAAAAAGATTTGGCTAAAGAAGTCTTGTTAATTCAACCAAAGCTAATTGTGGAAGTTCCAAAAGATATTCCTACAAATGGTTTAATTCCAATTGAAGAAGAAGCGATGAATTTTCCAGAAGGCGCTACTTTAGAAGAAAAAATTCAATTGTCTCGTCCGGGTACTTTAATTGTATTACCCGAAATTCAGTTCTATAAAAATACATTTGGGATTATGCCTTCTTCTCAAAGAGAAATTTTTGAGTTGATTCGAATTATGACAATGAATCCAAAATTATACATTGAAATTCAAGGACATATTTGTTGTGTGGATAAAGATGTAAGAAATTTATCTTTAGAAAGAGCCAAACAAGTAAGACGTGTTTTGCAATCGAATTACATTTTAGAACGTCGTATAAAAGTAAAAGGTTTCGGTGTTTCAAAACCAAAATTTGCCATTCCAGAAGCAACTGAAGAACAAGCCGCTGCCAATAGAAGAGTAGAAATTATGATTTTAGAAAAGTAAGCCAATTGGTCAATTATCTAACTATCTATCTTACTATCTAACTATCTATTTTCTTAAATACACTTCCTCTGGGTTCATTACCTTCTTCA
The DNA here is from genome assembly GCA_945881885.1 of Chryseobacterium gleum. Lineage (GTDB taxonomy): Bacteria > Bacteroidota > Bacteroidia > Flavobacteriales > Flavobacteriaceae > Flavobacterium. Next base: position 2,846 of record CAMCVI010000025.1, on the reverse strand, counting down.
AGTACTAATTCTGAATGTAAAAATTTCGCAGCTGCTGCAGAATCTTTAACTTTAATAGCGCTTCGTGATAGCATTTCGGTTTCAAAATCGATTAGTATACTTTTTCTAATTCCAATTTCTTTCCAGTTTGATGATTTTGTGCATTTTTTTGTAATTTCTCTTGCCAAAGATAAAGCATCCAGTAATGCCTGATTGGCACCCTGCCCTTTAAACGGACTCATTGGGTGGGCGGCATCGCCAATTAAAGTTACATTTTTACCGCTTCGCAATAATTCAGTTGTCAATAATTCTCTATCGTAAACAGGATAGCCAGAAATTTCGGATTCTAAAGTTGCACTTAAAATTTCTGGAATAGGAGGGTGCCAATTGGCTCTTTTACAAGCTTCTTCTTTTAGATATTTTGCACCTTTTGCGCTTAATTCCTTTGCGTCTTTTTCTAAAATAGGAAAACTTAGTTGCCACATAACGGAATCGGCATCATACGGCATAATATAAATACGCTCTTTACCATTTGCAGTTTGAAATACCGTAGCCGAATCAAGTAAAGGACTTTTAATATTTTCTAAAGCACTTAATTTGCAAATTCCCAAAATAACCATGCAATCTAAATAGTGTAGTGGTAAAGTTGCTTCACCTAATAATTTTTTTCTTACTGAGCTTCTAATACCATCAGCACCAACTAACAAATCTGCTTTAAAGGTTTTAATTTTGCCGTTTACTTGAAAACTCAAATCAATTTTATTATGGGATTCCTTAAAATCTAATAATTGATGTCCCCATTGTACATTATTTGGCTCACCTAATTGGTTGAGTAATGCTAATCGTAACGATTGTCTTGCTATATGAATATTGGTTTGTTTTTGTGATTTTATTGTGTTGGGTGGCATCCATTTTCTCATTCCCCATTCTCCAATAACTTTTCCTTCTGAAGTATGAACGATATGTTTTGTAGAAACTACTGCTTCTTTTAAAGAAAATAATCCAAAGCCTTTTATTGCTTTACTGGCTTGCTGAAGGGTTAGTCCGTAACCTTGAGATCGGTCAGAAAAACTCCTATCGCGTTCAAATAGCGTAAAAGGAATCCCACGATGTAAACAAGCAACTGCTATGGCGACTCCACCAATTCCAGCACCAATTATTGCCACGTGTGGGTAGTTTTCGTTATCAACTTGAGGAAAATTGACCGAAGGAAGTATACCAGAACCCAAACAACTTTTACAAGCTATTTGTTCGTTTTTAGATACGATGTTATCTTGCTGAATTATTGCTTTTTTAGGGTGCTTCTGATTTTTTTTGCCTTGTCCTTTACAATTTTGACAAACTGTCCAACAAGTAAATGAATTTTCTAACTTTTCCAATTATATATTTGATTATTCGGTATAAAACTTATCTGCAAAGGTTGTGAAATTTTCTTTGATACTGTTTAATTCTGATTTGTTTTATTTTGAATTGGTAAATTGTCTCTTTATCTTATTGGCTCTTTACCTAATTATTTATATCTTTGCACTACACAAAAAATAACACATAATAATGAGTTCTGAAACGAGCCAACGCTATAATTTAAGAGGAGTTTCTGCTTCCAAAGAAGATGTGCACAATGCTATAAAAAATCTTGATAAAGGATTATTTCCTCAAGCATTTTGTAAAATCATACCCGATTATTTAACCAATGACGAGAAGTATTGCATCATAATGCATGCTGATGGGGCGGGTACAAAATCAGCTTTAGCTTATATGTATTGGAAAGAAACAGGAGATATTTCAGTTTGGAAAGGCATCGCTCAAGATGCATTAATTATGAATATTGACGATTTATTATGTGTAGGTGCAACCGATAATATTTTATTGTCTTCTACAATTGGAAGAAATAAAAATCTAATTCCAGCTGAAGTCATTTCAGCTATTATTAATGGTACAGAAGAATTAATTAAAGAATTAAAGAAATACGGCGTTACTATCCATTCAACAGGTGGCGAAACTGCAGATGTAGGCGATTTGGTTCGTACTATTATTGTAGATTCTACCGTGACAGCTCGTATGGAAAGAAGTAAAGTAATAAATAATGCGAATATTCAAGCCGGAGATGTAATTGTAGGATTAGCGTCTTTTGGCCAAGCATCTTATGAAACCGAATATAACGGCGGAATGGGAAGTAATGGTTTAACATCAGCTCGCCATGATGTTTTTGCGAAATATTTAGCAACTAAATATCCAGAAAGTTTTGATGATGCTGTTCCAAACGAACTGGTTTATTCTGGACAAACAAAGTTAACCGATGCTGTTAAAAACAGTCCAATTGATGCAGGTAGGCTAGTACTTTCTCCAACAAGAACATATGCGCCGGTTATTAAAAAGATTTTAGAAAAATATACTTCAAATCAAATACACGGAATGGTGCATTGCAGTGGTGGCGCACAAACTAAAGTGCTTCACTTTGTAGACAACGTTCACGTGATTAAAGATAATTTGTTTCCTGTACCACCTTTATTTAAACTGATTCAAGAAAATTCTAAAACGGATTGGAAAGAAATGTATCAGGTATTCAATTGCGGACACCGAATTGAAATTTATGTGCCAAAAGAAATTGCACAAGACATCATCGAAATTTCGAAGTCATTTAACATCGATGCGCAAATTGTTGGAAAAGTTGAAGCAACTGATAGTAAAAAGCTAACCATTAATTCTGAATATGGAACTTTTGAATATTAATAAGAAAAATATTTTTTTTATTTTAATAGTGTCTCTGTTTTTAGTAGCTTGTAAAACTGCTAAAAACAGTTTTAATTACTCAACAATTGATGACACAGATAATACAAGCTTTAAAGTTAAAGTATCTGAATTAGACA
>CAMCVI010000024.1 GCA_945881885.1 Chryseobacterium gleum | reverse complement strand
AAGTCGGTAGGCACTAAAATTGTTTTCATAGGATTAAGTTTAATTATTGTTTAAGTTACTATAAAGTTACGAATTTATAATGGAATAGACTCACTTTTTTTGAAAAATGAAATTTTTGTACTTTTTAAAAAAAATGTTGTATATTTGCCCAGTTATTTAGTATTTAACCAAATAATGAGGCACGCATTGCGTGCCTCTTTTTATAAAGATGACATTTAAAGAAAAAGTAAAAGATTTGCTTGAAAAAGCCTTAGCAGAAAATTCACAGTTGTTTCTAATTGATTTAGAATTTTCAGAAACAAATAAGATTTCCGTTATTTTAGATGGAGATTTGGGCGTAAATTTGCAAGATTGTATCAATGTAAATAAGTTTTTAGATAATGGATTGGAAGGAGAAGAAGTAGAATATTCTATTGAAGTTGCTTCAGCAGGGATCTCAACACCATTAAAATTAGTTAGACAATATAAAAAAAATATTGGCAGAACGTTAAAAGTTAAAACCATCTCTCAAGGTGATTTTGAGGCCACATTATCTAATGCTGATGCAGAAAATGCCACATTATATTGGAGCGCAAGAGAACCAAAAGAAATAGGTAAAGGAAAAGTAACCGTTCAAAAAACAATCTCAATTCCTTACACAGACATAAAAGAAGCAGTAGTAATAATATCATTTTAAAAATAAAGCATACCATGGAGAATATTGCATTAATAGATTCATTTTCAGAATTTAAAGACGACAAACTAATCGACAGAGTTACCTTAATGGCAATTTTAGAAGACGTGTTTAGAAATGCGTTAAAAAAGAAATATGGTTCAGATGACAATTTCGATATTATCATTAACCCAGATAAAGGTGATATGGAAATTTGGAGAAACCGTGTAGTTGTAGCTGATGAAGATTTAGATCTTGAAAATGAAGAAATCACCTTAACAGAAGCTAGAAAAATTGAACCAGATTTCGAAATTGGAGAAGAAGTATCTGAAGAAGTAAAATTAATCGATTTAGGGAGAAGAGCTATTTTAGCTTTACGACAAAATTTGATTTCTAAAATTCATGAACACGATAACACCAATCTTTACAAACAATTCAAAGATTTAATTGGTGATATTTATACAGCAGAAGTACACCATGTAAGACCAAAAATGGTAGTTTTAATGGATGATGATGGAAATGAAATTATCTTACCGAAAGAAAAACAAATACCAAACGATTTCTTCAAAAAAGGAGAAAACGTTAGAGGAATTATCGAAAGCGTAGAGCTTAAAGGAAATAAACCTCAAATTATCATGTCAAGAACGGCACCAAGTTTCTTAGAAAAATTATTTGAACAAGAAATTCCTGAAGTTTTTGATGGTTTAATTACAATTAAAAAAGTAGTTAGAATTCCTGGTGAAAAAGCAAAAGTAGCCGTAGATTCTTACGATGATAGAATTGACCCAGTGGGCGCTTGTGTAGGAATGAAAGGATCTCGTATTCACGGAATTGTTCGTGAATTAGGAAATGAAAACATTGACGTAATTAATTACACACAAAATATTCAATTATTTATTACAAGAGCGCTTAGCCCAGCTAAAGTTTCTACTGTAAAAATTGATGAAGAAAATAAAAAAGCAGAAGTTTTCTTAAAAATTGAAGAAGTTTCAAAAGCCATTGGTAGAAACGGACAAAACATTAAATTAGCTAGTCAATTAACTGGATACGAATTGGATGTTATTCGCGAAGGAATTGTTCAAGAAGAAGATGATGTGGAATTAAGAGAATTTAGTGATGAAATTGAAGAATGGATTATTGAAGAATTCGAAAAAATTGGTTTAGACACCGCTAGAAGTATTATCGACAAAGATGTTGCAGATTTAGTAAGAAGAACAGATTTAGAAGAAGAAACAATTTTAGATGTAATCAATATTTTAAAACAAGAATTAGATAGCTAATCAAAAAAACAATTTAGCCTCACATTCACAAAGAAAATTAAGCAAAAAAAAATATGTCTGAAGAAAGAGTAATACGAATAAGTAAAGTTTTAAAAGAATTCAACATTTCACTTGATAGAGCTGTTGACACCTTAAAAGAAAAGGGTCATACCATTGAGCACAGTCCCAATGCAAAAGTTTCTCAGTTGGAATTCGACGTCTTATGCGATATTTTTTCGGCCGATAAGGGAAATAAAGTAGCTTCAAAAGAAGTTGGCGAAGAAAAGAAAAAAGAAAAAGAAGCACTAAAACGTGAAATCGAAAAAGAACTCGAAGTGAAACGTCTTGCAGATGAAGAAAGACAAAAACAAGAAATAATAAAAGCAAAAGCAGTTGTTGCAGCTCCAGTTTCATTAGGAAAAATTGATTTAAATTCAAAAAAACAAGAAGCTCCTAAAACAGAAAAACCAGTTGTTGCTAAAGAAAATAATAAGGTTACAAATGAAGAGAAACCAGTAGTTGCAGAAAATACTTCAGACAATTCTGCAGATACGACCCCAAAATCTCTTGGAAAAACTAAAGAAACCACAAAAACTAAATCAGAAGAACCTTCAATCCAACCTCAAGAATTTAATCCTGATGGCACACCAATTGAAGTAAGATTAGATACCCAATACACCAAACTTTCAGGTGCAACTTTCACAGGACAAACAATTGATTTAACTCAATTTAATAAACCAAAGAAAAAGAAAGAGGAGATAAAAAAACCAGGAACACCAGGTGCTCCTGCTAATAAACCAGGAACACCAGGCGCCCCTGGTTCTGCAGCAAATAAAAGAAAAAGAATCGTAAAACCAGGAACACCAAATACAGGTGGTACAGGAGCAAATACTCAAGGTGGCGGTCAAGGTGGTTTTGTAAAAAGACCTTATCAAGGCGGACAAGGCGGTGGTGGATTCAAAAAACCAGGTTTTACCAAATCAACACCAATTGTAAAAGTTGAGCCAACGGAAGAAGAAGTAAAAAATCAAATTAAAGAAACTTTAGAAAGATTACAAGGAAAAGGTAGCAAATCTAAAGCCGCAAAATATAGAAGAGATAAAAGAGATACACACCGTCAACGAACTGATGATGATTTAGCACAACAAGATTTAGAAAGCAAAATCCTAAAAGTAACAGAATTTGTTACAGTCGGTGAAATTGCAACAATGATGGATGTGCCAATTACTAAAGTAATCGGAACTTGTATGTCTTTGGGAATTATGGTAACCATGAACCAACGTTTAGATGCTGAAACATTAACAATTGTTGCAGATGAATTTGGTTATGAAATGCAATTTATCACAACCGATATTGAAGAAAACGCAGTAATTATTGAAGACACTGAAGAAGAATTAGAATTCAGAGCACCAATTGTTACCGTAATGGGTCACGTAGATCATGGTAAAACATCGTTACTAGATTATGTTCGAAAAGCAAATGTTATTGCTGGAGAATCTGGAGGAATTACACAGCATATTGGTGCCTACGGAGTAACTTTAGATGGTGGTCAAAAAATCGCTTTCTTAGATACACCTGGTCACGAAGCCTTTACGGCGATGCGTGCCCGTGGAGCTCAAGTTACCGATATTGCAATTATTGTAGTTGCGGCTGACGACGACATCATGCCTCAAACAAAAGAAGCAATTTCTCATGCACAAGCTGCAGGTGTTCCAATGATTTTCGCCATCAATAAAGTGGATAAACCAAATGCGAATCCTGAGAAAATTAAAGAACAATTAGCAGGTATGAATTTACTTGTTGAAGATTGGGGTGGAAAATACCAATCTCATGATATCTCAGCAAAATTCGGTCAAGGTATACCAGAATTATTAGAAAAAGTATTATTAGAAGCTGAGGTTTTAGAACTTAAAGCTAACCCAAATAAACCTGCACAAGGAACAGTAGTAGAAGCACAATTAGACAAAGGACGTGGTTATGTTTCTACGATTTTAGTGCAAGCAGGAACTTTAAAAATTGGTGATTACATGTTAGCAGGTAAAAATCATGGAAAAATTCGTGCCATGTTTGATGAAAGAGGAAATACTGTAAAAATTGCAGGACCTTCAACACCAGTATCTGTTTTAGGTTTAGACGGAGCGCCAACAGCGGGAGACAAATTTAATGTTTACGAAGAAGAAAGAGAAGCCAAACAAATTGCAACAAAACGTGCACAATTGGCACGCGAGCAATCTGTTCGTACACAAAAACATATTACACTTTCAGAGATTGGACGTCGTATTGCTTTAGGTCAGTTTAAAGAATTAAACATTATCCTTAAAGGAGACGTGGATGGTTCTGTAGAAGCGCTATCTGATTCGTTCTCTAAATTATCAACAGAAGAAATTCAAATTAATATCATCCATAAGGGAGTTGGAGCGATTACAGAATCAGACGTATTATTAGCATCTGCTTCTGATGCGATTATTATCGGATTTAACGTTCGTCCTGCAGGAAATGCAAAAGCTTTAGCAGACAAAGAAGAAATTGACATCCGTAATTATTCTATTATTTACGCAGCTATCGACGATTTAAAAGATGCGATGGAAGGCATGCTTTCTCCAGAATTGAAAGAAGAAATTACTGGTACTGCAGAAATTAGAGAATTGTTTAAAGTATCTAAAATTGGAACAATTGCTGGTTGTATGATTACAGACGGTAAAGTAATTCGTAACAACAGAATCCGATTAATTAGAGAAGGTGTTGTAATTTTCACAGGAGAATTAGTGGCTTTAAAACGTTTTAAAGACGATGTGAAAGAAGTTTCTAAAGGATACGATTGTGGTATGCAAATTAAAGGCTACAATGATATTAAAGAATTAGATATTATTGAAAGTTTCCACGAAATTGAAATCAAGAAAAAATTGAAATAGTATTTTTATATAATTTAAAAGTCCCAATGAAAATTGGGACTTTTTTTGTTAAGTTAATTTTTTCTCTTGGATTTTGTGGAAATAAATGAAATAAAAATCAGTTGAAATTCTTTGTATATAAAACGTAAAAAAATATAATAATTTGTTTTTTTAACTTATTTTTGAAGATACTAATATTGTTTTAAATGCAATTTGATATTCAAAATACCGAATCTTCAGCTTTATATAAGTTATTGACTGGAACAGTCATTCCAAGACCTATCGCTTGGGTTGCCACAATTGATGAAAATGGAATTGATAATTTAGCCCCATTTTCCTTTTTTAATATCGTTAGCGAAGATCCGCCTCATTTGATGTTTTCAACCGTTCGAACGGGAAACAAAAATAAAGACACTTTAAATAATATTCTAGCCAATCAGCAATTTGTAGTTAATTTAGTTACTCAAGACGTCGTAGAGCAAATGAATACTACTTCACAATCGGTTGCCGCTGATGTAAATGAATTTGAATTGGCATACGTAACCCCAATAGAATCCATTTACATTAAACCAAAACGAGTAAAAGAAAGCTTGGTGCAATTTGAATGTGAAATGGTACATCATTATTTTATCGAAAACCATCAAAATGGTGGCGCGTGCATCATTATTGGAAAAATTATTACGATGCATATTGACGATTCAATTTTGATGGAAAATCATAAAATAAATTTAGAAAAGTACAAACCTGTTGCGAGATTAGCAGGTTCAAATTATAGTAAATTAGGAGAAATATTCTCAATTAAAAGATAATTTTATTATCAATTAAAATATGAAAATAACAGTTATTGGTGGTGGTCCTGGCGGACTTTACTTTTCGATTTTAACCAAAAAAGCAATGCCGCATTGCCAAATCGATATTTACGAAAGAAACAAACCCGATGATAGTTTTGGATTTGGTGTTGTGTTTTCAGATGAAACCTTAGGCGAATTCCTAAAACGCGACATGCAATCGTATGAATTAATCCGAAGTAAATTTGCCTATTGGGATGATATTATTATAGCGAGAGATGGTGAATCCGTAAATATTGCAGGTAATGGTTTTTGCGGTTGTTCCAGAAAAACGCTACTGCAATTATTGCAACAACGTTGTTTGGAAGAAGGCGTAAATTTGCATTTCGAACAAAATGTAGATGATTTATCTCAATTTGCAGATTCCGATATTATTCTAGCAACAGACGGAATTGGAAGTGCCATTCGCACACAATATCAAAAAGAATTCGGAACAAAAGTTGAATTAAAAAAGAACCGCTTTGTTTGGATGGGTTCCACAAAACCGTTAGATGCTTTTACGTATTTTTTCAGAAGTACACCTCATGGAACCATCGTGGCACATTCGTATCAATACGAAGAAGGCATGAGTACTTGGATTTTTGAATGTAGTGACGAAACCTGGCAAAAACATGGTTTTGAAGTTACGAATGAAGCAGATACCATGTCAAAAATTGCCGAAATATTTGCAGCAGAATTAGACGGTCACCCATTAATTTCAAATAAATCATATTGGCGTCAGTTTCCTCATGTTACGAATCAAAATTGGTACTATAACAACATTGTTTTATTAGGTGATGCCAAAGCTACAGCCCATTATTCTATTGGTTCAGGAACAAAATTAGCCATGGATTCTGCAATCGGGTTATCGGATGCCGTGATTGCAAATCCGAATGACGTTCAAGCTGCTTTTCGACAGTATGATAAATCTCGAAGAAATACGGTTGAAATGATTCAATATGCAGCCGTCGTTTCGTTGGATTGGTTTGAGAATATGGACCGTCACATGCAGCATTCATTTCAGCAATTTGCATTTGGTTGCATGACCCGTTCTAAAAAAGTAACGTATGAGAATATACGCCTAAGAGATAGTTCGTTTACAGATAAAGTTTTGAAAGAATTTAACCACAAATGTCATGCTGAACTTGTTTCAGCATCTCCAGCTTTTACGACTTTCAAACTAAGAAATGTAGAGTTGCAAAATCGTATCGTAATGTCCTCTATGGGGCAATATGTAGCAGAAAACGGAGTTGTAAATGATTGGCATTTTCAACATTATACTTCAAGAGCAGTTGGCGGTTTAGGATTAATATTAACAGAAATGACTGCCGTTTCTGAAACCGGAAGAATTACAGAAGGTTGCGCAGGTATTTACACCGAAAATCAAATAGTAGCTTGGCAGCGAATTACTTCTTTTGTACATCAATATACCCAAACAAAAATCGGAATTCAATTAGGACATTCAGGAAGAAAAGGCTGTTCAAAAATTCCTTGGGAAGACCAATTTCAAGGTAATAAATGGGAGTTGCTTTCAGCTTCTGCTATTCCTTTCATTGAAAATTCTGATTGTCCAAAAGAAATGACTCTGGAAGATATGCAATTGGTTAAAAATCAATTTGTGCAAGCCACAAAAAATGCAAATGAAGCAGGTTTTGATATGATTGAATTACAAGCACATCACGGGTTTTTATTAGCTTCGTTTTTATCGCCGTTAACCAATATTCGTAAAGATGAATTGGGTGGAAATGTTGAGAATCGATTAAAATATCCATTGGAAGTTTTTATAGCTATTCGTGAAGTATTTCCAAAAGAAAAGCCAATTTCTATACGAATATCCGCTACCGATTGGGCTGAAAACGGCATTTCAGAAACTGATGTTCTGGTAATTTCAGAAGCGTTTAAAACTGCTGGCGCTGATATCATCAATGTTTCCACAGGAAATACAGTTGCTAACCAAAAACCACAAACCGGCAGAATGTGGCAAACACCTTTCTCAGATGCGGTACGAAATACGGTTCATATTCCAACAATAACTGCTGGATATATTCAAGATATTGACCAAATTAATACGATTATTTTAAACGGAAGAGCCGATTTAGTAGCACTTGGAAGACCTTTATTATTGGATGCTAATTTTGTACGAAATGCGCAAGCGTACGAACAATTTCAAGCGAATGACATTCCAAATTCCTATAAAATGGGCATTTCCCATTTGTATCCATTAAAAGCTGCAGAGCGAAAACAAATGGAAGGCATGAAAAAAGCATTGAAACCGAAGAGTAATAAATTATAAATATCAAAAAACAAAAGCCAAATTCCAATAAATCAAAAATTTGGAATTTGGAATTTTCAAAATTGGAATTTTCATATGAAACATTACGAAGATAATTTTGCTCAAATACATTTACCAAGTCAGGAATTACAACCAGAATATACCTTTTTGGATTTACCACAATTCCAACAACCTGAACTATTGAATTGCGTAGAAAAATTACTTGACAATCACATCAAAGAAGGTAGAGGAAATGCTGTTTGTATTCGAACATTTGAAGAAACGTGGAGGTATCAAGATTTGTATGAAAAAGCCAATCAAATTGCACATGTTTTAGTCGAAGATTTAGGTTTACAATCCGGAAATCGAGTGTTGTTGCGTTCGGCAAATAACCCAATGATGGTCGCGTGTTGGTTTGCAGTTTTAAAAGCAGGCGGAATAGTCGTAGCTACGATGCCCTTATTGCGTTCTAAAGAAATAACCACTATAATTGATTGTGCTGAAATTTCTCACGCCTTTTGCGATAGCGATTTAGCCGAAGAAATGAATTTAGTCCAATCGAATTTTCTAAAAAAAGTAAGTTTCTACAGAAATTCCGATTTTGAAAAGTTAATAGAAAATAAACCCAAAACATTCGACAATTATCCCTCAAAATCTGATGATGTGGCACTAATTGGCTTTACTTCGGGTACCACAGGTTTGCCAAAAATGACGGCACATTTTCACAAAGATATTTTAAATATATGCGAAGCATTTCCAAATTATTCGTTGCAACCTTCTTCAAATGATATTTTTATTGGAAGTCCGCCCATTGGTTTTACTTTTGGTTTAGGCGGATTGGTGTTGTTTCCCATGTATTTTGGAGCATCCACTTTTTTAATCGAAAAACCAAGTCCTGAGGTGTTATTAAAAGCCATTCAAGATTATAAAATTACGATTTGTTTCACTGCGCCAACCGCTTGGCGCATAATTACAACAAAAATTCAAGACTACGATATTTCGAGTTTACGAAAATGCGTTTCTGCAGGAGAAACATTACCGTTAAAAGTTTGGCAAGATTGGTATGATGCCACAGGACTAAAAATTATTGATGGCATTGGCGCTACTGAAATGTTGCATATTTTTATTTCGTCTAATGAAGAAAATATGAAACCAGGTGCAACAGGAAAAGCCATTACGGGTTACGAAGCTAAAATTATTGACCAACAAGGCAACGAGTTACCAAGAAATGAAGATGGAAGATTAGCGGTTCGAGGAATTACAGGTTGTAAATATTTGAATCGAGAAGAAAAACAACGCGAATACGTTGAAAACGGCTGGAATATTACAGGCGATATTTTCCGACAAGATGAAGAAGGGTATTTTAATTTTGTGGCTCGTGGCGATGATATGATTATTTCTTCGGGATATAATATTGCAGCAATTGAAGTAGAATCCGTACTTTTAACACATAAAGATATTTTAGAATGTGCCGTTGTGGGTTTACCCGATGAAGAACGAGGGATGTTGGTTTGTGCGCATATTGTTTTAAAAGAACAAGAAATAGCAGATGAAGCACTGAAAATTCAGATTCAAAATTGGTTTAAAAACACAGCTGCGCCGTATAAATATCCAAGAGTAATTAACTTTGTTACAAGTTTGCCAAAAACAGAAACAGGGAAAATTCAACGATTTAAGTTAAAATAATTAGTACTAATTTTGTAATTAGTGTTTAAAATAACAGAAATATGCAATTTATAAAACAAGAAAAAGTTCGTTTTCAACATATAGATTATGCCGGAATAGTTTTCTATCCGAGATTTTTAGAAATGCTCAACGGTTTAGTTGAAGATTGGTTTGAAGAAGCATTAGACCGACCTTTTTCAAAAATGCACGAAACCAATGGTATTCCAACAGTTGATTTAAAAATTCAATTCAAAAACGCCGCACGTTTGGGAGAAATCTTAACTAAAAAACTTTGGGTAAAAGAGTTAAAAAACTCGTCTATACTTTGTGGATTTGAGTTTGAAAATGAAAGCAATAATTTAGTTTTAGAAGGCGAAGTTACTTTAGTCAACGTAGCTTTCAACCCAGAAAGAAACGGCATCAAAGCCGAACCTTTTTCAGAAGAAATGAAGAATAAAATTATAAATTATAAATTATAAATTACTAATTATGAAAAGTATAGGATTTACATTAGTGTTGTTTTTGACAATAAACTGTTTTGCTCAAAATTCAACTTCACATTACAAAAAAGTGTATCAATTTGATGCTCAACATCAAGATTGGGCATTAGTAAAAACAGTCGCTAATACTTATGGTTTTATAGATAAGAGTGGAAAAGAAGTTGTGCAAGCCATTTATTCTAAAATTTATGATTTTGAAATTCAAAAAGATGGAAAAAAATACGCAATGATTAAAAATGTTGCTGGTGCTTTTGGTTTTATTGATGAAAATGGAAAAGAAATTGTTGAAGGGATTTATTGGAAGGAAGAAGAAGCCATTCAAAAATTAAATTATTATTTCGCTTCAAAGTAAATTCGTAATTCGTAATTTTCAATTCGTAATTAAATAACTATGGAATTCAAAAAATTTAAAGCCGCAACCGTACAAACGTCACCTGTGTTTCTTAATGTAGAAAAAACCGTTGATAAAGCGATTTCTTTTATTAAAGAAGCGGCCTCAAACCAAGCAAAACTTATTGCTTTTCCTGAAGTATTTATTTCAGGATATCCCTATTGGAATTGGATTATGACGCCTGTTCAAGGAAGCAAGTGGTACGAAGAATTATATAAAAATTCGGTAGATGTTGCTGGACCTGAAATTCAGAAATTGTGTTTGGCTGCGAAAGAAAACGATATGCATGTTGTTGTAGGTATCAACGAACGAGGCAAAAGCTATGGCGAAATTTATAATACCAATTTAATCATTGATAATAAAGGCATTATCATCGGAAAACATAGAAAGTTAGTGCCAACTTGGGCGGAAAAACTGACTTGGACTTCAGGTGATGGTTCTTCGTTGAAAGTGTATGATACCGAAATAGGTCCAATCGGAACTTTGGCGTGTGGCGAAAACACCAATACTTTGGCACGTTTTACGCTACTTTCACAAGGCGAATTGATACATATTGCCAATTACATTTCTTTGCCCGTAGCGCCACCAGATTATGATATGGCGGAAGCAATTAAAATTCGTGCCGCAGCACATTCTTTTGAAGGGAAATTATTTACGATTGTGTCATGTTCAACTATTTCCCAGGAAATAAAAGATGCGCTTCGTGCTGATGTGCCGAATGTTGATGAATTATTAGATAGAAAAAGTTCAGCTTTCTCAGGATTTATTGGTCCAAATGGCGCAGTAATTGGACAACCGCTAATTGATGAGGAAGG
>CAMCVI010000023.1 GCA_945881885.1 Chryseobacterium gleum | reverse complement strand
ACCTATAAAAATCAAACTATTGAAAGAGTTAGGCTATCTCTTGAAGACAAAAATCAATTAAAACAGCATGTAAAAATATTCAATGAAAGTCTGAATAAATAACAACCTATCAACAAACGTTAAAAAAAAGCATCTAATTTTTAGTAAATTCTTTTTTAATTAAAAAAAAACGAGTACTTTTGTTATTCAAAATCAATAATTTGTGTTAGAGAATTTAATCACCTCAAAAACCAGAATGCGCTTGTTATTGAAATTTTTCATTAATACCGCAAACGACGGCTATTTGAGAGGATTAGCAACAGAAATGCACGAAAACACCAACGCCATCCGTAAAGAATTGAATAACCTCTCCGAAGCAGGGTTTATTATTCGAAAGGAGCAAGAATCAAAAATTATTTACAAAGCCAACAAACTACACCCTTTTTTCTCATTATTGCAACAAATAGTAAGAAAACACATTGGGTTAGATGATATTATTGAATCAATCGCAGATAGAATTGGTTCGGTTAACCGTGTTTTTTTAATTGGTGATTACGCCAAAGGCATTGATTCGGGCCAAATAGATGTAGTGATTGAAGGCGATGAAGTTGACCAATTGTATATAGCACAGTTGAAACCAAAAATTGAAAATGAAATACATAAAACCATCACGTTTCATATTACTAAGTGTTATGAAGGTGATGGTTTATTGGTTTTTCAACAAGAATAAATAAACCAAATAGGTTTATGAACTAAAATTGTTAGCCCAAAAATGGGACTGACCAGGCGAAGCTGTGGAGATTTTGATTTGAAAATGTTTTGATTTGAAAATTTGAAGATAGTGCCTCGTAAATCGTAAATCGTAAATTTAAAAAACCCTTTACCCAAAACCTTTCACCCTATACCCAATAACAAACTTGAAACAAAAAACAAACATAATAGTATCTGTAACCGGGTTGGGCTATGTAGGATTGCCTTTAGCATTAGAATTTGCTAAGCAATACAAAGTCATTGGTTTTGATATCAATAAAGAGCGAATTGCCTTAATGCAACAGGGTATAGATCCTTCCAACGAATTAACGGCAGCCGCTTTTGAAAATACAAACATCACTTTTACTTCCAATTTTGAAGAAGTTAAGGAAGCCAATTTTCATATTATCGGCGTACCCACAGACATCGATAAAAATAAAGTACCTGATTTAAAACCTTTGTTAAGCGCCTCAAAAAGCATTGGAAAAATATTAAAAAAAGGCGATACAGTTGTATATGAATCTACTGTCTATCCTGGTTGCACCGAAGAAGATTGCGTACCCGTTTTAGAAAAGTACAGTGGATTACAAGCAGGTATCGATTTTGATTTTGGCTACAGTCCAGAGCGAATTGTTCCAGGCGATAAAGTAAAAACAGTTAGTAAAATATTGAAAATTGTTTCTGGGAACAGTCCCGAAGCACTTGAAAAAATTGCAGCTGTGTATGGTTCCATTATTGAAGCAGGTTTACATCATGCCCCTTCGATAAAAGTAGCTGAAGCCGCTAAAGTAATAGAAAACACGCAACGCGACATCAATATCTCTTTAATGAACGAATTGGCCATCATATTCGATAAAATGAATATAGATACCCAAGCCGTCATTGAAGCCGCAGGTACAAAATGGAACTTTCACAAATACCAACCGGGTTTAGTAGGAGGTCACTGTATTAGTGTCGATCCGTTTTATTTAATGCACAAAGCCAAAAAAATCGGAATCGACCCACAAGTCATTGCTGCAGGGCGACGCGTAAATGATTTCATTCCTACGTTTATTGCCAAAAAAGTGGTACAATCACTAATTGAACAAGATAAAAACCCAGGAAAATCACGTGTTTTAATTATGGGAATTACTTTCAAAGAAGAAGTATCCGACATTCGAAATTCAAAAGTAATCGATTTAATCAAAGAACTAAAAGACTATTCTGTTGCAGTAGATGTCGTCGATCCTAACGCAGATCCATCAGAATTGAAACAACATTATAATGTAAATTTGCAACCTAGTCCAACAGGAAAATACGACAGTATTGTATTGGCAGTAGGACACCAAGCCTATCGCAACATGGCACCAACCGATTTCGAAGAACTATCCAACGGTCCTGTTTATTTATTTGATATCAAAGGGGTTATGAATAGAAATGAATTCAAAAATTATTGGAGACTTTAGTCAATTAGTCAATTAGTCAATGTGCCAATGAATTTATTTGAAAATTCCACATTCGTCACTTCGAGTGTTTTTTATAAAATTGCCTAAGCTATTTTGTAAAAAATGTATCGAGAACAACTGAAAATAATTAGCCAATGTGCCAATACGTTAATGTGACAATTAGTCAATTAGACAATGTGCCAATTTTATTTTGGGAAAAAGTCAAAAAATAATAATTCAAAACCTTTTGCGAGCTTTGCGAAATCCTTGCGTATCTTGCGGTTAAAAAAAAAGTATAACTAAAAGTGAAAAGGTATTAGCTAATCCCTAACACCCAATACCCTTCACCTAATACCTAAAATATGGAAAACGACGAAATCACCCTAAAAGAACTCCTTCTTAAAGCCAAAGATTGGTATGTTTTTTTACTTTCTAAATGGAAAACAATTGTTTTAGCCGGAATTATTGGAGCCCTGCTAGGTTTGGGCTATTCATTTATTAAAAAACCAGTTTATACCGCCACACTAACTTATGCATTAGAAGACGGAAAAGCCGCAGGAGGTGGCTTAGGAAGTTTAGCCAGTTCATTTGGATTAGATTTAGGAAGCGCAGGAAGTAACAGCGGTGCGTTTGCAGGAGCCAATTTAATGGAACTCTTTAAATCGCGTGCTATGGTAGAACAAACCCTATTAGCACCAGTAACACAAAACAACAAAACGATTTCTCTAGCTGAAATGTTCATTCAAGACAAAAAATGGCGGGAAAAATGGGAAGAAAAACCAAAGTTGAAAAGTTTACAATTCCTACCTAATACGGACAAGACCAAATTCACCAGAGTACAAGACAGTATTTTTGGAGTAATTTATGACAATTTATCTAAGACCGCCCTTGTTGTAGAGCAAAAAGACAAAAAAGTAGCTATTGGTACCATCACTTTAAAAGGCAATAACGAATACTTTGCCCAACAATTTACCTTGGCACTAACCAACACCGTTACCGATTTTTACATTGAAACCAAGAGCAAACGCGCCAAAGAAAACATGGACATCTTGGTACGCCAAACCGATTCCATTCGTGGGGAACTGAATGGCGCCATTACCGGAGTAGCAGTTGCCAATGACAACACATTCGGACTGAATCCAGCGCTAAACGTAAAACGTGTACCATCCGCCAGACGCCAAGTAGACGTCCAAGCCAACACCGCTATTTTAACCGAAATCGTAAAACAAGCCGAGTTGGCCAAAGTAACCTTACGCAAAGAAACGCCACTAATTCAAGTAATAGATCAGCCGATTTTACCCTTACCAAAGGAAAAATTCGGAAAAGCAAAAGGAATTCTATTAGGCGGTATCTTAGCTGGATTTTTGACTGTTTTAGGATTGATTGTAAGAAGGATATTTAAAGAAATTGCGGGGAGTTAATTTGAAGATTTGAAAATTTGAAGATTCGTTATTCAATATAATAAGAAGTGAAAAGTAGCAAATTCGCACATCCGCAAATCTGCAAATCCGCACATCCGCAAATTCGCACATCCGCAAATCTGCAAATTCGCACATCCGCAAATCTGCAAATCTGCAAATCTGCAAATCCGCATATTCGCATATTCGCATATCCGCAAATCAGCAAATTCGCAAATCAGCAAATCCGCAATTAATATATATGAAAAAAGCAATCATCGTCTCCGGATATTTCAACCCCATTCACAAAGGCCATATTGAGTATTTCAATAATGCCAAAGCGTTAGGTGATTACCTTATTGTAATTGTCAACAACGACAAACAACGGGCTTTAAAAGGCAGCAAAGAATTTCAAAAAGAAGACGAACGAGTGTTTATTGTGTCGAACATCAAAAGTGTAGACCAGGTATTTCTTTCTATTGACGAAGACCGCACCGTTTGTGCTACCATACAACACATACATGAACAATTACATAACGACTACCAACTGGCTTTTGCCAATGGCGGCGACCAAAACAATAACTCCATACCCGAAGTGCCCATTTGTGAAGTATTAGGAATTGATTTACTAGACGGTTTGGGTGATAAAATACAATCTTCAAGTTGGTTGTTGAAATAGAAAAATAAGGGAATTTCAGTTGGTATTTGATTTTTTTAATTTTATTTGTAAAAAACAATAAACTTTTTAAATAAATACTATGGTAAAATATTATAAAATATATGGATTGTATGGTTTAATTAGACTAATTAGAGATAAATTATATACTTATCTTTACTATCCAAGCGCTAGAATAATCAGATTGCCTTTTTACATAAGAGGGAAAAAAGGTATAAGAGGCGCTAAATCTCTTACAACAGGAATAAATTTAAGAATTGATATTATTTTAAGAAAAAATTTCACTCCAATATTGCACATTGGCGACAATGTACAATTTAATGATTATGTGCATATAGCAGTAGCAAAAGGAGTTTTTATAGGAAATAACACATTAATTGCTTCAAAAGTTTTTATTTCCGACCACAATCACGGAAATTATGCTAACGAAAATCATTCAAATCCTAATACTCCTCCAATTGAGAGAGAATTGTTTTCTAAAGAAGTACATATTGGAAATAATGTTTGGATAGGTGAATTTGTATCTATTTTACCAGGAGTTATAATTGGTGATGGTTCAATTATTGGTTCAACAAGTTTAGTGTCAAAAGATATTCCAGCTTTTTCCATTGCAGTTGGGTCTCCAGCTAAAGTGATTAAAACATTTAACAAGGACACAAATAAATGGGAAATGATTAATAATAATTAGATGTATTTAATTGCCGCATTAGCTTATGCTTTTTCAATTTTTATTGACATTTCTGTATATTATATAAAGTATTATATTCAAGACAATAAAAATATTCGATATATTTTATCATTAATTAATATTTTTCAATATTCAGCTAGAGCATTTGTTTTAATTTTTGTTCCAGTAATGTCCTACCTTACAGAGACAGTAAAAGACAAAAATAAAGTATGGGAAATTACTTTAATTACGCATGTATTTGTGGTTTTATTTTTGCTTTTGTTGTTTCACAATAAGTTCATAATAAATTTTTCAAAATTTATTATTAAAATTTTAAATGTATTATTTGGCAAATCAAAAAAAATAGAAATTATTCATTTTAAACCAGTAGAAAAAAATTATAGTGTATTTAAATCTTCAACATTATTATTTTTTTCAGTGTCATATTTAGCAGGATTCTTGTTTTCATTTAGTATTTCATTTTTATATATATTTAGTTTTTATTTTCCTACTAAAGCATTAATGTTAAGTTCTTTTGCTCAAATAATAAATATGTTTGGAGCCCTGCTACTAATTCTATTTATTGATCCAAAAATAATGAGTTTAATTGACAAAGAACAAGGCCTTTTCGAAATTAAGGTATTTACAATAAGTAGAATATTGGTACACATAACTTTAGTTATAATTTTGTTTTTGATTAGATTACACTAACAATAATAATTATATCAATCTTATTTTTTAATTATTATTTTTTGATCCAAAATCACATTATATATCAACTGCTTTATCTTACAGAACCTTAAAGTTTATTATTATTTAAAATGTATAAATTTTTTTTTAAACGTTTAATTGATTTACTTTTTGCTTTTTTTGGGCTTATTATTTTAAGTCCTATATTTGTATTTATTACAATTGGATTATTTATTGCCAATAGCGGCAAACCATTTTTTGTTCAAATACGTCCAGGAAAAGATGAAAAATTATTTAAAATCATCAAGTTTAAAACGATGAATGATAATAAAAACAGCCAAGGTAAATTACTTCCAGACGCAAAACGGCTAACTATTATAGGGCGATTTGTAAGAAAAACTTCAATAGATGAAATCCCTCAATTAATTAATGTATTAAAAGGGGATATGAGTTTAATTGGACCAAGGCCTTTGTTAGTTTCATATTTACCTTTTTATACAGATGAAGAAAGATTACGCCATTCAGTAAGACCAGGAATTACTGGCCTTGCACAAGTTAATGGGAGAAACACTGTGAGTTGGGACAAAAGATTAGCTTTTGATGTAGAATATGTAAAAAACATTTCTTTCAAAAATGATATTTTTATTGTTCTAAATTCAATAATGGTTGTTTTATTTTCAAAAGGAGTAAGTGTAGATCCAACTATATTAATGAAAGATTTAAATGACGAAAGAAAACATACAGATAACAAAATATGAAACAGTTGATGAAGAAATAAATTCAATTATCTCTTTACATAAGTTAATTTCTAAAGAATCAAATTTAAATGAACATTTAATTTATTTTGACTCAAATTTTAAATTCTATTTTAAAAATATAGTAACAAATAAAACAACTGATGAAATTTATATAATAAAAATTAACGATGTTTTAGAAGGCTTTATTCATTTTAAACTTTTTGAAAACACTTTGTTTTTAAATAATATTTGTTTAAGTAATTCATGTCAAGGTAAAGGAATTGGAAGCTTTTTTTTAAAACATACTTTAATGTTGGCATATAAAAAAAGCTTAATTAATTTTGAATTAGATGTTTTTTTGTCAAATAATAGAGCATTCAAATGGTATCAAAGTTTAGGATTAAAAATAAACAATAAAGCAATTTGGATGAAAATTAGTAAAAAAAAACATCAATTAGATTTTGAAAATTCACAGGATATTTATTTTTCAAAAGACAGTAATGGTTTTGAAAGTATTTTTTTTGAAAAAACTAAAATAGCTACAATTATCAACAATAAAACAATTTTAATTCACGATTTAATTTTTATAAATAAAATTCCAAGCCAATCATATATTTTAATTACTAATCAAGATGTAACTCAACTTAGTAAAACGAATTACAATTGCTCTGAAATAGAAACTACTACAAGAATGATGGGGAGTCTGAAAGAAGTTTTATTTAATTTAAATAAATTAAATGCTTAATATTCATAAATTAGATACGGATGAAGGTCTTAATAGTTATAAAGAACTATTAAAAAAATTACACTCAACTAATCCTTATTATTCAATAGATTTTATTAATTTATTTAGTGGCGGTTTACTTAATCTAATTTGTTTTTCATTTTATCCAAGAAAAGACGAATTTATTTTAATGCCAGGATATTTAAAACCCATTATTATAAATAATATTGAAACGGGATATTTTGATTTTATCACGCCTTATGGATATTCAGGACCTATTTGTACTTTAGGAGTTGATAATATTGATTTTAAAAATTTTTGGACAGTTCTGGATAATTGGTATAAAGAAAATAAAATAGTAACAGAATTTATAAGGTTTAATCTTTTTGGAAATCAAATTGAATATTCTGGAAATTGTTTTCCAACAATGCTTAACGTTAAAGGACTAATAATTGAAAAAGAAGATCAATGGAACTCATTTGATTATAAAGTCAGAAAGAATTATAATAAAGCTATACGAGAAAATCTCAAAAGCAAAATTTATTTCAAAAACATACAACAAGACCAAATTTTAGAGTTTTATAAAATATATAATACTACAATGTTGAGAACAGGAGCAAAAGAAAGTTTTTTTTATACTTTATCTGAGTTTGAAAAATTTATTATTGAAAACGAGGAAAACAGCGCAATTTGTACTATATATTATAATGAAACTCCAATTTCATCAGAATTAATATTAGTTTCTCATAATTCAATATTTTCTTTTCTTGGGGGTACTTTAAGCGAATATTTTGACAAAAGACCTAATGATTTTCTTAAGGTACAAGTTATAAATTGGGCTAGAAATAATGATATAAAAAACTTTGTGCTTGGAGGAGGATATGGTTTTGAAGACGGAATATTTAAATATAAAAAAGCATTTTTCCCAAATGATGTTGTTAATTACTACACAGGTAGAAAAATAATAAATAATGATGCTTATATTGAATTAATTAGAATCGCAAATTCATATCGTGTTATTTCTAATTTGGAAATGTTAGACATAAATGATGTTTCTTTTTTTCCTTTATATAACAAACTAAATTAGTTTTTTATTTTTTATGATTTTAATTACTACAATTCTTGTTTTTATCTCTTACTATTTATCTAGTTTAAATTCAGTAAGACTTGAATATAAAGTAGTTTTTATTTTTGGTTTTCTGTTTTTTGGAACAGCATTAAGAGCAATTATTAATCCAGAGTTAAACAATGATTATTATGGATATTTTGACATTCATAATTTTGAAACTCCAGAAAATTTTTTAACATTTATTTTTTCTGAGCCGTATTTACTTATTGTTTTTAAATTTTTTAGTTTATTTTCAACAAACAAACAAATAATATTTTTAGAAATTTATTGGTTTAATTTTATAATTACAAACGTATTTTTTTTATGGTTGGCAACTAGAAAGGACATAGTATTATGGAAAAAAATAATGATTTTCGTTTTTTATTACATTTTATTTGGATTTGTACTTTTAAGAAATGGACCAGTTTATATGCTCTTTGCTTGTTTTTTTTATTACAGTTTTCGTAATAGAAATTATATAAAAATTTTAATCACACCATTTATGCACATGAGCGCAATGGCTTTAATCATATTGTTATTTCATAAAAGAAAGTATTATTTAAAGATTTTATTTTTTGTAATCTTAGGAATGATTCCAATTTTTATTTTCTTTATTATACCAGTTTTATCTGAAGTTGAAGCAATAAAAAGCTCAATGTCCAAAGTTGACTCTTATTCCGAAGAATTAGAAAGCGTAAGCATATTTCATAAAGTTGGGCTTTTATTCACAACAATTATTGTTTTAATAGCAATATTTGTTTATAGGAAAAAAGCAATGAATCCTATATTTATTACAACAATACTATTTTATTATATTACATATTTAATAAATCCAATAATGGGATTTCGTTTTTCTCCCTACTTATTTCTTTCGATTTTATTATTCGATTTCGAAGGCGCATACAGTGCTAGATTAGTAAGAAATTTAAATATAATGAGCTTTTTATTAATTCCATATTTCATCTTTACTTTATATAATTCACATATTTTATGAAAATTTTAGTTATTTTAACTACATATAACGGAGCAAAATATATACAAGAACAAATTCAATCTATTTTAGATCAAGTTTCTATATATGTTGATATTAGAATTTATGATGATGTGAGTAAAGATGATACAATTGAAGTTATTAATTTATTTAGTAATGACAAAAGAGTTCATTTATTAGAAAATAAAACCGCAACTGGAAACGCAGCACACAATTTTTTTAATGGCATAGAAGACACCAGTGAGGCTTTGTTTCATAAATATGATTATGTTGCTTTTTCTGATCAAGATGATATTTGGTTACCAAACAAATTGAAAGCGGCGACTGACATGTTAATTAAAGATCATTCAAGTTTATATATGTCGAATTTAATTATGTGGGAAGAGAAAACTAATAATAAGAATATTATAAAAAAGTCGTATCCTCAGAAAAAATATGATTTTTTGTTTGAGGGTGGTAGTGCTGGTTGTACTTATGTATTTACTAGTAAATTTTGCATTGATTTAAAAAAACAAATTGAATTAGTTAAATACAAAGAATGGAAATTTTTTTCACATGATTGGTTTG
Organism: Chryseobacterium gleum; assembly: GCA_945881885.1. Taxonomy (GTDB): domain Bacteria; phylum Bacteroidota; class Bacteroidia; order Flavobacteriales; family Flavobacteriaceae; genus Flavobacterium. Next base: position 1,859 of record CAMCVI010000023.1, on the reverse strand, counting down.
TTTATTTTTTTGCCAGAATAAATGATTATAAAGTATCTATAGATTCAAATTCATATATTTTATATCGTATTCACGATAATAATGTTTATGGTCAGTTAAACTTAAACTCACTTAATGCAATTAAAGAAAGATTTAAGCTTATAAAAAAAGGTTGGTTTTTTGAGCAGATTAGAGGTTTTGAAACTTTAACAACAGCTAAATCTATTGAAAAACGGATATATCAATTATATAGCAGAAACTATTTTACTCGTTTATACGTTCTTGTTAGATTTAATTTTCAATTAATGCGCAGTTACAAAAAATTTTTAAAGTTTTTTATTGCAACCATTTTAACCCTAAAATCCAAAAATTAGTTATTATATTCTAAATAAATCTATGACTTTAAAAAAAGAAATTTTTAAAAGAAACCTATTTTTTGTAAAATTAATAAAATTATATAATTTTTAAATCAATGCTTTTAAATCAATTTTTAAGAAATTAACATTTTAAAATCACAAAATTGTAACAATGAATAACTCAAAAATATGGCTTTCCTCACCCCACATGGGAGGCACCGAACAAAAATACATTCAAGAAGCCTTTGATGCCATTTTGTTTTAAAATTTTTTCTATATTTGCACTTTAAATTATCATAATATTTTAAACCATTACTTTAAATATACGTGATTTTTAATAGATATAAAATACTATGTTTATAAGAAAGCAACTATTGGAAGGTTCGGGTAAGGAAAGTCTTTTTCTTTGGGGCGCTCGTCAAACAGGGAAAAGCACTTTATTAAAACAACTATTTCCTGACGCACTATGGTTTGACCTTTTGAAGTCGGATGTTTATCGAAGGTATCAGAAAGAGCCCTCTCAATTTCGCGAAGTAATTATTGCCAATACTACTTCAAGTATTGTTATAGTAGATGAAATTCAAAAGATACCCGAATTATTGGATGAAATACATTGGCTTATAGAAAATTACCAAGTGCGGTTTATATTAAGTGGTTCGAGTCCAAGGAAAATACTACGATCAAGCGCTAATCTTTTAGGCGGCAGAGCACTACGATATGAACTTTATCCTTTAATTCAATCCGAAATTCCAGAATTCAACCTATTGAAAGCGCTTAATAATGGATTATTGCCAAGGCACTATCTGGCTGAAAAACCAAAAAAATTAATTGAAGCCTATATAGGAAATTATCTAAGAGACGAGATTGTTTCGGAAGCAAAAATACGAAATATCAATGCCTTTAACCTGTTTTTAGAAGCGGCAGCTTTTTCTAATGGTGAAATAGTAAATTATACTAACATTGCTTCTGAATGTGGCGTAAGTTCGGTTACAGTTAAGGACTATTTTCAAATTTTGGAAGACACTTTAATTGGTCGTTTTGTCCCATCGTTTCAGAAAAAACCAAAACGTAGGGTAATCTTAGCGCCAAAATTTTACTATTTTGATATTGGCATAGCTAACTTTTTACTTAAAAGAGGCAGTATAGAAGTTGGTAGCGAAGCTTTCGGAAGTGCTTTCGAACATTTTATTTACCAAGAACTTTATGCCCATAGTAGTTATTCGGATCTTAATTATTCCATTTCCTATTGGCGAACCACTTCGCAAATTGAAGTCGATTTTATTTTGGGAAATCATGAGGTAGCCATTGAAGTAAAAGGAACAAATAATGTACAATCACGTCATTTAAAAGGATTGAAAAGTTTTTCAGAAGAGTATAAAGTAAAAAAATTAATTGTTGTAAGTAATGATCCAATGGAAAGAAGTATTGGAGATATTACCGTTTTGCCTTGGAACCAATTTTTAAAAAAATTATGGGCTGGAGAAATAATATAAATGAACTATTTTAACAATAAAACATGAATAA
>CAMCVI010000022.1 GCA_945881885.1 Chryseobacterium gleum | reverse complement strand
AAAGACATAATTCTTATGGAAATAATTGCCATAGCCCTGATTGGAGCGGCATCCTTTTTGTATAATGGACTTTATTTTTCTTAAAGACAATTATACAAAAAGATAGAGCGGAAAGCAGGATGAGCTGCTAATTAAAATTCAATGCTTTTTGTCTGTTTTTAGCGGCCCAATTTAATCGTAATTCGCTTTCTGAAATGGGCTTTTTAGCTTCTTGTTTTACTAGCTTTCCTTCGTCGAAGGCTCGTTGTAGGTAGGATTCAATGTAAAAATCTTCTACAACCTCCTTTGGATAATAGCTTTTCTTTAAATCTATGTTAAATAACTTGGCGGTATTGCTAGACCAAAATGCTTTCCAGCCGCTTTTGTAATTTTTTATTAAATCGAAAGTGGTTTGCCCGGTTTGACGATTAATTAATTTTACTAAAATTTGTCCTTGTTTACGAGATAATTTTTTAAGTTTTGGTTCAAACTCGTCATTTAAATATTTTTCTACCAATTTAAAGTACTTTCTCTTTTCTTTTGGTGTTTTAAGTTTTGCCATTGTGGCATTAATTTGAGTTAACTTTTCGGCGGTTAATTTTGCAAAAGGATATACTACGCGAACTCTAAACTCAAGTAATTTAATTTGTTCGCGTTCAGCTTTTGTAAGTTTTATTGTGTTTTCATCGGAAATAATAACTTCTTCAATAATAATTTCTCGAATTGTATCTGAATCTTTAATGTATTCAATAGTATCGGAAACACCTGAACCTTCGCCTTCTTGAGCAGCAAGCGATAGAAAGTTAAAAAACAAAAATGTAATAAAAATATTGCGTACCATAACATGTATATTTAAAGTGTAAAATTATAAATTTTATTAGCAAGTTAGATGCCAATTTTTTAATTTAGCAAAAAATAGTTTAAATTTTATGAAAAGTATATTAAAAGATAGTTCGATTGCCTTTTTGGAGTCGTATTTAAATAATGCCTCTCCAACAGGATATGAAAGTGAAGGTCAGAAATTATGGATGAATTATTTGAAACCATATGTTGATACTTTTATTACGGACAATTACGGAACTGCGGTTGGAGTGATTAATCCGGACGCAGCATTTAAAGTGGTGATTGAAGGTCATAGTGATGAAATATCGTGGTACGTAAATTATATTACCGATGACGGATTAATTTATGTGATTAGAAATGGAGGTAGCGACCACCAAACAGCACCTTCAAAACGTGTGAATATTCATACAAAAAAAGGGATTGTGCGAGGGGTTTTTGGCTGGCCTGCCATTCATACGCGAATAGCTGGAAAAGAAGAAACGGCTAAAGTGGAAAATATTTTTATAGACTGCGGATGTAGCACCAAAAAAGAAGTGGAAGATTTAGGCGTTCATGTAGGTTGTGTGATTACTTATCCTGATGGTTTTGAAATTTTGAATGAAAATAAATTTGTTTGCCGAGCAATTGATAATAGAATGGGAGGTTTTATGATTGCTGAAGTGGCTAGACTTTTAAAGGAAAACAAAAAAATATTACCTTTTGGTTTGTATATAGTAAATGCTGTACAGGAAGAAATTGGCTTAAGAGGTGCTGAAATGATTACACAAAACATTAAGCCAAATATTGCAATCGTTACAGATGTTACGCATGATACTACTACACCAATGATTGATAAGAAGATTCAAGGTGATATTAAGATGGGAAATGGCCCCGTTATTGCCTATGCGCCGGCTGTACAAAACAAACTAAGAGAATTAATTATTGATACCGCAGATGAAAAGAAAATTCCGTTTCAACGAAATGCGACTTCTAGAGTAACGGGTACAGATACAGATGCTTTTGCTTACAGTAATGGTGGTGTGCCAAGTGCGTTAATTTCATTGCCTTTACGATACATGCATACTACCGTAGAAATGGTACAAAGAGAAGACGTTGAAAATGTAATTAAATTAATTTACGAAACGATATTAAAAATTGAAAATAATCACGATTTTTCATACTTTAAATAAATTACTTTAGGTAAATTTTGATCTAACAAAATTAATCTTCAGCTAAGCAGTAAAAAAAATCCCGTCCTAATCAAGACGGGATTTTTTTTATTTTTTAAAATTATTTTCCTAGCATTCCTGCTTTCAAATCATCATCAGCAGGATTGTTACCTAACCAAATACCGAAAAGTGCTTTTTTGAAATCTAAACCTTCAATTGTTCCTTTTTTAGATCCGTTTTTATATACTGAAACACCTTCGTTAGGTACATAGACAATAATAAAGATGTCTTTTTTGTTGATTACATCTTTAAAGAAACTTTTAAATTTATCAATTTTTGCTTTCAACGGTGCTATTTTTTTACCTGTTGAACTCTCAAAACCTTCATTAATTGCAGTGATCATTTTCTCTGAAGAAATTAAACCTGAAACGATATTCAGTTTAATTGCCATAGCATCATTTGCAGCAGAAACTGCATTTCCATCTGAAGATTTTTTTGTTACATATAGAGAACCAACATACATGTCCATGAACATTTTTTCTCTAGTTCCCGCTCCGTTTAAAGTTAAATTTTGTCCTTCTACAGAAAGTCTAGCGTCTACTTTAACGTCGCCAATTGTTTTTTGTGCCGAAACGAAAACCGCCGTTAGCGCAATAAATAATGTAAAAATTTGTTTTTTCATAGTGGTTGGTTTTATGATTATATGTTGCTAAATTAACCTAATTTTTTAATTTTTCCTAAAAAAAATTTAAATATTTAAAAAAAAATGTGCTTTTTTTTATGTGTTATTTTCTTTTGTTTTAAATTTCAATTGAAATATAAATGCATTTAATTCGAAACCTAATAAAATTAATATACAATTTAACCAAATGTAAAACATCATTACTAAAAGTGTCCCAATAGAGCCGTATAACTCATTATATCTGGCAAATTTTTCCACATAAATACCAAATAAATAAGAAGTTAATACAAACAAAACTGTTGTCATTACTGAACCATAACTTATAAATGAAATATGTTTGGTTTCTCTTGTGCCGAATTTATAAAGTGTAGATGTTATGAGTAATATCATTAACATCACAAATAAATATCGAATGGTTTCTATTAGCGGTATTTTGGATATAAAACCACTTTGGTTTTCTAATTGATGAATGAAAACAGCTATAAAAATTATTATTGCCACTGTTAATAAGAGTAAAAAAGCTATTAATAAAGACAAAGCAATAGCAACTGCATATTGGTGAAAATAACCTCTTTTTACACTGATGTTTTTAGACATTTCAAATCCGTCCAACAAGGCATTAATTCCGTTTGACATTAAAAAAATCGACAAAACAAAACCCGAAGAAAGCAATCCATTATAACTATTATTTAAAATATCTTTTAAAATACTTTCTATAGCCTCGTAAGTATTTGGTGGAACGCTCTGTGATACGAACATAAGAAAATCATCTTGAAAATTATCTAAAGGAATAAAAGGAATTAAATTTAGCAAAAAAAGTGCAAAAGGAAACAAAGCCATAAAAAAGCTAAACGCAATGGCGCTTGCTCTGTGAGAAACATCACCTGAAATAACTCCTAAAAGATATAATTTGATAATATCATACAAAGAAGTTCCTTTTAAACTTGGGAAATGTATTTGCTGAAGTAGTAAAATTAAATGTTTTACTATTGGTTTAGATTTTATGGCTTCTTTATTGATTTTCATGGGATTCTTTTATAATCACAGATTTAAAATGCTTTTAAACTCAAATCCATATTATACACCGAATGCGTTAAAGCACCAGATGATATAAAATCAACGCCGCAAAGCGCATATTCTCTAATTGTTTCTTCATTAATATTTCCTGAAGATTCTGTCAGACATAGATTTCCAATTATTTTTACTGCTTTTTTAGTTGTTTCAAAATCGAAATTATCTAACAAAATTCTGTACACTCCACCAGCTGCTAAAATCTCTTCGACTTCAAAAATATTTCTGGCTTCTACAATAATCTTTAAATCTTTGTTTTTTTCTTTTAAATATTGCTTCGTTTTTGAAATTGAAGCTGTAATTCCACCAGCAAAATCGTTATGGTTGTCTTTCAGCATAATCATGTCGTACAAAGCAAATCGGTGGTTTTCCCCGCCGCCTATTTTAACTGCCCATTTTTCACAAGCTCTGAAATTTGGAGTGGTTTTGCGAGTATCTAATATTTTTGTGCCTGTTCCTTCAATTAAATTTACATAACTTTTAGTTTTTGTTGCGATGGCACTCATGCGTTGCATACTGTTTAAAACCAAACGTTCAGCTTTTAATATAGATTGTGAACTTCCGTGAACATGAAAAACCACATCTCCATATTTTACTTCAGTTCCATCTTGAATAAAAATTTCTACTTTAAGATTCGAATCTACATAATTAAAAACCATTTTAGCGAATGCTACACCAGCAATAATTCCACTATCTTTTACTAAAAGTTTAGCACTTCCGAGCGTTGAAGATGGAATACAAGCTAATGAACTATGATCGCCATCGCCAACATCTTCTCTTATAGCGTTGGAAATAATTAAATTTAATTCGGCTTGAAATTGTTGTGCTGTAATCATATTATTTAAACTCTATCTGGAATGATTAATTACAAATTTAAGCTATATTTTAGTATTTTTGAACACAGATTAGAGAAATTAATAAAAATTTTAATTATCTAAAAATGATTAATGAAATTGAAATTTGTTTATCATATTTGTAACAAAATCCAAAACTTCACTACATATAATATATGATATCGGAAACGGAAGAAAATTTTGTAAAACAACTTAAGGCAAATCAGAATATTGTCCACAAAATTTGTAGACTATATACTTCTGATCAAGATGCGCATAATGATTTGTTTCAAGAAATTACTATTCAGTTATGGAAAGCGTTTCCTAAATTTAGAGGAGAATCTAAATTTTCTACTTGGGCCTATCGTGTTGGACTAAACACAGCCATTACTTTATATAGAAAGAAAAAAAGAAGTATAGAAACCACGCCTTTTGACTCAGAATTTCATCATTTCAAGACAGATGAATATAATTTTGAAGAAGAAGAACAATTAAAATTAATGTATAAAGCCATTGCGGAGTTAAACGACATTGACAAAGCATTGATGTTTTTATATTTAGAAGATAAAAATTATACTGAAATATCAGAAACACTAGGGATTAGCGAAGTGAATGCACGAGTTAAAATGAACAGGATTAAAGGAAAACTTAAAAAAACATTAAATCCGTAACTATGGATGAATTAGAATTATTAAAAAAAGACTGGAAGAATAACAATGCGCAATTTAAACAAGTTTCTGAAAACGAAATTTATGGAATGTTGCACAAAAGTTCGTCTTCTATTGTGAAATGGATTTTTATTATCAGTATTTTAGAAATTGTTTTGTGGACAAGTTTAGGCTTTTTAACAAATAACGATTCTTATTGGCAAATGCTAAATAAGTACCATTTAAAAACATTTATGTTAGTTATATCTATAATTAACTATGTGGTGATTGTATATTTTATATATAGATTTTATAGTAATTATAAGAAAATTAACGCTACGGATTCAGTAAATCAATTACTAAAAAATATCTTGAACTCAAGAAAAACGGTAAAACAATATGTAAATTATAACCTGTTAATTATTGGCTTTATATTGATTGTAGCTTTTGCAGCTCAAACAATGTACGAACCAAAACTTCAAGAAATCATTCATAAATTTGGCAATGATTCAAACAAAGGATATATTTTGGTTTTTGGGATTTACTTTGTTTTTATTTTAGTATTTACATTTATAATATGGCTTTTCTACCGATTGATTTACGGTTTTTTGATGAAAAGATTAAAACAAAATTATAAAGAATTAGAGAAAATAGAGTACTAGCTTTGTCAATCTGAATTTAATTCAGATTCTAATAAAAAAATGTTTGTGATTCTGAAACTAGTTCAGAATGACAAACATTTTTTTTAATATCTCCATTGTCGTTCTTTGTCTAATTTCGATTCTTCTTCTATAATTTCTTGAGGAATTACTTTTAAAAAAGAAGTATGTTGTTCAATAGCATATTCTATTTGTTCTACAATTTTCTCAATCGAATCGTTTTCGTAATCAATTTCCAATGGTGGTTTGATTTCCATTGATTGCAAAATTCCTTTTTTCTTTACAAATAAACCTTTTCTGTCAAATGACCTGCGGAATCCATCAATTACTATTGGGACTACAATTGGCTTGTGTTGTTTAATTATATGTGCCGTTCCTTTTCGGACTGGTTTAAAAGAGCGAGTTGTTCCTTGTGGAAAAGTAATCACCCATCCATCTTCCAATGCAATTTTAATATTTTCAGTATCATTCGGATTCACATCTCTTTGCACATCTTTACCTTCTGCACGCCAAGTTCTTTCTACAGTTATGGCTCCTATATAAGCCAAAATTCTGGGTAAAAAACCTTCTTGCATAGTTTCTTTAGCAGCAACATAATAAATGTTTAACTTCGGGTCCCACAAATAAAATATGTTTTTAATATTATTTTCTCTTCCTTTTAAAGCGGCGTTAAAAACATGAAACATTGCAGTAACATCTGCAAAATATGTTTGATGATTGGATATAAAAAGCACGTTCCTTTCAGGTAAATTCCGAATTATTTCAGAACCTTCTATTTGTAAATTATTAAAACTTCTGAATCTACTATGCGTTAAAACACCAAAAATACGGATTAACCATTTCTTGATGAATAATATATGTCCAAATGGATTTCTTTTAAATATCCCCATGCGTAATAGGTTTAAAAACGATGCAAATTTAGTAATTTTATACTACTTCATTGCGTTTTTAAACAATTCTTTTAACTCACTGAGCATCATTGCTGTAGCGCCCCAAATTAAAAAATTTTCAACTTGAAAAGCAGGAATATCAATATCTGTTGCATAAGAAGTTGTCATTTTGGTTTGCACAATAGTTTCATCATTAAGCAATTGATGAATGGGTAATTCTATCACTCTTTTTACTTCAGATGGATTAGGAATAAATTGTAAATTTTTATCGGAAAAACCCAGATATGGCGTAACTAAGAAATTACTTGGTGGAATATAAATTTTACTGCATTGTCTAATTATTTTAACTCTATTCATTTGAATACCTACTTCTTCTTCCGTTTCTCTTAGTGCTGTAATTTCTAATGTTTTGTCTTGTAATTCTTCTTTTCCACCAGGAAAACTAATTTGGGAAGAATGCACACCAGGATAAGTATTCCGGACAATCAAAGCCAAATGAGCAATTTCATTTTTAGGATATACCAACATTAAAACTGCAGCCTTTTTAGGTTCATTTTCTGCGTACGATTTATCCTTAAGATAAGTTATTCGTTCCAAAGGTGCCATTTTTATGTGCGCATCTGTGGCTAACAACTTTTCTTTCTTTAAATTTGCGATATTATTTATAAAGTGATTGAATTCCATTTTTAGATTTCTAATTTATAAAGTTACAAAAAAAAATTACAAAAATGTATAGTAAAGCTGACGCGCAAATATTAAAAAAGGAATTTTGGAGCACATTTGGAAACGAATACCCAAGAAAATGGTTGCTGTATAATACTAAAATTAAAGACGTTACGTTTAAATTTAATGTAGATAACAAAAAAGCTTTTGTAATGCTAGACATTGAACCAAAAGATGAAAACAAACGAAAAATATATTTTGAAAAAGTCGAATCTTTAAAAGATATTTTAACAAATGAGTTTTTATCTGATGTAATTTTGGATAAAGACCATTATTTAGAAAGCGGGAAAGTTATCAGTCGGGTTTGGGTGGAACTTTCAGATGTGAGTTTGAACCGAAAAACAGATTGGGAAACAATTTTTAATTTTTTCTATGACAAAATGGATGCTTTTGAGCGCTTCTTTTATGAACATGAAGATTATATAAAAGATTTAGAAGTGAATACTTAATTGGATTTTAGATAATAGACTGAAAATAAATTAAACAAAAAAAGCCCTGATTTCTCAGGACTTTTTAAACAACTAAATTAAAAATTAAAAACAATATTTATTTTCTGCGATGACTTTTGCAGCAATTTGCTCACGTAACTTCACAACGTTTGGCATATTTACATATTTTGTATAACGACGTAATCCCATTAACATCATACGTTGTTCGTCGCCTTCCGTAAAAGAAACAATTCCTTCTTTTCCTTTCTGAGTAACAATATCTACTGCGTTATATAAATACAATTGTGTCATTGCAACATGATTTGCTACTTTATCAGCACCTAATTTTTTAGCCATTTTTTCAGTTCTCAAAACAGCACTCTCGGCCATATAAACTTCAATTAACATATCTGCGGCAGCCATTAATAATTGTTGATGTGCCTCTAATTCAGCTCCAAATTTTTGAACTGCTGCACCTGCCACCATTAAAAATGCTTTTTTCAGTTTAACAATCATTTCTTTTTCTTCTGCCAATAATTCTGAGTAGTCTGGTACGTCAAAAGATGGAATTCCCATTAATTCTTCGGCAACAGCCATAGCTGGACCTATTAAATCAACATGGCCTTTCATTGCTTTTTTAACCAACATTCCTACAGAAAGCATTCGGTTGATTTCGTTTGTTCCTTCGTAAATACGAGCAATACGTGCATCTCTCCAAGCGGATTCCATTGGTGCGTCTTCAGAGAATCCCATGCCTCCAAAAACTTGAATGCCCTCATCTGTACAATGTTGTACATCTTCTGAAACGGCAACTTTTAAAATAGAACATTCAATTGCATATTCTTCTACGCCTTTTAATTCTGCTTCTTGGTGCGAATTTCCTTCTGCCTCACGCGCTTCAATTCTGTTTTGTATATCTCCTGATGCTCTATATGTGGCACTTTCATCTACGTAACAATTTGTGGTGATTTCTGCAATTTTTGCCTGAATGGCTCCAAACGAAGAAATTGGAACATTAAATTGTATTCTTTCATTAGCATATTTTACTACCCCAGAAATTGTTCGTCTTTGTGCTTCTAAACATGCTGCTGCTAATTTGATGCGGCCCACATTTAACGAATTCATAGCAATTTTGAAACCTTCGCCTCTTCCAGCTAACATATTTTCAACAGGAACTTTCGTTTCATTAAAGAAAACTTGTCTGGTTGAACTTGCTCTAATCCCTAATTTATGTTCTTCTTCACCTAAAGTGATGCCGTTTAAATTCTCTCTATCGTATTCAACAATGAAACCTGTAATATTTTTATCATTTTCAATTCTAGCAAAAACAATCATTACATTACAGAAACCTGCATTGGAAATCCACATTTTTTGTCCTGAAATTAAATAATGCTTTCCATCATCTGTTAAAACCGCTTTTGTTTTTCCAGAATTTGCATCCGAACCTGCGCCTGGTTCAGTCAAACAATACGAACCAAACCATTCACCAGATGCTAATTTTGGTACATATTTTTGCTTTTGTTCTTCAGTACCATATAAAGTTATTGGCATCGTTCCAATTCCTGTATGTGCACCAAAAGCTGTTGAAAACGAACCTGTTGCACCTGAAATATAATCGCAAACTAAAGCTGTGTTTACAAATCCCATTCCTAATCCGCCATACGCTTCTGGAACTGCTACACCCAAAAATCCTAATGCTCCAGCATTTCGCATACATTGTTCGGTATATGCGTAATCTTTTTTCTCAAATTTATCTTTATGTGCCCAAAGTTCTTTGTCAACGAATTCTTTTACCGAATCACGCATCATAAGTTGCTCTTCGTTGAAATCTTCGGGAGTGAAAACGTTTTCACAATTTGTTTCTTTTACTAAAAACTGACCACCTCTTGTTATGTCTTCCATTTTGTTTTTTTTTAGAGAAAAGAAAATAGAGAATAGAAAAAAGACTTTTCTAAAATTCTATATTTTCGTTTTCGGATTATCTATATTCTTTTTTCTTTGTTATATACTCTAAATTATAATAATTCATAAATACCAGCTGTTCCTTGTCCTGTTCCAACGCACATTGATACAATTCCGTATTTGGCTTTTCTCAGTTTCATTTCTTCGAATAATTGTACCGATAATTTTGCACCTGTACAACCAAGTGGGTGACCTAATGCAATGGCTCCTCCGTTCACATTTATAATATCTGGATTTAAACCTAATTCGCGTGTTACTGCCAAGGCTTGAGAAGCGAAGGCTTCATTCAATTCAATTAAATCGATATCCTTTAAGGTTAATCCAGCTTGCGATAAAGCTTTTGGAATGGCTTTTACTGGTCCGATTCCCATAATTCTTGGTTCAACACCCGCAGATGCAAAGTTTACCAAACGGGCAATTGGTTCTAAGTTTAATTCTTTAAGCAATTCTTCACTCATAACTAAAACGAAAGCGGCACCATCACTCATTTGAGACGAATTTCCTGCTGTAACAGAACCGTCAGCAGCAAATACTGGTTTTAAATTCGCTAAAGCTTCCACTGAAGTGCCTAATCTTGGACCTTCATCTTTCGAAACGATATAGGATTTTGTTTCTTTTTTTCCATTTTCGTTAACGAATGTTTGTTCAATATTAATTGGAACAATTTGGCTATCGAATTTCCCATCAGCTTGAGCTTTTAAGGCTTTCATATGAGATTCATAAGCAAATTTATCTTGATCTTCTCTTGAAATTTTGAACTGTTTGGCAACAGCTTCGGCTGTTAAACCCATTCCCCAATAGTAATCTTCATGTCCAGCAGCAGCGACTTTATAATCTGGAGTTGGTTTGTAACCACCCATTGGAATATAACTCATACTTTCCGCTCCGCCCGCGATAATACAATGCGCCATTCCTGATTGAATTTTTGCTGTTGCCATTCCGATAGTTTCTAATCCTGACGCGCAATATCTGTTGACTGTTACACCTGGTACATCAGTTACTTTTAATCCCATTAAGGAAATCAAACGACCCACATTTAAACCTTGTTCTGCTTCTGGCATGGCATTTCCAACCATAACGTCATCAATACGTGTTTTATCAAAATTTGGCAATTGTGCCATCATGTGTTCAATAGTTTCTGCCGCTAATTCGTCAGGTCTTTTAAATCTAAAAAGTCCTTTTGGCGCTTTTCCTACTGCAGTTCGGTAAGCGGATACTATATATGCTGTTTTCATATTTTAGGTTTTTTATGAAACACAGATTGAATAAATCTGTGTTGCGAAATTAATTTCTCAATGGCTTCCCTTTAGTTAACATAAATTGAATGCGTTCTAGTGTTTTTCTTTCTGTACATAATGACAAGAAAGCTTCACGTTCTAAATCCAATAAATACTGTTCAGAAACTAAATTTGGTTCAGATAAATCGCCACCTGCCATAACATAAGCCAATTTATTAGCAATTTTTTGATCATGTTCTGAAATATATTGTCCGGCTACCATTTGGTCTGTTCCAACTAAAAACATTCCTAATGCTTGTTTTCCTAAAACTTTTATATCATTTCTTCTTACAGGTTGTGTGTATCCTTGATTGGCCATTTGTAAAGCAACCTGTTTTGCTGTAGCAATTTGACGATCTTTATTTACCACAACAATATCTCTACCTTTTTGAAGTACGCCAATATCGAATGCTTCATAAGCAGAGGTTGCCACTTTCGCCATACCAACGGTTAAGAAATATTCTTGTAAAACATTTAATTCTACATCATTTTTTCTAAATAAATCTGAAGCACGAAGCGCCATTTCTTTAGAACCACCGCCACCTGGAATTACTCCGACACCAAATTCTACTAATCCGATGTAAGTTTCAGCAGCGGCAACTGCTCTATCTGAATGCATGGTTAGTTCACATCCCCCGCCAAGTGTCATTCCGTGTGGCGCAGCAATAACCGGAATTGAAGAATAACGACAACGCATCATCGTGTCTTGAAACATTTTAATTGCCATATTTAATTCTTCGTATTCTTGTTCAACGGACAACATGAAAATCATGGCTAAATTCGCACCAACAGAAAAATTAGTTCCTTGGTTTCCAATAACTAAACCTTCATATCCGTTTTCAGCCAAATCGATAGCTTTATTTATTCCTCGTAAAACATCAGCTCCAATAGAATTCATTTTAGATGTAAATTCTAAATTGATTATTCCGTCACCTAAATCGGTAATAATACTTTCACTGTTATGCCAAACTTTTTTGCTTTCGCGAATGTTGTTTAGAATAATAAAAGCATCTTGACCTGGAATTTTTTCTGTTTGTCTAGTGTCTATATTGTAAAAATAAGTTGCTCCTTCTTTAACAGAATAAAAAGATGTATTTCCACAAGCCAACATATCAGTTACCCAACTTGCGGGTTGATAGCCTCCCGCTTGCATTAATTCGATTCCTTTTTGAACACCAATCGCATCCCATATTTCAAATGGTCCGTTTTCCCAACCAAAACCAGCTTTCATTGCATCGTCAATTTTGTAGAAAGTATCTGTAATTTCTGGAATTCTGTTCGAACAATAGGTAAACATCGAAGCGAAGTTTTTACGGTAAAACTCTCCTGCTTTATCTTTTCCTGTAATTAAAACTTTAAATCTATCAATTGGTTTATCTATAGATTTTGTCAATTCTAAAGTTGCGAATGATGCTTTTTTAGCGGATCGATATTCTAAAGTATCTAAATCTAAAGAAAGTATTTCTTTTCCTTCTTTTTTGTAGAAACCTTGTCCGGTTTTACTTCCCAACCAATTATTTTCCATCATTTTATTGACGAATTCTGGCAATTTGAACAACTCTAATACCTCGTCTGTTTTACAATTTTCGTAAATTCCGTTAGCTACGTGAACTAATGTATCTAAACCAACTACATCTACAGTTCGGAAAGTTGCCGATTTTGGACGACCAATAACTGGTCCTGTTAATTTATCTACTTCTTCAATCGTTAAACCCATTTCTTTTACTTGGTGAAACAAGCTCATAATTCCGAAAATTCCGATTCTATTTCCAATAAAAGCGGGTGAGTCTTTGGCAACAACTGAAGTTTTTCCTAGGAATTTTTCTCCATAAACATTTAAGAAATCTAAAACTTCAGAAGAGGTTTGTGGTCCTGGAATTATTTCGAATAATTTTAAATAACGTGCCGGATTGAAAAAGTGCGTTCCGCAAAAGTGTTTTTGAAAATCTTCGCTTCTGCCTTCACTCATAAAATGAATCGGAATTCCGGACGTATTTGAGGTTATTAAAGTTCCTTGTTTACGGAATTTTTCTATTTGTTCAAAAACGCTATGTTTGACATCTAATCGTTCAACAACCACTTCAATAATCCAATCTGCTGTGGCTATTTTTGACATATCATCTGTTGTATTTCCAGTAGAAATTCTACTTGCAAAACTTTGATGGTAAATGGGTGATGGTTTAGATTTTAGCGCATTCGCCAAATGATCGTTCACCAATCTGTTTCGAACTGCTTTACTTTCTAAAGTCAACCCTTTTTGTGTTTCTGCATCTGTTAATTCTCTTGGTACAATATCTAGCAGCAGCACTTCTACTCCAATATTTGCAAAATGGCAAGCTATTCCACTTCCCATAATTCCAGATCCAATAACTGCAACTTTTTTAATATTCCGTTTCATTTATTTGTATTTTATTTTGGAGAATTTGGATTGTTATAGTATATAAATTATTTTTGTTTGATATTTTTATCAAATATTTCTTTTTCAAGAATTTGTTCATTTATTAATTCAGCAACTTGAATAAAATTGATAAGTTGTTCTTCCGAAATCTTAGACTTTATCACTTCATTAAATTGTAGTACCGTTTGTTTTGATAACTCTCTTTTGAGTTTTCCTTCTTCAGTTAAAAAAATTAAAACCCCTCGCCCATCAGCTGGATTTTTTTTTCGTATGATCAAACCTCTTTGCTCCATGGATTTTAAAGTTCTAGTTAAACTTGTAGCTTCCATACCCATTCTTGGGCCTAAAGCCGTAGAAGGAATTCCTTTTTCTTTATCTATACTTAACAAAGCAAAACCTGTAGCCATAGTAGCACCATATTTTGCAGCTTCTTCATTATACATTTTAGAAACTGTTTGCCAGGTAAACCTTAAAATATAATCGATTGTTTTATCTTGCATAAAATATTTATTTTCAAATATAAAAAAAAATACTATGCGCGCATAGTATTATGTTAAGAATTATTACTTTTTTACTAATACATGTAAAATTACAAATTTTCAAAAATAAAAAAACTTTTTTGTTGCTAATAAATTGTTAAATCAGTTACAATCTTAAAACAACTGAATTTTTTATATCAATAAAATCATTTCAATTGAAAAGTGCACCAAATTGGGATATGATCTGAAATTTTTCGAGCTTCTTTAACAGATATAAAAGAATTATGAAAAGGAATTATGCCACTCTTTATTACACTAATGCTATTGTTTTTGTAAAAAATATTATCATACTCAGACGCTAAACAATCGTTATTTATACATTTTTGACGTAAACTTGTTTTTTGATTATAAAAAACACTTGTAAAACCTATTTTTTTAATTGGGAAAAATACAGAATGGCTTTGAGGACAATTAAAATCACCCATAAAAACCAAATTAAGTTTGGGGTATAATTTCGGAAAAAATTTAAAATATTTAATTTCACTTGCCGGATTTTTCTTTTTAGGAACAGCGTGAAATGAAACTAAAGTTATTGATTTCCCTTTGTATATAAAAGTACCCATAAAAGGTTCTCGATCAATTTCCTTTTGATAGTTTTGATCTAACCAACAATTGCCTGTTTTTGTTACAGATGAAGGTTTCCAAATAAAAGCATACCGCTCACGACTAGATGGATTTGCGCTTGTAGTTGGATTACTTATTACATAATCCCATTTTGAACCTTTGGTATTTAAAATGGTAACTAATCTACTCACTGCTTTTGCACCTCCATAACCAGTAACTACCTCTTGAATAGCAATAATATCATAACTTTTTATAGCGTTTGCCATAACCATTAATTCACTATCAGATTTTGATTTACCTAAATTCATAATATTCCAACTACATATGGATACTTGAGAAAAAGAAAAACAAGTGACTAATAAAAAGAAAAAAAAGTACTTATTCAATAACATATTTTATTTTTTGCTAAGATATAAATAAGTATGATAATATATTTACACACAAAACTTTTATTTTGTGCGTTTCCTTTCAGGTCGTGTGTTTCGTTATATCTTTTTTGGTGTTATTTTTTAAAAAAAGGATGCCACTACACCCACTAACGCTCAGGTTTTCATAAGAAATACATCTAGTAAACAAACCATAAAACATTTTGGAAC
>CAMCVI010000021.1 GCA_945881885.1 Chryseobacterium gleum | reverse complement strand
TAAGCGCGAAACCCACCACAAGATGAGATTTCTTTTAAGGGTCGTAGGAGATGACTACGTTGATAGGCTATAGATGTAAAGACAGTAATGTCATAGTCGAGTAGTACTAATAACCCGTAAGCTTATTGTAAAGTTTCTCCCGATTTATCTGGAGAAACGAAATTCTTTCACAGAAAGAATGTTTTTTATTTTTTATATTTTTATCTCAGTATGTTAAGATATTTGCATCCGATTAATCGGAGCTGTTATGATTGACAATTTATTTTGTACAAACATAACAAACCATTAAGGTGGTTATTGCGTTGGGGCTCACCTCTTACCTTTCCGAACAGAGAAGTTAAGCCCAACTGCGCAGATGGTACTGCAGTTATGTGGGAGAGTATGTCGCCGCCTTCTTTTATTAAGAGGCTATCTGAAAAGATAGTCTCTTTTTTTTGTTCCAAAATGTTTTATGGTTTGTTTACTAGATGTATTTCTTATGAAAACCTGAGCGTTAGTGGGTGTAGTGGCATCCTTTTTTAAAAAATAACACCAAAAAAGATATAACGAAACACACGACCTGAAAGGAAACGCACAAAATAAAAGTTTGTATATTTGAATATGAATAAATTACTAATAATAAGTTCGGTTTGGGTAGAACCTAATTCTTCAGCAGCGGGAAGTAGAATGCATCAGTTGATTTGTTTTTTTCAAGCTCAAAAATATAGTATTGCTTATGCTTCAACTGCTTCAGAAAGTGAATTTTCGTTTGATTTAACGGACTTAGGAATTACAACTTCATTTATTCAGCTTAATGACAGTTCATTTGATGAGTTTTTGCTGAGAATTGAACCAAATATGGTATTATTTGATCGATTCATGATTGAAGAGCAATTTGGTTGGCGCGTTTCGAATGTGTTGCCAAATGCGATTAAAATCTTAGATTCGGAAGATTTGCATTGTTTGCGTCAAGCTAGATTTGAAGTGGTTAAGAAAAATGAAACGACAGCAGCAATAAATTATAATTCGGATGTGGCGAAACGAGAAATTGCTTCTATTTTTAGATGTGATTTATCGCTAATGGTTTCAGATTATGAAATGAATTTGTTGCAAACGGTTTTCCAAGTTCCAAAATTTATTTTGTTTTATTTGCCTATTTGGATAGAAAGTTTTACTGATGTCAAACCAGATTTTCATGCTAAAGAGGATTTTATTTTTATCGGAAACTTTTATCACGAACCCAATTGGGATTCAGTTTTGGTTTTGAAAAATGAAATTTGGCCAAAATTAAAAGAATTACTTCCAAATACAAAATTAAATATTTACGGTGCTTATCCCACGCAGAAAGTACTTCAATTACATAATCCGAAAGAGCGATTTTTTATATGCGGTAGAGCGGAAAGTGCAGAAGATGTCATTCGAAATGCTAGAGTATTATTAGCGCCCATTCGATTTGGAGCTGGAATAAAAGGCAAATTATTGGAAGCCATGGAATATGGAACACCTTCTGTAACCACATCAATCGGAGCAGAAGCTATGCATGATAATTTACATTGGAATGGATTTATTGAAGATGATTATTCAGAATTTATTAGTAAAGTAGTTGAACTATATTCTAATCAAGAAGTTTGGGAAGAAGCAGTTGAAAATGGTTATAAAATCATTAATTATAAGTTTTTATTTTCAATTTATAAATCTAAATTTTTGGATGTTTTAGACCATCTTCAAACCAATTTAGAATCACATAGAAATGCCAATTTTATCGGGCAAATGTTACAATTTCACACAGTACGAAGTACCGAATATATGAGTCGTTGGATTGAAGCGAAAAATAAATAGTTAAAATTTATAATTATGAAAATTATAAAAAGCTTGCCAACAAAATACCTAAAGCAATTACGACTAATTTGGCTAAATTGAATTTATGTCCTTCGCTACTTTCAAAAATAATAGTTGACGAAATATGAAATAAAATCCCAATTACTATCCCAGAAAGCTGTGAATAATAATTGGTAATAAAGCTCAAATTATCAGCTAAAAATGTCCCAATCGGCGTCATAAAAGCAAAAGTAATCATGAAAAATAAAATAGCTTTTGAGTTTAGTTGTGCGTTTTTAAAAAATGTAGTCAAAATTATCGCAATTGGAAAGTGATGAATCGCAATTCCATAAGCCAATTCAGGATGTTTGCTAATTGGCAATCCTTCTAAAAGCGCGTGTAAACACAAACTAAAAAATAATAACCAAGGTATATGTGACATTCTTTGGTGTCCGTGTACATGACCATGTTCTGCGCCTTTTGAAAAATATTCTAAAATGATTTGAAACACAATTCCAATCATAATAAAAATTCCAATTTTAGAATGAAAATGACCTTCGTGACCTGGTTCGTTTATTAATTCTTCGCTATGATAGACTTCAGGAAGTAAATGCATTACAGTTAAAGACAGTAAGAAAGCACCGCTAAAAGCTAACAATAATTTTAAGTTATTTTTGCTTTTTGGAGCCAAAAATATAGCGAAAATATATCCTAAAATAACTGATAATAATGGAAAAAGGTAGATAGTGTAGTTCATTATTTAAAAATCATAATTAAACGTTCAGATTGTGTTTTGTAAAATTTTCTCAACTTATAATCACCAAAAATTTCTAGTAAATATATTCCTGCTTCTTCCATCATGGCTTCGAAATCTGTTAATGTGAATGCAGCAACTTTTTCTGTAAAAAAGTAAGTTTCACCATTGTCGCTAAATCTAATTTCTTTAATTATTTTATTATTTTCAACGGTACGTTTGATGTTGAATGTAATGCCATCGATTTCTTTGGTTTCTTCGGCTACTAAATTTTCAATAATATAATCAGCATTAAAAAAATCAATTACTCCAAAACCATATTCGTTAATGCTTTCTTTAATCGCTTTTAATGTTTTGATATTGTCTTCATGTGTGTCAAAATAACCAAAACTTGTAAATAAATTAAAAATCGCGTCATAAGTTTCGTTCATAGGTTCACGCATATCGTGCGTTTTAAACTCTAAGGTATCATTTGAAGACTGATTTGCGGTTGCAATACTGTTTTCGGACAAATCTACTCCAGTTACCTGATATCCCAATTTATTTAAGTAGATAGAATGTCTTCCTTTGCCACAGGCTAAGTCTAATATTGTACCGTTTTCAGGCATATTTAGATAGTGTGTGATATTATCCATAAAGCCTTGTGCTTCTACTTCATTTCTGTTTTTATACAAAATGTGATAATAAGGTGAATCAAACCATGTGGTGAACCAATTTTCTGATTTTTTTACTGAAGTATTTGACATTTATCTGTTTGGAAATTATGAATCAACAAATTTAATGTATTTTTGCAAATAATTAATAATTAAATTCTCTCTGAGGGAAAGAGGTCTATGGAAAATTTTAAAATGGTTGCCAAAACTTTTTTTGGTTTTGAAGAAATTCTAGAAAAAGAGTTGTTCCAATTAGGAGCTCAAAATGTGGTAAAAGGAACTAGAAGTGTTAGTTTTCAAGGTGATAAAGGATTTATGTATAAGGCCAACCTAACTTTACGTACAGCTTTAAAAATTCTAAAACCCATTCATACGTTCAAAGCTTATAACGAGCAAACTTTGTACGATGGGATTCAAAAAATTGATTGGTCAGATTATTTAAAAGTGCAACAAACTTTTGTTGTGGAAACAACTTTGTATTCAGAACAGTTTACACACAGCCAGTTTGTGGCCCAGAAAGTAAAAGATGCGATTGTAGATCAGTTTAAAACCAATACGGGTGAACGTCCAAGTATCGATAAAGATTTTCCAGATTTACGTATTCATATTCATATTGACAGAGATTTTTGTACGCTTTCATTAGATACTTCAGGTGTTTCATTGCACCAACGTGGCTACAAAACAGCGACTAATATTGCACCAATTAATGAAGTTTTAGCGGCTGGAATGTTAATTTTATCTGGTTGGGATGGAAATGCACATTTTTTAGATCCAATGTGTGGAAGTGGAACGATTGTGGCTGAAGCCGCTATGATTGCTTGTAATATTCCGGCTAACATCAATAGAAAAGAATTTGCTTTTGAAAGATGGGCAGATTGGGATTCGGAATTATTTGATAAGGTTTTAGAATCTTTATTAAAAAAAACTAGAGAATTTCATTACACAATTATTGGTTTCGATAAAGCACCTAGCGCTGTTGAAAAAGCGAAAGACAATATCAAAAATGCTAATTTAGACGAATATGTTACAATAAAACAAGCTGATTTCTTTCAATCTGAAAAGGAAGTAGAAGGGCCGTTGCATATTGTTTTCAATCCACCTTATGGTGAACGTTTAAACATAGAAATGGAACGTTTTTACAGAGAAATTGGTGACTCCATGAAGCAAAATTATCCAGGAACAAATGCTTGGTTTATTACTGCGAATTTGGAAGCCTTAAAATTTGTAGGATTACGTCCAAGTAGAAAAATAAAATTATTTAATGGAAAATTGGAAGCACGTTTGGTAAAATATGAAATGTATGCCGGAAGCAAGCGAACTAAATTTCAAAATAGAGAAGAGAATTCAGAAGAACAAAATTTTTAAATTATGTCAAAACAAACCAAATCTTTAGTTTATAATATGTTAGGATTTTTAATCCTATTCATTGCGTTCCGTTTTATTGTTGCTACTTATACCGGTTTTACGAGTTGGCAAATTCCGTTAGCGGCGTTTGTTGTTGCTACTATTTTAGCACCAAAATTTCAAGTAGTTAAAACCAATGATGGCGATAAATTGTTTATGAAATGGATGTTTATCAAAGGTGTGAAAGAGATCAAATAAACAAACTCCAAAAAAGTAAAAATCCCAAATACCAATTGTAATAATTAGAATTTGGGATTTCAATTTTACGTATAGAATTCTTATTGCTTGACTTTATTTACTTTAATTTTTTTGTAAAAAGGGATAAAATAACTTAAAGTGTAATTAAATCCTGCACCAAATTTACTGTCTTCGTAGGTTTTGTTGAAACCAGGAATATATAAATTCGCAAATCCTTTAGGTTCCTTATTTGAGATCAAATAGTTTAACCGAAAAGAAAATCCAACATATAAATTATTTAAAACTTCGGCTTTTAAACCACTTACTACTTCAATCCAACTCGCAGAAAGTCCATTGAATTCTTGTCCTGAAGCATAAGTATTTGTTCCGTAATAATTCCCAGCTTCATAAATGTTGTATGTATTCAATTTCTGACTGAAACTTCCAACACCAGCTCGCATTCCAATAAAAATCATATTTTCCATGTCGAGCCAATTTTCGTAGCTATTATAATCAAACCCTACTTTGAAATAGGTTCCATTTGTGGTGTAATTAATGTTGTCGTCTGCTGTAGTTTTCTCTTCATTACCTATCTCTCCAGCAGCATAAAATTTCTTAGTAATTCGATAATCACCAACCAATTCTAAACCTTTGTAGTTTGAATCGTACAATGATTTTGTTAATCGATGTGCATCAACGCCGATTCTTAAACCATAACGTTGTGGGATTTTGAGAGTGTCTTTTGATTGTTCTTGTCCGTTACTTTCTGTTGAAAATATCAAAAAGAAAATAAGACTAAAAATATATTTTAATATGTGTTTCATTTTCGTTTTCAATATTAGGTTGAATTACAACAACACTTTGAATCCAATTCTCTGAATCAGGCGTTACTGTAATTGGGTTAGTTGAGTTTAGAGTAAATAACGTTTTATAGCCACAAGCACGAGAAACATATTCTGTTTTTCTTGTGTAATTAAAGGTTACCGAGTCAGAATTGTCATCACTAGATGGTGCAACGCTTCCGTTTTTAATAAAGTATAAAACTGTTGAATCTTCAAAAGTTTTTAAGGGCACTTTTATTTTACTGGTTGCTGTAAATTCAAAACCATTTGTAAATCCGGGTGCGATTACACCTAAATTGGTTACATTTTTTAGTGTGGCTGGATTGGCTGCATCGTAAAACTCGATAACTACTTTTGGTGTTGTTGGCGTATTAATATCGCAAATATCATCTTTTTCGCAACCCGAAAAGAAAACAGTAATAAATATTAGTATAAATAGCTGTTTCATATCTTATCTTTTTTCTAAAAGCACTACGTTTTCAACATGATGCGTTTGCGGAAACATATCTACTGGTCGCACTCGTGTAACTTTGTACATTTCGTCTAATAAAGCCAAATCACGTGCTTGTGTTGCCGAATTACAACTTACATACACAATTTTTTTAGCGCCAATTTTTAATAATTGCGCCACTACGTCTTTATGCATTCCATCTCTTGGCGGATCTGTGATTACTACATCTGGATGTCCGTGTGTGTTAATGAAATCATCGTTGAACACGTTTTTCATGTCACCTACAAAAAATTCGCAATTGGTAATATTATTTATTGTTGCGTTTTCTTTTGCGTCAACGATGGCTTCAGGAACCGCTTCAACACCAATTACTTTTTTCGCTTTTTTCGAAACAAATTGTGCAATTGTTCCTGTTCCAGTATATAAATCGTATACTAATTCTTCGCCAGTTAATCCTGCGAAATCTCTAGTAATAGCATATAATTCATATGCTTGCTGAGAATTGGTTTGATAGAATGATTTGGCATTAATACTAAAATGCAACCCTTCCATTTCTTCTAAAATGTAATTTCTACCTTTATAAGTAATAATATCTTGATCATAAATCGTATCATTCATTTTCTGATTGACAACATATTGTAAGGAAGTAGTTTCTGGAAAGCGTTCAGCTAAAAAATGCATCATTAATTCAATTTCCGATTTATTTTTTTCAAAAAACTGAATTAAAATCATCAATTCGCCTGTTGAAGCCGTTCGAATCATCAAGGTTCTTAATAAACCTTCGTTGGTTCTTGGATTGTAAAACGATAAATTATTTTCATTTGCAAATCTTCGAATTTCATTTCTAATGTCGTTAGAAGGATCTTCTTGTAAATGACAAGTTGTAATGTCTAAAATTTTATCCCACATTCTTGGAATATGAAATCCAACTGCATTTTTATTGCCTAATTCTGCACCAGAAGCAACTTCTTCAGGCGTCATCCATCTTGTAGATGAAAAACCAAATTCCATTTTATTTCTGTAGAAAAATTGTTTTTCCGAACCTAAAATGGGTTCAAATTCGGGCATTTCAATTTTCCCTATGCGTTTCAAATTATTGTATACTTCATTTTGTTTGTAATGCAATTGTTGGCTATACTTCATATTTTGCCATTTGCAACCGCCACAAACACCAAAATGCTCGCAAATTGGTTCTGTTCTGTGTTCAGAAAATTTATGAATTTTTACGGCTTTTCCTTCATAAAAAGCTTTTCTTTTTTTCATAGTTTGAATGTCGGCCACATCACCAGGTACTACATTCGGAATAAAAATCACTTTACCATCTGGCGCTTTTGCCACTGATACTCCTTTTGCACCTGCATCAAGGATTTGCAAGTTTTCGAATACGATTCTTTCTGTTCTCTTTTTTCCCATGACGCAAAAATAAGAATAGTTATGCGGATTAGATAAATTATTTTACTTTTATAACAAAATTTTAGAGTAATGACAAAATATTTGGCACTTTTACGAGGTATAAACGTATCAGGACATAACATGATTAAAATGGATGCCTTAAAAAAAATGCTTGAAAATATGGGTTTTCAAAATGTAGAAACGTACATTCAATCGGGTAATGTTTTTTTGGAATCGGAAGAAGAGAATGCGGCAGGTTTAGGGTTTAAAATCAAACAAGAAATTGCAAAAGTATTTGGCTATGATGTTCCTGTTGTTATGGTTTCTAAAAATGATTTGGAATTGTGCTTTATAAACAATCTGTTTTTGATGGAAAAAGGATGCGACTCAAAGAAATTATATGTGGCATTTATTTCAAAAGAATTGACAGCTGTAGCTTTAAATGATTTGAAAACAAGTAATTTTAAACCGGATGAGGCGGCTATTGATGGCAATAGAATATATATCAAATACGCAATTGGCGCAGGCAAAACCAATTTAGATCAGAAATACATAGAGAAAAAATTAAATGTAGTGGCCACAATAAGAAATTGGAATACAGTTACAAATTTATTTGAGATGTATAAAGATTAAAAAATTCCAATTTTAAAATTCTTAATTCCAACACTTTCAATTTGGAATTTGGAATTTATATTTTGTAATTTTACAAATTAAGGATGATTTCTCTCCAATAAGTAGGAATTGCGATTTGACAATCAATAAAAATAAATCATGTCAATTTTAGTAAAAAGTAGTCCAGCAGAAATTATTGCATTAGAAAATCAATATGGTGCACACAATTATCATCCATTGCCAGTTGTATTAAATAGAGGAGAAGGTGTTTTTGTTTGGGATGTAAAAGGAAAAAAATATTACGATTTTTTATCTGCTTATTCTGCAGTAAATCAAGGACATTGTCACCCAAAAATTGTGGGTGCAATGATAGAACAAGCACAAACACTTACCTTAACCTCAAGAGCTTTTTATAATGATAAACTTGGCGTTTATGAAAAATATGTAACCAATTATTTTGGTTTCGATAAGGTTTTACCAATGAATACTGGTGCTGAAGCAGTGGAAACGGCTTTAAAAATCTGTAGAAAATGGGCTTATGAGAAAAAAGGTGTTGCTGAAAAACAAGCTCAAATTATTGTTTGTGAAAATAATTTTCATGGAAGAACTACTACAATTATTTCATTTTCAAATGATGAAAACGCACGTAAAAATTTCGGTCCCTTTACTGAAGGATTTATAAAAATACCTTATGACGATATTGTCGCTTTAGAAAAAGCAATTTCATCTTCGCCAAATATTGCAGGTTTTTTAGTGGAGCCAATTCAAGGTGAAGCTGGTGTTTATGTGCCATCTGAAGATTATATTGCAAAAGCAAAAGCATTATGTGTAAAATATAATGTATTATTTATAGCAGATGAAGTTCAAACAGGAATTGCAAGAACGGGATCGTTATTAGCTGTTTGTGGAAATTGTACTTGTGAACAAGCTTGTGAAAAACAACCTACTTATGTTCAACCAGATATATTAATTTTAGGAAAGGCAATTTCTGGAGGTGCGTATCCTGTTTCTGCAGTTTTGGCAAATAATGAAATAATGAATGTGATTCAACCAGGACAACACGGTTCAACTTTTGGAGGAAATCCTGTGGCAGCAGTTGTAGCTATGGCAGCGTTAGATGTGGTTTCGGATGAAAATTTATCTCAAAACGCCCGAAAATTAGGTAAACTTTTTAGAGAAGAATTACAAAAGTATATTCAAACTTCAACTGTTGCAACATTGGTGCGTGGAAAAGGTTTGTTAAATGCGATTGTTATTAATGATACCGAAGAAAGTGATACGGCTTGGAACATTTGTATGAAATTATCGGAAAATGGATTATTAGCTAAACCAACACATGGAAACATCATTCGTTTTGCACCCCCATTAGTAATGACAGAAGTACAATTATTAGATTGTGTAAATATTATTATCGCTACATTAAAAGAATTTGAAAACTAAATAACACTATAAATTATGGATAACGAAAATCAAACACAAAACGAAAATTTTGAAAATCAACTGACTAGTGCGGCAGTTGGATTTTTACAAGAAAGCGCCAAATGGTCAAAATTTATGGCAATCATTGGATTTATAGGCATTGGTTTAATGGTCATGGTTAGTCTTTTTATGGCGATTGGTTTTGGAGCAATTGGATCAACAAATATGTCTGCTTTGCCTTTTCCAATGTCGGTTCTTTCTATAATTTATGTGGTTTTTGCGGCTGTATATTTTTTTCCTGTTTATTATTTATACCAATATGCTACCAAAACAAGTGCTGCTTTACATTCTAAAAACAAACAACTTTTAACGGATGGTTTAGAAAATTTAAAATCGCATCATAAATTTTTAGGAATATTTACTTTAATCATTATTTCCTTATATGGCTTTATATTTATTTTTGCTATTTTAGGAGGAATGCTTTCTACTTTTCGATAAATAGAAAATAAAAATTTTCACATAAAATACTTCTTAAATTTTAAGGAGTTTTTTTTAATGCGAAAAAAAAAAGACAGATTCAATATATGAAATTGTCTTAGCTTGTGGGCGATATTTATATAACTTCAAGTCAAATATCGAATTTTATTGAAAAATCATATTGATAAAACATCAAAAAAAAACCTAAATTACTGTAGGATTTAATAATTGGGCAATATTGATTTGTCTTCAAATCAAATGTTGGAATTTCTAGAAAATTTTATTCAGAATGTATCATAAAAAAAACCTCTTAATTGCTTAAGAGGTTTTTGGTAAGATTTAGATCTAGCCACGTTATAAGAATTAGGGGCGCTTGCATCTAAATAGGCTATTAGTCCAGATGTGACAATAGCTGGAGGTTAAAATATTACAACTTGAGCCACATAATTATTTTGACCAGTATACATCGTGAGCTGCGCATTGGAAATAATTGCTGAGAAAATAAACAATAAGGCGAGAAGTTTTTTCATTATTTTTTCTCTTTTATTAATTTATCAAGCATTAATCTCATTTCGTCAATTTGCTTTTGCTGAGCTTTAATTAGTAATTGTTGTTCTTGAATTCCTTTTGTTAAAACAGGAATAATAGAATTATAGTCTACTGATAGAATTTTATCTTTGTCAGTACCCTCAATAACCAGATAAGGCAATACTTTTTGTAATTCCTGAGCTATAAATCCATTTTCAGTTTTCGCATAATCGGTTGACTCGATTGAATTTTTCTTAGTATAGTGAACTGGATTCAATTTCATAATGATGTCCAAGCTGTTTGGTATCGGTTGGATATTTGTTTTTAAACGTGCATCAGAGGTTAATTGTGTTCCATTCGACCATATTGTTCCACTTGTTTTCAATTTTACGATGGCGCTGTTTCCTAATTGAATCGTATTATGTTCATTTGTGTAGGCGTTGTAACCAATGACTATGACATTATCAAGACCGTTTTGAGCTGTTGCATTGTATCCTAAAAAAGTACTATTATAAGTTGTTTGATGCCAAGAAACACCTCCCGCATTAACTCCAACTCCAGTATTTCCTCCTCCGCCACCTTGACCATTAAGTGCATTGTGTCCAACAGCTGTATTGTAGCTTGATGTTAAAAAGTATCCCGCTGAATTTCCAATAGCTGTGTTGAAATTTCCTACTACATTTAGGTTTAATGTTGCAACACCTAAAGATACATTGCCCCACCCCCATAAATTGTTATACTGTGCTTCATTTCCAATAGCAATATTACTATATCCACCTACGTTTAACTTTAATGCAGTATTTCCCATTGCAATATTGTGGTATCCACTTGTATTATTAACTAGTGCATCTCTTCCTATAACCATGTTATTTTGTAAAGCATTGTTATCGGTTCCTGAAGTACCAATTTTAATTCCTCTCACTGTTAAATTATAATCTCCTAAATTGACAGCTCCAGTAGCACCAGAATAAGGTACACCTGCAGAAGATGCCCAAGATGCCGTAGTGCCATTTGTTGTTAAGAATTTTCCATTGTTTCCACTTTGGGATGGAAGTCCGGCTGTAGTTAAGGCACTTGTGACAAAAGCTGTTGTTGCCACTTGAGTGGTGTTTGTGTTTGCTGCAGCTGTTGGCGCAGTTGGCGTTCCTGTAAGTGCCGGTGACCAAATCGGCGCTAAACTTGAATTTGCACTAGAGATAGAACTGTTCACAAATGCTGTTGTAGCTACTTGAGTGTTATTTGTTCCTGTTGATGCTGTCGTAGCAGTAGGAGTTCCTGTAAAGTTAGGCGAAACAAGAGGTGCAGCACCTAAATTTATTAATGCCGCGGCAGAAGTAGTCGCACCAGTTCCTCCATTTGCAATTGCGATTGTATTTGTCCAAGAAGCCACACCCGAACCATTCGTCGTTAATATTTGACCATTTACACTGTTATGACTGTTTGGATAGGTAACATTTCCAGCAGTAAGTGTTCCACTTGTTTTCACATTGGTAATACTTGTATTTCCTAATTGAATAGTATTACTTGTATTTACAAATGCATCATTTCCTATTGCCGTCGCATTTGTAGTACCATTTTGAGCCGTCGCATTATTCCCCAAAAACGTACTAAACGTATTACTTCCATAAACTGCAGCTCCAGCACGCCATCCAAGCGCAGTATTCCCTGTTCCTGTGCCTTGCCCCATAAGAGATTCATAACCAATAGAAGTAACTTGACTGCCTAAAGAATGATATGCTGCAGATGCACCAATGGCTGTATTCATGTTTCCTGTTACACTAGAATGTAAAGCAGCATGCCCTACAGCAACATTATTGTTTCCTGAAGTATTGCTTCTCAGAGCTGAAAGCCCAAAAGCATTATTTCCATTACCAGTTGTGTTTTGATTCATTGCCTCAAAACCAAAAGCATTATTTTGCCAACCATAGGTATTACTTACTAAAGCGTCTTTACCGACAACCGTACTATATTGCAAGAAATAAGGGTCCGGACCACTTCCTACACCAACTTTTACACCATATACCGTCAAATTGTAGTTACCTAAATTCACAGCACCGGTTGCACCTGAGTATGGAACGCCAGGAGATGCTGCCCAAGATGCCGTAGTGCCATTTGTTGTTAAGAACTTTCCATTGTTTCCACTTTGGGATGGAAGTCCGGCTGTAGATAGTGCACTTGTGACAAAAGCTGTTGTTGCTATTTGCGTTGTATTCGTATTAGCTGCAGCTGTTGGCGCAGTTGGCGTTCCTGTAAGTGCAGGAGAAGTTAAAGCAGAGGTGGTTAAATATGTTGAATTATCCACCGTTCCATTTGCCTTTAAGAACTGAGATGAGGTGCCATTTTGAGTTTTAAAACCAGTAGCTTTTACATACCCGTCACCATCAATTCTCATTTTTTCGGTAGTTACTCCTGCGCCAGTAGTTTTCCAAAATGATAAATCTGTAATCTCCCCACTACTTCTTTCTGTTCTCATTCGCCAAGCTGAACCGTACCAATTGAAAGAGAGTTCATTGTTATATGGATCACCTGGAAAAGTCATTCTTATACTTTCATATTCTCTACCACCAGACACCATTAATCTAGTGTTGTCATATGAACTTAATCCTGTATATATTCCCCCTGTTCCATTAGGATTTCCGATTCGAAGACCTGTTCCGTCATCAGAAAGTGAACTGTTTGAAAGTGCGGAAGAACTTGAAAACCTAGGGATTTAATTTAATGTACCAGAACCTGATACTCCTGTAGCCCATGAAGCAGAACTACCATTAGTCGTTAAGAATTTTCCATTGTTTCCACTTTGAGATGGAAGTCCGGCTGTAGTTAAGGCACTTGTGACAAATGCAGTGGTAGCTAATTGTGTATTATTTGTATTCGCAGCCGCAGTTGGAGCAGTTGGGGTACCAATAAATGATGGTGAAAAAATAGGCGCTGCTCCTAAATTTGTTAATGCATTAGCAGCCGATGTCGCTCCAGTACCACCATTAACAATAGGTAAAATACTAGTAACACCTGTTGCTAAGTTTATAGGTACAGTAGAAGCGGCAGCACCATAAGTAATTTCTTTGGTAGTCGTATTATAAAATAAAGAATTGGATTCCGAAGCATTTCTTACAGGCGCCACATAAAAACCTGTCGACTGCGGATTTAATGGCGCTCCTGTTGCGTTTAATGCAATACTGTTTGCAGCTTGACCTTGTCCAGCAAAAGCACCTATTGCTACCGAATTAGCACCTTGTCCATTTTGGCCAGCAGCATATCCAACGGCTACGGCTTGTGTACCCTGATTGCTTTGTGCCGCATTTGAGCCTATTGCTACAGAAGAATTACCTTGATTAAGATAACCAGCAACATATCCAACGGCAACTGATCCACCGCCCTGATTTGTAGCTCCAGCACCTCCACCCACACCCACGGTAGATGAGCCCTGATTGGTTTGACCTGCCTGATCTCCAATAGCAACACTAGGGGAATTGAAACCCAATACAGATTTAATACCCGCCACTGTTGTTACCCCTGTTCCTCCATTTGCAACTGGAATGATTCCTGTTACATTTGCAGCAGATCCGCTAATGTTTCCAATAACTTTTGATCCACTTACGCCTACAATTTTAGGATCTGTTACAGAAGCATCAGCAATTTTTGCCGTAATAATTGCATTATTAGCTACAACCGGTAGTGCTGCAGTTCCCGCTAAATCTCCAGCCAACTGAATTTTACCTTTTGTAGTAGCATCAGCATCTGCAATAGTAGCTGATGAAATTTGAGCATCCACATAGGTTTTCACTGCATTTTGTGTTGGAAATAACACATTACTAGTTCCTAAAGTAGTTGTAGTGGATTTATTTGCAGCATCTTCTTTTAAACCTAAAGCTGCAGTTGTAGCAGTTGCGTTAGAAGTTACTGTATTTCCAAGAGTAGTAATAGCTGCTGTATTTGCAGTGTTCGAAGTAGAAATATTTGTATCAACATATGTTTTCACTGCATTTTGAGTAGGAAATAATACATTACTAGTTCCTAAAGTTGTTGTAGTGGATTTGTTTATCGCATCTTCTTTTAACGCTAAAGCAGCTGTTGTAGCTGTTGCGTTTGAAGTTACTGTATTTCCAAGATTAGTAATAGTTGCTGTATTTGCAGTGTTCGAAGTAGAAATATTTGTATCTACATAAGTTTTCACTGCATTTTGAGTAGGAAATAATACATTACTAGTTCCTAAAGTTGTTGTAGTTGATTTGTTTATCGCATCTTCTTTTAACGCTAAAGCAGCCGTTGTAGCAGTTGCGTTTGCGGCTACTGTAGCTTGAAGTGATGTGTTAGAAGTGTTAACTGTTGAAATATTAGTATCAACATATGTTTTTACTGCATTTTGTGTTGGAAATAACACATTACTTGTTCCTAAAGTTGTTGTAGTTGATTTATTTGCAGCATCTTCTTTTAAAGCTAAAGCAGCCGTTGTAGCAGTTGCGTTTGAAGTTACTGTATTTCCAAGAGTAGTAATAGCTGCTGTATTTGCAGTGTTCGAAGCAGAAATATTTGTATCTACATAAGTTTTCACTGCATTTTGAGTAGGAAATAAAATATTACTAGTTCCTAATGTAGTTGTTGTGGATTTGTTTATGGCATTTTCTTTTAATGCTAAAGCTGCATTTGTAGCAGTTGCATTTGCAGCTACTGTCGCCTGAAGCGCTGTTAATGCCGCCGTACTCTCTGAATTAACAGCAAACAAAGCAAAAGGAACCGCAGTAAAAGGTTGGTTGCTAATTTCTGAGTAATAAGGAGATAATTCAGTTGTACTTAAATCCACTTTTAAGCGCTTTGGATTGGC
>CAMCVI010000020.1 GCA_945881885.1 Chryseobacterium gleum | reverse complement strand
TCTGGTGCAACATTCTCTTGGACTGCAACACAACCAGCAGGAATTACTGGGGTAATCACCTCTGGAACCAATACCATACCTGTGCAAACATTAGTAAATACTACCAATGCACCAATTATAATTACCTATGCAGCTGTAGCAGCAACTAACGATGCCTCTGCTTGTGCAGGGATTACTTATAATTATACCATTACGGTTAACCCGAAACCTGCAATTGGAAATCAAGCATTTGTAATTTGTAGTGAACAAGGATTTACTGTAGCCCCTGTAAACGGCACACCAAATACAAGCACAATTGTACCCGTTGGAACAACCTATACTTGGACAATAAGTAACAACTCGAATATCACCGGTGCTAGTATAGGAACAGGAAGCCAAATTAGTCAGGTATTGACCAATACAAGTGCTACTATTCAAACAATAATATATACCGTTACGCCAACATCGGGTTCATGTATCGGCACACCATTTACTATTACAGTTGATGTATATCCGAAACCAAATGTAATTTTTAATTTGGCCAACCAAACGATATGTAACAACACAGCAAGTAATTTAGTTACACTAAGTTCTACATTACCAGGTGCATTAACTTATGCATGGACGGCAAACATACCAGTAGGTATAAGTGGCGCAATTGCTTCTGGAACAGGTAATATTCCGTCGCAAACACTAGTAAATTCAACCAACGCGCCACTAACTATCACCTATACCGCTGCGGCTACTTTTACTAGTAATGGAAACTCATGTACCGGAAATGATGCCTTTTATACTATTACTGTAAATCCAACATTTACAGCTTCAGGAATACTTTCTAACTATAATGGCTATAATGTAAGTGTATTTGGTGGCAATGTCGGAAGCATCAACTTAACAGTTGCTGGTGGTTCTGGTACCTACACATTTAGCTGGGTAGGTCCTAATGGTTTTACGGCTACTACTGAAGACCTAACAGGTTTATTGGCTGGTACTTACACCGTAACAATCAACGATGGATATTGTGCGCCTATCGTATTAACATTTACCTTAACTCAACCGCCTGAACTTCTGGTACAACAAGATTTAGCCCTAAACATTAATTTACTTTGTTTTGGAAATTCAAATGGTGCGGTGGGAATTTTAATCACACAAGAATCGATTAGTCCATATGATTATACTTTATTAAACAGTGCAGGTGTTATCTTGCAAACCATTACCAACTCAACCAATTTAAATCCACAGTTTACAGGATTAGTTGCGGGAACGTATTCTGTTTTAGTAACAGATGCTAATGGCGGAACAAAAACTGTAACCGGTTTAGTAGTAACGCAACCAAATGATATTGTCATTACACCTACCATTACAGAAATTACCTGTTATGGAGCAAACAACGCTTCTATCACATTAAATGTAACTGGGGGAACTGCGCCTTATATAGCCAATTGGAGCAATTTAGCAACGGGTTTCTATCAAAATAATTTAGCCGCTGGAAGTTACACAATTACCATTACTGATGCCAACGGTTGTACCAAACCAATTACAATAAACATCATTGAAGCACCAATATATACTATTAACCCAGTGGTAACTAACATTTCTTGTTTTGGAGCCAATAATGGTAGCATAAGCTTAAACTTAATTGGTGGTCAAGCGCCGGTTGTAGTTACTTGGAGTGATGGTAGTACTTCAGGTACTGTCAGAAATAATTTACTTCCTGGAACTTACAGTGTTTCTATTTCCGATGGCACACCTTGTTACATCAACAGAACATTTATTATCGTAGAACCGCAACCTTTGGTTTTAAATGCCATCGTACAAAATGCTTTGGATTGTGTGAATGCAAGTAGCGGAGCCATTAATCTTGTCGTTTCAGGTGGCACGCCCCCATTTACTTATGTTTGGTCAAATTCGGCAACAACAGAAGACCTATCGAATATTCCAAATGGAAACTATTCTGTAATTGTAACAGACAGCAAAGGTTGTATCAAAACAGCATCTTTCACGATTACTAGACCTTCACCATTAACTTTAGTTTTAGATCAAGATTCACAAGTAAATTGCGCTACTGGAATAGTAACAAATCTTTTCAAAGCAAACGTTTCGGGTGGTATGCCACCATTTGTAATTACTTGGTCGAGCGGAATAAGTTCTGGTGCAAATAACGAATTCATGTCTACTACCCTTAATGGATTAATGACTGTAACCATTACGGATGCTAACGGGTGTACTACATCGCAAAGTGTAACCATTTCAAATCCTATTATTGGAAATCCTGGATTTACCCAAAATTCCTATGCATATACTACTTTCGGATTATATTCCATGCTAGACCCAAT
Source organism: Chryseobacterium gleum (assembly GCA_945881885.1). Lineage (GTDB taxonomy): Bacteria > Bacteroidota > Bacteroidia > Flavobacteriales > Flavobacteriaceae > Flavobacterium. Next base: position 13,868 of record CAMCVI010000020.1, on the reverse strand, counting down.
CCAGTTTACTAATACAGCAACTGGCGATTACATTAGCATATCCTGGAATTTTGGAGATGGCACATTTTCTACAGAAGAAAATCCAAACCATACTTATGTATTAGAAGGTAATTATATCGTAACACAAACCGTAACCTATCCATTAGGTTGTATAAAAACAAATATCATAAGTTTAATCATTGAAAAAGGATATTTATTAGTAGTGCCAACTGCCTTTACACCAAATAGTGATTCTCTTAATGACACGTTTAGACCAGTAAAAAAAGGATTAAAAAATGTGCGATTAGATATTTACGATACTTGGGGATCTTTAATTTATTCCGAAACAGGTGATGTAATTGCAGGATGGAATGGTAAAATAAAAGAATCACCTGCTGAAAATGGAAATTATTACTGTAAGGTAGCCGCGGAAACGTTTTATGGAACCATAGTATATGAAAATCAAACATTTGTATTAATAAAATAAGAAGTAGCAAGAATGAAATTTAAAATATATACCGCCCTTTTATTTATTTTCTCTTGTTTGCATTTGCAGGCACAAGATCCTGTATTTACTCAGTTTCTTTTAGTACCCGAAACCTTAAATCCTGCTTTTACAGGCTCGGCTACTGCTTGGAATGCCGGACTACTCCATCGCAGTCAGTGGCCTGATGGAAACAGAAGAATAGATACACAATATGGGTTTGCCAATAATTTGGTGGACGACAATATTGGAATGGGACTTACAGTTTTAAATCACAGAGAAGTATTTACAGATTATAATTATTTTCAAGTAAACGGAGCCGTTTCGTACCGAGTAGATATCAATTACGACTGGCGACTTCGGTTAGGTTTGGAAGGTGGTTATGGAAGAAAAGATTTTAATTTTGGTAATCTTTTATTAGAAGATCAAATTAACATAAACACGGGCGCTATTTCAGGAAGCAGTATCGACCCTGGATATTTAAAAAACAAAAACAATATTAATTTTGTTGATTTTTCTGCAGGTGTTTTAGTTGATCAAGAAAATGCATGGTTTGGGGCTACTTTAAAACACCTTGGTAGACCTGATATTTCATTTAAAGAAAATGGTAATGTGCCTTTAGATATGTTTTTTACCGTACACGGGGGCTATTTTTTCGAACTAAACAATACACCATTTATGATTTTACCGCAAGATTCCAATCTGTTATTTTCATTTAATTACATGAGGCAATCACAATACAACAGATTAGACCTTAGCACTTCATTAGAAATGAACACTTTTGCATTTGGAGTAATCGCATCCACAAACCCTGAAGGAAAAAGTCCAAATAGTCATATTTTAACTTCCTTAAATCCATTTGTGACCATGCGAGCAGGTGAATTCAAATTGGGATATTCCTATGACTTAAATACTTCAAGAATGGGGAATGGACAAGGTATACATGAATTATCTTTAACTTGGCAATCAAGCTATACCTGTCGAGATTGTGATAATTATAAAATGAAATTAAAAAGAATTTAAACCCAATCCCGTCATCCTGAGCTTGCCGAAGGACCAAATCGTAAATCCCAAATCGTAATTCGTAATTTGTACATCCCTAAAACATCAAATACTTCTTTTCATTGTTTCTCCAACCCGCTTGGTTTTCATACTCCACAAAAAAGATTTTCAAATCCGCTTGATTTTCATAATCTACGAAGTAAATTTTCTTTTTCGCCTGGTTTTCATATTTAGAAAAAAACCATTTGCCATTATTCTCACCTACTTGGTTTTCATACTTTACCTTAAAGACTTTTAAGTCCGCTTGGTTTTCATATTTCACCACAAAGACTTTAATTTCTGCTTGGTTGCTATATTGCGTACTAAACACTTTTTGCGCATTTGCCAAGCTACTTATGCATAAAAATGCAAGAATTATAACATATTTCATATCAATTAGTTTTAATCAAATATACAAAAAACAATAAACAATGTCAAATTCCAAACAACCGCTTTACTTTGTAAAGCCAAAACTATCAAGCAATTAACAAAATCCTCATGTCAAAAGACTTAAAACTTTTAAAAAATTAAAAATTATTCAATTATTATTATTGATTATCAGCTATTAAGAACTACCTTTGTAAAACTTTGATAAAGACAATCTATTTACTAGCATCAGATACATATTGTTTATTTCTAATAATTAATATGTAAACAAATGAAAAATTTAAATTTCAATTGGTTAAGTGGGCTATTTACAATACTATTTGTCTATCCGCTACTTCCAACTCATGCACAATGCATACCATCATTAGGAACGGCTTCTGGTTTTGCAATTTATACTGCTGGTGGAGCTGTTGCCAATACCGCTATATCAAATGTTAATGGCAACATTGGAACCAATTTGGGAGCCATTACTGGTTTTACTACTGCAGTAGTTACAGGTTCTTTCCATAACGGTACTACTTTAACTCAAACTGTAGCCCAAGATTTATCAACAGCATATAATGCGTTTCAAAATTTAATTCCAACTGTAACGAATCATAATATGGTTTTTGGAAATGGAGAAACAATTACAGCTGGTATTTATTCTATAGCAGGTGCAGTTTCTGTTGCTGGATCATTAACTTTAGATGGTCAAAACAATCCAAATGCCAAATTTATTTTCCAAGTGGGCGGTGCCCTAAATTCCTCTGCAAGTGCTAACCTAGTTTTAACTAATGGTGTTACACCAAATAATATCTATTGGATTGTATTGGATGCTTGTGGCTTGGGTGCAAATACTACCTTTTATGGTACTGTTATGTCTGGAGCAGCAATAGCAGCAGGTGCTAATTGTCAAATTCAAGGTAAACTACTTTCAGTTGGTGGCGCTATAGCAATTAATAGCACCAATTTAGTAAACAATGGAAGTTCTATGTTTTATGCAGATGCGGATTTTGATGGGTACGGAAATGCTGCTATTTCTTCTTGTACTTTTATAACAGGCTACGTAAATAATGATAAAGACTGTAATGATTTTGATGCAACAAGAAATCCGACAGCTGTTGAAATTTGGGGTAATTATATAGATGAAAATTGTGATGGAATAATTTTTAGACCACAAGAGCAATGTTTGCCAAGTGTCGGAGTCGCTTCTGAATTTACACTTTTTACAGGATCAGGCGCTATAACACATAGCGCAACAGTTTCAAACATAACTGGAAACATAGGGACCAATTTGGGGACTATTTCTGGTTTTGAATTGTCAAATATTACTGGTCTTTTTATAAATGCAAATTCAACTACACAAACGGCTAAAGAAGATTTAATTTTGGCATATACATCGTTTCAAAATTTAACACCAACAGTAACTGATCATGCTCCAGCTTTTGGAAGCGAAACACTTACTGCTGGCATTTATTCTATTGGCGGCGCAGGTTCTCTTGGAGGAATATTAACTTTAGACGGACAAAACAATCCAAATGGTAAATTTGTTTTTAAATTTGGTGGCGCTTTTACAACAGGAGCTGCTTCTTCAATAGTTTTAATTAACGGTGTCCTACCACAAAATATTTATTGGATTGCAAATGGGGCTGCAGGGTTAGCCGCAAATGTAACTTTTAAAGGAACTATCATTAATAATGCAGCACTATCTGTTGGAGCAGGTTGTGAGTTAAATGGGAAACTATTAACTACTACGGGTGCAATAACTGTTCTTGGTTCTAATTTAGTTAATAACGGTGGTGGTTATATATATTATTTAGATAATGATGGTGATGGCTATGGAGGATTATCTAATTCTGTTTTAAGTAATGGCTGTTTTTTAGCCGGTTATACTTTAGTTGGTAATGATTGTAATGATGCTAATTCCTATATTCACCCCAATGCTACAGAAATATACGGAAATGGCATAGATGATAATTGCAATGGAATTACAGATACAGATATATCAACTTGTGGCAATACAACTACATGGGACGGAAACACCTGGAGCAACGGCATACCAACTTATGGTAATTCAGTAATTTTTTCGGGTAATTACACGTCTACAACAGATATCTTTGCTTGTTCTATTTTAGTAACAAATAATGCTACTGTAACTTTTAATAATAATGTTTTTGTTTATAATGAAATTACAATAAATACAGGAAGTTTTTTTACAATGAACAACAACAATAATTTATTACAAATTAATCCACTGGCAATAAATATTGGAAATATACTTATACATCGAAACACCTCTACTCTTGTAAGATTAGACCACACCCTATGGTCTGCTCCTGTAATCGGACAAAATATATACAATTTTTCTCCCCAAACACTTACACATCGTTTTTACACGTATGATACTGCTACAAATACCTATTTAAGTTCAACACTTTCAAATACATCTGAATTTGTTCCAGCAAAAGGTTATGCTATTAGAGCAGCAAATAATCAATCTGCAACTATCCCAGCAGAATGGGACGGTTCTTTTGCAGGGGTGCCAAATAATGGTACATACCCTTTTAACCTAACACATACTACTGTAAATAAATTCAATTTACTAGGTAATCCTTATCCATCTAATATAAATGCTACAACGTTTGTTACTGATAATGCAGCTACAATAGAAGGTACCTTATATTTCTACGCACATACACTTACTATGGATGCAAATGGGATATTTCCTACAGGAACAAATTATGCTAGTTGGAATGCAACTGGTGGAACTGCCGCAACATCCGTAGCTATCAACAGTCCCAATTACCATACACCAGCAGTTATTCCTAACGGAAGTATTCAGATAGGTCAAGGATTTTTTGTGAAAGCTAAAAATAATGGAACCGTAAACTTCACTAACGCACAACGAACCAACAATCAAGACCATCAATTTTTTAAAACAACGACTGAAAATCACCACATTTGGTTAAATGCAACCACAAATGATGGTAAAGATTTAAATCAAATTTTAATTGGTTATTTAGAAGGTGCCACCATCGGAATAGATACTAATTATGATGGAAAATCCTATGGAAATGTAGGCAATCATTTGTATTCAATTTGTAATAACGAAAAGTTAGTAATTCAAGGTAGAGCCATACCATTTAACACAACTGATGAAGTGCCTTTAGGTTGGTATTGTGATACTGCTGGAACTTTCAAATTGAAACTATCCAATTGGGATGGAATTTTCCAAGGCAACCAAGATGTGTTTATTAAAGATAACATAACAGGGACAACAACAAATATTAAAACAACACCTTACACCTTTACCTCAACACCTGGGACATTTAACAATCGTTTTTCAATTGTATATGAACAAAATCTTGGTGAAACAACGCATCATTTAAATTCAAATAGCATTATTGTTTATAAAAAAGACCAATTGTTTCACATCACTAGTCAAAACAAAGTAATAAAAGACATTCTAATTTATGACGTAACAGGTCGTTTACTATACCAAAACAAAGACATTTTAGCTAAAACAATAACTTTAAATGAAATATCACAAACAAATCAAGTACTATTATTTAAAATAAATTTTATCGACAATCAAAATTATAATCTTAAAGTACTAAATTAAATCCCAAAAATCATGAAAACAATTAAAAAAATACTTTGGATACTAGCATTTTCATTAGTATCCACAATTACTCTAGTAGCACAATCTAACGGTTCAGACCCATCCGATTTTGGCACAAGTGGCGACACAGCAAATAATCCAACTGACGTTCCTATAGACAACTATCTTATATTATTATTTATTGCAGGAGTTTGTTATATGTTTTACAAGGACAAACCATTAATAATCCCAAATCGTAAATCGTAAATCCCAAATCGTAAATCCCAAATCCCTAAACCCTCACCACAACAACCTCATCTATCCGTGTGGTATAGCTTTTCGACAACTGCTCTTGTTTCATTTTCCATTGTCTGCCTAGCGATTGATTTCCAAATTTAATTTTATTCTTCCCGTAGCATTTGTTCAGCTTATCTACAACCGACATCAGCGGCTGGTGTTTTGGATTTGAAGTATTAAAAAGGGATAGCTGCGTTTGGTCATTTGGTGTTAATCCCATAACAATCACCCCAGCTTTTTTATAATGATACCCTTCTTTGAATAGAGCTTTCAATCCTATTTGTGCATAATGATTCAACTCAATAGTTGAGTTCGTTGGAAAATCGGTATTGATAACTATGCTTCTTGAATATTGAGGTTGGTCTTTTCTAAAATAGTTGGTCTGTACAAAAACCATAATCATAGTACAATGACTATTTTGTCGTCTTAATTTTTCCGAACAAGAAGCGGTAAATGTAGAAACACTTTCCGATATAGTTTCTAATTTAGTTAACGATTTTTCAAAAGACCGAGTCGTGGCAATCATTTTTTTGCTTTTTGGCGTTTCCAAATCTAAGGTTGGTTTGCCTTCCAATTCGTGCTTTAAGCGCAACCCTACTACACTCATTTGTTTTCTCACCCACTCATCAGACAATTGCGTGAATTGGTACGCGTTAAAAACCTGCGCCGCTTGCAAGCGTTTCGCGTGTTTCCTACCAATGCCCCAAACATCTTCAATTTTAGTCCATTTAAGGGCTTTTATGCGTTTTTCCTCAGTGTCTATCACATAAACACTTTTGGTACGTTCAGGAAACTTCTTGGCTATTTTATTGGCCACTTTAGCCAATGCTTTTGTAGGTGCAAATCCCACACTAATAGGAATTCCTGTATTTTTAGTAACTGTCTTCTGAATGGTTTTGCCGTAATCCTCCAGGTTGAATAAATCAAATCCGTTAAACTTCAAAAACGCCTCATCAATACTATACACTTCAATATCAGGACTAAAAGTCGTCAGTATATTCATCACGCGGCTACTCATATCGCCATACAACGCATAGTTTGAAGAATAAACAAACACATTATGCGCTTCAAACAACTTTTTAAACTCAAACGCCGGAGCCCCCATCGGAATGCCTAACGCCTTAGCCTCATTAGAACGCGCAATGACACAACCATCATTATTAGAAAGAATCACTACCGGCTTTCCAATTAAATGTGGTTCGAATACTCTCTGACAAGAGGCGTAAAAATTATTGCAATCTACTAAGGCAAACATTTTGATTTACGATTTATGATTTATGATTTACGAATTATCAATTATCAATTAAAACGATTTAATACTATGCACCACAATTCCCCATATCATCAATTCATTTTCTTCGGTGACTTTTATGGGTTTATATTCTTCATTTTCGGCGAGGAGCCAAACGATATCTTTTTCAATTTTGATGCGTTTTACGGTAAATTCACCATCAATCTGACAAATGGCTATTTTACCATCCTCAGGAGATAAACTTTTATCAATCACCAATAAATCGCCATCAAAAATACCAGCATCTTTCATAGAATGTCCTTTCACTTTTGCAAAGAACGTACTGTCTTTATGCTTAATTAAATGCTTGTTTAAATCGATAGTCAGTTCAATAAAATCATCCGCTGGAGAAGGAAAACCAGCACTGATACCCACATCAACATAAGGAATGTCTAATGTGGTAGTATAATCTGGTGCGTAAAACTCAAATAGCGTGGTAGTATGTAAACTTCTTAACTTCATAATACTACAAAATTAAGCAAGTATTCTTTCAGAAAATAACATTTACAAAAAAAGTTATGAGCATAAAATATAAAATTTGCGTTACGCAGGGAAACGAATAATCCCAAATCGTAAATCCCAAATCCCAAATCCCAAATCGTAAATCGAGATGCTGTCCTGCTGAACTCGTTTCAGCATCTCGTTTATATAATACACCGTAATTATTTTTGCTTTAAATAACACAATCAATTTTATTTGATATATTTGAATATTGTTATTTAATATATACACAATAATTTTCTTTTAAATCATAGTAAAAATAAATTGAAACCTTATAAATAAAGGAAATACTAATATTTCAAATCCTTTTAAAATGAATAACGAATTATTTATAGATTTTCTATATGCGGCTAAAAAGAAAATTCAACTAGCTACAAATCTTGAATGTGATTCAAAAATTATTGAATTAAATACATTAATTAGTCCGTTATATTACTTTTCAATTGAATTAGGATATGATAAAGGAAATATTCCACATCCGGATTTTTTCTTTTTAATTGGTGAACTCAAAGCCTCAGCACAACAGATTGCTGCTAAATTATTAGATGATTCAAATAAAATTATCGATTCTAATGATTTAGAGGAATTAAAAAAAATTAGAGCTTCCATATCCGATACAAAAAGTTTGCTTTTTAGTATACAAGAAATAATTGAAACGCCAAGTCTCCAGGTAAGTGAAGAAATTATATTTTCAGTTGACAAATTGTATGCTACAATTCAAAAAAAAATAGATGATATTGAATCTAACGGTAAAACTTGGGTAAAAGATTTTAATATTAAACTTGGTTCTGACTCTGATAGGCTTACGAGACTTGCTTTTTATATCCTTTGTTCTGGTGATATTGATTCGGTTAATAATGATTTACTTCTCAAGCCTAATGGCGATTACAACTCGGATTTTTTTCCAATTTATAATGCTCTTACGGGTGAAGATATTAATGTTGCAATAAAAATTATTGATTTAGCTGTTCAAAAAGATTCAAATAATTTGTTTGCAAAAATGTTACGTTGTATTGCAAGCTACCAAAAAGATGAAAGAGATGAAGCTATTAATGAAATAGAAAAACTTATTGAATTATATCCTAAAAATCCACTTTTGCTAATTGAGCTATCTTATTTTTATTCAATGATTAGCAAAGATGCTGCGAATCAAATAGAACTAGCTCTAAATTACAAAGGTAAATTACCTTTCAATTATATTAATTACAAAGCTTTCAATTTGACTTATAATACTTTGAAATTTTCTAGTTTAACGAAAGATGAATTGAGTAATAAATTGAATTACACTTTAGAAAAAAATCTATTTTCACATGATTGGATTGCTGATTTATCAAATTTTCTATTTCAATTTAATGTAAAAGGTAATTTTTTCTATGCTTCATTGCCATTGCAAAATTGCCATGACATTTTAAATAATCGCTTCGGATTAATCCATCATCTCCCATTATTAAAAGATAAATTAAGTGGTGAAGGCTGTTCGATTAATCATATTGATGAAATTCTAGGCTCTTTATCAAAAATTAATTATGACAAGTTAAATGAAAAATTATATGCTAAACGAGTTATATTTGATGGATATAAAAATTCATTTAGATTCAAAGAATTTGAATGTATAACAATTGAAGAAAAAAATCAATTTATTGCCAAGGTTATAATTGATGAGTTAGAATTTGTTATTAGTAAAAATGATATTATACTTTATGACTTCAATATGTTTTATGATGATTTTGAAAAATATTATAATGGGCTCATCAATTTTAAGTCAGGAAAATTTTTCTTGAATAACAATAATAATATCTTGAAACTTCATTTATATGAAATTGATTTTGATTAATTCATTTAAGAAATTTTATATCCCAAATCCCAAATCGTAAATCGAGATGCTGTCCTGCTGAACTCGTTTCAGCATCTCGTTTACTCAACCATCTTTGATAGTATCAAATGATAGTATCAATGAAACAACCTTATGAAGCCTTGACTGCATAAAAAAACCCGAAACTTTCGTTTCAGGCTTTGTTGCGGAGAAAGAGGGATTCGAACCCCTCTGTAAACACCAGTATTTTCAGTATGTTACGATTTTAAATTTCTATGGGTACACCTATAGGCACACTAATTTTTTAATAGTATAAAATATACAATGTAAAACTAGTGTTTTGGTTCGACATAAACAAATTTTTGAAATGAAAAATTTGTTTTTTTTAATTATTGGATATATAACTCCTACTATTTTAAATTCACACTAAATTCTCACCGCATTTTTACGGTAATAAAATTTTTAAATCACCGCATTTATAAATATTGAGTTATATTTTTTTTATTGAGTTTTGGTTCCACTTTAATAGTTTTAGTCATAATCAGTCTAATTATTGATAATGAATTAAACATTATATTTATCGATATTAAATGATTTAGATAACTTGAAGCAAAAGATTATTTTATTTCGATTTTTATAAATTATTTACAATATTTTTTTATTGACTCATAAGCAATTTCTAAACCAAGTTCTCCTGCTTTGCTGAAATCCAAACAAGCACTATCCTTCATATTAAGATTAAACTTAGTTAAGCCTCTATAATAATAAACTTCGCTAAATTTTGGATTAAGTTCTATTGCTTTAGAAAAATCTAATAATGCAGAACTATAATCTTCTAAATAATATTTTGAGTCACCTCGACGATAATATGCCTCTTTATATTTTGGATTAAGTTCAATAGCTTTCGAAAAATCTAAAATAGTACCCTGGTAACCCTTTACAACATACTTTGAGACACCTCGTTCAAAAAATGCTTCAGTATAATTTGGATTTAGTTCTATTGCTTTTGAATAATCTAAAATAGCACCATCAGAGTCATCTAAAATTTGTTTTACAATACCTCTTTCATAAAATGCTTCACTATAATTTGGGTTAAGCTCTATTGCTTTTGAATAATCTAATATTGCCCCGCTATAGTCTTCTAAATAATTTTTTGAAAGGCCTCTAGAATAATATGCGTCACTGAACTTTGGATTTATTTCAATTGCTTTTGAATAATCTAATACAGCTCCCCCATAGTCTTCTAAAAAGTATTTTGAGTCGCCCCTTGAATTAAATGCTTCACTATAATCAGGATTTAGTTCTATTGCTTTTGAATAATCTAATATTGCTCCGCTATAATCTTCTAAATTATTTTTTGAAAGGCCTCTAGAATAATATGCGTCACTGAACTTTGGATTTAGTTCAATTGCTTTTGAATAATCTAATACAGCTCCTCCATAGTCTTCTAAAAAGTATTTTGAGTCGCCTCTCGAATTATAGGCTTCACTATAATCAGGATTTAGTTCAATTGCTTTTGAATAATCTAATACAGCTCCTCTATAATCTTCTAAATTATTTTTTGAAAGACCTCTAAAATAATATGCTTCACTATAATTTGGATTAAATTCTATTGATTTTGAAAAATCTAAAATAGCACCTCGATAGTCTTCTAAAAAATATTTTGAGTCGCCTCTTGAATAATATGCATAACTATAATCTGGATTAAGTTCTATTGATTTTGAATAATCTAAAATTGAACCCCGATAGTCTTCCAAATAATATTTTGAAAGTCCTCTAGAAAAATATGCTTCACTGTAATTTGGATTAAGTTCTATTGCTTTAGAATAATCTAGAATAGCATGTTGATAATCATTTAAATTATATTTTGCCCTCCCTCTAGAATAATATGCTTTATAATAATTTGGATTAAGTTCTATTGCTCTTGAATAATCTAAAATAGCGTCTTGATAATCGTTTAAATAATCTTTTGATAGCCCTCGTTCATAAAATGCTTGATTAAATTTTAAATTAAGTCCAATAGCTTTTGAATAATCTAATATAGCTCCTTGATAATTCTTTAATTTAAATTTTGCACCCCCACTAGAATAATATGCTTCACTATAATCAGGATTAAGTTCTATTGCTTTTGAGTAATCTAATAAAGCACCTTGATAATCCTTTAATGTATATTTTGAAACCCCTCTCTCATAAAATGCTTTATTATAATTTGGGTTAATTTCTATTGCTTTTGAGTAATCTAAAATAGCACCTTGATAATCTTTTAAACTATATTTTGAACTCCCAATAAAATAATAAGCTTCACTGAAATTAGGATTAAGTCCTATAGCCTTTGAAAAATCTATTATAGCACCTTGATAATCTCTTTTATCATGTTTTGTAATACCCAATGTATAATAATCTATAGCTGTTTGGCCTATTGATATAAATGTGTTTAAATAAATTAATAAACTTAAAAGTATTTTTAATTTTTTCATATAAAGTTTTTTTGATTAATGTAATATAAATATTAAACTATTCAATATCTGAAATTCTAAATTCTAAATCTGTAATTTTAGAATTAAGCACATCAATTTCGTATTGAAAGTCATTATTTGTGTTAGAAATATTATTCTCTATTTCTTCAAGTTTATTATTTGTATCTTCAAGTTCATACTCAACATCACTTATGATATTATTAGATTTTAAAACGTTTGGTTTTGTTTTATTTTTTTCAAATAAAATAATTTTATTTTGTAATTCAGAAATTTGTAAATTTTGATTATAATAAATAATAACTTGAATTGTTAATAAAATTAATATGATTAATATGTACCTATTATTTCTAAAAAAATTTATTGTTTTATTTCTTAAAAAAAAATTAATTTTATCTAATAAAGTTGGGTAATATGACTTTCTAATTATTTTCCATAATTCAGGGTCCTTTATTTTTAAAAATACATTAACACCAGTAATATAATGACTATGAGTTATAAAAAACAAACTATAAACTCCCAATTTTGATTCATTATTTTTCTGAGAAAGTATTTTTTCAATAATTGAATCTAAATTATCGTCTTTTGTTGCATGTATTATTGGTTCTTTTACCATTTTTATTTTTTTAGTTTATTTAATAATTTATTGTGGCATCAATTATGACATATAAAAATAACAAATTTTAAAATCTAATTATCTATTTTTTGCAAACTCCATTAACACTTTAGCATCTTGAATTGCTTCAATTGAATCTCTATGTACAAAACCGTTTGGCAATTTATTGGAAGTTTTAAGAGAATAGCAGTTAATATATATTTTTGCTAGCTTTTTATTGGCTAATGAATAAAGATTATATACATCAATATGACCTTTTATGTTTAGTGCTGAAGTTGAAGCTGCAATTGGTTCATCAACTGGCTTAATTGACCCAATTAAACTTTCATCAGAATCTATAGTCCTTTGAAAGGTTATTGGATTATATGATTTAGTCCCAGAACCCGAAATAGATGTATATTCATATCTTAATTTATCTATGTAAGCAGGAATGTTATCAATGCCATTAACTGGAATTGGATTTGATTTAACCAATCCAAATTCACCAATACCATTTGGATTTTCATCAAGTTGTGAGTCATCATGGTCTGTTGAAATAATCATATCATGCATAATACTCCTTTTCTCTTTAATAATTATTAAATCTCGAATTTTATTAAATTTTTCTGTTTTTTTCTCCTCAGGAGATTTACTTTTTAAAAAATCAAATAGTCCCATATTTTATATTTTTTTGATAATTAGAAATTAATTTTATTGTATGTATTTTATTTAAATTGATTTTTAAATTTTTTAAATATAGTAAAAATTTTAAACTAAAAAGTTTGAACCATAACCACATAGTCCGAATACAGTTTTATTTTTTCAACCTGAGATAACGAACTAACTTTATTTTTTCCTTTTGGTTTAGGGATATTAACCGGAACAATATCTATCAAGTTTTTAAGAAATGAAGATTTCACGGCATAATTTACATTTTCACTAGTATATTTGTCTTTATTTAGTTGAGCTACCACTACTCCAACAACATTACCAAAGTTATCAAACAATGGTCCACCACTATTACCGCTCTGAATAGGTAATGTTACCTGATATCTAGTTACATCATCATCTATAGCAATTAAAGAACTTACTTTACCATCTGTAAACTTCACTGTTTCACCAATTACATCTGCTAAAGGAAAACCTAAAGTAAAAATCTCATTTCCAACAGCAACCGATTCAGAAGCAATTTGGTAAGGTAAATCTGGTAATGGAACAAAACTACTATCGGTAATTTTAAGTATAGACAAATCATTTGCTTTATCTGATAATACCACTTCGGCTTTATATTTTTTACTTTCACCTTTTTTAGTACACTTTATCCAAACTTCATTGGCTGCATCAATTACATGATAATTAGTTGCAACAAATCCAGACTTATCAATAAAAAAACCAGAACCACTTCCTGTCCAATTAAACTTACCAA
>CAMCVI010000019.1 GCA_945881885.1 Chryseobacterium gleum | reverse complement strand
AGAGGTTATGTAATTCCAGAAGATGTAAGAGCGGTTGTACATGATGTGTTACGTCACAGAATTGGAATTACTTATGAAGCCGAAGCGGAAGACATTTCTTCAGAAGACATTATCAATAAAGTTTTAAATCAGGTACAAGTACCGTAGTTTTTGTTTAAGGTTTAAAGTTTCAGGTTAACAAACAACTTGAAACAAAAACAACTTGAAACCTGAAACAAAATAACTTGAAACTTGAAGCTTGAAACAAAACAAAATGGAGACGAAAGAGTTACTTAAAAAAGTCAAAAAAATTGAAATAAAAACCCGAAGATTGAGCAATCATATTTTCTCGGGACACTATCATACGTCTTTTAAAGGACGCGGCATGACTTTTTCTGAAGTGCGGCAATACCAATATGGAGACGATTTTAGAGCCATAGATTGGAATGTCTCCGCAAGAAATAATGACGCATTTGTCAAAATATTTGAAGAAGAACGAGAACTAACCATGATGTTAGTAATCGATTGCTCGGCTTCGCAAAATTTTGGAACTTCCTCTCAAAATAAAAAAGAAATGGTAACCGAAATTGCGGCAACCTTAGCTTTTTCAGCCACTCAAAACAACGATAAAATTGGGTTAATTTTATTTACAAATGAAATTGAATTGTACATTCCACCCAAAAAAGGAAAATCACACGTATTGAGAATTATCCGTGAATTGGTAGAATGGCAACCGAAAAACAAAACCACAAGCGTGGCATTTGCGTTAGATTTTTTATCAAGTGTACTAAAAAAGAGAGCTATTGTGTTTTTAATTTCCGATTTTATGACTTCCGATTTTCAAAAACCTTTACAAATTGCGGCTAAAAAACACGATATAACGGGTATTAGAATTTTTGATTCCCGTGAAAAAATACTTCCAAATGTTGGCATTATTCAAATGCAAGATGCAGAGACGGAACAACTAATTTGGTTAGATACACAAACCGCAACTACTCGTTTGGCTTATGAGAAAAATTATAAAAACAAGGTTGAAATTTGCCAATCTATTTTTCGTAAATGCGCCGCAGGATTAGTAGAAACGGAAACAAACGAAAGTTATGTAACGAAATTAGTAACCTATTTTAAAAGTAGAGCCTAATGAAGTCACGCCTTTTATTTTTGTTTATTTTTTCTATTTCTTTAGGGTTTTCCCAAACGGTTGGAACGGCAGTTTCTAAAAAGGAAATCAAAATTGGCGAACAAATTCAGCTTACTTTAAAAACAAAAGTAAACCAGGAAGCAGTTGTTTTTTTTCCTGATTTAGATTCAATTGGTAAACTTGAAGTGGTGCAATCTTTTCCACCACAAAAGACCATTAAAGGCAACCAAACGGAGTGGATAAAAAAATACAACCTGACTCAGTTTGATGCGGGCACCTATAAAATCCCTGCACTAGAAGTGCTTGTAAATACCAAAAAAATATTTTCTGAAAGCACTGAAGTTATTGTAACGGATGTAGCTGTGGACACTACAAAACAAAAAATGTACGACATCAAAGATGACGAAATTATTACTTTAAATCCAGAAGCCAACCTACAAGAGCTTTCAGACAAACAACTATTTTTAGGTTTACTTTTTGCTATTTTTCTGGCGGGTTTACTTTATTTAATTTTACGATTAAAACAGCGTAATAAAACAAAAGCAACAACATATATTTCTCCATACGACCGGGCATTTATTGGTTTTTCAGAATTAAACACCAACACCAACGCCAAAGAATTTTATTCTAATTTAACCCAAGTTATTAAATCTTATTTTGAAAAAACATTAGAATTTTCTGCGTTAGAAAGCACAACCGAACAGTTTATTTTTAAACTAAAAAATGCAGTAAAGAATAAGAAATTTCAAATTTCAGACGCTACGATTACTCAAATTGAAACACTTTTTACCAAGGCAGATTTGGTAAAATTTGCAAAAATTTTAATTGATTTACCAGAACAAAATGCAGACAAAATAGCTTCGGAAAACCTGATTAATGTTTTTCATAAAACCTTACCCGTTTCTGCCGAAGAGCAACAAGTAGCATTAGCCAAATTAGCCGCACAACAGCAACAAAATAAATACAAAAACATCAGACAAACCACATTTGTTGTCACACTTTTAGTAACTAGTATTGCAGTGGTTTTCTTTTTTGGATGGGAAAATGTGACCAATTATTTTTCTGCAAAAATCAACGGAAAAGATGCCAATTACTATCTCAAAAAAGAATGGTTGGTTTCAGCATACGGGTTGCCTATTTTGCAAATTGAAACACCAGAAATTTTAACCAGAGATTTGACAACTTCTAAAAATCCAAATATTAAAAACACAGCCCAATTTTCTTGGCAAAAACCAACAGATAAACTTGCCATATCCCTTCAAACCATCGCTTATAAAGATTCAGTAAAAGTAAATTTACAACAGCTTTTTAATGACGAATTAAGCCAATTGATGCAAGGACAAGCTAAGAAAATTCAAACTACTGCTAGAAAATTTAAAAATGTAAAAGCGCTTTCTGGTGATATTTTAGAAGGCACTTTTGAAATAAATGAAGCCAACCAAACCAAACCAATGCGGTTTTTTACGGTTTTTATTTCAGATAAATTCGGCTTACAAACAGTCCGAATTACTTATGAAGCAAAAGACAAACAAGCTAAAGATTTTATTGATCGTATTACAAATAGTCTCGAACAAATAAACCAAGAAGATGAATAGCGCCTTTATGCATCCTCATTTTTTATGGTTGTTATTGGTAATTCCAATAGCAGTGTTTTGGCAATATAAAATAGCCAAGCGCCAACAACCAGCCATAAAAATAAGTTCAACAGAAGGATTATCCATCAAAAAATCTTGGATTATTAAATGCCGACCATTCTTATTTTTGTTAAAAATTATGGCATTAGGATTTGTAATTATTGCGTTAGCGCGACCAAGAAATACACAAAAATCAAGTTTTACAGCCACCAAAAATGGGATTGATATCGTAATTGCCACCGATGTATCGGGAAGTATGTTGGCTACCGATTTCAAACCCAACCGATTGGAAGCCATAAAAAAAGTAGCTGAAACATTTATTCAAAAAAGAACAAACGACCGAATTGGTTTGGTAGTTTATGCAGGGGAAAGTTACACCAAAACACCAGTAACTTCTGACAAAATAATGTTGCTTAACGCCCTAAGAGAAGTACAATATAACGGTTTGGTTTTACAAGACGGAACCGCCATAGGAATTGGTTTAGGAACCGCCATAAACCGAATTAAAAACAGCAAAGCGAAATCTAAAATCATCATTTTATTAACTGATGGTGTCAATAATGTGGGAAGTTTAGACCCCGTTTCGGCAGCAGAAATTGCCAAAGATTTCGGCATAAAAGTGTATACAGTAGGCGTTGGAACGAACGGAATGGCCAATTTCCCCGTAGCGAAAGACAGTAATGGAAACATTATTTTTCAACCGCAAAAAGTGGAAATAGACGAGAAAATTTTACAAGAAATTGCAACAATAACCAAAGGAAAATATTTTAGAGCGACTGACAACACCAAATTACAAGCTATTTATGATGAAATTGACGGTTTAGAAAAATCTAAAATCACAGAAAATCAATTGCTACTTTTTGATGAGCAATTTCGAGTTTGGTTGCTAATAGGTTTGTTTTTTCTGGTGCTAGAAATGATTTTAAGTCGCACACTATTTAAAAGTTTTATTTAATGTTTGAATTTGAATCGCCATATTATTTCATTTTGCTGCTGCTAATTCCAATTGGTTTAGTTGCACAGCATGCCTATGTAAAATGGCAAACTGAAACACAAGCTGCATTTAGTGCGCCACAAGCTCTTGAAAAACTGCTTGTAAATTCGTCAAAACAGACTTCGCGCATTAAATATATGCTGCAAATAATGGCTGTTTTTTTTATTGTTTTGGCTTTGGTGAATCCTAAATTGGGTTCAAAAGTAGAAACTGTTCCTGCAAAGGGAGTAGAAATAGTATTTGCCATAGATGTTTCAAAAAGTATGTTATGTGCAGACATTCAGCCCAACCGACTGGAAAAAGCCAAGCAAATAATGACACAAATTATCAATTCTATTGGCAGTGACAGAATAGGAATTGTAGCTTATGCCGGAAGTGCTTATCCTATTTTACCTATGACAACGGATTATGAATTGGCAAAAATGTTTACACAAAGCATCAATACAGATATCATTTCTTCTCAAGGAACAGCTATTGAAAGTGCCATTCAAACCAGCGTAGATTTCTTTGACAACCCAACTTCAGGCAAAGCTATTATTTTACTTTCAGATGGTGAAGATCACGAAAATACTTCTTTTGATGTGTCGAAATTAACTAAAGAAAAAAATGTAAAAATAATTACTGTTGGAATAGGCACATCAAACGGCGGCACAATTGAATTTGCAGACGAATTGGGTTTTCAACAAGTTAAAAAAGACAAAAACGGACAAGTTGTAGTTACGAAATTAAACGAAGAGGTATTACAAAAAATCGCCTCGGAAACCAATGGAACTTATTGTAATGATACTCAAATTTCAAAAGTGGTTGCTACTATAAAATCGGCATTAACATCGGTAAAACAACAAGAATTTAAAGCCCAACAATTGGCGCAAAAGCAATCGCAATTTCAATGGTTTTTAGGCATAGCATTTTTGTTATTACTACTAGAATTTTTTATAACAAATACCAATTTGAAGATGAAAAACTGGTTTCAAAATAAACAAATGAACTTAGTTTTTATTTTATTTTTTGTATCAGCAACTGCATTTTCTCAAGAAAAAAAGACTGAAAATTTTCAACAAAAAGAAAAACAATTGCGAACCATAAAAGCTAAAGAAAAAACGCAAGAACAACAAGCGGAATACAATTTAGGGAACACCATTTATAAACATAAAAAGTATGGCGAAGCAATAACCAATTACAAAAATGCCGCGCAAACCGCAAAAAACAACTTGCAAAAACACAAAGCTTTTCATAATTTAGGAAACGCATGTATGCAAGACAAAAATTACAAATTAGCAGTTGCATCCTACAAAAATGCCTTAAAAGCGAACTCTAAAGATGAAAAAACAAGATACAATTTAGCGTTAGCCAAAAAATTATTGAAAAAATATCCGCCAAAACCAAACCCTAAAAAAAATAAAAAAGACAAAGAAAACAAAAAGCAAAAAGACAAAGACAAATCAAACCAAAAAGAAAAAAGCCAACCCAAAAAACCAAGTGCCAATAAACAGCGAATGGATAACGTGCTAAAAGCAATTAGCAATGAAGAAAAAAAAGTACAAGAAAAAGTAAACGCAAACAAAACAAAAACAAATACAATTAGTACTGAAAAAGATTGGTAAAATGAACAACAAAATAAAAATAATATTAACCTTATTACTATTCCCTTTTCTTTCCTTTTCTCAAGTGAAATTAGAGGTAAAAGCAGAAAAAACCAATCTTAAAATTGGCGAAGTGATGCAGGTGAATTATGTTTTTAACGAGGAAGGCACTTACTTTACGCCACCCACTTTTAGTGGATTTAACAAGGGCGGTTCGTATGTGTCGTCTAGTGAAGCTTATAATAACGGGAATTACACTATACAACAAGTTTATACTTATGTGATTCAGGCTGCTAAAGCCGGAAAAGTAATTATTGCTCCTGCAACTATCAAGTTTAATGGCAAAACATATACTTCAAAATCTGTTTTGGTTTCCGTTTCAAATGAAAAAGCGGCAGATGCCATAAATAGAAACCAAAATGCAGTGCCCGTTTCGAAACCTGCAACAGTAAATAAAACTATTTCTGGTTCAAATAATTTATTATTTATTGATTTAGAAGTTACTAAAACTTCTGCTTTTGTAAACGAACCTGTTGAGGTAAATTACCGTATTTATTTGTCACCAAATTTAGAAATTGAGCTAAATAAAAACACGGTGACTAAATTTAATAATTTTTGGAGTCAAACCGAAGATGTCACAGGTGGCTGGGAACGAGCTGTAGTAAATAACAGAGTTTACAAATCTAAGATTTTCAAAAGAGCCATTTTGTATCCACAAAAAACAGGAAAATTAGAAATTACACCCATAACTTTAGATTTAAATATAAGTTATCCAACCGGTGATTTTGATTTTTTTGGCGACCCAGAATATGATGTTGCCCGAAGAGAAATTGTTTCAAATTCTAAATTTCTTCAAGTACTTGCTTTGCCTGAAAAAGGGAAGCCAGATAATTTTACAGGCGCGGTTGGCTCTTTTGAGTTTAAAGCAAATGTTACCAAAAACGAATTAAAATCTGGCGAATCTTTACAACTAGATTTAATTGTTTCTGGCAAGGGAAATTTAAAATTATTTGAAATTCCAAAACCCAATTTACCATCCAATTTTGAAATTTACGAACCCAAACACCAAGAATTTATAAACGAAAACATCAAAGGAATTTCAGGTAAAATTGTAGATAGTTATACTTTAATTCCTCAAGAAAAAGGGAATTTTAAAGTAAAACCACAATACTTTTCATTTTTCGATATTAAATCAAAAGCATACAAAACCATTTCTTCTGAAGTTATTAATTTAGACGTTTCGCAAGGAGAAAATCAAGCGAATATTACTTCGGTTTCAACATCTAAATTAACAGACAAATCTCAGAAAACAGCACCAACATCTGGTTTTGAATTTACGTTTTTACAATTTATAGGTTGTGTAACTTTAGCAGGTTTGGCCTTGTTGTTTTTCTTACTCAAAAGGAATAAAACGGTTGTTAATGACGAAGCAAAAACAGAAATACAACCAACAAAAAAGGATTTTTCTGTAAACGATATGCAACAATTTATTTCAAATAAAGAAGTGTTTTATCAGGAAATGGAACTTACAATTAACGCCTTTTTAAACTACAAATTTGGATTAGAAAAAGTTGATTTAAACAAAGAAAATATCATTTTGAAATTTCAGGAAAACCAAATTTCCCAAGAAAACACAAACGATTTTATTGGGCTTTTACAAAACTGCGAAAAAGCAAGATACATGCCAACTTCTGACGGAAATATGCAAAAGGATTTTGAAAAATTAGAACAGTTGGTAAAAATTATTAACGGTTAAAAGCAATACTAGTAATATACTAACGTTTAATGTATATTTGTAATTCAACTTATTTTATGAAAAAAATACTGTTTTATTTATTTTTATGTTTTTCTCTGCTTTCTTTTTCCCAACAGAAATTATGGAAAGGCTATTTTTCATATAATGAAATTACAGATGTTTGTATTTCGAATCAGAAAGTATATTCTAGTACTAAAAATGCTATTTTTAACAAAGATGTTTCCACAAATATTTTAACCACTTTGTCGTCTATAAACGATGTAAAACCCGATGAAATAACCGCTATTTTCCATACTTCAAATAATTACACTTTAATTGGAAATAAAAACGGATTAATTATTCTTATCAAACCAGACGGCTCCACATTAAATAAAGTTGATATCATTACCGATGTTCCTGTACCGGCCAACAGTAAAAAAATTAACGATTTTTACGAATACAATGGCAAAGTTTATGTGTCCACACAATATGGAATTACAGTAATAAAATTATCTAATTTTGAAATTGAAAACAGTTTTTATATTGGTAATTCAGGAGAATTTACAGATGTTTTACAAACTACAATTTTCAACAATGAAATTTTTGCAGTAACCCGAACGCAAGGCATAAAAAAAGCAAGTATAACCAATCCATTTTTATACGATTTTTCGCAATGGTCTGTTTTTAATTCGTTAAACTGGTTAAGTATGGTTACGTTTAACAACCAATTAGTAGCCATGAACACTAACGGAATTACTTATAAATTTTCTGGTAATATTGCGGTTCCTTTTTCGCAAATGGTATCAAATGGTTTAAAACTACGAACGGATTCGGTTTACTTAACCCAAACCAACCAGAACCAAATTTTACTTTACAATCAAAATTTTAATTTAGTAAACACCATCAACGCAATTCCTAATTTTCCGGATTCGTTTACTTGTGCCATTACCAAAAATAATGTGTTGTATATTGGCACAAAAAAAAGCGGCTTATTTGAAACTACCATTACAAATTCTTTTGCTTTTACAAATATTTCACCAAACGGCCCAATTGAAGATTTGGCCTTTAAAGTAACCAAAACCAAAAACGATTTATGGCTGACTCACGGTAGTTACGACAGAACTTACACGCCAGATTATAAGTTGCAAGGCATTAGTATTTTTAACAAAAATACAGGTTGGGCTAAAATTCCAAGCACAGAAGTAGCAGGTGTCTTAACGTTAACAACAATAGTAGAAAATCCGAGAAACAGTAACGAAGTTTTTGTGGCTTCTGGACACAGTGGCTTGTTGAAATTTACAAATAAAACAAATCCATTTTTATTTAACGAAACCAATTTTTTAGAATCGGTGCTTTTGCCACCACCAAACCAAAACTTTATTTCGGTGCGAATTAACGGAATGAAATACGACAAAGACGGCAATTTATGGCTTACAAATGCTTTAGTTAACAACGGAATAAAAGTATTGAAAAGCAATAATACTTGGCAATCCTATAACTTAAATAACATTATTCAAAATCCAACGGCATTACATTATGGCAATATTGACATCGATAAAAATGGCACAAAATGGACGGCTACGTACGCTGGTGGCGTAATTGGTTTTAATGAAAAGTACAATAATAAATTTATAATTATTAACGAAGAAAACGGAAATTTACCCAATAACGATGTGCGATGCGTGGCCGTGGACAATAAAAACCAACTTTGGATTGGGACTTTCAAAGGATTAAGAATTTTAACCAGTGTAGACAGATTTATTTCCGAATCATCGTTAACAACCACAAACATAGTTATTCAGGATGGCGATTTGGCCCAAGAATTGTTTTACCAACAAGTAATTCAGGATATTAAAGTGGATGGTGCCAACAACAAATGGGTAGCCATTGCAGATGCCGGAGTTTTTCAAGTTAGTTCAAATGGACAAAATACTTTACGAAGATTTACTAAAGAAAATTCGCCTTTACCAAGTAATAATGTCTTGGATATTGAAATTGACGAGGTTTCTGGCGAAGTGTTTTTTGCCACAGATAAAGGGCTGGTTTCCTTTTTAGGATCTGCTACAAAAGGAGATGACAATTTAGAGGACGTTTATGTATATCCAAATCCAGTGCGACCAGAATACCAAGGAACAGTAAAAATTTCCGGATTGATGGACAAAGTGAATTTAAAGATCACAGATATTGAAGGTAATTTGGTTTTTGAAACCACCTCTTCTGGCGGAACGGTAGAATGGGACACCACGGCGTTTGGGAAGTACAAAGTAGCTTCTGGCGTATACATGGTTTTTGTTTCGTCAAGCGATGCGGCAGAAACAACAGTAAAAAAAATAATGGTAATTAGATAATGCAAATAAAAACCCAAGCCATTGTTTTAAGTGCTATTAAGTACCAAGAAAAAAGTTTAATTGTTAAATGTTTTACCCAATCAGACGGGTTGAAATCTTATTTCATACCCAGTGCTTTTTCTTCCAAAAAATCCAATCAAAAAATAGCCTATTTTCAGCCGTTTACTATTCTAGAAATAGAAGCCAATCATAAGAATAAAGGCACATTAGAGCATTTCAAAGAAGTAAAATTAGCACATAACTATCAAAATATAAATACCGATATTGTAAAAAGCGCGATGGTTTTTTTCCTTTCTGAAGTAGTGCAAAACAGCATTTATGAAGAAGAAAAAAACGAAGATTTATTTTCATTTTTAAAAACTTCATTATTGTGGTTAGACGCCAATGATTCGGTTTCAAATTTTCACCTAATTTTTCTTTTAGAACTCACCAAATTTTTAGGGTTTTATCCACAAATACAAGAAGCAGATTTTGCCTATTTTGAAATGATTGACGGCGTTTTTTCTCCATTTCAAGGCACAAGTTGCTTAAACGCTCATGAAACCAACTTGCTAAAAAAAGCAATACAATTGAGATACGACGACAGTCAAAAAGTTTTTGCAGGAGTGGAACGACAAATGCTGTTAAAAATCCTTTTGGATTATTATGCCATTCATTTAGACGGCTTTAAAAAACCAAAATCCTTAGAAATTTTAAAAGAAGTTTTTTCTTAACCTACAACTTTTGCCTTTTACCTTTTGCCTTTTCTCTTTAAATCATTACTTTCGCAAATTGATTTAAGTAAGCGATAAAATGAGCACAAAATTTACTGAATACAAAGGACTTGACTTACCAACGGTAGCATCAGAAGTTCTTGATTTTTGGAAGGAAAATAACATCTTTGAAAAAAGCGTGTCTACACGTGAAGGAAATCCTCCATTTGTGTTTTTTGAAGGACCACCTTCTGCAAATGGATTGCCGGGAATTCACCACGTAATGTCGCGTGCCATTAAAGATATTTTTTGTCGTTATAAAACTCAAAAAGGATTTCAAGTAAAACGAAAAGCAGGTTGGGACACGCACGGACTCCCAGTAGAATTAGGTACAGAAGCCGCTTTAGGAATTACAAAAGAAGACATTGGAAAAACCATTTCCGTTTCAGATTATAACGAAGCTTGTAAGAAAACAGTCATGCGTTATACCGACGTTTGGAACGATTTAACCGAAAAAATGGGCTATTGGGTAGATATGGAAGATCCGTATGTTACCTATAAATCCAAATATATGGAATCGGTTTGGTGGTTGCTGAAACAAATTTATAACAAAGATTTACTATATAAAGGTTACACTATTCAGCCCTATTCGCCAAAAGCGGGAACAGGTTTATCTTCGCACGAAGTCAATCAACCTGGAAGTTACAGAGACGTTACAGACACAACTGTTGTAGCACAATTCAAAACTAAAGAAGACACATTGCCGAACTTTTTACAAGGTTTTGGAACTATTCATATTTTAGCTTGGACAACCACGCCTTGGACGTTGCCAAGCAATACCGCTTTAACTGTTGGTCCAAAAATTGACTATGTTTTAGTACAAACATTCAATCAATACACTTTTGAGCCAGTAAATGTTATTTTAGCTAAGAATTTAGTAGGCAAACAATTTGGAAAAGGATTTATTGCAAGTACAGAAGCGGTTGATTTTGAAAATTTCAAAGAAGGAGATAAAAACATTCCATATAAAATACTATCTGAATGTAAAGGTTCAGATTTAGTTGGAATTCGTTACGAACAATTGATGAAATTGGCTTTACCATATGAAAATGCTGAAAATGCTTTTAGAGTAATTTCAGGAGATTTCGTAACAACAGAAGACGGAACTGGAATTGTACACACCGCCCCAACTTTTGGAGCTGATGATGCGAAAGTAGCCAAAGAAGCCACTCCAGAAGTACCGCCAATGTTGGTTTTAGATGAAAACGGAAACGCTGTTCCTTTGGTAGATTTACAAGGAAAATTCATTCAAGGTTTGGGCGATTATTCAGGTAAATATGTTAAAAATGAATACTATAACGAAGGTTTAGCACCAGAACGCTCAGCCGATGTTGAAATTGCTATCCAATTAAAAGAAGAAAACAAAGCTTTTAAAGTTGAAAAATACGTACACAGTTACCCACATTGCTGGCGAACAGACAAACCTATTTTATATTATCCGTTAGATTCTTGGTTCATCAAAGTAACCGAAATCAAAGACCGCATGTTCGATTTAAACGAAACCATCAACTGGAAGCCAAAAGCTACAGGCGAAGGACGTTTTGGAAATTGGTTAAAAAATGCCAACGATTGGAACTTATCTCGTTCAAGATATTGGGGAGTTCCCTTACCAATTTGGAGAAATGAAGAAGGAACAGAAGAAATTTTAATAGGTTCTGTAGCAGAATTATACCAAGAAATTGAAAAAGCAATTGCCGCTGGTTTCATGACTGAAAATCCATATAAAGGATTCGAAATCGGAAATATGACTGAAGAAAATTACGATCTAGTTGATTTGCATAAAAATGTGGTAGACGAAATCGTATTAGTCTCCGTATCAGGCAAACCCATGAAACGTGAAACAGATTTAATTGATGTTTGGTTCGATTCGGGCGCGATGCCCTATGCGCAATGGCATTATCCTTTTGAAAACAAGGAACTTATAGATGGCGTTAGTCCTTCTGACGACTCTTGTCATGCTGAACTTGTTTCAGCATCTGAGGAGAACCTGAAACCAGTTCAGGTTGACAAGCGTATGTTTCCAGCCGATTTTATCGCTGAAGGAGTTGACCAAACAAGAGGTTGGTTTTATACGTTACACGCAATTTCTACATTGGTTTTTGATAAAATTGCCTATAAAAATGTGGTTTCAAATGGTTTAGTGTTAGACAAAAACGGACAAAAAATGTCAAAACGTTTAGGGAATGCTGCCGATCCATTTGAAACGTTAACGGAATATGGTCCAGATGCTACGCGCTGGTATATGATTTCAAATGCTAATCCGTGGGATAATTTAAAATTCGATTTAGAAGGTATTGCTGAGGTCCGTAGAAAATTCTTTGGAACACTTTATAACACCTATTCTTTCTTTGTTTTATATGCCAATATTGATGGTTTTACTTACAGTGAAGCCGAAGTTCCTTTAGCAGAAAGACCAGAAATTGACCGTTGGATTTTATCTGAATTACATACGCTTATTCAAGTAGTTGATGCCGCTTATGCGGATTATGAACCTACTCGTGCCACAAGAGCTATTTCTGACTTTGTACAAGAGAATTTGAGCAACTGGTACGTACGTTTATGCCGTCGTAGATTTTGGAAAGGCGACTATGCTCAAGACAAAATTGCCGCTTATCAGACGCTTTATACTTGCTTAGAAACAGTTGCAAAATTAGCTGCACCGGTAGCACCTTTCTTTATGGACAGGCTATATAAAGACCTGAATGCCAATACAAATAAGGAAAAATTTGAAAGTATTCACTTATCAATTTTCCCAGTTTCGGTTGAAAACTTTGTTGATAAATCACTAGAAAGTCGCATGCAGAAAGCACAAACTATTTCTTCATTGGTTTTATCACTTCGTAAGAAAGAAATGATAAAAGTACGTCAACCATTACAAAGAGTAATGATTCCAGTACTTGACGAAACTTTTAAAGCTGAAATTTTAGCTATTGAAGACCTAATTAAGGCAGAAGTTAACGTCAAAGAAATAACATTATTAGAAGACGCTTCAGGGGTTTTGGTAAAGCAAATTAAACCTAATTTTAAAGCATTAGGCCCACGCTTTGGAAAAGATATGGGCTTGATTGCCAAAGAGATACAGGCGTTTTCGCAAGAACAAATTAATGAATTAGACAAATTAGGTGAATTAACTATTTCTGTTTCTGAAAAAAGTATTACTTTAACAGTCGAAGATGTGGAGATTTCTTCTCAAGATATTCCAGGTTGGTTGGTGGCCAATTCAAACGGAATTACAGTAGCTTTAGACATTACAATTTCTGAAGCATTACGTAAAGAAGGGATAGCGAGAGAGTTAGTCAACAGAATTCAAAATATTCGTAAAGATTCTGGTTTTGAAGTTACAGATAAAATTAAAGTTCAAATACTAAAAAATGATAGTATTGAACAAGCGGTGATCGCCAATGAATTGTACATCAAATCAGAAACGCTAACAAAAGAACTAGTTTTTGTGTCGGAAATTATAAACGGGACAGAAATTGAGTTTGATGAGTTAAAAACAACAATATTAATTTCAAAATAAATACATTTGACGCTTTTGACTCAAATAAAATTTTTAAAAACATGTCAATTATGATAGATCAACAAATAAGATTCTCAGATGCAGAATTACAAGAATTCAAAGAATTAATTAATCAAAAGTTAGACAAAGCTAGAAACGACTTAGAATTAATTAAAAGTGCGTATTTAAACGACTCTAATAACGGAACGGAAGATACTTCTCCAACTTTCAAGGCATTTGAAGAAGGAAGCGAAACGATGAGTAAAGAAGCGAATTCGCAATTGGCTATTCGTCAAGAAAAGTTTATTCGCGATTTAAAAAATGCTTTAATTAGAATTGAAAACAAAACTTACGGCATGTGTAAAGTAACCGGAAAATTAATCAATAAAGAACGGTTAAAAATTGTGCCTCATGCGACTATGAGCATTGAAGCAAAAAATTTACAACGTTAAAAAACGCTAATAAATATACAAACGCTCCTTTTGGGGCGTTTTTTATTCGTTAAAATTGTTACTTTTGCATAAAAATTAAAAAAAATGAACCTAAGAAAAGCCTATTTATTTGTATTTATTATTTTACTTATTGATCAAGCAAGTAAAATTTATATCAAAACAAATTTTTATATTAACGAACAAGTAAAAGTGTTCGATTGGTTTAGAATTTACTTTGTGGAAAATGAAGGAATGGCTTGGGGCGCAGAAATTCCGGGTAATTATGGTAAATTAATTTTAACCCTTTTCAGAATTATTGCCGTTGGTGGAATTGCTTGGTGGTTGTTTGATTCTATTAAAAAAGGCTTATCTGGTTATTTAACTTTCGCCATTACATTAATTTTAGCAGGAGCAATTGGAAACATCATCGATTCTGTTTTTTATGGTGTAGTTTTTAATGACAGTTATGGGCAAGTAGCTACAATTTTTTCAGATCAACCTTACGGAACGTGGTTCCACGGTGAAGTAGTTGACATGCTTTATTTTCCTATAATTAAAGACATTCCTATGCCAGAATGGGTGCCAGTTATTGGCGGAAGACCTTTTACCTTTTTCAACGCCATTTTCAACGTGGCAGATGTAGCCATTTCAACAGGATTTGGCATTTTAATTGTCTTCAACAAAAGATGTTTTAACTAAAAACAAAACATAATTTTCTGTTATTTTAATTCTTGTTTATATCAATTTTAAATAATCATATTGTAAATTTGCTACAAATAGTTATGATATGTTCGACGTACAAAAAATAAGAGCCCAATTTCCAATCTTGTCACAAACCGTAAACGGAAAACCATTAGTGTACTTTGACAACGGTGCAACTTCGCAAAAACCTCAAGTTGTAATTGACAGTATTGTAGATTATTATTCCAGATACAATGCAAACATTCACAGAGGCGTTCATTCGTTAAGTCAATTGGCAACAGATGCTTACGAACAAGCACGAATTAAAATTCAAAAGCATTTTAATGCGAAACAGCCGTTCGAAATCATTTTTACTTCTGGAACAACCGAAAGCATCAATTTAATAGCCAATGGTTTTGCCTCTTTACTAGAAAAAGGAGATGAAATTATAATTTCTGCATTAGAACACCATAGTAATATTGTGCCTTGGCAAATGTTGTGCGAACATACGGGTGCGATTTTAAAAGTCATTCCAATGGATGTTCATGGCGAATTAATTATGTCAGAATACGATAAATTATTGTCCAATAAAACCAAATTAGTTTGTTGTAATCACATTTCAAACGCTCTAGGAACGCTAAATCCAATTGAAGAAATCATTAAAAAAGCACATGCCGTTGGAGCTGCAGTTTTAATTGATGGCGCGCAATCTTGTCCGCATATTAAACCCGATGTGCAAGCGTTGGATGTTGATTTTTATATCACTTCTGCGCATAAAATGTGTGGTCCAACAGGCGTTGGAATGCTTTACGGAAAAGAAGAATGGTTGCGCAAATTGCCACCTTACAAAGGCGGCGGAGAAATGATTGCCACCGTGACTTTCGAAAAAACAACTTACGCCGATTTGCCTCATAAATTTGAAGCCGGAACACCGAATATTTGCGGAGGTATTGCTTTCGGGGCGGCTATTGATTACATGAATGAAATCGGGTTTGATAATATTGCCAAACATGAACATGAATTATTAGTTTATGGCACTCAAAAACTGCAAGAAATAGAAGGCGTAACCATTTATGGCCCAACAGATTTGAATAAAAAAACGTCGGTAATTTCTTTTAATATTGAAAACATTCATTCGTATGATATTGGCACGATTATAGATAAATTAGGGATAGCGGTACGAACAGGTCAACATTGCGCACAACCAATAATGGATTTTTATAAAATTTCAGGAACCATTAGAGCCAGTTTTGCCTTTTACAATACCAAAGAAGAAATTGATATATTTGTAGCAGCTTTGAAAAGAGCCAAAACAATGTTGTCGTAACTAAAACCATATAAAATGAAAAAGTTTTTAATTTTGTCGACTTTAATCCTTTCGCTTTTGGCTTGTAGTGGTTCAAAAAATTATTCCAAAGACGGAGTGCCAACTATTTTTTATGAAGCAAACACCAGAGGTTTTTTTCTTGCACTAAAAGTTGAAAACCAAGTGCTTTATACTTCTAATGAAAGAGATTTTAAAGCATATTCAAATAAAATTGAAATTTCAGATACAGATTGGAAAGAGATTGTGACATTAGCCAAAAATGTAGATTTAGAAAAAGTAAAAGACTTAAAGTGGCCAACAGAAAAAAGATATTCCGATGGCGCCGCATTTGCTAATATTATTTTCGAGTCTAAAGGCGTTAAGTATCCGGCCAATGGTTTTGATCATGGTTTTCCACCTGCAGAAATAGAAAAATTAGTTACTAAAATTACAAAATTAGCAGAAAAAAACTAATGAATATTAAAGAAATACAAAACGAAATTGTTGCTGAGTTTTCCATGTTTGACGACTGGATGGAGCGGTATGAATACATTATAGAATTAGGAAAAGGATTGCCTTTAATCGCCGAAGAACACAAAACAGACGACAACATTATCCAAGGTTGTCAATCTAAAGTTTGGGTTTACGCGGAAGAAAAAGACGGGAAAGTGTTTTTTTCATCAGATAGCGATGCCATTTTAACCAAAGGCATTATTGCCATTTTAATTCGCGCTTTTTCTAACCAAACACCAGCCAATATTTTAGAAGCCAATACTGATTTTATTGATGAAATTGGATTAAAAGAACATCTTTCGGCCACTCGTGCCAACGGGTTGGTTTCTATGATTAAAAAGATAAAAATGTATGCTTTAGCATTTGAAGCTAGAAATTAAAATAACAAATCACTTTGTGATTTAGTGGTATATAAAATTAATTAAAAATGAGATTGCTTCGCAAGCTCGCAATAAAATATGGAAGAATTTAAAGACGAAATCAACTTAGGCGAAAGCGTAGT
>CAMCVI010000018.1 GCA_945881885.1 Chryseobacterium gleum | reverse complement strand
CAAGCAGGCTACCACGTTACCAAAGCAGAAAATGGTAAAGAAGCGGTTAAACTGGCTATAAAAGTAAAACCACATCTAATTATTATGGATGTAATGATGCCAGAAATGGACGGGATGGAAGCGTGTGAAAAAATTAGAGAAATCCCAGAATTAAAAGATACTATTATTACCTTTCTTACCGCCAGAAGTGAAGATTATTCGCAAGTAGCTGGTTTTGAAGTTGGTGCCGACGATTATATCGCCAAACCTATCAAACCAAAGTTGTTAGTTAGTAAGGTAAAAGGACTATTACGTAGATTAAAAGATACAGAATTAGAAAATTCCGAAACGTTAACCGTGGGGAATCTTGAAATTAACCGTGAAGAATATAAAATTATCAAAGACGGCGTAACCATCGTTTTACCAAGAAAAGAATTTGAATTATTATATTTATTAGCTTCAAAACCAGGAAAAGTGTTCACCAGAGCCGAAATTTTAGATAAAGTTTGGGGCAATGAAGTCATTGTTGGCGGAAGAACCATAGATGTTCACATCAGAAAACTTAGAGAAAAAATTGACGAAGATGTATTCAAAACCATTAAAGGTGTGGGATACAAAATTGAATTAAATGGCGATTAGTTTTAAAAAATCTTACAAATTTGCCTTTAAATCATCGCTTTACATTTCTTTTTTTGTTGTAATAAGTTTGTTGATTTACCATAATTTTATTCAGTTAGTAGACTACTTAATACTTATTGTTTTTCCTATTACGCTTTTCTTTTTTAGTTTTTTTCTAATGCAATATCGCGTAGAAGTATTTATCTACAAAAGAATTAAAAAACTATACGATGAGGTTTCCCTTCTAGACGCCACTTCTTTAAAAAACAAAACCGTTACCACTGACGTTTCTACTTTAACTAACGACATTAGAAACTTCGCCAAAGAGAAAAAAATTGAAATTGAATCCTTAAACATTCGTGAAGAATATAGAAGAGAATTCCTAGGCAACATTTCTCACGAATTAAAAACACCTTTATTTACGGTTCAAGGGTATTTAGAAACACTTATCGAAGGCGGTGCCATTAAAGACAAAGCACTACGGGTAAAATATATTGCACGCGCATCAAAAGGCGTTGAAAGACTAATTAATATTGTGCAAGATTTAGATATGATTTCTAAATTTGAAATTGGTGATTTAAACATAGATATCGAAGGATTTGACATTATTGCCGAAATTCAAAACGTTTTTGATCTTTTAGAAATGAAAGCCGATGCCAAAAACATTATTTTAATGTTTGATGAAAAATACGTTTCTCCCATAATTGTTTATGCCGATAAAGATAAAATTCAACAAGTTTTAACCAACTTAGTCATGAATTCAATCAAATACGGAAAAGAAAATGGTACCACAGAAATTGCGGTTGAGAAAATAAGTAAAACCAAAATTTTAGTGCGCATTTATGATAACGGACAAGGAATTGAACAACAACACATGTCTAGAATCTTTGAACGTTTTTATAGAGTTAACAAAAGCGGCTCAAGAGAAGAGGGCGGTTCTGGCTTGGGCTTAGCCATCGTAAAACATATTATTGAAGCACACAACGAAAAAATATTTGTGCAAAGCACGCATCAAATAGGTTCTGAGTTTTCGTTTACCTTGAAAACTAGTAAATAATTAGACCTTCAAAACTTTAATTTTTATACTTTTGCAGGATAAAATTAATTGTTGTGGGAAGTAAAAATAAATTAAAAAGATTCAACGAAAATGTAACGTTTCCAAACGTTTTTCAACCAACTCGTGAAGAAGTAGTTACTGATAGTTTAGCATTAAAAGGAAAATGGAATTCAGATTTCTTTAAAAATAATAATCCAATTGTATTAGAATTAGGTTGCGGAAAAGGCGAATATACTGTAGGATTAGCAGAAAAATTCCCAAACAAAAACTTTATTGGAATTGACATTAAAGGTGCCCGATTTTGGCGAGGGGCTAAAACTGCTGTAGAAAACGGACAAAAAAATGTGGCATTTCTTCGGACTCAAATTGAATTAATTAAGCATTGTTTTGATGAAAATGAAGTTGATGAAATTTGGATTACCTTTCCAGATCCGCAAATAAAATACAAACGCACCAAGCACCGCATGACCAATTCTGAATTTCTTCAGAACTATAAAAAAATATTAAAACCCAACGGTTTGATGCATTTAAAAACCGATAGCGAATTTATGCATGGCTACACTTTGGGCTTATTACACGGTGAAGGACATGAAGTTTTGTACGCCAATCATAACGTTTACAATAACGCCGGCGCACCAGAAGAAGTTACTAGTATTCAAACTTTTTATGAAAGTCAGTATCTAAAAATAAACAAATGCATCACCTACATTCAATTTAAAATTAAATAATGTCTATACTTTTCGCTTTTGCTTTTGCAGTTTTGTTTTCGTTCGTGGGGGTTTTGCCTCCAGGAATTGTAAATATGACTGTGGCCAATTACAGCGTTAAAAAATCGCTAAATAAAGCCAGACAGTTTATCCATGGCGCTATTTTAGTGGTTTTTATTCAAAGTGTTTTAGGATTTTACTTTGCTACTTTTTTAGAGAATCACCCACAAGTAATGCAAAATTTAAAATTAGTAGGAAGTTTAGTTTTTATTTTATTAACACTGTTTTTTTTAGGCAAGGGTATTCAAAAAGTCATTCATGCTAAAGATCCAATTAAAAAGAATGCAACAAAAAGCAAACAAAAACCATTTTTTCATGGCATTTTTATTTCAGGGTTAAATATTTTTCCAATTCCATATTATGCTTTTGTAAGCTTATATTTGTCAGCTTTTATTGAAGATTTTTTTACTAATTTAGTTGGTTTAGCTTTTGCTTTAGGCACAACTTTAGGCACATTTGCGGTGTTTATGGGCTACGCTTTTTTGTTTAGAAAAATCAAACATAAAGTAGCTTTTTTTATTAAAAATATTAACTTTATAATTGCGATTATTACCGGACTCATCGCCGTTTTTACGATTTATAACTTGAATAACTGATTTGAAAATAAAAAAAGACAATTTTTTTGAACGTGTGTACGACGTTGCCCGAAAAATACCTTACGGGAAAGTAACTTCTTATGGCGCTATTGCAAAAGCGTTGGGCGCAGGCCGTTCCGCCAGAATGGTAGGTTGGGCGATGAATGCGTGTCACGGACAAGATGATATTCCAGCGCACCGAGTAGTCAATCGATTAGGACTTTTAACAGGTAAACACCATTTTGAAGGCACTAATTTAATGCAACAATTGTTAGAAAGCGAAGGCATTCAAATTATCGATAATCAAATTATCGATTTCAAAAAACACTTTTGGGAACCTGATTTTTAGTTTCGTTTCTTTCCGTATTTAAATTACTCGTAAAATTCCTTTTCAATACTTAACAAACTTTTATCGTTTGTCATTTGTCATTTGTCATTTTCAAACTATCTTTGCAATTCAGATTCAGTTTAAATAAAAGTAAAAAAGTTTACACAACAAAATGAAATTAGATAGAAAAGAAATACTAGCTGTGTTAGAAACCATTTCCATTGCTGGAGAAGGAAAAAACATGGTAGAAAGTGGTGCCGTGCAAAACGTGGTAACTTTTGGAGATGAAGTAGTTGTAGATGTAATTTTAACCACGCCGGCTTTACATATAAAAAATCGTGCAGAAGCTGATATTAAAAAAATCATTACTGAAAAAATAAACGCCAACGCAAAAGTTAAGGTAAATATTAAAGTAGTTACCCCAACAAAAGAAGAAGCGAACACAATTAAAGGCAAACAAATTCCAGGAATTAGTAATATTATTGCCGTTTCTTCTGGAAAAGGAGGCGTTGGAAAATCTACAATTACCGCAAATTTAGCTGTAGCGTTATCTAAAATGGGTTTCAAAGTGGGGATTTTAGATGCCGATATTTATGGCCCATCGATGCCAATTATGTTTGATGTAGAATCAGCAAAACCTATTTCAGTTGAAATAGATGGCAAATCTAAGATGCAACCCGTACAAAGTTATGGTGTTGAAATTTTATCTATCGGATTTTTTACCAAACCAGATCAAGCCGTTATTTGGCGTGGTCCTATGGCTTCAAAAGCCCTAAACC
Organism: Chryseobacterium gleum; assembly: GCA_945881885.1. Lineage (GTDB taxonomy): Bacteria > Bacteroidota > Bacteroidia > Flavobacteriales > Flavobacteriaceae > Flavobacterium. The sequence goes on along the minus strand of CAMCVI010000018.1, from coordinate 13,311 downwards.
AAATGATTTTTGATGCCAATTGGGGCGAATTAGATTTCATGTTAATCGATTTACCTCCAGGAACTGGCGATATTCATTTATCAATCATGCAATCATTACCAATTACTGGCGCGGTTGTAGTTAGCACGCCTCAAGCAGTTGCTTTAGCGGATGCAAAAAAAGGTGTTTCTATGTTTATGTCAGATACCATTCAGGTTCCAGTATTAGGAATTATCGAAAACATGGCTTATTTTACACCTGAAGAACTTCCAGAAAATAAATATTACATCTTTGGAAAAGAAGGCGCCAAAAACTTAGCGGCAGATTTAGAAGTGCCGTTTTTAGGGGAAGTTCCTTTAGTACAAAGCATCAGAGAAGCGGGAGATTATGGAAGACCAGCAGCCATGCAAACAGGGACGATTTTAGAAACCGTTTTTGAAGAATTAGCCAGAAGTGTAGTAGCAGAAACGGTAAAAAGAAACGAAAATTTACCAGCAACAGAAGCGATAAAAATAACAACAATGGCAGGATGTGCTGCTGTGAAAAAATAGACATTTTAAATTTCTTAGACATTTCAGTCTAAAAATCTAAAGATTCTAATAATCTATAAAGTCTAAAAAAATGACAGAAATTGAAATAACCGAAAACATTGAGAAAGCTTTAGCAGAAATTCGTCCGTTTTTAAATTCTGATGGTGGCGATATTGAGTTGGTAGAAGTGCTTGATGGAAAACACGTGAAAGTAAGATTACAAGGTGCTTGCACCAGTTGTAGTTTGAGCATTAGCACTATGAAAGCCGGCGTAGAAACTACTATAAAAAAGTACGTACCTCAAATTGAATCAGTAGAAAATATAAAATAGTAGACTTCGGACTTTAGACTTTAGACCTTTTACTTTAAGACTTAAATGAAATGATTGAAACAGATATATTGATAATTGGAGCAGGTCCCACAGGACTTTTTACAGTTTTTGAAGCCGGTTTATTACAATTAAAATGCCATATTATTGACGCACTTCCGCAACCTGGAGGACAGTTAGCAGAATTATATCCTAAAAAACCTATTTTCGACATTCCCGGTTATCCTGAAGTAATGGCGGGCGATTTGGTCACCAATTTAATGGAACAAATTAAGCAATTTCAACCCGGATTTACTTTATCAGAAACTGCTGAAACCATTGAAAAATTAGAAGATGGCGCGTTTATAGTAACTACAAATAAAGGCACAAAACATAAAGCCAAAGCTATTGCTATTGCTGGTGGTTTAGGAACATTTGAACCTAGAAAGCCCATCTTAAAAGATATAGAATTTTATGAAAATGAAGACCGAGGTGTCGATTATTTTGTAAAAGATCCAGAAAAATACCGTAACAAAAACATTGTAATTGCTGGTGGTGGAGATTCCGCTTTAGATTGGAGTATTTTCCTTTCAAATGTTGCTACATCTGTTACTTTAATTCACCGCCGAAATGAGTTTCGCGGCGCTTTAGATTCTGTTGAAAAAGTGCAAGAATTAAAATCTTCAGGCAAAATAAAATTAATTACTCCAGCTGAAGTTGTAGGTTTTAAAGGAAGTGAAAGAATTGAATCTTTAGACATAGAAATGAACTGCGCGCGTATGAATGTGCCAACCGATTATTTCATTCCTCTTTTCGGACTAACGCCAAAATTAGGCGCCATTGCCAATTGGGGATTAGAAATTGAGAAAAACGCCATCAAAGTAAATAATGCTTTAGATTATCAAACCAATATTGAAGGTATTTATGCCATTGGCGATGTAAACACCTATCCAGGAAAGTTGAAGCTAATTTTATGCGGATTTCACGAAGCTACACTAATGTGTCAAAGCGTGTACAATCGATTGCATCCAGGGAAGCGTTATGTTTTAAAATATACCACTGTTTCAGGCGTAAATGGTTTTGATGGCACCAGAAAAGAAGCCGAAAAAGCGGTTGTAAAAAGCATTGAATAATTAGCTATATTTGTAATAAACAGATTAAAATGGAAAATATTAGAATGGATAGAAGCGTGGTTTCAAAATCTTCTTTTGAAGAAGCGGATGATCATGTAACTTTTTATAATGATAAAACCCCAATGGAACGATTAAATTACGCTTGTGATATTATAAATTCTATTTTTGATTCAAGTCCTGAAAAAAAAGTAGATAGAACCATTTTTTCCGCTAGAAAACATGCAGAACGTATTTAATATTGATTTTCTTGAGTTCTTAGAACTATTAGATAAACACGAAGTTGAATATTTATTAGTTGGAGGATATGCGGTCATACTTCATGGCTACTCAAGAAGTACAGGCGATATGGATTTATGGGTAAACCAAACCACTGAAAACTACAATAAATTAAAACTAGTTTACACTAATTTTGGCGCCCCAATTTTTTCAATTGAAGATTTCGAAAGCGATAAATTTGATGTTTGGAGTATAGGAGTAGAGCCGAGAAAAATTGAAATATTAACTAAGGCTAGCGGTTTAGAATTTACAGAATCGAAAAAAAATTGCGAAAATATTAATTTTGATAAATTTAAAATACCTTATATAGATTTTGAAGATTTGATGAAAAATAAACGCACAACAGGGAGGCTAAAAGATTTGGCAGACGTGGAACAATTAATGAAGAATAGAAAATAGTGAGTCAAGACGTAACCCTATTTATTACCGATAGAAACGGAGTAAAACATGAAGTTTTAGCCCCAACGGATATGAACATGAATGTGATGGAACTCATCCGTTCCTACGAATTGGCAGAAGAAGGAACTGTTGGAATTTGTGGCGGAATGGCAATGTGTGCTTCGTGCCAATGTTATTTACTTAACGATATTTTAAAAACCGAAAGAAACGACGAAGAAGAAGCTATGTTAGCCGACGCTTATCATGTGAAAGACAATAGTCGATTAGGTTGTCAAATACATATTTCAGAAGACTTAGAGGGCTTGGAAATAGAAATAGCACCAGAACAATAAAAAAAGCGAGAAGTATTTTCTCGCTTTTTTATTTTATGTTTTTTTATTGAAACGCTTGCTCTAAATCGGCAAGTAAGTCTGAAATATCTTCTACTCCAACGCTCAAACGAACCAAATCGTCCGTTATGCCAATTTCTTTACGTTTGTCTTCAGGTATCGATGCGTGTGTCATTAACGCAGGATGATTTGCTAAAGATTCTACTCCACCCAAAGATTCGGCTAACGTGAATACTTTTACTTTTTCTAACATTTTAATCGCATCTGCTTTTGCCCCCGATTTAAAGGTGAAAGAAACCATACCGCCAAAACCACCAATCATTTGTTTTTTAGCGATTTCATGATTGGGATGGCTTTCTAATCCTGGATAATAAACAGCAGCAACTTTTGGATGATTGACTAAATATTCCGCCACTTTTGCGCCGTTTTCACAATGTCTTTGTACACGCAAATGTAAAGTTTTGATACCTCTTAAAACCAAATAACTATCCATTGGGCCTAAAGTTCCACCAGTTGCAAATTGTGCAAAATGCAATTTTTCGCCTAACGCTTCGTCTTTTACAATTAAAGCACCAGCAATTACATCACTATGTCCGCCTAAATATTTAGTTGCAGAATGCATTACAATATCTGCACCTAAATCTAAAGGTTTTTGTAAATAGGGCGTTGCAAACGTATTATCAACTGCAAAAAGCAACTTATGTTTATTAGTGATTTTAGCAATTTCTGCAATATCAGCTAATTTCATTAACGGATTAGTTGGCGTTTCCACCCAAATCAATTTTGTGTTTTCATTTATTAACGACTGCAATTTTTCCAAATTCGTCATATCAATAAAATGAAATTTTATCCCAAATTCTTGGTAGATACGAGTAAACATTCTGTAAGTGCCACCATATAAATCGTCCATAGCAATTACTTCATCGCCAGGTTTTAATAGTTTCATTACAGAATCTGTTGCGGCCAAACCAGAAGCAAATGCCAAACCTCGCACACCATTTTCAATACTAGCTAGAGCTTGTTCTAAAGCGGTACGAGTAGGGTTGGAAAATCTACTATATTCGTATCCTGCTGCTAAAGGCACACCTGGACTTGTTTGCACAAATGTTGAGGTTTGATATACTGGTGGCATTACTGCTCCAGTACTTGGATCGTGATGCTGATTACCGTGAATGACTTTGGTGTTGAATTTCATGTTTTATTTTTTTAAACTATTATATTCCTTGTTGTTTGTCGCCTCGCAATTGGCGGTATTGTTTTCTGGCTTCCGTAAAATAAATACTATCTGGATGTTCGAGGACTACTTTTTCGTATAAATTTTTGGCTTTTTCTAAATCGTTCAGTTGATTTTTATAAATTTCTGCCGAATAAAATAACGCTTCATCAATATAAATTCCGTCTTTGTGGCGGTCTAAAATCGTTTGATAATAAATAATTGCCTTGGCAAAATTACCTAATTTTTCGTAATTTTTAGCTACTTTAAACAAAGTTCCTGGTTCAATTGATTCGCCTTTGTGTTTGTCTAAAATTTGTAAAAAAGCATCTAAAGCAGCTGCAGGTTTATTTTGAAATGCTAATAAATCAGCTTTTGAAAAATCTTGTAACGCCACTTGAAGTGAATCTTCAGCAGAATTATCGCTAATTAATAAAAACAATTCTACCGCATCATTTGCAATTAATTGGGTTGATGCTTGTTTCAATTCGCCAGCTTGTTTTTTTGCCCAATTGAAATCTTTTTTAAAGAAACTGGTTTTTGCCATTCGCATACTGGCCTCGTGTGAAAATTCATCGTTTGGTAAGTCGTTCTGAATTTGTGCGTAATAAATTATCGCTTGATTGAACTTTTCATTAAATACAAAAACATCCGCCAGTTCCATTTTCACTTTTGCTTTCTGACGAATATTTAATGGCATTTTCATGGTTGTATCCAAAAGCGATTTTGCGTTTTCAAAATCGTTCAAATAAAACGCTTTGAAATGAGCGGCTAAAATTTGGATATCTACCGAAAAAGGAGATTCGCCAAACTGACTCAATAAGGCATCAAATTTGCTTTGAATTATTGGATAAGTTTCTGGCTTTGCAGTTGAAATTTCATTTTTCAACAGAAAATATTGCGCGTTTAAAACAGTAGATTCGTCTGTGGTGTTTTGTAAAATAAACTGGAAAATAGCTTGAGCCGTTTCGTTCTCGTTTTCGTTTACACAAATTTGTGCGAGTTGAATAATATCATCAAACGATTCCGGATTCCTTTTATAAATCGATTTTTCTTGAATAAAGGCTTTGTTGTATTCTTTCTGATTTACATATAACCAACTTAAAAACTGATTCCAATAAATGTCTTGGGTTTTCTGGGTGCGAAGTAAAAGTTCTTTTTTTAGCGAATTGGCAAACACATTTTCTGCATCATCTTGCATGAAAAACACCAACTGATTTTGCACACTCAACGTCGAATTAATGTTGGCATAGGAGTAATCTAATAATTTTACTACCATAACATCTAAATTCCCCATTTGGCCTTGAAGCAGTGCCATTTGGTAATCGAAATTCATACTAGAATTGGTTTTTTGAGCTATTTCATAAGTATTATACGCTTGAAATAATAACGATTTTTGCTCAAACGCTTGTCCTATTTGATAGGCAAAATTAGGGTTTTTTGCTACAGCTTCAACCGCTTTTTTATAATAGGTTTCTGCTTTATTTGTATCTTTTTGCAGTTGTGAATTGTAACCTAATTCAACAAAAATAATTGGCTGATTGGTTGCTTCTTTTTTATTTAAAAGTAATTTTTCTGCTTTATCAAATTGTTTTAAACCTTGGTAAGAACTCACTAATTTTTGAGTAAAATAGAAATTATTGGGTTGTTTTTTCTCCAATTCTTCATACAAAGATGCAGCTTTATCAAATTCGCCTTTGTCAATATAATTTTGAGCCAATTGTTCGTTTTGAGAGACAACAATTAACGAGAAAAAGGACAATATGATTATATAAATTTTTTTCATAAAAAGAATGCACTAAAGTAACAAAAAACGGTTAACTCAGCGCATTATTAGTAAAGATTTAAGATTAGTTTATACTATCAAACCCAGTATATTTTCTCAACACTTCCGGAATTACGATGCCATCGGGTGTTTGGTAGTTTTCTAAAATTCCTGCTAATACACGAGGTAACGCTAATGAACTTCCATTTAGCGTGTGTGCCAATTGGTTTTTACCATTCGCATCTTTATATCTTAATTTTAATCTGTTTGCCTGGAACGTTTCAAAATTAGAGACAGAAGAAATTTCTAACCAACGGTCTTGTGCGGTTGAAAACACTTCAAAATCATAGGTTAACGCTGATGCAAAACTCATATCGCCACCACATAATCGTAAAATTCGGTAAGGTAATTTTAATTCTTGTAATATTTCTTTTACGTGCTCTACCATTCCGTCTAAAGCGGCATAAGAGTTTTCTGGTTTTTCAATTCGTACAATTTCTACTTTATCAAATTGGTGTAAACGATTTAATCCACGAACGTGTGCACCATAAGAACCTGCTTCTCTTCGGAAACAAGGCGTATAACCTGTACATAAAATAGGTAAATCGTTTTCAGAAACTAAATCGTCTCTAAAAATGTTTGTTACAGGTACTTCTGCAGTTGGAATTAAGTATAAATTATCCGTTGCATCGTGATACATTTGCCCGTCTTTATCCGGAAGTTGTCCCGTTGCATAAGCTGATGCTTCGTTTACTAAATGTGGTACTTGGTATTCCTTGTAACCCGCATCGGTATTTTTATCTAAGAAATAGGAAATTAGTGCCCGTTGTAATTTGGCGCCTTTCCCTATATAAACAGGAAAACCTGCGCCAGCAATTTTTACGCCTAACTCAAAATCGATAATGTTATATTTTTTCGCTAATTCCCAATGAGGCAATGCGCCATCATGTAATTTTGGAATGTCTCCCTCTTCAAAAACGTTTATATTTTCTTCAGGTGTTTTTCCAAAGGGAACAATTTCTGCAGGCAAATTAGGTAATTTATATAATTCGTCTTGCAATTGATTGGCAACTGCATTCAAACTTTCGTTTAATTGTTTAGATTTTTCTCTTATTTGAGTGGTTTTTTCCTTTAAGATTTCGGCTTTGGCTTTTTCGCCGTTTTTCATCATTTCACCAATGTCTTTGGATAATTTATTAGATTCTGCTAACAAATTGTCTAATTCTACTTGCGTATTTCTACGTTTTTCGTCTAATTCAATAACTAGTTCAACAACGGCAGTAGCATCGAAGTTTTTTTTCGCCAAACGCGTAATGACTTCTTCTTTGTTTTCTCTAATAAAATGTACTTGTAACATGTTTGTTTGTTTTTGGAGAACAAATGTAAGAAATTGTTGTAAATTTTTTAGAAAAGTGCGCATACAAATGCTTACAATGTTTAAAAATTGAAAATAATTACCTAGTTTCGTGCTTTAATTTATAATAATGAAAAAAATTACCCAATTCTTTTTTGTTTTATCTTCTTTTTTCTGTTTTTCACAATCTGCAGAATCTGAATTTGATAAAATGGTGCTGTCCGAATCAAAATCGGCAGCTTCCACGATGAATGTTCAAGTCAATCCGAATACGCAAAATTATGATATCACCTATCATGAATTGCGTTTTACGGTGAATCCAAACAATTCTCCAGCGGCAATTAGTGGTGTGGTAAAAACAACATTTACAGCTTTGGCAAACATGAACACTATCACTTTTGATATGGCTACTCAGTTAGTAGTAAGTTCTGTAACCATGAATAGTACGAGTTTATCTTTTTCGCAAAGTAACTACGAATTGAACATTAATTTTCCAAGTACAATTGCCACTGGAACTAGTACTTCAGTTATAATTACTTACGCTGGAATTCCTCCAACTGCCGAAGGCGCTTTTACAAGAGGAACTCATGCAGGAACACCAATAATATATACACTTTCCGAACCATTTGGTGCTAGAGATTGGTGGCCTTGTAAGCAAGATTTAAATGATAAAATCAATAGTTTTGATATGTATATTACAGCACCTTCCGCTTTCTATAGCGTATCTAACGGGTTAGAGCAAAGCAGAATTGTTACAGGTGCTAATACTACTACACATTTTAAGCATTTATATCCAATTCCGGCTTATTTAATTGTTTTAAACATAACCAATTACGTGGTGTATAATCAACAAGCAGGTTTAGGAACGTTAGCTTCACCTTATTTTCCAATAATTAATTATTTGTATCCAGAATCTAATACAACTACAATTCAAAACCAACTGGGCGTGACTCCGGGGATTATGAATTTATTTGAAAGTTTATTAGAACCCTATCCTTTTAGAAATGAAAAATATGGTCATGCACAGTTTGGATGGGGTGGTGGAATGGAACACACCACAGTTTCATCAATGGGAAGTTTTGGAAGGGATTTAATTGCTCACGAAATGGCCCACCAATGGTTTGGGGATAAAATTACTTGTGGCACTTGGAAAGACATATGGTTAAATGAAGGTTTAACAGAATACATGTCTGGTTTGGTTTATGAAAATTTAGACGGCGCTGCTACTTTTGTAACTTGGAAAAATAATAAAATAACCAGTATTACATCACAACCCGGAGGTGCTACTTATTTATCTGATGCTGGCGCATTAAGTGTAAATACAATTTTTAGTTCACGATTAACCTACAATAAAGGTGCTATGATAACGCACATGTTGCGATGGAGGTTAGGTGATGTGAAATTTTTTCAAGCATTAAAAAGTTATTTAGCAGATCCCGCTTTAGCATACGGATATGCCGTTACAGCCAATTTAAAATCGCATTTAGAAGCTGCGGATAACGGCAATAGTTTAACGGAATTTTTTAACGATTGGTTGATTAATCAAGGGTATCCAACTTATAATATTACAGCTCAAAACTGGGGTTCGGGTCAAGCTAAAATTATTGTCAATCAAACACAATCGCACGCAAGTGTTTCTTTTTTTGAAATGCCTTTAGAAATTAGATTAACAGGAAGCGGCTCTCAAGTTTTAGACGTTATAGTAAACAATACCAATAACGCACAAGAATTTATTGTTTCGGTTCCGTTTGTAGTAACAGGTGTTGCTTTTGATCCTAATAAACATATCATTTCCAAAAATAATACAGCTACTTTAGGTACTGAAAATTTTGACATGAACTCGGCAATTTCTGTTTATCCAGTTCCTTCAGAAAACGAATTAACTATACAATTTCCTAATAATGTAACGTTAAATAAAGTAGAAATTTATAATAATTTAGGTCAACTTTTGAAAACAGATTTCAAAAACGTTCTTGATATTTCTGGACTTTCAAGTGGTGTTCATTTTTTAAAAATTGACACTTCAGAAGGGCTATTTCACAAAAATTTCATAAAAAAATAGGGTTACCATAAATTAATATTAAAAAGTAAGGCGAAAACCTTACTTTTGCTTTTTAAATACAAATCAAAATTACAATGATTCAAGTAGCACAAATACTTTTTATATTATCGGTTTTAGTAATTCTTCACGAATTTGGTCACTATATAACAGCAAAGATGTTCAAAATGCGAGTAGAAAAGTTCTATTTGTTTATGGATGTTGGTTTTTCTTTACTAAAAAAGAAAATCGGGGAAACTGAATGGGGAATTGGATGGTTGCCATTAGGTGGTTATGTGAAAATTTCAGGGATGATTGACGAAAGCATGGATGAAGACCAAATGAAGCAAGAGCCACAATCTTGGGAATTTCGTTCTAAACCAGCTTGGCAACGTTTAATTGTTATGTTAGGCGGAATTATTGTAAATATTTTATTGGCTTGGTTTATCTATACAATGATGTTTTCAACTGTAGGTCAAAAATACATTTCTATGGAAAAACTCCAAAAAAACGGATTGGCTTTTGGAGAAATTGGACAAAGTGTAGGATTTAAAAATGGTGATAAAATTGTTTCAATAGACGGCACTTTGCAACCCAAATTTAATTGGGCAGTCATTGATGTTTTATTGAGCGATGAAGTAATTATAGATAGAAATGGAACCGAAGTAAAATTAAATTTAACGGATGAACAAAAAGGAGAAATTTTAGGAGGCGAAGGGAAAAATTTTATTCAACCAAGAATTTCAAAGATTGCTATCGATTCTGTAATGCCAAAATCTGAAGCTGCTAAAGCTAAATTATTAAAAGGCGATATAATCCAGTCGGTAAATGGAAAGCAATTTAGTTATTTTGATGTTTTTGCAGAAGATTTAAAAAATTTGAAAAACGATTCTATAAACATAGTTGTTGAAAGAAATTCTAAATTAGTAAATGTTAGCGCCAAAGTAAATCCAGAAGGTAAATTAGGTTTTGTGCCAAAAATCCAAGATAAATTTGATTTTCAAATTATAAACAAGCTTTCTTTTGGTGAGGCAGTTTCAGCTGCAGTCAAAGAATCGTACCAATTATTAGTATATAATGTGAAACAGTTTAAACTGATATTAAAACCAGCTACTGGCGCTTACAAACAAGTTAAAAGTCCAATTGGAATTGCGCGTCAATTACCAGATTCATGGGATTGGGAATTTATTTGGAATTTCACCGCTTTGTTTTCAATTGGTTTGGCTTTTATGAACTTATTACCCATTCCAGGTTTAGATGGCGGCCATGCATTATTTACCATTGTAGAAATGGTAACAGGCAAAAAATTATCGGACAAAGCAGCTGGTTACGTGCAAACTGGAGGTATGATTTTTCTGCTTTCATTAATGGCATTAACCTTTGGAAAAGACATTTATCAGTTGATTTTAGACAAATTAGCAAATTAAAATAAAAAAGTATTTAAATATTTTTGATAAAATAAAAAATTAATTATATTTGCACTCGCTCAAATAAAGTAGTAACTTCCTTCTTAGCTCAGTTGGTTAGAGCATCTGACTGTTAATCAGAGGGTCCTTGGTTCGAGCCCAAGAGAGGGAGCAAAAGTCCAGCAGAAATGTTGGACTTTTTTTATACAATAAATTATGGGATATTTTTTTTTCTGCTGTTTCCTTGGAAGTTAAATAAATATTATATTTTCATCACAGAAAATCTTTTTCAAAGATTTGCGGTTTTTATAAAATGATTCTCAATCAAGAAATTTTTACTTCACTATTCTTAAATTAAATCGAAATTACTAAATAGGAACAACAGTGATTTTGTTTTCGATAATTATTAGATCAAATAGCTATTTGTATTTGTTTCAGTCCTTTGCTTGAAGTTATAGTTTTTGGCCAATTACAAGCTTATTATGTAATTTTGTTTTTTTTCTATTATTTTACCATTGATAATTTTTTTGTTCTCTGTTTTCATAAAGTTAACTAAACATTATATAGGTTTTAGTAATTATTTCACTTAAAGATTACTGTTTTTATTGGTGAATTAATTTTTTTAAATTTGGAAATAATTTTTAATTTATTTCGTCTATAAATATGATAAATTTAATTTTTTTTCTAAATTTAATTAGCAAAAAGAATACTTCTTCAGTTACATACAAAGAGGAGGATTTAGTAAAATTTTATTTACAACTTCTAAAAATGAAAAATAAGCGACCTCATATTAATGCACCTTATCTGCTAAAAAAATGCTACCCTAACGCAGAATCGTTAGTAAACAAAGTAATTAATGAAAATAAATTATAATTCAAAAACAAACTTTTTAATTGCATTTAAATTTTTTTAATTTGGGAATAACTTATCTTTAATAATACAATCAGAAATTCTTTTTTTTAAATTAGCTATTCCTATTTTTCTAACCAAATTTGGTTTCACTTGCAGCTTGTTTATTATAAATCTGGGGGCTAGTTCCTGTAATTTCTTTAAATGAAGTAAAAAATGGATTATAAGAAGAAAACCCAACTTTTAAAGCTAATGCTTCTAGCGTGTTTGTCTTTAAATATCCAGAATCGATTAATTGTAAAGCATCATAAGTTTTTATAATTTTTTTAAATTCAGAAAAGCTAACCTTTGAATGGTACTTAAAAACAAACTTTAAATGGCTTTTAGGTATTTCTAATTTTTTTGCGATTTCAGTTGCGGATATTTCGGGTTTTCTAAAACACTTTTCTGTTAATACTAAGTACTCAATATCTTTTAAATATTTTGTTAATTTAGGATATATTTGACCTTTCAATAAGCAGTGTTGTTGGTTATTGATTTTGTTTTTTTCGGTTATAACCCAAATTTCATCTATTAAAATTAAAGATTTTTTTTGATCACTAATTTTTTTATATAATGCATTATAGCCAAATAATATTTCTGGAGTTGTTAAAATTTTAATAAAAATAATAATCCATAAAATTCCAGAAATCCATAATTGATTTTTCCCAGCACTAAAACTACTGTTTATTAAATCGAAAAATAAAGTCAACATTAATCTTAAACTAATTGCTAAGTATATCATAAAAAGAAATAATGTCCATTTGCGAAGTAAATTATTTTGAACATCAATAATTTGAATTTTCGAATTTCTATTCAATACATTCTTTTTTAATAATAAAAAACCAACAACAAGATAAATAAAGGCATAACTTACAAATATTAAATTTAAAATTACAATGGAATATTTTCCTAAAAACAAATAATGGTTATTTAATAAATTGCCAAAGCCTAAAATTAAAGGAAATGCTAAATGCCATAATTCTCTATATTTATATTGTTTTGAATTGGCAATAATATTTTTAATATACAGATGAAATAACGGAATTATGATTGCGAAAAAAGGGAAGTACGAAAAATTAGGAATTAAGTTTTTATAAAAATAAAAAATACTTTCTAATATAAATCGTATCGAAATAATACTAAATAATAAAATTAAATATAAATTAATAGTACGATTAGATTTATATTGAATAAAAATTATAGAAGTTGTAACTAATCCAAGCAAGCCAACAAAAAGATAAAAAAAATAAACATGCATATTTATTTGTATTATTACTTAAAGAATATTTTTATGTATAATTTTTTTAAAATATTATTCGATTCTGGAATCAAATGTAGTAATAATTAATTCATCCCAATTTTTTTGTAATTAATTTTGAAAAAATAGTTTACTAAAAACTGAAAACCTTTTATTGTTTTTTAGAAATTTTTTTAACTGTTTTAAAAAAGCAATTATTTAAAACTAGTTTTGAAAAAAATTATTTGATTATGAAAATCTTAATAATAATTTGTTTTCTGTCTTCGCTTTCATTCGGTCAAACCTTACATCATCAAATGATAAGTGCGCAAGGAGGAAATGCAAGAACACAATCTGGAATAGTAGTTAAATACACTATTGGCCAACAATCTGTTACAGGGACAAAAACAGGCAATGTAATTGTTCAACAAGGCTTTCAACAAAGCAATTGGGA
>CAMCVI010000017.1 GCA_945881885.1 Chryseobacterium gleum | reverse complement strand
AATGTTTGCACAGGTATGGTATTGGTTCCAGAGGTGATTACCCCAGTAATTCCTGCTGGTTGTGTTGCAGTCCAAGAGAATGTTGCACCAGAAGTAGTACTACTTAAAGTAACTAAAGCGGAAGTATCACCCGAACAAATGTTTTGAATGGCGGGCGAGAAGCTAACCGCTGGACTAGGGTTTACAGTGATGGTAAATGATTGTGTAGGTCCTGTACAAGCAGGTGTTCCATTTAAAAAAGATGGGGTGACTGTAATTGTACCTATTATTGGAATTGGAGTGTTATTAGTCACATTAAATGCATTAATATTTCCAGTTCCTGAAAGTGCTAATCCAATTGCAGAGTTTGAATTGGTCCAACTATACGTGGTGGTTCCCCCAGTGTTGTTGGTTGATAAAGTTACAGCAAAAGTAGTTGATCCATTACATAAAATTTGATTTGCAATTGCATTTACTTGAGCTGTTGGATTTACGGTTATCGTAAAGGTTGTAGCCGTACCAGAACAGCTTACACCGTTATTGGTGAAACTTGGAGTAACTTGTATCGTCGCAACGACAGGACTTGTTCCAGTATTGGTAGCAGAAAAAGAAGGTATATTTCCATTACCCGATGCTCCTAAACCAATACTTGGTGTGTCATTGGTCCAAGAATAAGTGGTAGTTCCTCCGGTGTTTGTTGTAGCAAAATTTATAGCTGCCAATATGCTGCCGTTACAGATAGTTTTATTAGTAACGGTAGATACTTTTGCCGCAGGATTTACTGTAATTGTAAAAGTAATTGGAGTACCACTACAGTTGTTTGTATTTGTAAATATTGGGGTGACTGTTATAGTAGCAACAACTGGAGAATTTCCTGAGTTTGTTGCAGTAAATGAAGCAATATTGCCTGAGCCGGAAGCTAATAATCCGATAGATGTATTGGAATTGGTCCAGTTATAAGCAGTAGTTCCTCCCGAATTATTGGTTGAAAAAAGAAATGAAGGAATGGTGTCTCCATTGCAAACAGAAATATTTGAAACATTATTTACTTGACCTCTAGGATTTATTGTAATGGTAAATACTTTAGAAGGCCCTATACAACTTTTACCCCCATTAGAAAAAGTAGGAATAACTGTTATATTTGCTACTATTGGACTTGACGTGTTGTTAACAGGTGTAAAAACAGGAATGCTTCCCGTTCCTGATGCACTAAGGCCTATTCCTAAAGTGTCATTTGTCCATGTGTAAGTTGTTGTTCCAATCGTATTTGAACTGGTAAATGGAATTGCAGTTGATGCTGCTCCTGCACAAAACACAACGTTATTTGGTTGGTTAACTTGCCCTGTCGGATTTACTGTAATCGTAATTGTTTTAGTTGTACCCGTACAACTTACACCTCCATTTTCAAAAGTAGGTGTAACTGTAATTGTAGTACTTATAGGAGCACTAGTATTATTAATTGCAGTAAAAACAGGTAGGTTCCCACTTCCTGGGGTAGTTAATCCTACAGCAGCATTACTACTAGTCCATGCATAGGTAGTAGTTCCTCCAGTATTATTAGTAGAAAAATTTGCTATTGTTACAGAATCGCCATTACAAACAACTTGTCCTGGAATGGTATTAACTTGTCCTTTAGGATTGACAGTTATTGTAAAAGTAGTTGGTGTACCTGGACATGAAGTAGCCCCACTAGTATTAAATGGTGTAACTGTTATGGTTCCAGAAATAGGTAAAGTTCCAGTATTTGTACCTGTAAAACTAATTGCGGTGGTTCCTGTAGCTACAAGTCCGATTAAGGGATTGCTATTCGTCCAAGAATAATTTGTTGCACTCGTTCCTGAAAAAGAAATAGGTCCAACACTTCCACCCTGACAAACAACAACATTCGAAATGGAATTTATAGTTGGCGTAGGTATTACTGTAATTGTTACAGTATCTGTTTCTGGATTACAAGGCCCTGGAGGGTCATTTGTAGTTAATGTTAAAACAATTGTTCCTATAAAACCTACTGGAGGCGAGTAAGTACTGGCTAAACTATTAACATTCGAAAAAGTACCACCATTTGAAGACGTCCAACTACCTGATGAAGCGGCACCACCAACAATTCCATTTAATTGTAACGAACCGTTTTGACAAACTGGATTATATGTGCCGGCTTCAGCTGTAGCTTGTGCATTCACAACTACAGGAAATGAAATTGTTTTAGCTGGACATGGTACTACTGGAACAGCAGATGTTAACGTAAAAGTTATAGTTCCTGTGTAGTTAGTTGGAGGTGTATAGGTTGGAGATAAATTCGTAGCGCTAGGTGCAAATGTTCCACCTGTTATAGAGGCTGTCCATGTTCCTGTGGTAGCCCCACCCGTAATTGAACCTATAAGTTGAATACCAGTGTTTAAACAAGTAGCTGTAGGACCAGAAGCAGTAATTTGAACAGCTGGATTTACAACAATGCTACTTGAAAAAGTACTACTTCCACATTCATTTGTAAGCGTTAAAGTGTAGTTATAGGTTCCAGGTGATGCAAATGTAATTGTTGGATTTGAAGCAGTTATATTGGAAATGGTTACAGCTGGATTACTTAAAAAATCCCAAGAATATGTAACTGCTTGCGTAGCGTAACAATTAAAAACAGTTGGATTTAAAGTTATGGGATTGCCCTCACAAATAATCTGTGGTGTAAGTGTAGTTCTTGGTTTATCCTTAATGGTTATGGTTTGGGTTTTTATATCGGGTTGACATAAAGTTCCAGCTATGGCATTTTGTAGTGATGTTGTTAATTGAACGGTATATACTCCAGCACTTGTAAAAGTAATTTCTGGTTCAAAAGAGGAAGTCGTTCCTGAGGTAAAACTCCAACCAGGACTAGTTACATTTGGACAATTTAAAGGATTTGAAGGCGTTACCAGCCATGCATAAACATTGGTATTTGGAGGACAACCAGGCAAACTAGATAAATTGTCAAGAGTTACAGTAGTTGGCGCACAACCTGATGTAGCGCTAAGTGTAAAATCAGCAATAACTTCTGGGTTGACGCATATGGTTTTGGTTTGTGATGATATTCCACAACTATTTAAACCTGAAGTAAATAAAGTAATACTATATGTTCCTGGAGTATTAAAAGTAATATTTAATGCATTCGATGCTGTGCTAGTCCAAATCGATGGGTTATTAGGTAAATTTGCATTAAAACCTAAATTTCCTACAACAGAAATAAATGAATTTGTGGGAAGAATTCCTGTTGCAGGAACCGAAAAAATTCCTGATGGACCAGTTATTTGCCAATATCTTTTATAAGTTTGTGAACAAGTAAAAGTTGGACTTGAACCAATATTTGTTCCAGGAATTGTAGTGTCTGTAAAAATAACTAATGTATTTAAACAAATTTGACTACTAGCTGGATTTGCTGAAATATTTGCATTTGGTTTTGATTGAATGTTAATAGGACCAATTGCACTCGAACTACTTCCGCATGGATTTGATACCGTAATAGAAGCTTGAAACGAATTAGGATAAACTGTGCCATTAATATTTGAACTTGTATTACAAGATACTGTATTAAAATTATGTATTACTGAAAATCCAGGCGTAATTACCTGAGCATGTGTAAAAGTTTGCGTTTGCGTGGGGTTACTATCGTTTACTTGGAAGGTATAGATTGTTCCAAAAGTATTTTGAGCACCTGGTATTATTGAATATTGAACACTTCCCGGATTACATAATACTGGAACTCCACTATTTATAATTGATGCGGTAGGATTGGCACCTATAAAAATATTATACGTTTTGGTATAACTACACCCAGATTGTAGGATTACAGTATAAGTAATTTGAAAAATTCCGTTAGTGGTATATACATGAAATTCGTCCGTTATGTTAGCTATTGTAGATGTTGTATTTGGCGAACCATCACCCCAGTTAATAATATGCTGTGTATTTGCATTGGTATTTGTTGAATTGGTAGAAAACAAAAATAACCCCCCAGTAGATCCTTCTGCACAATAATTGAAGTAATTAGTATTATTAAAATTAGTAACTGCCCAACCCACATTTGGAGTAACATTTATTGTTGGATTACTTGGCGTTGCACTATTCACCAACACATTCACACTACTACTAACACCATTAACTGTTAATGTAGTTGTAAATGTTCCAGCGGTATTATAGGTAATAGTATGTGGTCCTGCAGTAGAATAGGAAGTTGTATTCCCACCTGGAAAAGACCAAGCATACGTTGGGTTGCTTCCCACACCTGTTGATGTGTTAGTATAGGTAACAGATTGTCCTTGACAGGCTGTAACTGTACCATTAACAGCAGCTGGATTAGTAGTAAAACTTGTAGCTAACGCATTTTTTGAATAATAATTGGTTTCAGCAATTCCTGTATTGGCAGCAAATGTGTTTGAAAATAATCCACAAAATAATACAAAAAGTATCATAAATTTATGAACTATAAATTCTTTAAAAAACACTAAAATTCTATAATATCCCCACATAATAGATTTTTTATTTTTAAATAAGTCACTAGTAATCTATTACTAGAATTTTTGTTATGTAATTTTATGAAGTGCTCTTAAATAAATATACAATTCTCTACAAAAATACTATATTTTTTATTAGTTTACCATACTAAATGCATATACTTGTCTACTTAAAAATAAAAATGTTGATCAAATTATAAGTAGCACCAAAATAGTCTATTTGATTTAATATAAAATCAAATTGATGACTTAAAATTAGTATATTAATTGATATAATATAATCTATTGTAACATATATCACATTTCATTATTATAGAAGCATTATCTTTGTAAAAAAAATAATCTTATGATAATTATCACAATTTTATTTAAAAAATACAATTAAATTTGTATCGAATTAAATGAAAATGATTTCAATTTCTATTAAAAAAAATAGTACACACATGAAAATAGAACAAATTTATACAGGTTGTTTGGCACAAGGTGCTTATTACATTATTTCAAATGGAGAAGCAGCTATAATTGATCCGTTACGTGAAACGGCGCCATACATAGACAGATTAAAAGCTGATAATGTAAAACTAAAGTATATTTTCGAAACGCATTTTCATGCCGATTTTGTGTCTGGTCATTTAGATTTGAGTGCACAAACTGGTGCGAAAATTGTATACGGACCTACTGCAAAACCAGAATTTGAAATTATTTCAGCTGAAGACAATCAAATTTTTGAAGTTGGAAATATTAAAATTAAAGTGCTACACACTCCTGGTCATACTATGGAAAGTACGTGTTATTTATTGATTGATGAAAACGGAAAAGACACGGCATTATTTTCTGGTGATACTTTATTTATTGGCGATGTTGGCCGACCAGATTTGGCTCAAAAAGCTGCAACTATGACGCAAGAGCAATTAGCAGGAATTTTATTTCACTCTTTGCGAGATAAAGTCATGACTTTGGCAGATGACGTAGTTGTATACCCGGCTCACGGTGCAGGTTCAGCTTGTGGAAAAAACATGAGCAAAGAAACAGTTTCAACAATTGGCGAACAAAAACAAAAAAATTACGCGCTTCGGGAAAATATGACCGAAGCAGAATTTATTGAAGAAGTTACTGATGGTTTATTGCCACCACCAGCTTATTTTGGTATGAATGTTACTATGAATAAAAAAGGAATTCCTTCTTTTTTATCTATTTTAAATACTGGAATGAAAGCTATTGCTGCTTCCGATTTTGAGCAACTTGTTAAAGATTCCGATGCTTTAATTTTAGACACTAGAAATGCGTCAGATTTTTCAAAAGGATTTGTACCTCAATCCATAAATATTGGTATTAGTGGTGATTTTGCACCTTGGGTAGGTGCTTTAATTGCCAATGTAAATCAACCAATTGTTTTAGTAACAGATTTTGGTAAAGAAGAAGAAACCGTTACACGATTATCTCGTGTTGGATTTGATGTGGTATTAGGACATTTAAAAGGTGGTTTTGAAGCATGGAAATCTGCTGGATTTGATGTAGATACTGTACATAGAATTACCGCTTTAGAATTTGAAAGAGAAGTTAACATCGGCGAAAGTAAAGTAGTAGATATAAGAAAAGAAAGCGAATACGAAGCCGAACATATAGAAGATGCTTATAGTAAACCATTGGCATACATTAATAATTGGGTAAACGATATTGATCCAAATGACCACTTTTTTATGCATTGCGCTGGCGGGTACAGAAGTATGATAGCCGCTTCTATATTACAAGCGCGTGGGTATAGAAACTTTTCGGAAATAGAAGGTGGATTTAATGCTATTGCTACAACTAGTCTTCCTAAAACCGATTTTATGTGTGCTAGTAAAATACTATAAAATTACTATTTTGCAAATTGAAATATTTTTAAAGTGCGTACAAACTTTTGTATGCACTTTTTTTTATTTAATTTTACCAAACAAAATCAATTGGTTTTAATGAAAAAAGTAATACTTATAACTGGTGGTTCCTCAGGAATTGGAAAAGCCATAGGAGAATTTTTATTGGAAAAGAACTACATTGTTTATGGTACAAGCAGAAATGCTTCTGCAATTAGCCATTCAAAAATAAAATTACTTGATTTAGATGTAAGAAATTCGGAATCTATACAAGTATGTGTTGCCAAAATTCTAGAATTAGAAGGAAGAATTGATGTCTTAATAAATAATGCAGGTGTAGGGATTACTGGTCCACTCGAAGAAATTCCGTTAGAAGAAATTAAAAATAATTTTGAAACCAATGTTTTTGGTCCTATCGAAATTATGAAAGCCGTTTTACCTCAAATGCGCCTTCAAAAAAGTGGTTTAATTATTAATATTACTTCAATTGCTGGTTATATGGGATTACCTTTCCGAAGCATTTATTCTTCTTCAAAAGGTGCTTTAGAATTAATTACCGAATCTTTACGAATGGAAACAAAATCCTTTGGCATTCATATTACCAATGTGGCTCCGGGTGATTTTGCTACCGATATTGCTTCCAGAAGATTTCATGCCTCAGTTCAAAAAGGTTCAGCCTACGAAATGGTATATCAAAATCAGTTAAATATGATGAATGAACACGTTTCTGGAGGAAGTAATCCAATAGAAATGGCTGTAGCAATTCATAAAATTATTGAAACCAAAAATCCTCGTATACATTATAAAGTAGGCGCTTTTATGCAAAAATTTTCTATTGTTTTAAAGCGTATTTTGCCAGATGCTATTTACGAAAAAATCCTAATGAATCATTATAAATTATAAAATCAAAAAGTAGAATCTGAAGAAAGAAATAGCATATTGTATTTCAATTTCCTAATTTTGCATTCACAAACAATACACAACAAATTTAAATTCAAAAAAACATGAAATTTTTTATTGACACAGCAAATTTAAAAGACATTGCAGAAGCACAAGCTTTAGGAATTCTTGATGGTGTAACTACAAATCCGTCATTAATGGCTAAAGAAGGTATTACAGGAAAAAATAATATCTTAAAACATTATGTAGACATTTGTAACTTAGTTGATGGCGATGTAAGTGCAGAAGTAAACGCCTTAGATTTTGATGGAATGGTAAAAGAAGGTGAAGAATTAGCCGATTTACACGATCAAATCGTAGTAAAATTACCAATGACCAAAGAAGGAATAAAAGCGTGTAAATATTTTTCAGATAGAGGCATCAAAACCAATGTTACTTTAATATTTTCTGCAGGTCAAGCTTTATTGGCAGCAAAAGCTGGTGCTACTTATTGTTCTCCATTTTTAGGTCGTTTAGATGATGTTTCAACAGATGGTTTAAATTTAATTGATGAAATTCGTCAAATTTACGATAACTATAATTTTGAAACCCAAATTTTAGCAGCTTCAGTTCGTCACACCATGCATGTTGTAAATTGTGCCAAAATTGGTGCAGATGTAATGACAGGCCCGTTGTCTTCCATCACTGGATTGTTAAAACATCCATTGACAGATTTAGGTATCGCGCAGTTTGTTGCAGATTACGAAAAAGGAAATAAATAATATTTATACTACCTAAAAAAGGCGTCTCGAAATATCGAGACGCCTTTTTTTATAGTTTTTTGTAAAGATTTTTATTGTAAATAGGTTTCAAAATTGGCATCAAACAAGCTTACAAAAGCATTATTTATGGTACCGTTTTTATTTATAATTAGCGTTCGGTATACTTTATTAATTACCCATTTATTTTGTAATTCCTCAAAATTAGTGGCTCTTAATTCTAATGAGTTGTTGTATTTTTTAGTTTTAATTTCTTTTAACCAATCTTCTTGCGTGTTATTAATATTGATGGCTATAAAATCAATATCCGAATATTTTGCCTTTAACTCATCTACTTTTTTGTGAGAATAAAAAGAATGAGATTCGGAGTGTTTGGTCCAAAAATAAATGATTGTTTTTTTAGTAATTAGGTCATTAATTTGAACAGTTTTATTGTTAGTGTCTAATAAACTTACTGCTGGTAAAACGTTATTATTTCTTAGTTTTTCAACATTATTTGCTGTTTTCATTACTTTGGCTTTCATTTTTTCATCTGAAACCATTTTTGAATATAAAGTAAAAAACTTTCCATTATTAATCGAACATTGATCTGAAAGCAAATACATATTGGCAATATTATTTACAACCAGGTTTTTTACATGTTTGTTTTTAATCAGCGTATCTACAATTTCAAGTTTTTTAATATTGTTTTCCAAACTCATATCGTCCAAACTTGCTTTTGAATTGGTCAATACAACATTGTTTAGCATACTTGTCATGTAATTGATAAACGGAGAATAGTATAATAAATTAGCCTGATTGACATCAATTTTTTTTCGGTAATTATAGTAAGTTTTAGGCAAACTTCTTTTAATATTTTCACCCGTTTTAAATTCGTGTACTATAGGAAAAGCTTCTTTTTTGTAGGCATAATTTAATAAAATATTCGCTTTTGCCACCTCATCAAATTCTACTGACCAATTGATAAATGCTTTTCTCTTGTTATATAAATTTGTAATATTTTTATTAGAAGCATCTATGTATTTTGAAAATATTTTCTCAGGTTTTTCATATATATCAAATAAATCGTCTTTTAACTTCATGTCTTTTAAAAACAATTCCATCATAAAATTATTCTTTTCATCTCCACGTCCGCAAAACATTAAGGTATTGTCAAAATCATTGCTATTAAGGCGAATCATTAAACTATCATTTTTGTCAAAAAAAACGTATTGGTATTCTGGGTCGTGTTTAAAGCTATATAAACCCGGTGTTAATGAATCAAATTTATGAAAAAAGCGATTGTTTTTATCTAAATAAAAAGTATCCACAGCTTTGTTGTTTTTCATAAATACCACAAAATTGTTTTTTGGATTTTCAATTTCACCACCAAAATAAGCAACATGATTTGCTCCCATAAAACCATCTTTACATGAAATTAAAGAGGTAAGAAGGACGAAGCAAATAATAAATTTAATGAAATTGTAATTTTTTTGCATAGTTTTATTTTGTGATTGAAGCAAATATATTTGTTTTTAAATCGTTTAGATGTTAATGTAGCGTTAAAAATTACAAATAGAATATTAAAATAAAACTGTGAAAACTCGTTGGTTTTTGCTAAATTTGTAACAAATTAAAACAAAAATACATGCTTACAATTTCTAATTTATCGGTACAATTTGGTAAAAGAATTTTATTCGATGAAGTCAATACCTCTTTCACACAAGGAAACTGTTACGGTATTATAGGTGCCAATGGTGCTGGAAAATCTACATTTTTAAAAATTATAGCTGGTGAATTAGATCCTACTTCTGGTAGGGTTATTTTAGAGCCAGGAAAACGTATGTCGGTTTTAAACCAAAACCACAATATGTTTGATGAATATACAGTTTTAGACACCGTATTAATTGGAAATAAAACCTTACACGCGCTCAAATCTGAAATGGATGCTTTGTATGCAGATTATGATGATAAAAACGCAGACAGAATAGGTGAGTTGCAAATGCAATTTGATGAAATGAATGGTTGGAATGCTGAAAGTGATGCCGCTTCGTTATTATCAAATTTAGAAATTGGAGCTGAACACCATTATACCGCAATGGGCGAATTAGAAGGTAAATTAAAAGTTCGTGTGTTACTAGCACAGGCTTTGTTTGGCAATCCAGATGTGTTGATTATGGATGAGCCTACCAACGATTTGGATTTTGAAACCATCGGTTGGTTAGAAAATTTCTTAGCCAATTATGAAAACACGGTTTTAGTTGTTTCGCATGACCGTCACTTTTTAGATGCCGTTTGTACACATATTTCAGATATTGATTTTGCGAAAATCACGCATTATTCAGGAAATTATACTTTTTGGTACGAAAGTAGCCAATTAGCGGCTCGTCAAAAAGCCCAACAAAATAAAAAAGCTGAAGAGAAAAAAGCAGAATTAGAAGAATTTATTCGTCGTTTTAGTGCCAATGTAGCCAAATCAAAACAGGCTACTTCTCGTAAAAAAATGATTGAAAAATTAAATTTAGATGAAATTAAACCATCTAGTAGAAGATATCCAGCCATTATTTTTGAAACCGAACGTGAAGCGGGTGATCAAATATTAAACGTACAAAATTTATCAGCATCATCAGATGGCGATTTATTATTTAAAGACGTGCACTTAAATATGGCTAAAGGTGATAAAATCGTAGTTTTTTCTAAAGATTCTCGAGCGACAACTGCTTTTTATGATATTTTAAACGGATTGAAAAAACAAGATTCAGGAACGTTTGATTGGGGAATCACTACCACGCAATCGTACTTACCAGTTGACAATCATGACTTTTTTGATGGTGTAGATTTAAATTTAGTAGATTGGTTACGCCAATGGGTAAAAACTGAAGAAGAACGAGATGAAGTGTATGTTCGTGGTTTCTTAGGAAAAATGATTTTTTCTGGTGAAGAAGCCTTGAAAAAATGTAATGTGCTTTCTGGAGGTGAAAAAGTTCGTTGTATGTTGTCTCGCATGATGATGATTCGTGCCAATGTATTAATGTTAGACGAACCTACCAATCACTTAGACTTAGAGTCTATTACAGCTTTTAATAACTCGTTAAATAACTTTAAAGGTTCTGTTTTATTAACGACGCATGACCATGAATTTGCTCAAACCGTTGGAAATAGAATTTTAGAAATTACGCCAAATGGTGCAATTGACCGTTACATGACATTTGATGAATATTTAGAAGACGATAAAATTAAAGAATTACGCGCTAAAATGTATTCGTAATTTACGATTTACGATTTACGATTTACGATTTTGGATTTGTGAATTAATTTATATAAAAGTCCCGAGTTTTACTCGGGATTTTTCGTAAATCGTAAATCCAAAATCGTAATTTGTATTATTCTTCCAACAAATCTGGACGTCTGGCCAAAGTATGTTCGTAGGCTTTTTGTTCGCGCCATTTTTCAATTTCTGGAAAGTTACCGCTCAATAAAATGTCTGGAATTTTCATCCCTTTGTATTCAGCTGGTCGGGTATAAATTGGAGGTGATAATAAATTATCTTGAAAACTATCGGTCAGTGCAGAAGTTTCATCATTCAACACGCCAGGAATCAAACGGAATAAGGCATCGCATAAAATTACAGCACCTAATTCGCCACCCGATAACACATAATCACCAATAGAAATTTCTTTAGTAATATGTAAATCACGCACGCGTTGGTCAACACCTTTATAATGTCCGCATAAAATTATTAAATTTCCTAACATCGACATGGAATTCGCCATTTTTTGGTTTAGCGTTTCGCCGTCTGGTGTCATGTAAATGATTTCATCGTAATCGCGTTCGCTTTTTAGTTTGGTAATGCAATCGTCAATAGGTTGAATATTCATTACCATACCTGCACCGCCACCAAATTGGTAATCGTCTACACTTTTTTGCTTGTTGGTACTATAATCACGTAAATTATGAAAATGGACTTCTACCAAGCCTTTATCGATAGCTCTTCTCATCATCGAACCTTCAAACGGACTTTTTATTAATTCTGGTAAAACGGTAATTATATCTACGCGCATGGTGATTTTGTTTTCTTTGTTTCAGGTTTCAAGTTGCAAAGATAAACAACAAAAACCTGAAACCTGAAACTTGAAACAATTAATTTAAACCCCAAATTGTCGTAAATGATGATCTATATGTTTCCACATTAATTTATTCCAATCTTCATTGTTCATTTTTCCCCAAAAAGGATGTTTTAAACAAGTTATGGCTTTTTCACCTTGCTGAAAACGAGAAAAATTTTGAATTAACTCGTTTTGAACTGTTAAAAAATTAAAACGTTCAGTAAATTTAAATTCTTTTGCAGTTGGGCTATTTTTACTAAACTGTGGTGAGTTTAATATCGATTTTCGCATTAAACTTCCCATAATTTTAAAAATGAAATTTATTTTCAACTCTTTTTCGTTAAATGCTACTAAAACAGCTTCGTTACAATGTTTTAGCATTTGATCTACATTCATTTTTCCCCATAATGCTGGTGTTTCTGGAGTTAATGAATTAATTCTTGAAATAATTTCTTGATTGTCTGTTTTGTTAAATATTGATTTCATTTTGATATAATTTTGCTTAAAAACCAATCAAATATACTCAAAAAAGTAGTAAATTTGCACTTTAATTTTAAATCAAAAGCAATGCAAGACGGAATTTACGCTAAATTTAATACAGCAAAAGGTTCAATTTTAGTAAAGTTAACTCACGATAAAACGCCTGGAACGGTTGGAAACTTTGTTGGTTTGGCTGAAGGTCAATTAGAAAACAAAGCTAAACCAATGGGAACGCCTTTTTATAATGGCTTGAAATTTCACAGGGTTATTCCTGATTTTATGATTCAAGGTGGTTGTCCACAAGGTCAAGGAACGGGTGGACCAGGTTACCAATTTGATGATGAATTTCATCCAGAATTAAAACATGATAAACCTGGGGTTTTATCTATGGCAAATTCAGGACCAGGTTCTAATGGTTCGCAATTTTTTATTACGCATGTGCCTACGAATTGGTTAGACGGTAAACATACTGTTTTTGGTCATGTTGTAGAAGGACAAGATGTTGTTGATGCTGTGGCTGGAAATGATGCTTTAGATTCAATTGAAATTATTAGAGTGGGAGCTGAAGCTGAAAAATGGAATGCTATTGAAGCGTTTAGAACATTTGAAGGTTCTCGTGAAAAAAGAATTTTAGAACAAAAGCAAGCTGCTGAAGCGGCTATGGAAAAATTAGCTGCGGGTTTTTTAAAAACTGAAAGCGGTTTGCGTTACCAAATTATCCAAAAGGGTAGTGGTAAAGAAGCAGAAAAAGGTAAAAAAGTTTCTGTTCACTATCAAGGTGCTTTAGAAAATGGTGAAGTTTTTGATTCTTCTTATAAAAGAAAACAACCTATTGATTTTCAATTAGGAGTGGGACAAGTTATTGCAGGTTGGGATGAAGGTATTGCTTTGTTAAAGGTTGGCGATAAAGCTCGTTTTGTAATTCCATCGTATTTAGGATATGGAGGTGCTGGTGCTGGAGGCGTTATTCCACCAGATGCTACTTTGGTATTTGACGTTGAATTAATGGATGTTAAATAAGAGCAGGCAATATTTAGTAAGAATTGAGTAAAAAATAAATATAAAAATCCGTTTCGATGACAATTCGACACGGATTTTTTTTATATTTGAAAATCTAAAAAACTAAACATGAAGTTAAGATTATTAGTAGGATTAGTTGCTTTAGCATTTTTATATGGTTGTGCAACTAAAAAGTTCATTGCACCGATAATAGAAAAGGCTCCACTAGCTGATGTAACAGAAACAGTATCGGAAAACTTAATTATTACAGCTGAAACTTTAGTAGAAGGTAAAAATTTGTACACTACCAATTGTGCCGATTGTCATAGTTTGTATGAAAAAGAAAGTTTTAATGCCGAACAATGGAAACCAATTGTCTTGCGTATGCAAAAAAACACCAAACTTACTGATTTGCAACGCGAAAAAATATATGCTTATTTAACTACACCACAATTTTAATATAATATTGGTTCGTAATTTGCGACTTGTTTTTACATGAAGAAATTTTTAGTATTTATTTTATTTTCCACATTTGGTTTTTCGCAAGATGGCTTGCCGCATTGTGGTTTTGATTTTACAACCTATTTGGTAGCTAATCCAATAGATAGCGCTACCAAAAAAATTATAAATAATTTGCAGATTACTTTAATTGATAGCCAAGGAAATGAAGTAGTCAATACAAATAATGAGTACAGTTTAATTAACAAGGATAAAACACTAACTTTTGCTAAAAATTACAAAGTGATTTTAGCAAATTCAGAAGAAAAATGGTTTTATAATATTTGTGAAGATCAGTATTTTTTACAATTGAAAGCTAATTTTATTCCAGAAGAAAAAGGATACGCTATTAAAATAACCGACACTTTAAATCGCTATTCCACAACTACAATTCCCGTTTTTAATAATAACTTATACGTGTTGTGCACGACAAAAGTAAAAAGCTTTGGTCCGAAAATGACAAATAATATGATTACTATTGAAATGAGTAAATAGCTAAATTTCTTTTTCAGCAGTTGAAATTGCTGTGCTATCTATAATAATTACTTTTTTTGGAGCCACTTCTTTTTTTACAATTGGAATGTAAATTTCTGTAACCCATTTAGAAGGTTCATTTACTTCAGGAATTGATTTTTTATAAATTCCAATGTAAGTTCCTTTTTTGTCTTCTTTAAATTTTTTAGAAATAATATAATTTCTTGTTTTATCCCACGCCTTTTTCATGTGAGAATAATCGCCTTTTAATGTGGTTTTAATGGCTAAAAATGAATTGTAGTTTTTACCTTGAATTTGACTATCTGGCGTTGTGAATACTTTTTCTTTAACCGGAACGCACATGGCATAAACAATTTTATTTTCGTTTGATTCATTTAGGAAAAGTATAAATGGTACTTCTAATGTTTCTATATCATTTGATTTAATAAAATTTTTCATTGTTTTTAACAATGCTTTGGATTTTTTAGGAAAATCTTTTACCGCACAAGAATCTTTTTGTTCTAAATAATTAATAGCAGGTCTGTTAACCAATCCATCCACTTTTATATCGTACACGCCTAATTCACTTTCAAAATAGTTGCCGATTTTATTTAAACTTTCTGCTATCTGAGGACCAACATAACTAGTAATTCCTCCATTTAACACAGAATAAATTTTTTCTGTAAACGACAAATCACCTTTAATTGTTACTGATGTTAACGTATTGTTCCCTGATTTTTTAAATTTCCAATGCAATGTTTGCTTATTGTCTTCTTGAATAAAGAGTTGCGATATAGAATCTTTTTGTGCAAAAGTGGTAATAATAGCACTCTGTGGATTCCATTTTACGTAGGATTTTTCGCCTTTAGTATTTTGCGAAGTGGTAAATTCAACATTTTGTTCTGTATTAAATTGTTGCCAATCATTCCAATTGGAAAAATCGTTTACATATTCAAAAACAAAATTACTTGGTGTATTTATCTCTTTTTGTTTTGTGATTTCGTAAGTTGCTGGTTGTGTAGCAACAAAAACCACAAACGCCAAAAGGAATAGCAGAAATAAAAGCGATAAATATTTTAATATTTTCATTTTTTTGGGGATAAAAATCAAATGTAATAAATTATTCTTTTATGTAACCCTTTATTAAAAATAAGAATAAAATAAAAAGTAAAAAACCTAATAAAATCCATTTTACACCTTTATACTGCTGTTTATGAATGCTTTTATCCTTTAAATACATAAAAACGATAATGATGATAAAAGAAATGGCAAATAAAATAGCGAATACAGTTTGTCCTTTTGAAAACATGTTGATAAATTTTTTAACAAATTTAAGTATAACAAGTTTTAAAATATAATTTTATGGCATTAAAATTTTTCAAATAAATAGGTGCACAAATTATCGAATTTTAAATAATGTTAAAAATTACACTATGCAAAAACAATTAGAAGCTGTAAAATTATTCCATACCACTTATGGTTTAGGAATAAGCGAAAACATGAAAGCCGATTTAGGCACACAAAAAAACAACCTTCGTTTTGATTTAATGAAGGAAGAAAATGAGGAATATTTAGAAGCGGTTCAAAATAATGATATAGTTGAAATCGCAGATGCACTTGGCGATATGTTGTACATTTTATGTGGTACAATATTAGAACACGGATTGCAACATAAAATTGAAGCTGTTTTTGATGAAATTCAGCGCAGTAATATGAGTAAATTGGGAGCAGACGGAAAGCCCATTTACCGTGAAGATGGAAAAGTAATGAAAGGACCAAATTACTTTAAACCAAATTTTGAACCTATTTTAAAGTAATTATCTAAAAAAAACTTGACAAAAAAAATCCTTAATTTCTTAAGGATTTTTTTATACTTGCAAATAATTATTATTCGTTGACTAAAACATACTCACCAGAAGCTAACAAAGGTTCTGCTTTTTTGTATTTCATAGTGTCACTTTTTCCAGACAAAACGTTTTTGATAGTTACGTTGTCATTTCTATTGATTTTTGGTTGGTCGCGAACAATAGTTTCTGTTACTGGTGGGCGTTGTTGTGCTTGATTTCCAGCTTGTTTATTCGCTTCAGCTAAATCATCTGAATCCAAAGTGTCTTTTGATTCGGTATAATTTGATTTTTTAGTAACTTGTTTGGCTTCCTGAATATTATTAGCGTTTTGCGAAGGCAATTCACCTTTAAATAAAAACGAAATCACATCTTTATTTACTTGTTCAATCATGGCTTTAAATAATTTAAAAGCTTCAAATTTATAAATTAACAAAGGATCTTTTTGTTCGTGCACTGCTAATTGAACCGATTGTTTCATTTCATCCATTTTACGTAAATGCTTTTTCCAAGATTCATCTACAATTGCCAAAGTGATATTTTTTTCGAAATCTGTAATTAACGATTTCCCTTCTGATTCGTAGGCTTTTGTTAAATTGGTAACCACATTTAAAGTCTTTATACCGTCAGAAAACGGTACTACAATTCTTTCAAATTGACCATTATTGTTTTCATAAACATCTTTAATAATTGGATAGGCTTCTTTTGCATCACGAACTACTTTTTCTTCGTAATAGGCGTAAGCTGCTTTGTAAGTTTTGGCAACAATTTGTTGTACGCTTAATTTTGCAAAATCTGATTCCGTTACTGGAGAACTAATTGAAAACGTACGTATTAATTGAAATTCGAAGTTTTTAAAATCATTTACGATTTTATTATTTTCTACTACAACTTCGCAAGTATCATAAATCATGTTTACGATATCTACTTTTAAACGTTCACCTTGTAAGGCATGACGGCGACGTTTGTACACCACTTCACGTTGTGAATTCATAACATCATCATATTCTAATAAACGTTTACGAGTTCCAAAGTTGTTTTCTTCAACTTTTTTCTGTGCACGTTCGATAGATTTTGTCATCATAGAATGCTGAATCACTTCACCTTCTTTTAATCCCATTCTGTCCATTACTTTGGCGACTCTATCCGATCCAAACAAACGCATTAAATTATCTTCCAAAGAAACATAAAACTGCGAACTTCCCACATCACCTTGACGACCCGCACGACCTCGTAATTGTCGGTCAACACGACGAGAATCATGTCGTTCTGTTCCTATAATGGCTAATCCGCCAGCTGCTTTAACTTCTGGTGACAATTTAATATCTGTTCCACGACCTGCCATGTTTGTAGCGATAGTTACCACACCTGATTTTCCTGCTTCTGCTACAATTTCAGCTTCACTTTTATGCATTTTTGCATTCAATACATTATGATTGATGCCGCGCATTTTAAGCATTCTACTTAATAATTCTGAAATTTC
>CAMCVI010000016.1 GCA_945881885.1 Chryseobacterium gleum | reverse complement strand
GGATTGGTACTTTACTTGGACGCCAGTAATCCATTAAGTTACTCCGGTTCTGGAACTACTTGGTTGGATATCAGTGGAAGTAATAATCATATTTATTGGTCTACGCCTTCTCCTCAATTTATTATCGATAATGGCATTAAGGTAATTAAAACTACCAATGCAATTAACCCATTACGAGCGATGGCTTCCACAACTTATAATAATTTACCGTTAGGAAATAGTCCTTACACTGCAATTGCCTTTTTTAAACCAAATACAACCACCTCTTCCCGATTTCTATTGAGTGTTGGACCAGGAGATAATTCTTGTTCAGGGACCCAAATACACCCGCTTACTATTGGAGCTGGAGGCAAATATTCTGGTGGTTCTTGCGGAGGATTAGGAACTTGGTCAAATTCATCCGGGGTTGCGCCGGCTTCAACTTCCTATGTTTTCGTAGCTACTACTTTTGGAAATAGCACAGAAACAATATATGTGAATGGAAATTTAGATAAATCGGCTTCATTAACTAATAATATCCCAAATACTGCTGCCAATAAAGTGTGTATAGGTTGGGTGAGAGATGATGGCGCTGGAGTGAATATGGATGCCAATATTGCGTTGATACTTTTTTTTAATAGAGAACTAAGTGCCTCAGAAATAAGTCAAATTTACAATGACAATAAAGCAAAATACAACATCAATTAACGATTATTAAATACCACATCCAACGATAATTTAATGAAAGAAATATTCACCCTCTTATTACTTCTTTCTGCATTCACTTCCCATGGGCAGCGAACTATGTTTGGTGGAAATAATAATTACGTGGCGCCTGTAGGCCCTCCATCTTTAGTTAGCGCTCTAGTCTTAGATTTAGATGCTGGGAATTCCGCGAGTTATGCTGGTACCGGAACAACGTGGACTGACTTATCAGGAAAAGGGAATCATGGCACGCTAGTAAATGGTGTTACCTACAATTCTGCTAATCAAGGGTATTTGGTATTTAATGGGAACGGTTCCGTCGTTGGAAGTGGAGGGTATAATCCGTATGTAGATTTGCCTAGATCGACTGATTTAGATTTTGGAGCGGATGATTTCACTGTGGAGCTTTGGGCCTATACAACAACTGGGAATGCACACCCTTGTATCATTTCCCTTAATGTTAACGGGTTAAGTTATGCGGCATTTAGAATTGAATATTGGGACGGTAAAATGAATCTATTGCATTCCTATGATGGTAATAGTCACGTAGGTAGAGGTAGTTTCGCCATCACCTTGAATGCCTGGCAACATATTGTCGTTTCTAGAATTGCTGGTTCGGCAGTCGTTTATGTAAACGGGGTTTCAAAATTAACCTATTCGCTACCCGGCTCACTTCTAGCTCAACAAAATTCACGTATCGGAGATTTCTTTGGATCAAATGGTTACTACAGTTTTTCAGGGAATATCGCTACTACCAAAATTTACAAGGGCAAAGGATTAACATCTACTGAAGTGTTAACCAATTTTGATCTGACCAAATCTCGCTTTGGGTATTATTAAACAAATTTTATGAAAAAACTAATCACCATATTATTCTTCTTTTCTGCATTTATTTCCAATGCACAACGAACTATGTTTGGTGGAAATAATAATTATGTGGCGCCGGTGGGTCCACCTGCATTGGTAACGGCAGGCCTGGTTTTGAATTTGGATGCAGGCAATACGTCTAGTTACCCTGGATCAGGGACTACATGGACAGACTTATCAGGAAAAGGGAATCATGGCACGCTAGTAAATAGTGTTACCTACAATTTAGCTAATCAAGGAAGCTTAGTTTTTAATGGATATGAAAATGGTCAAAGACCTAATCCATATGTGCTACTACCCACTAACACTGACTTTGATTTTGGATCAGGCGATTTTACTGTTGAGCTGTGGATTTATATGACTCCATCAAATGAACACCCAAATTTTTTATCAATTAATGTAGATGAAGCGACTAATTATGCTGCTATTAGATTAAGTGCTTATCAAGGTAATTTAGGCGTATTGCATTCCAATAATAATTCGAGTTGGCTTTCAGGTCCAGGATCTGGAACTTCATTTACTTTAAACGCTTGGAAACACATTGTATTATCAAGAACTTCTGGGCAGGCTACTATATATCTTGATGGTATTTCTAAACTAACTTATTCATTACCAGCCTCCTTAATGTCTAATAAATTAAATGTAATTGGCACAATAACTCCAAATTTTGGTAACCCTGGGTTTTTTAATCTCTCTGGAAAAATAGCACTTACACGTATTTACAAAGGTAGAGGATTAACGGCTTCTGAAGCATTAACCCATTTTGATCTTACTAAATCCCGCTTTGGGTTATAAAATAATATACAGATTTTACTTGTTGATATATCACTATTAATTACAAGCAGAAACTGTTTTTTGAAGAAGATTTTAGTCTCAAAAGTTCGAAGATAAATCTTCTATCTCCATAATAACCAAAAGACCTCTTATTTTCATAAGAGGTCTTTTTATTATTATAAATTTATTTTACTACTAAAATTGTCTGCAAAATAAACTGATGTAAGTTAAACCAAAAATTAATTCTTTATAAATTTCACAGGAGAAGCACCCTCAATTTTCAAAAAATACATACCGGTTTTCAAAGCAGCAACAGCAACTTCGGAAGAACTGGCAGTAATCGTTTGTGTGCTTACCGTTCTTCCCAATTCATCAATAATTTGATATGTTTTTCCAATGTTTTGAGCGTCAACTTCCAATTGAAGTATATTTGTAGCTGGGTTTGGAAATACGTATACTTTAGAAGCAGAAAAATCATTCAATCCTAAGGTTCCTTGGTACAATACGGCTACTTCATTAGGCGTAATCGCTCGGTTCCAAATACCAATGTCATCCAAACTACCCGCAAAATAATCTCCAGAAACCCCGCGACCAATCCATAAAGGAAGAAGGGCTTGGCTCACACTCGTATGTGAGTTTGTGGTAGTTCCTTGCAAAACACCATTTCTGTAAAAAGTCATCGTGTTTCCGGAGTAAACGCCTACATAATGTTCCCATTGATTGAGTACATAATTAGTTGTTGCATTGGTCCAAAACCAGGCAGACTGTTGTTTGTTAGTCCCAAAAATAGCCTTAGTTGCGTCACATTGAACCAACCATATGAAATTCAAACTAGCTGTACTACCACTCATAATAGCAACATTACCGCTAGTATTATTTGCTTTTTTGACCCAAATAGAAACTGAAAAATTACCGGCTTGCGTAAAGGTGTGTCCGAAACTTGTTCGCGTTAAATAACTCGAAGTGCCATTAAAAGAATATGCTGAATTTGCATTTCCAAATCGATCGGTTGTTGCAGTTAAATTAAAAGGTGATAATGTATTTCCATTGGTTGTTGCGTCTGTTGCGTCAGCCATGCCCCACCAAGCAAGTAAACCAGAAGTAGGAACATAAGCTGGCGGTTGAGCAAAAACAAAAGAGGCAAAAAAACAAAAGAGTACTGAAAAGTAGTTTTTTAGATTCATAAACAGTTGGTTTTAAAGTTAGTATATACAAACTTAGTAAATTTAAAAATCTATTCATAAAATGAGTCAAAATTTTTTAAATTATTTTGTTTAAAAAAAGTAGAATTAAAAATATTTTAAAAAAAAATCCCACTTGTGTGACCCTATTGGAACATAGATTTATTGGATTAATTATTCTAAAATTTCGATTCTTATGGCCCTTAAAAAATCTTCTCCTGCGGACAAGTGATTCATGCCTTCTTTGTCTTCTAAATTTCCATTGTGATTAATTGAATCTGCTAAACCACACCAAGGTTCTATACATAAAAACGGTGCGTTTTCTTTAGTCCAAATTCCCAAATATGGAAAATGATCAAAACTTACTTTTAGAATTGGATTTTCTTTGTTTTTTAGAATAACTTCATCAGAATTTAGTTGTTTAAAAACCAAGGCATCTTTTTCGAATAAATTATAATTTAAAGAAATAGCATTGTTTTTTGTTTCAACTAAAGTTGTTTTCCCATTAAAACTTTCATTTTCTAAATGGTGGGTTTCAAAAGTATCAGCAGCATTAAATTGTAACGAATAATTCTCAAATTTATCTGATATTGCAAAAGCAGGATGTGCTCCAATAGAAAAAGGAAGTACCTCATCCGATTGATTTCGAACAAAGTATTCAATAACTAATTCGTTATCCAGTAACGTATAAGCTAGTAACAACTTAAAATTAAAAGGATAAATTGCTTTTGTTACTTCGGTTTCATTAAGCTCAAAAATAACTTGAGAATCACTTTTTTTATCAAAAGTAAATTCCATATTTCTGGCAAATCCGTGTCGTGATAGCTGATAGGTTTTTCCATTAAATGTATAACTATCATTTTTTAAACGACCGACAATGGGAAACAATACCGGTGAGGTTTTATTCCAATAAGTTTCGTCCACTTGCCAAATGTAATTTTTGTTATTTTTTACTAGTGAAATTAATTCGGCACCGAAAGTATTTATGGTTGCCGAAAGTTGTGAGTTTGTAATTGTAACTATCATTTTTTATTTTTATTTAAAACAAAAGATTGCTGTAAACTTCATAAATTATAAATTTGGGATTTTTATAATGATAACAAATCTAACTAAAAAAAACATCATATCCATAACGAAAAATCATTAGGACTACAACAAATAAAAATAATTTACGAATAAATTGGTTGCCTTTTAAAATGGCCATTCTGGTTCCAATTATACTTCCTGATATATTGAAAATCGCCATAATAATTGCAATTTCTAAAATATAATTTCCTTGCGAAATAAACACGTAAAGTGCTGAAATATTGGTGATGCAGTTAATTATTTTCGCATAAGCAGATGCTTCTAAAAACTCAAATCCTAAAAGCGCTACAAATCCTAAAACCAAGAAACTTCCTGTTCCTGGGCCTAAAAAACCATCATAAAAACCAATGGTAACACCTAATAAAAATCCAAATAAATACTTTTTTTTGTCGGTCAATATTTTTGTAGTGTAAGAACCAAAATCTTTCTTTTTAAATGTATAAATGGCAATTGCAATTAACATGAAAAAGATAAAAGGTTTCAGAATATTTACATCAATTCTACTGACCAGTTTCGCACCAATAAAAGAAAAAATAAATGAACTAATAGCAGTAATTAACAATAATTTCCAATCGAACTTCACTCTTTTTGCGTACTGAACTGCAGCTATTGAAGTTCCTGAAAGTCCAGCTATTTTGTTGGTCCCAAAAGCAGTTGGAATGGTTGAATTTGGAAACAAAATCATAAAAGCAGGAAACTGAATTAATCCGCCGCCGCCTACAACAGCGTCAATAAATCCAGCGAAAAGTGAGGCAATGGCAATTATTATTAAAATAGAAAAGTCGTGCTGAGCAAATAATTCAACTAGGTTCATTAATTTTATTCATAATGTGGGTGAAAAATCGTTTTCAAATATACTATTATTTTATAACTTTTTAATTCAACATAAGTTGTATTATATTTGTAAAAAATAAGTTAATATAAATTCCTAATGGCAAATTGTCAAAAAAAATAAACAAAAATGAACTTTTTAAAAAATATCTTTAAAGAAAACCCATCAAATTCAAAAGAAAAATCAAAAGAAGAAGTAAAATTTTTTACATTAGATAAAATGGAACAATTTGATGAAATAGATGAAATTTCTCAAACAAAACCGGTTGTCCTTTTCAAACACAGTACAAGATGTAGTATCAGCCGAATGGCATTAAAACAATTTGATGCCGAATTTAATTATCCTGAAGAAAAAATAGATTGGTATTTATTAGATTTATTAAATCACAGAGATTTGTCTAATGAAATTGCAAGCAAGTATAATGTCGTTCATCAATCGCCACAAATAGTAGTGATCAGAAATGGAAAAGCTGTTTTTAATGAATCACACGATAGTATCTCTACAGAAGATTTAAAGCAGTTTACTTAATTTAAAATAAAAAAAATCGCTTTTAAAATTTTAAAAGCGATTTCTTTATTCATTATTTATCTTCTAAATCTGTTGCCTGAAATTATAGATTTCAATTTTGCTTTTAAATCTTCACCTGAATCATAAACCATTTGTTCGTTTGTTGGAAACGGCACCGCTCTTCTGTCAAAATATTGAAAATAATCTTGTTCACAAGCTCGTTTATCACCATTATAATTGGCATATATATAATTGAAAACAAATTCACTTGATAACGGATAGGCATCAATTAATTGTTTCGTATTCAAATCGTGAAATTCAACTTTAGCAGTGGTTTGTACAGATTTAAATTGGGTAAATTCATAAATGCTTGCTGAAATTGTTTTCATAACATCTACAACCATAGGTTTACCTTCAGAATCTTTAACTTGAACACCTTTGTCATCTAAAAGTGGTTTTGTTCCGTCTTTAATTTGTTTTTCTTTAACAAATTGTTTTTCTCGAACTTGTTCTGGTGAAATTTTAATTTCTCTGAAATTTACAACCAATGAAAAATCATAAAAAATATCACTTTGTTTTTTATTATGATA
Source organism: Chryseobacterium gleum (assembly GCA_945881885.1). GTDB lineage: Bacteria > Bacteroidota > Bacteroidia > Flavobacteriales > Flavobacteriaceae > Flavobacterium. The sequence goes on along the minus strand of CAMCVI010000016.1, from coordinate 22,845 downwards.
AACTGTCCATTTATCATTAATTCCGTAAGTACTAAAATCCAATAAATCATCCTGTAAACGAGATGGAATAACCAAATTTGTTTCGTTTTTAGTAGACACAAATACAAAATCAGTTCCTTTAAATTTCGCTTGATCCATTAAATCAAGAACATCTTTATAGTTAGGATTTAACTTATCTAAGTAAGCTAAATCATCATACGCTTCACGAATGACTAATTTATTTTTAGAAGCAAGTAGTTTTTTTGCATTATTGTATAAATAAATAGACAAATCAGCTTTACTCGCAATTAATTCGTTAGAATAATCATTAAAAGGAAAAATAGCGTTTCTGTTTTCTTTCAATAACATTAAAGGTAAAACACCTCTTATTCTATCTTGTCGATTGTGTAATTGATTATACAAATTATAGATTTTTTCCAAATTTGCTAGATTTTGTTCTTTTACCAATAATGATAAATTATTTAAATCACGTTCTTTCGCTTTGGCAAATGCTTCTTCCAAAAGATATACATAATCTTGATTTCCTTTGGCATTTTTATTTGTTCTTAAACCATCTAAAGCTCTTTCAATAGCGCCATCATAATCGCCATTACTTAACATAGACTGCGTTTTTTTTATTCCACAGGAAAACAAAAACAAGGTTAGTAATAGTAAAATAATTCTTTTCATATATACACTTTTAAATTTGGGAAACAACAGCGTGCTTAATTTAAAATTTCAAATCTATTGCAGGCAATAATTTACTAGATACTTCGCCAAAACCAATTCTTACCTCATTATTTTTACAATATCCTCTAATTATTACGGTATCATTATCGTTAACAAATTTACGTTCCGAACCATCATTCATTTTGATTGGGTTTTGTCCACCCCAAGATAATTCTAACATCGAACCGAAAGAATCTGGAGTAGGTCCAGAAATGGTTCCACTTCCCATCATATCTCCAGAATTTACTCTACAACCATTAATTGTATGGTGTGCCAATTGCTGACTCATCGTCCAATACATGTATTTGAAATTTGAGTTTGACAAAATTGTTTCTACCGAATTTTCTGGTTGAATGGCCACTTGCAAATTAATGTCATAAGCATGATTACCCGTTTGTTGCAAATAAGATAATGGCTTTGGATGTTGCTCAGGAGAAGCACATTTAAATGGTTGTAATGCATCTAATGTAACAATCCACGGCGAAATAGATGAAGCAAAGTTTTTCGCTAAAAAGGGACCTAATGGCACATATTCCCATTTTTGAATATCTCTTGCCGACCAATCATTGAATAAAACCATTCCGAAAATGCATTCTTCAGCATCTTCCACAGCAACAGGTTCTCCCATTATATTGGCATCAGTAGTAATAAAAGCCGTTTCTAATTCAAAATCCACCAATCTTGAAGGTCCAAAAACGGGTTGTGTTTCACCATTTGGTAACGTTTGTCCGTATGGCCTATGAATCGGAATACCACTTGGCACAATTGTAGAACTTCTACCATGATAACCTACAGGAATATGCAACCAGTTTGGCAATAAGGCGTTTTCTGGATCGCGAAACATTTTCCCAACGTTTGTTGCATGTTCTTTACTAGAATAAAAATCTGTGTAATCACCGATTTGCACAGGTAATAACATTTCTACATCATCAATCTTAAAAATTACAACATTTTTATGCGAATCATTATCTCTTAATTTTGGATTGGAATCTAAAAAAATATCCGATAATCTATTTCGTACTAAACGCCAAGTTTTCTTTCCGTCAGAAATAAAATCGTTAAGCGTATCTTGCATAAACATATCGTCCGTAAGGTCGATGCCTTCAAAATAACCTAATTGTTGTAAAGCACCCATATCAATAGCATAGTCACCAATTCTGGTTCCGATGGTAATTACATCTTCTTTGGTAATAAAAACCCCAAATGGAATATTTTGAATAGGAAAATCACTTTCATTTTTAATCTCTAACCAAGATTTTTTACTTGGATCGTTAGCATAATTTGGCATATCTATTTTTTGTATATTTTTGTTGATAATTGAGCAATCAAAATTAAACTATCCATTCAATTTTCCAAACATTTTTCGTATTTTTGACAAAATTTAAATTTATACATTCAAATGCAACGCGACGAACTTATTTTTGACCTTATTTTAGACGAGCAAGACAGACAAATTCATGGAATTGAATTAATTGCTTCAGAAAACTTTGTGAGCGACCAGGTAATGGAAGCAGCTGGTTCTTGTTTAACCAATAAATACGCTGAAGGATATCCTGGAAAAAGATATTATGGCGGTTGTGAAGTAGTAGATATTGTAGAGCAAGTCGCTATTGATAGAGTAAAAGAATTATTTGGAGCTGAATATGCCAACGTGCAACCTCATTCGGGTTCGCAGGCAAATACTGCTGTTTTTGCAGCTTGCCTACAACCAGGAGATAAAATTTTAGGATTCGATTTGTCTCACGGTGGGCATTTAACACATGGATCACCAGTAAATTTTTCAGGAAAATTATACACTGCAAGCTTTTATGGTGTAGAAAAAGAAACTGGAATGTTAAATTATGATAAAATTCAAGAAATTGCAACAAAAGAAAAACCTAAAATGATTATTGCAGGCGCATCTGCTTATTCTCGTGATATGGATTTTAAACGTTTTCGCGAAATTGCAGATTCTGTTGGTGCACTTTTGTTAGCCGATATTTCTCATCCATCTGGATTAATTGCAAAAGGATTATTAAACGATCCAATTCCACATTGCCATATTGTAACTACTACAACTCATAAAACATTACGTGGTCCACGTGGCGGTTTAATTATGATGGGAAAAGATTTTGAAAACCCTTGGGGATTAACTACTCCTAAAGGAGATATTAGAATGATGAGTCATATTTTAGATATGTCGGTTTTTCCTGGAAATCAAGGTGGACCTTTAATGCATATTATTGCCGCTAAAGCAGTGGCGTTTGGTGAAGCTTTAACAGATGAATTTTTCCGTTATGCGTTACAAATGCAAAAAAATGCAAAAGCTATGGCTGAGGCTTTCAACAAAAGAGGTTATACATTAATTTCTGGTGGTACAGATAATCACATGATGTTGATTGATTTACGCAACAAAAATATTACAGGTAAAGATGCCGAAAACGCATTGGTAAAAGCAGAAATTACCGTAAACAAAAATATGGTGCCATTTGATGATAAATCACCATTTGTTACTTCAGGAATTCGTGTTGGCACACCAGCAATCACAACACGTGGATTAGTTGAAGAAGACATGGAAACTGTTGTAGCCCTAATTGATAAAGTATTAATGAACTATACTAATGAAGCTGTTTTAGAAGAAGTAGCAGCTGAAGTAAACGAACTAATGGGCGAAAGAGCCATGTTTGTTTTTTAGTAGATTCAAAAAATAAAGTAACATTAAATAAAAAAGGCATTATTGATAATGCCTTTTTTTTGACAAATACACTTTTTAAACAATATAATAAACCTAAAAACCTTCAATAATATGTCTATTTTACGATTGCAATTACCCACCGACCCACGTTGGGCAAATATAGTAGAAGAAAACTTAGAAGATATTTTAAGTGACCATGCTTGGTGCGAACAAAAAGCCGCAACAAATGCTATAATGCTTATTATTAATAATGCTGAAAAAGAAGATTTGGTAACTGAAATGACCGCTATTTCTATTGAAGAAATGCAACATTTTCAAATGGTTCATGATATTATAAAGGCGCGTGGTTACGAATTTTTAAGAGAAAGAAAAGACGATTATGTAAATGAATTAGCCAAATTCATGAAGCAATCATCTGACGGAAGTAGAGCATGTGGTTTGATAGAGCGCTTGCTTTTTGCAGCCATGATTGAAGCCAGAAGCTGCGAACGTTTTAAAGTACTTTCAGAGAATTTAAAAGATGAAGAGTTAGCTGAGTTTTATAGAGATTTAATGGAAAGTGAAGCCGCACACTACACCACTTTTATAAATTTAGCCAGAAAATATGCTGGAAATATCGATGTAGAAAAACGTTGGAAAGCTTGGTTGGCATTCGAAGCAGATGTTATTGCTAAATATGGTGAAGGTGTTACTGTTCATGGTTAAAAAAAGTGAAAAGTAAAAAGTATCGTTTTAAATTGATTTTAGTGATTTAATACAAATTAAATAATAAAAAAATGACAAATGAGCAAACCGCTATAAAAGCCACTTATTTCAGTATTATTGGCAATACAATCTTGGCGATTATAAAAGGATTGGCTGGTTTTTTTGGAAATTCTTATGCGTTAATGGCTGATGCTATTGAATCAACAACGGATATTTTTGCTTCTTGCTTGGTATTGTTTGGTATTAAATATTCTAACCGACCTGCAGATGAAAATCATCCTTATGGCCATGGAAGAGCGGAACCCTTAATTACTTTTTTAGTTGTAGGTTTTTTAATTACATCAGCTACTATTATTGCCTACGAAAGCATACTAAACATTGGTACACCTCATGATTTACCCAAATCATGGACATTAATAGTGTTGGCTTTAATTATAGGTTGGAAAGAATTTTCGTTTCAAATGGTAATGAAAAAAAGTATTATCACAAATAGTTCTTCGCTTAAAGCAGATGCTTGGCATCATAGAAGTGATGCTATTACTTCAATTGCCGCTTTTATAGGAATTTCAATTGCTTTGCTTTTAGGAAAAGGCTACGAATCTGCAGATGACTGGGCAGCTTTATTGGCTTCCTTTTTTATTTTATACAACAGTTATCTAATTTTCAGACCTGCTTTAGGCGAAATTATGGATGAACATCGTTATGATGATTTAGTTGAAAACATTCGCCAAGAATCCTTAAAAGTAAAAGGAATTTTAGGAACTGAAAAATGCTTTATCAGAAAAGCAGGAATGAAATATCATGTTGACTTACATGCGATTGTAGATGCAACTATTTCGGTTAAAGAAGGGCATGATTTAGCTCACAAATTAAAAGACACTTTAAGAAGTCAGATTTCAGAATTAGGTCACGTCTTAATTCATATTGAACCGAATGAACATTAATAAAAATATTTGGAGAAGTTGTCAATATTACATATTGCGTCTGTATTGCCCGCCCACTTCAAATAATCCACTAGTAATTTGTCCTAATGAACATACTTTAGTAGCTTCCATTAATAAAGCAAAAATATTTTCGTTATTAATTGCCGCATTTTGCAACAAATCAATTTGATTGGAAACTAAAGTTTGATTTGCTTTTTGTAGATTAGTTAGCATTTCTATTTGATACGCTTTTTCTTCTTCAGTAGCACGAATTACTTCTGCCGGAATAACCGTTGGAGAACCTTTTGAACTCAAGAAGGTATTTACTCCAATAATTGGAAATTCACCTGTGTGTTTCAAGGTTTCATAATACAAACTTTCTTCTTGTATTTTAGAACGTTGGTACATGGTTTCCATCGCGCCTAAAACCCCACCTCGTTCTGTAATTCGGTCAAATTCTTGTAGAACAGCATCTTCCACTAAATCCGTTAATTCTTCAATAATAAATGAACCTTGAATTGGATTTTCGTTTTTCGCCAAACCTAATTCTTTATTGATAATCAACTGAATGGCCATAGCTCTTCGAACGGATTCCTCCGTTGGTGTTGTAATCGCTTCATCATAAGCATTCGTATGTAACGAGTTACAGTTGTCGTAAATTGCATACAACGCTTGTAGCGTGGTACGAATGTCGTTAAAATCAATTTCTTGGGCATGTAACGAACGGCCAGAAGTTTGAATGTGGTATTTCAACATTTGCGCTCTTTCGTTGGCTCCGTATTTATTTTTCATGGCTTTCGCCCAAATTTTTCTAGCAACGCGACCAATTACAGCATATTCTGGATCAATTCCGTTAGAGAAAAAGAAGGATAAATTCGGACCAAAGTCGTTAATATTCATGCCTCTACTCAAATAATATTCTACGTAAGTAAATCCGTTTGCCAAAGTGAATGCCAATTGCGTAATTGGATTGGCTCCCGCTTCTGCAATATGATAACCTGAAATAGAAACCGAATAAAAATTACGAACGTTTTCTTTAATGAAATATTCTTGCACATCGCCCATTAAACGCAAAGCGAATTCGGTAGAAAAAATACAAGTGTTTTGTGCCTGATCTTCTTTTAAAATATCCGCTTGAACTGTTCCTCTAACTTGCGCTAAAGTCTTCATTTTTATATCGTTGTAAATCGCTAAAGGTAATACTTGGTCACCCGTAACGCCTAAAAGCATCAAACCTAATCCGTTATTTCCTTCTGGTAAATCACCTTGATAATTAGGACGCGCTATACCTTTTTGCTTATAAATTTCATTGATTTTAGCCTCTACTTCATTTTGCAAACCATTTTCAATAATGTATTTTTCACAATTCTGATCAATGGCTGCATTCATAAAAAAACCTAACAACATGGGAGCTGGTCCGTTAATAGTCATTGAGACAGATGTCATTGGATGGCTCAAATCGAAACCTGAATACAATTTTTTAGCGTCGTCTAAACAACAAATTGAAACACCGGCATTACCAATTTTACCATAAATATCTGGACGAATATGAGGATCATTTCCGTACAAGGTGACCGAATCAAAAGCCGTTGACAAACGTTTTGCCGGTAAACCTGCAGAAACATAATGAAAACGTTTGTTGGTTCGCTCTGGCCCGCCTTCTCCTGCAAACATTCTACTTGGGTCTTCGCCTTCTCTTTTAAATGGATATAATCCAGAAGTAAACGGAAATTCTCCGGGAACATTTTCTTGTAAGTTCCATTTTAAAATATCGCCCCAAGCTTGGTATTTGGGTAAAGCTACTTTTGGAATTTGCGAATGCGATAACGATTCGGTATGTGTAGCAATTTTAATTTCTTTGTCACGAACTTTAAAACTGTAAACCGGATTTTTGTACTTATTTACTTTTTCGTCCCAAGTCAAAATAATTTCCCAATTGTAGGGATCAAGGTTCATTTTTACTCGGTCGAATTCTGCTATAAGAAGTTTTAAAAAATCTGATTTGTCATTCTGAACTTGTTTCAGAATCTCATCAGAATCTAAACCAAATTTAGATAAACTCAGTTTTGCGTTTGAAACTGATTCCACAGTTTTAAAAATCCCATATAATTTTTGCGCTACTTCAACTTGAGAAAGAGCTGTTTCATCGTATTTTCTATTGTTTTCAGCAATTTCAGATAAATATCGTGTTCTGTGTGGTGGAATTACGAAAATTTTCTCGCTCATTTCACGTGTAATTTCAAAAGTCGATTGTAATTCGGCTCCTGTTTTTGCTACAATCTTATCCATGATAGATTTGTAAAGCGTATTCATTCCTGGATCGTTAAATTGAGAAGCGATTGTTCCAAAAATAGGCATGGTATTGGTATCCACATCCCACAAATTATGGTTGCGTTGGTATTGCTTTTTTACATCACGAATCGCGTCTAATGCACCACGTTTGTCAAATTTGTTAAGCGCAACTAAGTCTGCAAAATCAAGCATGTCGATTTTCTCTAATTGCGTTGCTGCACCAAATTCGGGCGTCATTACATATAATGAAACATCAGAATGTTCCAAAATTTCAGTATCTGATTGTCCAATTCCAGACGTTTCTAAAATTATAATATCATATTTTGCTGCTTTCAATACTTCAACAGCTTCTGCCACATATTTTGACAATGCCAAATTGGATTGTCGCGTAGCTAAAGAGCGCATGTAAACGCGAGAGTTATTGATCGCATTCATACGGATTCTGTCGCCTAATAAAGCTCCGCCTGTTTTACGTTTTGAAGGATCAACCGAAATTAATCCGATAGTTTTCTCTGGAAAATCAATTAAAAATCGACGGACTAATTCGTCTACTAAAGATGATTTTCCGGATCCACCCGTTCCAGTAATTCCTAGAACTGGGATTTTGGACGTTTGATTCTTTTTATGAATTTCTTCGAAAACCGGCTTAGCAATTTCAGGAAAATTTTCAGCTGCAGAAATCAATCGTGCAATTGCAGTTGGATTTTTTTCTTCTATGTGCGATAATTCACCAGTTAATTTATCTCCAATTGGATAATCGGAACGTTTTACCAAATCATTTATCATGCCTTGTAATCCCATCGCACGACCATCGTCTGGAGAATAAATTCTTTCTATTCCGTATTCGTGTAATTCTGAGATTTCTGAAGGCAAAATTACGCCACCGCCACCGCCAAATATTTTAATATGTCCTGCTCCTTTTTCAGCAAGCAAATCATACATGTATTTAAAATATTCGTTGTGACCTCCTTGGTAAGATGTCATAGCAATTGCATTTGCATCTTCCTGAATAGCAGTGTTCACAACTTCTTCCACACTTCTATCATGACCAAGATGAATGACTTCAACACCGGTAGCTTGAATAATTCTTCGCATGATGTTTATGGCAGCATCGTGTCCGTCAAAAAGAGACGCTGCTGTAACAATTCTTACTTTATTGACAGGAATATAAGGTATTTGTGGCTCCATTTTTAAATATTAATCTATTTTAAGGGTGCAATCTACGAATTTAATAATTTTTAATTCTAATAAATTAAAGTAAAAAGCGTGAGATATTAAAAAATATTTAGTGTAGAAGATGAAATTAATATATAAAAACCTAACTTGTTTTACATAAGATAATATGTATCAAAAGCTTAGATTTCAGAACAAAAATATTGTTAAATTCTTTTTATCGGTCTAAAAAAAATTAAATGGTAAAAAATAAATAATAATTTTAGCAATTATAACATAATATTAACAGAACGAACTAATTTAAATTCAGATATTTGCATTATGTAATAGTTTTTTTAAAGGTTAGTTTTTAGTTAAGAAACAACTGAAATTTAGTTTTCAGTTGTTTTTTTTGCCTTTTTATGATTTTTTATATATTTAATTACTTCCGAATTAAATATTTCCCATTTTTCAACATTTACTACGTGTCCACAGTTTTCAATAACAACTAGTTGAGATGTTTTATAATGACTTTCCACGACTTTTCTAACGGATGGTAAAAACATATAATCTTCGTTACCCATTACATATAAGGTTGGTACATGCAATTCGACTTGGCGAAACCATTTTAAAATTGGATTAATTTCGGCAGTAAGTGCAAACCATTTTATAAATTCCTTTTGGTACAATTTTTTGGCTTCATTGATAAACAATAAACGCGAATGTTTGTGGTTTTTATATGGCATAATAACAAATGCGAAAAAGCGATACAAAACCAAATAAGGTAAAACATACTTAAACATATTACCCAATCGCATTAAAATTTGGGAACGAAAATTCATTTTTAAAATAGCGCCACCCATAATCATACTTTGCACCCTATTTTCATACATTTCTGCAAATTGTCGGATAACTATTGTGCCTAGGGAAATACCAATAAAATGTGATTTTTGAATATTTAAATGATTTAAAACCTCTAAAACATCATTTGCAATGGCTTCAAATGTGTATTTTTTTGAGATTTTTTCTTTTGACTTTCCATGTCCGCGTAAATCTAACAACAAAACATTAAAATGACTTTTAAATTCTTTTATTTGTTTAAACCAAATAGAAGAACTACCACCCGCACCATGAACAAATGTTACCCATTCGGTGGTGTTTTTGTTTTCGTATGTGGTATAGGTTATCATTTTTATTTGTAAATGTATAGCTTTTCTTGCAACAAAGTGAAATAATCGAATGCTTTTACTAATCGACTTCCATACCAAGAAAACATTTCTCCATCAACAAAAATAGTTTTTGCATGATGCGTGTGTCTTCCTAACTCGAAAGCATGTTCATCTGAAAAAGGGAAAGGTTCAGAAGATAAAAACACAAAATCTGGATCGCCTTGAATGCGCATTTTATTGATAACCACTTCTGGATAGCGTGCTTTATATCTTGGATTATTATCATAGATATTTTCTAATCCATTCATTTTTAGCATCTCATTAATAAAGGTGTCTCCAGCAGCAACCATGTATGGGTTGGCCCAAATAAAATAAGCTACTTTTTGTTTGGCATTTTCTTGAAATTTTGAAGCTACAAGAGTTTTAAATTTTTGGTGTCCGAAGGTGATTTTATCAATCCATTTTTGTGCATTCGTGCGTTTATTAAATAGATTTCCAAAATCTTCAATCATTTTATTGTTGTCTGCAATCGTAACAATATCCGTAACCCAAACTGGACAAATATCTCTCAATTGTTCAACGATTTCTTTTGTGTTTTCTTCTTTATTAGCAATAATTATATCGGGTTGTAAGGCTTTTATTTTATCGAATTTAATGGTTTTCGTACCGCCAATTATAGTTTTAGTAGATTTAAAATGAAACGGATGCACACAAAATTTAGTAATTCCGACAATATCATCTTCCAAACCCAAATCGAATAATAACTCAGTTTGAGAAGGCACTAAAGAAATGATTCTTTTAGGAGTATTTTCGAAAGTGTGAGTTGTACCAATTTGGTCGGTGAATAGTTTCATTTTTTTATGGTAATAGGTGTTTGGCTGATGCCTAAAGTAAACTTTTCAATATTTACTTAAAATCTCTTCCATTTCCGCTTGTAATTTCAAAGCTTCTCCCCTAGCCTTTTCAGCAAAATCAGTTCCATTTGATGCGTAAATTATACCTCTTGAAGAATTAATTAGCAAACCAACATTTTCATTCATTCCGTATTTGCAAACTTCGGCTAAACTTCCACCTTGTGCGCCAACACCTGGGACTAATAAAAAACTGTTGGGAACAATTTTTCTGATTTCAGTAAAATATTCCGCTTTTGTAGCACCTACAACATACATTAAATTCTCGCTATTTTTCCATTTTTTAGACGTTTCTAAAACGGTTTTATACAATTCTTGACCATTTGTATCTAACGTTTGAAAATCGAAAGCGCCTTCGTTTGACGTCAAGGCTAACATGATGGTATGTTTATTTTCAAAAGCCAAAAAGGGTTCTACAGAATCTTTTCCCATATAGGGCGCAACAGTAACCGAATCAAAGTTTAAATCTTCAAAAAAAGCTTTGGCATACATGGTTGATGTATTTCCGATATCACCGCGTTTTGCATCGGCAATAGAAAAAATATTGGGATAGTTTGTGTTTAAATAATTGATTGTTTTCTGTAATGATTGCCAACCTTTTATACCGTATGCTTCATAAAAAGCGGTATTTGGTTTGTATGAAACACATATATCTTGAGTGGCATCTATAATTGCTTTGTTGAATTCGAAAATTGGATCATCTGTTGTTAATAAATGTGGTGGAATTTTAGTTAAATCCAAATCTAAACCAATACATAAAAATGATTTTTTTAGACGAATTTGCTCAATAAGTTGTGATGTAGTCATTTTATATATATTGTTAGGCAAATTTACAAATTTGGAATTTAAATCTATTGAATTTTTAACAATAAATTATTAAAAAAGCTTTTGTTTCTAAAATTCAAGGTTCTATTTTTGTACAAAATAAATTAATCTTTTGAAGAAAATAACAACTATTATTTTGTACGTTTTTTTACTATCTGTAATTGCTCCCGCACTTCAGGGTGTATTTGAAGATTGTATTAAAACTATTACTTTATTAGATATAGATGAAAAAGATGCAGATAATTCTGAAGAAAAAGAATTAGAAAAAAATGAATTTGATTTTTTTGACAAAATAATATTTACAGAAAAAATTTGTTTTACAACATCGATTAATGATGATAGAGTAAATTTATTTCATTTTTTAAGTAATCATAAATCTCAATTCAAAGAAATTTTTTCTCCACCTCCAGATATAGTTTAATATATTTTCGCTTTTCGATGTTTGAATTTAACATCGTAAAATAATTTATTAAATTTATATTTTTAGTATGTCAAAAAAAATCAATCTTTTTGCAAACCTTAAATCTGATTTTGCTTCAGGTTTAGTGGTTTTTCTAGTGGCTTTGCCATTATGTCTCGGAATTGCATTAGCAAGCGGAGCACCTTTATTTTCAGGTATTATTTCGGGAGTTATTGGAGGAATTGTTGTTGGTTACTTAAGCCAATCTCATTTAAGTGTTACTGGCCCAGCAGCAGGATTAACAGCAATAGTTTTAACTGCCATTACCGATTTAGGTTCGTTTAATGCTTTTTTATTAGCGGTTTTAATAGCTGGAATAATTCAATTAATTCTTGGATTTATCAAAGCGGGAACAATTTCTAATTATTTCCCAAATAATGTTATTGAGGGAATGTTGGCCGGAATTGGTGTTATCATTATTTTAAAACAAATTCCTCATGCCTTTGGATATGATCCAGATTTTGAAGGTGATGAATCTTTTTTTCAACCAGATGGTCAAAATACTTTTTCTGAAATTTTCAATATATTTGATCATGTTCAATTAGGTTCGATTATCATAGCCGTAATTTCGTTAGCCATATTAATTTTATGGAATAAAGTTGACTTTTTAAAGATAATTAAACTTGTTCCACCAGCTTTAATAGCCGTTATTGTTAGTATTTTATTAAACGAATTTTTTATACAATCGGGAAGTAATTTAACAATTGTAAAAGAGCATTTGGTTAGTTTACCTGTTCCAAAATCTTTGGAAGAATTCAAAAATATTATAGTAACTCCAGATTTTACTGCAATTTCAAATTCAAAAGTTTGGATTGTTGCCATAACTATTGCTGTCGTAGCTTCAATTGAAACTTTGTTATGCATTGAAGCTTCCGACAGAATGGATGCACAAAAAAGATATACCAACACTAATGTAGAATTAAAAGCACAAGGAATTGGTAATATTTTAAGTTCACTTATAGGCGGTTTACCAATGACATCAGTAGTAGTTAGAACCACTGCTAATAATACTGCTGGAGCAAAATCAAAAATGTCGGCAATAATTCATGGCGTTCTTTTGTTGGTAAGTGTTTTAGCAATCCCATCAATATTGAATAAAATTCCGTTAGCAACTTTGGCAGCAGTTTTATTATTAGTGGGTTATAAATTGGCAAATCCCGCAACAATTAAACATTTTTGGAAAAAAGGAAAATATCAATTTATTCCATTTATTGCTACTTTTGGTGCAGTAGTTTTCACAGATTTATTAAAAGGAGTTGCTTTAGGAATGATTATAAGCGTTATATTTGTTTTAAAAGGAAACATGAAGCGCGCCTATAAATTTAGAAAAGAAGAATATCATGATGGCGATATTATTCACATCGATTTAGCTCAGGAAGTCTCGTTTTTGAATAAAGCTGCAATAAAGGAAACTCTTGTTTCAATTCCAGAAAATTCTAAAGTAATAATCAATGCCTCTGATACTGTTTATATTGCACATGATGTTTTAGATTTGATAAAGGAATTTAAAAAGATTAGGGCTAAAGATGAAAATATTAAAGTAAAACTAGTTGGTTTTAAAGAAGTTTATGAGTTGGAAAATAGTGACGGATTTAAAAATACCGTAACATTTGAGAATCAATATGATGCTATGAAACGAAAAATATTACCAGTTGAAATTAATAAAACAGATATAATAGAATAAATATATATATTATGAAAACATTAAATAAAGAATTACAGGCTTCAATTACACCAAGAAAAGCCCTAGAGATACTTAAAGAAGGTAACACAAGATTTGTTCAAAATTTAAAAGCTCATCGAGACTTACTTGAGCAAGCTAATGATACCAGAGATGGACAATGGCCTTTCGCGGTAATCTTAAGTTGTATTGATAGTCGAACATCAGCCGAGCTAATTTTTGATCAAGGTTTGGGTGATATATTTTCAGTTAGAATTGCTGGAAATATTGTAAATACAGACATTTTGGGAAGTATGGAGTTTGCTTGTAAAGTAGCAGGTTCTAAATTAGTCGTGGTTTTAGGTCATAGTAAATGTGGTGCAGTAAAAGGAGCTTGTGACCATGTTGAAATGGGAAATCTTACCGAACTTTTGTCTAAAATTCAACCAGCAGTTTATCAAGAAAATGAAACATTAACCAACAGAACTTCCGGTAATGCATCTTTTGTTGAAAATGTTGCAGAAATTAATGTAAAAAGGAATGTGAAGAATATCATTGAAAGAAGTTTTATATTAGAGCAAATGATTGAAAATGGCGAAATAGGAATAGTAGGTGCTATGCATGACTTAGAAACGGGTAATGTTACATTTTACAACGATGTAGAGTTTATTAAAGATGAACATAATCCGAATTTCTCTGTAGCTGCGCTACGTCATTAAATTATTTATTTATTTTAAAATTAATAAATCTATTGTGTTTAATGGATTTTTATTTTTATATATTTGGAATTGAAAATTTATTTTTTTTCAAAATAATCAAATTACCAAAACACAACCTATGAGCGATTTTTATAAAAAAATACTAGAAAATAACAAGAAATGGGTTGAAAGTCAATTGGCTATCGATGTAGATTATTTTAAAGATTTATCAAAAGGCCAAACTCCTCCTTTGTTGTGGATAGGTTGTTCTGATAGTCGAGTTCCAGCAAATGAAATCATAGGCGCTAAGCCCGGTGAAGTTTTTGTTCACAGAAATATAGCTAACATGGTTGTTCATAGTGATATGAATATGTTAAGTGTTTTAGATTACGCTGTAAATGTATTAAAAGTTAAGCATGTAATTGTATGTGGTCATTATGGTTGTGGTGGTGTTAAAGCTGCTATGAGTAATGACTCTATCGGGATTATTGATAATTGGATTCGTCATATAAAAGATGTTTATCGTTTGCATAGCGACTATTTAGATTCTATAGACAATGACAATGATCGATTTAATGCTTTTGTTGAACTAAATGTAAAAGAACAAGTATTTGATTTATCTAAAACTTCTATAGTTCAATCCGCTTGGAAGAATGGTCAAGATTTAACCATACATGGCTGGTCTTATGGTTTAAATTCAGGATATGTTACTGATTTGAATGTGAACATGAGTTCAAATAAAGATTTAGATGATGTATATCAACTAAAATTCTAATCATTTAAATTTTCATTAAACGCTGAAGGCAATAATTGTGGTATAAACTTTATCAAAATTGGTAACAATAAACCACCTCCTGGAAGTAAAAAAATAGTGAGCGACGGAATGCTTTTGCAGATGTCTAGTAACTGTTTTTTTACTTTCTTTTTTTCTTCAAAACTCAATTCATTTTGAGTTGATTTTCCTAATAATTTTACCAATTCTCTACTTTCAGAAAGTTCCTTAAGTAATCTCGTTTTATTTCTACTTACTAACTTTGCAATAGTGTCTTGTGTATTGGTATAAAACTGTTTTACTGGATGATTTAAATTATAAAAAGGCAATTCTTTTTTATGATTTTTAATAAAATTAACTAATTCATTATCAGTATTTTGTGAATTTTTATTTAAACCTAATTTTAAAGTAAATTCTTTAAGAAAAACCTGTTCGTTTTGATTTACTACGCCATCGCTTAACAAGGTCATATGTGCAATTTCATACAAATACAAACTCTCTAATTTAGACCGTTTTCCTTCAAAAACAATGTCAATAATTTCGTTACTTTTTATCTTAGAAACTTTAGAATATCGCAATGAATTTTCAAACATCTTTAACAGCATAATATCGTATTCCGATTTGACTATTTTAACATTTAAAGAAAACATCATTAATGCCAAACATTTGCGTTCTAAATTTTTAAAAAAATCTACATTAATATCATTATTTTTCAAGTAATATTCAAATGCCAAAACATCTATATACAACATAGCATTTGTAACCATGTGTGTAAAATTTTTGGTTACAATATTATCATTGGTTTGTATGCGTTCATTAATAATACTTTCTAGTTTTTGATAGGAATTGGCTTGTTGCAAAACTATATTTAAAAAACTAAAATTTTCTTTTGAGACCTTAGTATAAAATTGAAATAAATCTTCAATAAACGGGTGACTATCTGCTGCTTTTTTAGTTTTATACAAAGCAAATAAAGTAGCTAAAAAACCGACTTTTATTTTCTCCTCGACATCCCATTTGGAGTCATCAAAATCGGAATTAAGATGATAGTGAATTACATAACCATAGATTAAACCACTTTTCTGGCATGCCGAAAAAAATGACTCATCAGTTGTGTAATCTGATACACCACTAGCATACTGAAATAGAAACTTTTCAATCCAACCGTTAATTGATGGGTTAATTTGCATGGATTATCTCGTGTTTTAAATCGTAATTAATTAATAAGCCAACAAATTTACTATAACTTTCCATTCCATCTTTTTGTTGGTTGATCTTTAAAAACGAATCGTAAATATACTCAAAAAATGTATCCACAAACGAATGATATTGTTTCCAAAAGGTTTTGTTTTCGTTAAAATTTTCCAAAACACCTTTATTTATTAATACTTTATATGTTTTACTACTTCCAGCTTCAATTAACTCTAAATTATACAAACAATAATTTAAAGCAAAAGCATAAGCAGAATATTGAAAATAAATATCTTTATTTTGCGAAGCAGCTATAAATCCAATAAAATTGCAATCACTTTCTGATGCAATTCCGGTTTGATGCGCCATTTCATGGCAAATAGTTAATGGCGAAGTGTATTTAGGTTTCAAATTATTCACCTGCGCTTCATTAGTAAACGGATTTAAATAACCACCAAATCCCATATAACTCAAAGGCAAACTAAAAATTGATGATTTGATACTTTCATGTTCATATTGAATATAAGATAATGGTTCGGGTAAATTTTTATAGCCGTTTGGAGCCATTTCATACATTTTTTGGTCAGCATAATTAAAGACCACTTTTTTATAATGCTGCTTTGTTATTTGAAGTTGCAAATGATTGGTTTTGGCGATTAATTTTAAGGTCAAATTTTGTAATTGCTGTTGGGTATATTCTTTTTTAATACCGATTTTTTCATGTAATGGAATTCGGTAATAATTTATTCCCCACAAAAAATGAAACAAAAAATACACTATCGAAAAAAAACTTAAAATACTTAGCAAATTTGTTTTCCAATTTTTAAAAAATCCGATTCTATTATCATAAAGCCATTTAAAAACTAGTAAAATTAAAACCATATAAGCGATATCCCCTAAAGAAAAGGGAATCCAACCAAAAAACATTCGATTAATCTTAGAAATATACAAATACAAGCCATTACTGTAAAAACGCTCTACAAAATCTGGAAAAAATGATAGCACTTTTATCAGAATAATTTGAATAATAAGAAAGTAAGACTTCTTCACAAATTGAATTTAATTTGTAAATATAACTACAATTTCATTTATTAAGAAATTAAACTTTGTAACTTTGTAATTGAAAAATCCGATTAAATAATATAAAAAAAGAGAATTTATATATGAGTCAAGAAGTAAGAAATTTAGAACCAAAAGTACTTTGGAACAAATTCGCAGATTTAAATACAGTACCACGTCCATCGAAAAAAGAAGAACGCGTAATAGCATTTATGATGAAATTTGGTCAAGAATTAGGATTAAACACCATTAAGGACGAAGTAGGAAACGTAATTATAAAAAAACCTGCTACTTCCGGAATGGAAAATCGCAAAACCATAGTTATGCAATCGCATTTAGATATGGTGCATCAAAAAAATAATGATACCGATTTCGATTTCGATACACAAGGCATTGAAATGTATGTTGATGGAGACTGGGTTCACGCAAAAGGAACAACTTTAGGCGCTGATAATGGCTTAGGTGTTGCAACAATTATGGCCATTTTAGAAAGCACTTCGATTCCACATCCTGCTATTGAAGCCTTATTTACAATAGATGAAGAAACGGGTATGACAGGCGCAATGGGACTAAAAGGCGGCTTGTTAGAAGGAGAAATCTTATTAAATTTAGACACTGAAGATGACGATGAAATTGATATTGGTTGTGCGGGAGGTGTAGATGTAACAGCAGTTGCAGAATACGATGAAGAAGACACACCTGCTGATGCTGTAGGTTATACCATTACAGTAAAAGGTCTAAATGGTGGACATTCCGGAATGGACATTGATAAAGGCTTAGGTAATGCCAATAAAATTATGAACCGTTTATTATTTAATGGTTTTGAAGATTTTGGCTTACAAATTTCAACTATTCACGGTGGAAGTTTGCGAAATGCGATTCCAAGAGAAAGTATAGCACAAGTTACTATTGCTCCTATTTACGATGAAGCCTTTACGTATGATATGCAAGAAATTATTAATGAAATAAAAGCTGAGTTTAAAACTACTGAACCAAATTTAGAAATTGTAATTGAAAAATCAACGACAACACCAACCAAAGTTATGCCACCAATGGCTCAATTTTATATGGTTCGATCTATTTATACAGCTCATAATGGTGTATATAGAATGAGTGCTGATTTTGATAATTTAGTAGAAACCTCTAATAATATTGCAAAAATAACAGTAGCTGACGGAAAATTAACCGTTCAATGTTTGACACGTTCGTCAGTGGAAACTTCAAAATTTGATTTGGCCAACGCCTTACGTTCCGCTTTTGAATTAATGGGTTGTGAAGTTACTTTTGGTGGTTCGTATCCCGGTTGGACACCAAATGCCAGCTCAGAAATATTAGATGTCTTAACTTCAATTTACGAAAAACAAAACGGTACTAAAGCTCACGTTGTAGCATGTCACGCAGGTTTAGAATGCGGAATTTTAGGAACCAATTACCCAGAAATGGATATGATTTCTTTTGGACCAACAATTAAAGGTGCTCATAGTCCTGATGAAAGAGCAAATATTGCATCCGCTCAAAAATATTGGAAATTTGTATTAGAAATTTTAGAAAATATTCCAGTTAGAAAATAAATAAAGATAAAATAGTATAAACTAAAAATCCCAATCTTTCGATTGGGATTTTTTTATTTATTTGGTTAAATACATTTTTCTTCTGGCGTACAAGTCATAAAATTGATCATCTTTTAAATCATCAATAAATAAGATGCTTTCGCCTGTTGACTTCATTTCTGGACCTAACGCTTTGTTAACATTTGGAAATTTACTAAAAGAGAAAACCGGTTGCTTAATCGCATATCCTTTTAATTGCGGATTGAAAGTGAAATTGGTAACTTTATTTTCTCCTAACATTACTTTAGTAGCGTAATTTACATACGGCTCTCCATACGCTTTTGCTATAAATGGAACTGTTCGCGACGCTCTTGGATTGGCTTCAATAATATAAACCAAATCATCTTTTATTGCAAATTGAATATTAATCAATCCAACTGTTTTTAAAGCTACTGCGATTTTTTTAGTATGGTCTTTTATTTGTTGCATTACAAATTCACCTAAATTAAAAGGAGGTAAAGTAGCGTTACTATCACCAGAATGCACACCACATGGCTCAATATGCTCCATAATTCCAATAATATACACATTTCCATCTGCATCACAAATAGCATCTGCTTCAGCTTCTATAGCCCCATCTAAATAATGATCCAACAAAAGTTTATTTCCTGGAATCGATTTTAACAAATCAATCACGTGTTCTTCTAACTCTTGTTTGTTGATTACAATTTTCATGCCTTGTCCACCTAATACGTAGGAAGGACGCACCAATAAAGGAAAGTCAAGTGTGTCAGCTAGTAGCGTTGCTTCTTCTGCACTTTCTGCTATTCCAAATTGTGGAAATGGTATTTTTAATTCCGTTAATAAATCGGAGAACCTTCCTCTATCTTCTGCTAAATCTAATGCGTCAAATGAAGTTCCTAAAATTTTAATTCCGTATTTCGATAATTTTTCTGCTAATTTTAAAGCAGTTTGACCGCCTAATTGCACAATTACTCCTTCTGGTTTTTCATGCTGAATGATATCGTAAATATGTTCCCAAAAAACAGGTTCAAAATACAATTTATCAGCGGTATCAAAATCTGTAGAAACCGTTTCAGGGTTACAGTTAATCATAATGGTTTCGTAACCACATTCTTTAGCAGCCAAAACACCGTGCACACAAGAATAATCAAATTCAATTCCTTGTCCAATTCTGTTTGGACCAGAACCTAAAACTACTACTTTCTTCTTATCAGTTACAATACTTTCGTTATGTACATATCTAGTTCCATCTGCTTTTTCAATTTCGGCTTCAAAAGTAGAATAATAATAAGGCGTTTGTGCTTTAAATTCAGCTGCACAAGTATCCACTAATTTATAAACACGTTGAATATTCATTTTGTCACGTAAGGAATGCACTTGACTTTCTAAACATTTCATCATGTGAGCAATTTGTCTGTCCCCATAACCTTTTTGTTTGGCTTCTAATAATAATTCCTTAGGTAAAGTATCAACTTTATATTTTGAAATTTCTTTTTCTAAATAAAATAACTCTTCATATTGCTTCAAAAACCACATGTCAATTTTAGTAATTTCATGAATTCTACTTAACGGAATTCCCATCGCAATAGCATCATAAATCACAAAAACCCTATCCCAACTCGCATATGTAAGTTTTTCAATAATTTGTTCATAATTGGTATAACCTTTTCCGTCAGCACCTAAACCGTTTCGTTTGATCTCTAAAGATTGGGTAGCCTTGTGAAGTGCTTCTTGAAACGAACGTCCAATTCCCATTACTTCTCCAACCGATTTCATTTGTAATCCTAATGTTCTATCTGCACCTTCAAATTTATCAAAGTTCCAACGAGGGATTTTTACAATAACGTAATCTAAAGTCGGCTCAAATAAAGCTGAAGTTGATTTGGTGATTTGATTTTGCAATTCATCTAAATTATATCCTAAAGCTAGTTTCGATGCGATTTTTGCAATTGGATATCCAGTAGCTTTTGAGGCCAAAGCTGAAGAACGAGACACACGAGGATTGATTTCAATTGCTACGATATCTTCTTTTTCATCTGGTGAAACGGCAAATTGCACATTACATCCCCCTGCAAAATTTCCTATTGAACGCATCATTAAAATGGCCATATCACGCATGCGCTGAAACGTTGTGTCCGAAAGCGTCATCGCTGGCGCAACAGTTATAGAATCTCCAGTATGAATTCCCATCGGATCCATATTTTCAATGGTACAAATAATTACCACATTATCGTTACTATCACGTAATAACTCGAGTTCATATTCTTTCCAACCCATTAATGCTTTATCAATCAGAATTTCGTGAATTGGGGACGCTTCTAAACCATAAGTTAAAGCTGCATCAAAATCTTCTTTCTTATATACTATTGCCGCGCCAGTACCTCCTAAAGTAAACGAAGGACGAATAACTAAGGGAAAACCAAATTCTTGCTCTATCTCTTTTCCTTTTAAAAAAGAGTTCGCAGTTTTAGCTGGTGCTTGAGGAATTCCAATTTTATTTAATAAATTTTTAAATTGCTCTCTATCTTCAGTAATATTAATAGCATTTATATCTACACCAATTAATCTGACACCAAAATCCTTCCAAATACCTTTTTCATCTGCTTCTATACACAAATTTAAAGCGGTTTGACCACCCATTGTAGGTAAAACTGCATCAATTTGAGGATGTGCTTTTAAAATCTCTATAATTGATTTAGTGGTTAAAGGTTTCAAATAAACATGATCAGCCATTGTTGGGTCTGTCATGATAGTGGCTGGATTTGAATTGATTAAAACAACTTCAATTCCTTCCTCTTTTAAAGAGCGAGCTGATTGGGAGCCGGCGTAATCAAATTCGCAAGCTTGTCCAATTACTATTGGTCCCGAACCAATAATTAAAACTGATTTTATTGAATTATCTTTTGGCATGTTGTTTGGTTATTGTAGTTTTTAATTTAATGCAAATATAAAAAAAAGGTGCTACTATAAAAATAGTAACACCCTGATATTTTGATTAACTAATACCATTATTTTTTATGTCTTGGTTCGCAAGATACTGTTAATTTATGTCTACCTTTAGCTCTTCTACGAGCAAGCACTTTTCTTCCGTTAGGAGATGACATTCTGTCCATGAAACCGTGCTTATTTCTTCTTTTTCTCTTTGATGGTTGAAATGTTCTCTTACTCATTGTTGGTATTTTTAAATTCTATATAATTCTTTAGCAATATGGCTTTCTTTAAACCGAGTGCAAATATACAAAGACTTTTTTCAAATACAAATACTTTTTTAAAATTATTTTTAATAGATTTTATTACCTTTGCAAACTAAACTAAATATCATGTTCAATAAAAACATAAAACTAATTACAGCTGCAGGATTAATTTCATTTGCAATTTACTTATTTATAAAAGGAGGCAATATTGGAAACGGAATATTCCTTTTACTTCTATCTACAATTTTTATTTTTTTCTATTTTAAAAACGAATTAATTATTTTATCCTTCTTGCAATTAAGAAAACAAAATTTTGATGGTGCAAAAAAATATTTAGACAAAATTAGTAATCCAGAAACAGCCCTTGTAAAAAAACAACAAGGATATTACAACTATTTAAATGGATTAATGGTATCACAAACCAACCTAAATCATGCTGAAAAATACTTTAGAAAAGCAATTGAACTTGGTTTAAGTATGGACCAAGACTTGGCTTTAGCAAAACTTCAATTAGCTGGAATTGCAGCTTCAAAAAGAAGAAAAATTGAAGCGGAAAAATGGCTTAGTGAAGCAAAAAAGCTCGACAAACATAACATGTTGAAGGATCAAATTGTAATGATGAAACAACAATTAAAAAGAATTTAATAATTTAAAAGTCCTGTTAAGGACTTTTTTTATGACATGTTGATACTGAACAAAATCTCAATTATCATATACTTCTAAACACTTTTTTATTTTGTGCGTTTCCTTTCAGGTCGTGTGTTTCGTTATATCTTTTTTGGTGTTATTTTTTAAAAAAAGGATGCCACTACACCCACTAACGCTCAGGTTTTCATAAGAAATACATCTAGTAAACAAACCATAAAACATTTTGGAAC
>CAMCVI010000015.1 GCA_945881885.1 Chryseobacterium gleum | reverse complement strand
ATTCTTCTGGTGTTTCTTCGAATCTCTTTAATGTAATTTTCTGTTGTTTGTTTTCTTGGTGTTTTCATAATAATTCAAATTTAATAATTTTTGAAAACACTCTCTTAGTTTTTGACTAAATCAGTACACTTTTTGCTGACGATTTACATTCAAAAGGTAAATATTACGATAGTGAAAATGTAAACTTATTACTTTCAGAATTTAACACGTTCATTAATCGGAAAAGTTGTTTTATCATTTCATTGGATTTAATTCTAGAAGGGTTACTAGAAAATGAGAAACTCGAAAAATATAATATCGAATTTGGTTTATACAGTAATGATGAATTGAAAATTTTTGAGGCATTAAAACAAGATAATTGGAAGAAGATTACAATTGTAAAGCATGATTCAGGAGACATTACGATTTTAAATGAATCCAAAGTAGAACGAAGAGGACAACAAGCCAGAGAAATTAAGAAATTATTGGGATTGAAACAATACCAACAGGCCGAAATTGTATTTCGGAATGACGAGCATATTATTATTTATAATACAAGTAAACAAATTTTAAAAAAGTCCTAAGTAGCCCTTAGCACTCAATCGCTAAAAAACAAAAACAAACAAAGCTTGTTTCTTTTTGTGTACAGCAAATGAACTTAAAAGAAAAGCAAAAAAGAAAAGAAGCAAACGAAGAAGAAAACGAAAAAAGAAGACTAGCTCTTGAATTATTAGAGCAATTAGTTGAACTTAGTATAGAAGATTTTTTAAAGAACAATTAGGTATGAAAAATGCAATTTTAATGTGTCGTGTGAGTAGCGAAGAACAAGCAAAAGGCTATAGTTTAAATATTCAAAAAGAACAACTTGAAAGACATTGCTTAAACAATAACATTAATATTGTGAGTTGTTTTAAAGAAGATCATTCGGCTAAGGATTTTAACCGCCCTGAATTTGAGAAATTCCTCAAATCCATGCAACGAAATAACGGCAAAGTCGACACTTTGTTGGTAACCTCTTGGGATCGATTTTCAAGAAACTTAACCGATTCATTAATCATGATAAGACGGTTAAAAAAGTTGGGAATTGAAGTGCATGCAATTGAACAACCCATTGATTTATCTATTCCAGAAAGTAAAGCAATGTTGGCTTTGTATTTAGCTATTCCTGAGATTGATAATGACAGAAGATCAATTAAGATAACTGGAGGTATTAGAGCTGCCAAAAAGTCTGGGCGATGGCCTGGAAAAGCTCCTTTTGGGTATAAAAATAGTAGAGATGAAAACAATCGCCCCATAATACTTCCAGATCATAATGCAGTTTATATAAAAAAAGCATTCAAAGAGTACAGCGAAGGAAAATTACAATCAGATATTTTAACAGATTTTGCCGAACAAGGTATCTTTTTAAGCCGAAGTAGGCTATCCAACATTCTTCGAACTCCTTTTTATGTAGGAAGAATAACATTAGACGCTTGGAGAGATGAGCCAGCACAAGTGATAAAAGCAATTCATGAACCAATTATTAATGAAAAGCTATTTGAAAAAGTGCAAGAACGAATGGAGGGAAGGTTAATCAACAGAACCTCAGGATATTCTTATGTTCGCGATGAATATCCACTAAAAGGGTTGTTCTATTGTTTTCATTGTGATGCGAAATTAACGGCGAGTAAATCTCGAAGTGCTACAGGTAAACGATATGCTTATTATCATTGTAATGAATGTAAAAAAGACCGATTTTCAGTAGAGCAGTTGAATGAAACAGCAGAACAAATCTTAGCGCGGTTGGTGTTTAAATCGGATTATAAAAAATTAGCAGAGCAAAAAGCAAAAGAAATATTGAAAAAAAAGCTAAAACTTAGGGAAAACTCTAAACATTTTTTGCAAGTAGAGTTGACCCAAATTCAAAATAGAATTAAAAGTTTACAAGATAAATTTGTGGATGGTGATATTGATAATGTTGCATACAAAGAAGCCTTAACCCGATATACTAAAAAACAAAAAAGTATTGAAAGTCAAATGAACGAAACAACCCAAACCGATCTAGTTTTTAAAAAATGGGTATCTTCTAACTCCAATATGTTCGAAAATATGTCGAACTATTATAAATCCACTGATACTATGGGAAAACAGCGATTATTGACTACTATCTTTCCTGCTAGGTTGTATTTTCATAATAAAAAATGTCGAACTCTTAAGATGAATGACTTTTTACTCGAAATGCTACTGAAAGACAATGAGTTAGCGGAAAAAAATAGAGGACAAATCCTTGAAAAATTGGACTTGTCCTCTTGGGTGGAGTCGGAGAGAATCGAACTCTCGTCCAAACAAGCCATCAAAAAGCTTTCTACATGTATAGTTTTTGTTTAGATTTTCGACAAAATAGCTTGGCCAAAAACAGCCACTATTTGCTTAACTTTATCAATGTCAGAGCGGATTTAAAGTTTTACCATTCCTAGGTTTATTTTTACCATTCCTCTGAACCAACCGCCACAAACCAAGGCTTTTGAGAGAAATCCAGCTTCCCAACCTGGTTGGGACTTGGCATTATCCTACTATAATTCGGATTATGCAGCTAAAGCGTAAGTATTTTCGCCGTTTAAAAAGTGTGTATTATTGATATTTACGAGCCAAAAATACAATGCTCGACATGCTTACTAATTAGTGCCACTTGCTGTCAAAACCAGTCGACCCCGTTTTCATTTTAATTATATAGTGTGTTGTACTAACACCATCAAATTAAATGGATAGCAAAATTACGATAAATTTTTCAAGCAGAAAAGTTTTATACTCAAAATCAAAAATGTTATATTTGTAAATTAATGTAAGTAAATTGTGTTAAAAATAACAAAGCCCAAACCTGTATCCAATGAAATTCGGAATTATTAAAGAAAGAAAATCGCCTCCCGATAGAAGAGTAGTTTTCTCACCTTCAGCACTTTTACTCGTAAAAAATCAGTTTCCAAATACTGAATTTAAAGTAGAGAGCTCAGATATTCGTATCTTTACAGATGATGAATATATAAATTGTGGTTTTGAAGTTTCAGAAAACATGGATGATTGTGATGTGTTAATCGGCGTAAAAGAAGTGCCCGTTAAGGCATTAATTCCAAATAAAAAATATTTTTTCTTTTCTCACACAATTAAAAAGCAAGCTTATAACAGGAATTTACTGCAAGCGTGTATTGATAAAAATATTGAATTGTATGACCACGAAACAATAGTTAATGAAAAAAATACACGATTAATTGGTTTTGGAAGATACGCTGGAATAGTTGGTGCCTATAACGGAATTAGAGCATTCGGATTAAAATTTGAGCTTTTTTCATTACCAAAAGCAGAAACATTAGCTAATCAAACTGCATTAATTACTCAACTTAAGAAACCTATTTTACCACCAATAAAAATTGTATTATCAGGAAAAGGAAAAGTGGCATTTGGTGCTAAAGAAATGTTAGATGGCATGAAAATTAAAGAAGTTTCTGTTTCAGATTATCTATCCAAAACGTATACCTATCCTGTGTATACTATGATTGATGTTCAAGATTATAATCGTCATCAATCTGGTATTGCTTTTAATAAATCAGAATTTTATGCCCATCCAGAACATTTCACTTCTAATTTTGAACGTTTTGCAATTGTATCAGATATTTTTATGGCTGGACATTTTTATGGCAATGGTGCGCCTGAAATTTTGACAAGAGAAATGTTAGCCGCTCACAATTGTAAAATTAAAGTAGTTGCAGATATTTCTTGTGACATCGACGGCCCTATTGCTTGTACTTTACGTGCCAGTACTATAGCCAATCCATCTTATGGTTATCTAGCTAGTGAACACAAAGAAGTGGATATGTTTCATCCAAGTGCTATTGTAGTAATGGCAGTTGATAATTTGCCTTGCGAATTACCAAAAGACGCCAGTGAAGGCTTTGGAGAAATGTTTTTAGAACATGTTATTCCTGCTTTTTTCAATGGCGATGCTTCTGAAGTTTTGGCTAAATCTAAAATTACTGAAAATGGAAAACTAACACCAAGATTTTCCTATTTACAATCGTATTTAGAGGGAGAATAATCTTTAGCTATGAATTTCTGCATTAAATAGCTAAACCAATATTTTACTATATTTTTTTTGTTAAAATTATTTTTTGTTTTTATATTTAATAACATAATATTTTTGTTATTTAGCAAACAACTAATCAAACAACTATTTAAAAAAACTATTTACTATGAATTCAGAAAATAAACAAACCAATTGGGCGCAATTTATTCCACTAGTAACTGTATTCTTCTTTTGGGGATTTGTTGCTGCTAGTAATGATATTTTAATTCCCGTATTTAAAAAAACATTTGATTTAACACAATTGCAAAGTCAGTTAGTTTCTCTAGCTTTTTATATTGCTTATACAGTAGGTTCATTGTTATATTTATTAATTTCTTATCTAACTAAAGGCGATTTAATTAACAGAATAGGATATAAAAATTCGTTAGCATTGGGTTTATTAATTTCAGCAATTGGTACTTTGTTATTTTATCCTGCAGCAAATACAGGTTCATTTCCATTAATGCTATCTGGATTGTTTATTGTAGCTTTAGGTTTTTCTTTACAACAAACCGTAGCAAATCCATTAGCAATTGCCCTTGGTCCAATAAATACAGGTTCACAAAGATTAACTTTGGCAGGAGGAATTAATAATTTAGGAACAACAATTGGTCCGCTAATCGTTAGTTATGCTATTTTTGGATCTTCCGCAACTTCTGATACTAATATGAGTATAGAAAGTGTAAAAATTCCTTATTTGATTTTAGGTGCTGCTTTTTTACTTGTAGCTGTATTTTTAAAATTTTCCTCTTTACCAGACAAACCTCAAGCAATTGTTGAGTCTGAATCAGAAGCTGCATCAACTAAAAGTTCTGCATTAAAATATCCGCAATTGGTTTTAGGAATGATAGCTATTTTTGTCTACGTTGGCGTAGAAGTTTCTACAGCAAGTAATTTACCAGCTTACATGGAAAAGAATTTAGGTTTTTTAACTAAAGATATAGCACCGTACATTTCATTGTATTGGGCAAGTTTAATGATTGGAAGATGGACTGGTGCAGTTGAAGCCTTTACAGATAAAATGAGTTTACAAAAAATATTACGTTTTGTTGCACCTTATTTAGCTTTTGGCGTGTTTTTATTTGTAAATGCTATTGCTAAACATGATTTAACGCCATTTTATATTTACGCTTTAATTATATTAGTTTTAATTGCTGCAGACATTGCGAGTAAAGGAAATCCAGCTCGAATGCTTTTGATTTTTTCAGCTTTAGGAATCGTTGCTTTGTTAATTGGAATGACAACTGATGGAATGGTTAGCGTGTATGCCTTCACAAGTGTTGGATTATTCTGTAGTACACTTTGGCCTTGTATTTTTACCTTAGCCGTTAGCGGACTTGGAAAACATACCAGTCAAGGTAGTAGTTTTTTAATTATGATGGTGATGGGTGGTGGATTTGTAAGTTTATTACAAGGATATGTTGCAGACGAAACAACCATTCAAACTAGTTATATTGTAGGTGTTTTATGCTTTGCGTATTTAGCATTTTATGCTTGGAAAGTTAGTGCAATATTAAAAACTCAAGGCATTAATTTTGATAAAAAAGTATCAGGAGGACATTAAAAAGTCTTAACTTTAAATATAAAAAAAGTCCGCCAGAATTCAAACTCTGACGGACTTTTTTATTAGTATTCTGTAAACTAGATTTTAAATATCCCACCAAAAGCAATTGTACTTTGTAGAAACCAAAAGTTTTGTTGGGCTTTGTCTGCTGTACTGTATGTAGTTCTAATGTCATTCATTTCAATATAACCCGTTTTTAATTCGGTTTGAACGAAAAAATGTTTGTAAAACGTAAAGGTTAATCCCGCTTTTGCAGAAATACCGAATCCAGATAAGTGAAATTCATCATATCTTTCTTTGGCAAATAATTTTGTGTTGGTTTTAGGTAATAAAACACCTGCACCAAAACCTTCTGATAAATTAATTTGAAATTTATCTGTATTTGGTAAATTAAACCATTTTGAAATATCATCAACACGTGTTATTTCTGAATTAATGTAATTTAACCCATCAGTATGTTCAAATGTCAAAAATTTCTCTGTAAGTAGTACCTCATTTCCTGGCAAACTTTCACCAAAAGTGCCTTCATTTGGATAATTTCCGCTAAAAGAAACCACTTTGTTTTGAGACATTACATATTTCATATGATCCACTCCCACAGAAATATTATAATGGTCATTAAAAAAATAACCCATTCTAAAATTAGTTTGAGGAATCGTCATTTTAGTTGGATTTATATAATCAATATGATACCCTTTTGGTCTGTCATGAGCTGCTACATTTTCTAATGTAAAATCGTAATCAGCACCTGTAAATCTTATGTCTGAAGTAGAGTAGTATCCTCTGTTTCCTCCCCAATAAAAGAAGAATTTTCCTTTATTGTGTGCGGTATATTTTTCGCTTTGTATTGGTAAATCAACTAAATTTTCAGTTTGTGCAAAACTTGTTAGCGAAAGCAAAGCAATTAAAAGTGATACAATTTTTTTCATTTGGGGATTTGGGTAAATTAGTTGTATTAAAATTTATTTATGGTTTGTTTTATAGCAACTAACTTAGTCATTAAACCTTCAAAATAGTCTAAATGCAACATGTTTGCGCCATCACTTTTTGCATTTGCAGGATCAAAATGGGTTTCAATAAAAATCCCATCTACACCTGTAACAATTCCTGCTTTGGCGATAGTTTCAATCATATCTGGTCTTCCGCCAGTTACACCACTTGTTTGATTAGGTTGCTGTAAAGAATGCGTGACATCCAAAACAGTGGTTCCAAATTCTTTCATAGTTGGAATGCCTCTAAAATCTACAATCATATCTTGGTAACCAAACATCGTTCCTCTATCGGTAATCATAAAATTATCGTTACCACAATCTTTCACTTTTTGAGCGGCATGCTTCATGCTTTCCGGACTCATAAATTGACCCTTTTTTAGGTTTACTGTTTTGCCTGTTTTGGCAGCAGCCACCACTAAATCTGTTTGACGAACTAAAAAAGCGGGAATTTGCAATACATCTACATAAGCTGCAGCCATTTCAGCATCTTCATTAGTATGAATATCAGTTACGGTTGGCACACCAAATTCTTTTGATACTTTTTCTAATATTTTTAGTGCTTTTTCATCGCCAATTCCAGAGAAACTATCAATTCTTGAGCGATTTGCTTTTTTGAAACTTCCTTTAAAAACAAACGGAATTTGTAAATTATTTGTAATTGTAACTAATTTTTCAGCAATTCGCAAAGCCATTTCTTCTCCTTCAATGGCGCAAGGTCCAGCTAAAACGAAAAAATTACCGCTTTTTGTATGTTTAATTTGTGGAATATGGTCTAAGTTCATTTTGTAGATTTAAAGTTGCAAAGATAATAAAGTTAGGAGTTTAGTTATCAGAAGTTACCATTTTTTTAATTAAAAAACCTTTTGGACACATTATTTTACCCTTTTCAAATGTATTCACATATATTTTTTTATTTGAAGGTTTTCCGTCTAAATATATTTCATATAATTCTAAAGTTCCAGCACCCATCTTATTGTGTTTACTAGGAAATGGACAACAAGTTTCAAGCAGTTTATAGGTTACTTTTTCGCCGTTTGTACCCGTAAAGCTATTGAAAAAACGATTTACATTTAGGTTGTTACTATTTTCATATGCAGAAAAACCTAAATTTATGGGATAAAATTCATTGTAACCATATTGCATGTCGGTGGCTGTTTCTGCTAATTCAAAATGTCCAGAAATAATATTTGGTAATATAGCATTGTCATCTATATTTTGAATGGTGTTTTTTGTACTCACACATGATATTGAGAATACAAGAATCAAAGTTAAAATACCTATTTTTTTCATAATAATTTTATTTTTTAGTTTTTAATATTGCTGCGGCAACAGCTGCAAATATGATACCAAATGATAACGTTCCAAAAGTTGCAAAAATCATATATGCGGATATGTCAAACATAGCTTGTGCATTTTCTAGTTTCATACCTTTAGAAACGGAATAGTTTATCATGTTTTTAAAAAAATCAGGATTCACATACTTTAAAGAAAAATATAGCGCAAAAGGTGTTAAAATCATAGCGAAAACAGCTAAAATTATTCCAGAAAGCAAGCCTTGTTGCCATGACATTATGCCATTGAAAAAGTTTTTTTTCTTATCTAATAAAAAAAGAATATAAATTCCGAATATTAAAATAAAGACTAAATTTGTAAACCAAGGATGGTTTGCAATATTTTCATCATGAAAACCTAAATATTTTTCTAGTTGAAACCACATAATTCCTAAAAAAGTGTAGTATATTGCCCACTTAAATTCTATTTTAAATTTATTCATTTTTTGTATCTTTGAAAACGGTTTAAAACATTCAAACAGCAAATAGCTGTTTCTAAATGTATTTCATTTGTATATCTTTTTGCATAAAATAGCCATACATGAAATCGAAAACAAATATAGTAATTCATTAAATACTATTTCACAAATTATGGAAGTAATTCAAGGTACTTGGCACTGGGCTATTTCTGGTTTTTTAATTGGACTTATCATGTTGGTTTTAACTTATTTTGGTAAAACATTTGGCATGTCATCTAATTTAAGAAACATTTGTAGTATGACATTTGCTAAAAAGAAAATCGAATATTTTGACTTTGATTGGAAGGAACAAAAATGGAACTTATCTATTGCTTTAGGGGCTGTTGTTGGTGGTTTTATAGCTTCTTATTTTTTAATGGATGCTACCGATGTTTTACAAATTAATCCTAAAACAATTGAAAATTTACAGCAATTACATATTGATGTTCCAAATGGTAAAATAGGTCCAGATGCGATATTTAGTTTAGAAAAAGCATTTACATTAAAAGGATTTTCTGTTTTGTTATTTGGTGGATTTTTAATTGGATTTGGGACTCCTTATGCAGGAGGCTGTACGTCGGGTCATGCTATTTCGGGATTGAGTAATTTTCAAATTCCTTCATTAATTGCTGTGATAGGCTTTTTTATTGGTGGATTATTATCTGCCCATTTTTTAATTCCTTTAATTTTTGGATAGTATGAAGTTGATTAAGTTTTTTATAGTTGGTATTGTTTTTGGAATTGTGTTAACTAAAGCGGAAGCCGTTTCTTGGTATAGAATTTATGAAATGTTCATGTTTCAGAGTTTTCATATGTATGGAATTATTGCTACAGCTATATTAGTAGGAGTTTGCGGAATTATATTAATAAAATCAAAAGAAATTCAAGGTTTTAAAGGCGCTGAAATTCATATACAAGATAAAGATTTCTCTATTTCAAGATATATTATCGGTGGCACTATGTTTGGCATGGGCTGGGGCTTAGTAGGTTGTTGTCCTGGACCGATTTTCATTTTAATAGGAAATGGCGTCTTGTCTATTTTGGTTGTATTAATTGGCGCTTTATTAGGAACTTATTTATACGGAATTTTAAAAAATAAATTACCGCATTAATTTTTTGTTAAAGTGATATTTATCAGGTTTTTATCGTTATACTTTTTGTAAATTTACAATATATAATAAAAAACAATGAAAACTATAGTCCATATACAAAACTTGAAATGTGGCGGTTGTGCCAATATCATTTCAAAAAAATTAAATACTTTAGATGATGTGTCCGATGTTCTTGTAGAAACAGAAGATAATTCGGTTACTTTTGAATATTCTGAAGCGCATACTTTAGATGTTGTAAAGAAAACGCTAGCCGATATTGGTTATCCCGAAGATGGAGAAGCTAATAATTTAGCCGCCAAAGCAAAATCGTACGTGAGTTGTGCTTTTGGAAAAATAACATCATAAAAAAAATGTTGTTCTTGTCAATCTAAATTTATTTCAAATTCTATAATTAATTACTCAAGATTCTGAAACAAGTTCAGAATGACAAAGTAGCATAAAAAAATCGACCAATTGGTCGATTTTTTTATATGATTACAGCACTTAAACCCGCATCTTGCAAGGAAGCGCATTGTGGTTTTAATTTTGTTAATTCTCCAGTTTTTACGGTACATTGTCCTTTGTAGTGAACTAAAATAGCACATTGTTCTGCTTGTTCCCAAGTATGGTCGCAAATTTTAACTAAAGATTCAATTACATGGTCAAATGTGTTTACATCGTCGTTGTATAAAACAATTTCGTGGTTAATGCCAATAGCGTCCTCAACTAATACTTCCTCAAGTGTTTCTGTTAATGTGCTCATAACTAATAATTTATTATAAAGCAAAATTACTAATTTTTACTATATTTCAAACTTAGCCAATTATTTCTTTCTTTTTTTGATTCAAAAGTAAGACCTAAATTTTCGCAACATTCGTTAATGGCTTCAAAATCCTCTGTATAAAAGCCGCTTAATAATAAAACAGCATCCTCATTCATGCAGTTAACGTAAGTTGTCATATCATTTAATAAGATATTCCTATTGATATTCGCAATAAATACATCGTATTTTTGACCATCTTTTAACCAAGACGCATCACCTTCGTAAACAGAAATATGTTTGCAATTGTTGCGTTCAGCGTTTTCAATGGAATTTAAATAACACCAATTGTCAATATCCACTGCATCAATTGGATGTGCGCCTTTCATTTCAGCTAAAATGGCTAAAATGGCAGTGCCACAACCCATATCTATTGTTTTTTTGTTGGTAGCCTCTAATTCTAAAATATGCTGAATCATCATGTGAGTCGTTTCGTGATGTCCTGTTCCGAAACTCATTTTTGGTTCAATTACAATTTCATATTTGGCATGAGTTGCCGGATGAAAAGGCGCACGAACGTGGCAAATTCCGTCCACATCAATAGGAGAGAAGTTCTTTTCCCATTCTTCGTTCCAATTTACTGGCTCAATTTCATTTGTGGTGTAGGAAATTTTGAAATTTTCATTCGTAAGAATTTCAATCTCGTTTAAAATATTTTCAGACCAAACGTCTTTTTGCACATAAGCTGAAACACCTTCTTCGGTTTCTTCAAAACTTTCAAAAGCGGTTTCTTCTAACTGAGCTATTAATATTTCCGAACCAATTTCTTTGGGTTCAATTGTAAAATGGTATGCGATGTAGGTGTTTGCCATTTGGGTTTATTTAAAACTTATTTTATCATAAATTTCGTAGATGGTCTATTTTTGACCACATAAGGAATGTAAGGAAATATAAGAATGATTATTGTTTTAATTAATATAATTTCGGAAACTTACTCGGATTTGCTTCATGCATCATTTCGTAAACTTTTTCAAAAATATCTTCGGCACTTGGTTTAGAAAAATAATCACCATCGGTTCCATAACTTGGGCGGTGTGCCTTTGCGGTTAAGGTTTGCGGTGCGCTATCTAAATATTGGTACGCGTTTTGATTTTCGATAATTTCTTGTAAAATAAAAGCACTGGCTCCACCAGGAACATCTTCGTCAATAACTAATAAACGGTTTGTTTTTGCAACTGATTTTACTATATCGTGAGCAATATCAAAAGGTAATAAACTCTGAATATCAATAATTTCAGCATCAATTCCGGTTTCTAATAATTCTTTTGCGGCTTGTTCTACAATTCTTAAAGTAGAACCGTATGAAACTAACGTAATATCTTTTCCTTCCTTAATGGTTTCTACCACACCAATTGGCGTTTGAAATTCCCCTAAGTTGGTTGGCATTTTTTCTTTTAAACGGTAGCCATTTAAACATTCAATTACTAAAGCAGGTTCGTCTGTTTTTAATAAAGTATTATAAAATCCTGCGGCTTTGGTCATATTTCTTGGAACTAAAACATGGATTCCCCGAATGGCGTTAATAATCATTCCCATTGGCGAACCTGAATGCCAAATACCTTCTAAACGGTGTCCGCGTGTTCTGATAATTAATGGTGCTTTTTGACGACCATGTGTTCTGTACTGTAAAGTAGCCAAATCGTCACTCATAATCTGAATGGCGTATAACAAATAATCTAAATACTGAATTTCTGCAATCGGACGTAAACCACGCATAGCCATTCCGATACCTTGACCCAAAATAGTCGCTTCACGAATTCCTGCATCTGAAACACGCATTTCTCCGTATTTTTCTTGCATGCCTTCTAAACCTTGGTTTACATCGCCAATATTTCCTGAATCTTCTCCAAAAATTAAAGTTTCTGGATAAGTTGCGAAAATTTTATCGAAGTTGTCTCTTAAAATTAAACGAGCATCTACTTCTTCGGCAGTTTCATCATAAATTGGCTTTACTTCAATAGTTGAAGCTATATTTTGTTTTGATTCTGAATGTAAATGCGAACTATATTTTGGTTGAATGCTGCCAATGAAATTAGAAATCCAACTGGCTAAAGTGGCTCTGTTGTCACCAGAAAGCATCCTTAAAACTTTTCTAGCTACGACTAATAAATCTTTTCTAATTGGTTCTTTTATGGCAGCAATATCTGTCGCGTATTTTTCAATGAAAACTTTGTTTTCAGAGTTTTGTGCAACTTGATTTAGAATAGCTACTGTAGCCGCTTGATCTTCTTTAATAGCATTTAAATAATTTGCCCAAGCTTCTTTTTTTCCAACTAAAACTTCTTTTTTAGAGGCTGATTCAATATCGTCTAATTCTTCTGAAGAAGCAATATTGTTTGCAATCATCCATTTTTTCATTTGTGCCACACAGTCAAATTCTGCTTCCCAAGCCAATCTTTCTGCGTTTTTGTATCGCTCGTGTGAACCGGAAGTAGAATGCCCTTGTGGTTGTGTTAATTCGTTTACGTGAATTAAAACGGGAACATGTTCTGTTCTTGCAACTTCGGCTGCTTTTTGATAGGTGTCAACTAGAGAAGGATAATCCCAACCTCTAACTCGGAAAATTTCGTATCCTTTATTTTCTTCGTCGCGCTGTAAACCTTTTAATATTTCAGAGATATTTTCTTTTGTAGTTTGGTATTTGGCGTGAACTGAAATACCGTATTCGTCATCCCAAACGCTCATTACCATTGGCACTTGCAATACGCCTGCAGCATTTATGGTTTCAAAAAACAAACCTTCTGAAGTAGATGCGTTTCCAATTGTTCCCCAAGCCACTTCATTTCCTTGTACTGAAAAATTATTTTCAGCAGGAATTTCTGTAACATTTCTGTATATTTTTGATGCTTGTGCCAAACCTAATAAACGAGGCATTTGCCCAGCAGTAGGAGAGATGTCGGCACTTGAATTTTTTTGTTGGGTTAAGTTTTTCCAATTTCCGTTTTCGTCTAAAGAATGAGTAGCAAAATGCCCACCCATTTGACGACCGGCACTCATTGGGTCAAAATTAACATCGGCATGCCCATATAATCCTGCGAAAAACTGAACAATCGATAATTCACCAATGGCCATCATAAACGTTTGGTCACGGTAATATCCTGAACGAAAATCACCGTTTTGAAATGCTTTTGCTAAGGCCAATTGTGGCACTTCTTTTCCATCTCCAAATATACCAAACTTAGCTTTTCCAGTTAGTACTTCTTTTCGTCCCAAAAGACTGCATTCACGGCTAACGGAAGCGATTTTGAAATCATGTAAAACTTCTTTTTTGAAATCTTCGAAAGATATTACTTCTGCAGTTGTAGTTTTGCTCATAATAAAGTATTGCTAATTTACAAATTTAAACAAAAAAACGAAACATATTAGCGGATTAGATATTTTTATGAATAATGAATAAAAATATTGATGTTTGGCTGTAAAAAACGTATTTTAATTTCGAAATAGTAACTTATATTTACGAATAATGCATATAGATTACAAAGTACTAAACTTGATTTATATGAAAATTAAAAAAAATTAAAACCATCTTCTGGTAAATAAAGAGGTTAAAGTTTTTGGACTTAAAGTAACAATAAATCGAATGCGCTCTCCATAGTTTTTGTCGTTAAGTTCAAAACCGTTAGTGGAATAAATAGGTAAATATAATTCAAAATAGTCTTGTACTAAATTCAGACGCAACCCACTATCGTAAACATATTGCGGCTTGTATCCTTCATTTTTAAATGTCCCTACATCGCCGTACATTTCAATCCAATCGTAAATGGTAAACCCTGCATTAATTGCAAAAATGTATTGGTTGGCATAACGAGTAGCAAATTTAGATTTAAAAGCACCTTCTGCATTTACAAATTGGCGACTAAACAAGCCAGTGCTTTCACTACGGCCAATTAAGGCGTAATCAAATAAATAATCGGAAGGTCTATCAATTCCAAAGCTAAAAAAATCGTTAGAGGTATCGTTGTGCGTGAAAACACCAGCAAACGCTCTTAAATTTAGAAAACGGTTGTTCTCAAAAAGTTTTCGGTATTGCATTTGCCCGGATATTTTTCCAAAACGATTTGAAAGTTGAAAATCAGTTCCGTAAGAAAATTGTTCAATTAATTCGCTATTGCCGTAACCGTATCGCAAGTTAAATACTGAGTAATTTTCTGAATTTTTAGTAGATACTACATTTGATTTTTCTCTGTTCACATAAACATTTCGTATAAAAAAGCCTTCTCCTTCATTTTTTCTGAAATTTGGATTTCTAAATCTGAAATTTACACTTGGTGTAATTTTAGTATAAAAGGCATCCGGAGCATAATGTAAACGAGTACCAGATATAGCATATCGGGTACTGAAATGATTGCTGTTTCGGTCTAGATTGTTAAAACTAAATCCAGCACTTCCAGCAAGTGTTGCTGTTTTTGAAGAATAATTTGGTGTGATATCGTAAATAAATGGCCTATCAATAATTGATTTATTATTGAATTTCATGCCCAGTAACAAACCATCATATAGGTTAAATTCGGTTATTGGAACAAAAAACACTTGGTTGTATTTTGGGTTTTCGATGTCTTTAAAAAAAGTAAATCTAATTTTCCGATTTCCAAAAAATCTATTTTGTAATTTGTAGGAATTGTTGTTGTTATTTAATTCTGGAATTTCATAAGTATCGTTTAAAATTAACTTGGTAATACTGTCGTTTTTAATTGAAAATTTAAATGTTTCAGATTGATTTTCTATCCAATTTTTACTGACTAATTTATTTCTCTGATAACCAGAAATAGAAATAGGCACTTTTGCGTCACCTACATTTTTTATCGTTACTTCAATTGAATCATTTGTTTTTTTGGCGTCTACAATTTTGTAATCAATTTTATTTCTTGAATAAATTAATTCATTAAAAAACCAATTTAAATTTTGATTAGAATTGACTTCTAATAGCGATTTAAAAACTTGACTATCAGTATTTTTGGTTTTATTTAATTCTATATATTGTTTAATTGATTTTCCTACATAATTTTCTCCTAAATAAGTATTCAAATAATGCAGCGAAAGTCCGGATTTGAATTTTCCTGCTATTTTTTCATTGAATTTTATTTGTGTGTTTTTATCTGTTCCAACGGCCTGATCAATATTTTTTCTGGCCATTAATAGATAATTATAAATGAATTGTTCGGTAAAATTCATTGTAATTATTTTGTATTTTTTTAGTATTTTAAATCGGGATAATTTACCAAAAGCTTTAATTTCTGGATAGTTTTCGTCGATATATTTTTTCAGAAAATAATGCTGAATGCCTTCTAAAACCCAATGGTCTTTTCTGAAATTAATTTTCAAATTCGCCATTAAATAATTGTTTAAATACGTTTTTAAAAATTTCAATTCAAAAATAAAATCGTCGTCAAAAGGAGATATAAAAGAAGGTAATTCATTCAAACCATAAAACGCTTCTCTATCATAATCTTCTTGCGAAACCATGATTTTATTTTGTTGCGATGTGCCTAAATTTTCAGTAACATAATTGGTGATTTTATCAACTATAAGCTTTTTTTGTTCCGTATTCAAATCTAAAGATTTTAGATTACTGATGATCGTTAACCCTTTATTTTTAAACGTTTCGTAACTGTTATTCTTTTCTAAAACAATTACAAAATTGGTTCGTAACTTACCAGTTAATTTTGATGAATCTTGAGTAGTATTTTCGACCTCTATATCAGAATTTAGTGAAAATTTGTCATGTTGAAATTCAATATTATAGGAAGCAATTTCAGTGGTTAAATCATCGCAATTTTCCTCATTTTGATGTTGTGTATTAAAACTTGAAAGGGTTAAAAAGCAATTTTTTAAATACAGTTTGTTTTTAGAATAACCAAATTTTGTGAATTTAGAATTGGGTAATGTAATTTGGTATTTAATTTTTAATGTAGTGCTTTCTCCAACTAGTAAGGGTTTTTCAAGTTGAATAACCAGAATATCTATCTGATTTTCATTTCTATAATATGATAAAAACTTTTGAGTAGCATTTGTAACTTCTTCAATTATTGTTTCACCACGTTCAGAAGCGTTGGACAAATGAAAACTTCGATTAAATTCATCAGAAAATTTTTTGGCTAAAGCTGTTTTTTTGCTTGAAAAGGCATGATTCCAATCGTTTAAGGCAATTTCTGTAAGCGCAATATTTGATGTGTTTTTAACTGTAATTTCTTCGGAAACATCAATTTTTTTCCCATTTTCAATTAATGCTGCTTGAATTGTAATCTCATTTTGCCCGAATGAAGCTTGGGAAAATAAAAAAAGTAATACTATCTTAATTTTTGTCATCTTTTTGTTAATTGCATTCAATATTACTAAAAAAATGGAGATATCCCTATAAAATAATTTAATTATGAGTAATTTTGTATAACTTTTCAAATGAAATAAATGAAATTAAAACTATTTTTATTTTTTATGACTTCGTATTTTTCATATTCGCAAGTTGTAATTAATGAAATCGATCCTGACACCCCTTCTACCGATCAAAAAGAATTCATTGAATTAAAATCTACAACTCCTAATTTTTCATTAAATGGCTATGTATTGGTGTTTTTTAACGCTACGAGTACTAGTCCGTATGCAGGAACATTGAGTTATAACGCTATTGATTTAGATGGTTATTCCACAGATACTAATGGTAATTTTCTAATAGGAAATGTGTTGCTTTCACCAACGCCAGCATTATCAATGTTAGACGCTACATTACAAAACGGACCAGATGCTATTGCACTTTATCAAGCAAATGACACCGATTTCCCATTAAATACTCCTGCAATAGCTACTGGTTTGGTGCATGCCATTGCTTATTCTAACAACGGCACTACACAACCCACCGCGCTTATGAATATTTTAAATTTAACGGTTTGTGTAAATGAAAATGCGACTTCAAATGCCGCCAATCATTCGATTCAAAGAAAAGTTGATGGTACGTATGAAGTAAAAGCGCCAACTCCAGGAATGAATAATGACGGTTCTGGAATTGTGTTGAATTACATGACAACAACTTTTAATTCGAATTCATATACGGAAGGTCAAACTGTTACTGTTACATTTACAACTGCTTCGCCTGTTACGTCAAATACTACTTTTTCTATTTCTTTAAACAATGGAAATTTTAATACAACTGATTACTCTTTTGACACCACTAATTCTGTAACCATTCCATCGGGCGCTACTACAGTTGTAAAAACAATTACTTTAATCGACGACACTTTAGAAGAAGGTGACGAAGAATTGGTTCTTTTTATTTCTGGTTTACCAACAAATGTGGTTTCAAGTAATAATTCGATTGTTAGAAGGGTTGCAGATACGGATTTTCAAATATTAAATTTTGGAACGCCTTTGGCGCCTACTTATAATACCGTTTCAAGTACTGCTCCAGCAGGTTATTATGCTTCTTTAGAGGGTTTATCTGGTGCGGCATTGAAGCAAGCAGTTCAAAACATCATTGCCAATCCTTCAGTAGTTCGATTGCACAGTTATGCGGACATTTGGGAAATACTAAAGACTTCCGATCAAAATCCATTAAATAGTGGGCAAATTTGGGAAATTTATTTAGAACAACCAATGTCTAAAATCGACCAACAACAGAGTTCGAGTATTGTAGGCAAATGGAACAGAGAACATATTTTTTGCCAATCGAGAGGCGGTTTTGTGGTTGCCGATATTGATTTGGCAGATGGAATAGGGATTTGGACAAATACAAGTGCGGCTTCCACAGTTGATGGTGTTTCAGACGCACATCATATTAGAGCAGTTAACGGACAAGAAAATTCATCAAGAAATAATAAAAATTATGGAAATGTAAATACGGCTTCAGTATATGCTGGAGCTACTGGTTCTCAAGGTTCTTGGCGAGGCGATGTAGCAAGAGCTTGTTTTTACATGGCCGTTCGATTTATCGGTTTAAATGTAGTAAATGGCGACCCAAGTGAAAACAATGGCACAAATCCTTCAGGAAATATTGGTGATTTAGCAACTTTATTAACTTGGAACACCTCGGATCCGAGAGACGATTTTGAAATGAATAGAAACAATTATATTCAAACGTGGCAATACAACAGAAATCCATTTATTGATCATCCATTATTGGCGAATTATATTTTTGGTTCGCAATTCGGAAGTCCGTGGTTTGCAGCTTTAGCATCTGAAAGTTTTGATATTACAGATGTAAAAGTATATCCTAATCCTGCTACAGACCTCATTTTCGTTACGGGTATTAAGAGTCTTTTTAAAGTGGAAATTTTATCTTTATTGGGAGCGAAAGTTTTTGAAAAAACAGGTAATGAAGATCAAATAATTCCTATTACTTTTGAAGCAGGAATGTATTTTGTTAAAATTACTTCTGATGAAAAACAAATTGTAAAAAAAATAATAGTGAAATAACGTAAAATTGTTTCATTATCAATATTTTTGTAAAAAATAACAACTCAATATAATTTATACAATGAAAGTAACAATAGTAGGAGCAGGAAATGTAGGTGCATCATGTGCTGACGTAATTTCTTACAGAGGAATTGCAAGTGAAGTAGTTTTATTAGACATTAAAGAAGGATTTGCTGAAGGAAAAGCAATGGACATTATGCAATGTGCTACAACTACAGGATTTAACACGCAAGTATCAGGAGTAACTAATGATTATTCTAAAACAGCTAATTCAGACGTTGTAGTAATTACTTCTGGAATTCCAAGAAAACCAGGTATGACTCGTGAAGAGTTAATTGGTATCAACGCTGGAATTGTAAAATCTGTAGCAGAAAACATTTTAAAATTTTCTCCAAATACCATTATCGTGGTAGTATCTAATCCAATGGATACTATGACGTATTTAACTTTAAAAGCTACAGGTTTACCAAAAAACAGAATTATTGGTATGGGTGGCGCTTTAGATAGCTCTCGTTTCAAATATTATTTATCAAAAGCATTAAACAAACCAGCTAACGACGTACAAGGTATGGTTATTGGTGGTCACGGTGATACCACTATGATTCCATTAACACGTTTGGCTTCTTATAATGGAGCGCCAGTATCTAACTATTTATCTCAAGAAGCATTAGATAAAGTAGCGGCTGACACTATGGTTGGTGGTGCTACGTTAACAGGTTTATTAGGTACTTCTGCTTGGTATGCGCCAGGAGCTTCTGTAGCGTATTTAGTAGATTCAATCTTAAATAATCAAAATAAAATGATTGCTTGTTCTGTTTTATTAGAAGGCGAATACGGACAAACAGATATTTGTTTAGGTGTGCCATGTATTATTGGTAAAAACGGAATTGAAGAAATCGTTGATGTACAATTAAACGATGCTGAAAAAGCAACTTTTGCAAAATCTGCAGAAGCTGTACGCGCTATGAATGGCGACTTAAAAGCGGTTTTATCATAAACGCTTTTTAACTATATATAAGGCCTGCAGGAATTTCTTGCAGGCTTTTTTTTTAAAATAGGTACGCAGATTTGGCAGATTTTCTTTGCGCTCTTTGCGAAAAACTTTGCGTGCTTTGCGGTTAAATATTCAACCCCCTTTTCTATTATAATAC
This sequence comes from Chryseobacterium gleum, assembly GCA_945881885.1. Lineage (GTDB taxonomy): Bacteria > Bacteroidota > Bacteroidia > Flavobacteriales > Flavobacteriaceae > Flavobacterium. The sequence continues at coordinate 14,118 of CAMCVI010000015.1, read as the reverse complement.
TTTTTTCTAGCTATATATAGTATCGTACAAATTAAACAGTTAGTTTCTTTACAATTTCTGAAACGGGTAAAATAGCATGTGTGTCTTCAATGCTTGGTCCAGCTACCCAAACGGTTTTATAGGTTACTTCAGTTGCGGCTTTTTCTGTAGCTTTCATACCAATATAAAAACGAATCATTTTGACCCATTTTTTTAAACTTTTGTTTTTGTTTAAAACCTGTTCTAACCAAGTGGTTTTGGTGCCTACTTTTTGAACATAAGGCGTGTTTATTACCGAACAAGGTGTGCCTGAAATGCGTTCGGTCATTATAATGTCTTTTGCTCCATAATCTACACATGCTTGCTTGTATTCTTGTGAAACGCTAGCTTCTGTAGAGGCAATAAACGGACTTCCAACAGAAACGCCAATTGCACCAAAAGAAAGCATTTTGTCTATATCCGATTTTTTACTTACACCACCAGCAGAAATAACGGGTAGGGAAGTGCCTTCATTTAATTGTTTGATTAATACTTCAGGAGAAATATTTCCTCTGTGTCCGCCTGCTTCATTATTTACAGCCACTAATGCATCTGCACCTAAACTTTCCACTTTTTTAGCAAAACTTAAATCGGTTACATCGCAAAAAACTTTAATGCCTAATTTATGCGCTTCATTAATCGTTTCTTCTGGTGAACCTAAAGATGTTAATATAAAATCGACTTTTTCTTCACATAAAATACGCAATTGCTCTTTATATTTGATGTTGGATTTATTCACAATTAAATTAAAACCAAAGCTGCCGCCTTCCACTTTTGCGTTTTTTAGTTCGATAATCGCACTTCGTAATTCTTCTAAAGTTCTATAATTTAATGCTGGAATACATCCTGCCACACCACTTTTCATACCTTCGATTACCATTTTAGAATTGGACACCAAAAACATAGGTGCCATAATAATAGGATGCTTTATATTTAATATTTCGGTGAGTAGAGGTTTATTCATGATTTTAAAGTTTATTCAAATATACTAAAATATAATAGGCGTGCATATTAAAAAGTTAGTTGCTGAAAAACAATTTCATTTATTTAAAGTATTATTTCTTCGGATCGAAGCGACGCGTGGTAGTATTGAATTTATATTTGTTAGTTTGTGTTTTCGTAGACAAATGTATTTCAAAGTCTTTGGTTAGGGTAAATTCAAATCCTTCTTTTCTAGTTTTGTCAACCGTTTGAGAGGCGGTTTTATTTTTATCTAAAAATTGTATTTCTTTAATTTGACTTATTGTTTGAATATTTCCTAAAATTTTTAGTTTGGTGGTGGATAGTTCCCAGATTTCGTTTGAAGTAATTACGGCATTTTCCTTTTTTAGTTTGGTTTCGGTTTTGATATTTTCAGTATAACTAAAGTGATATAGTTTAATATCAGCAATGCTAAACATTTTGATTTTAAAATTTGTGGGCTGTTGTGCTTTGTCTTTTGTGGAAATTTCTTTTAAAATAATGGTTTCTTTTTTTCCGGCATTATCAATTAGTATGGCTAATTTTTGTTTGCCACCTTCGGTAATAATTTCTGCTTTTAAATTTTCAAAAGTGGCCAAAGCAGTAGAAGTTGGTTTTATAGGTGTTTTAGCTTTTTGTGCCAAACTCACTGAAGTTATAAGAAGCAATAAGGTAAGCAATAGATTTTTCATTTTGAAAATTTTTATGATTTGGTGTTACCAAAGTACAAAATAATTTGCATAAAAAAAACCGCCAAGAATTTTCTTGGCGGTTTAATTTATATTTTAAAAAGAATTAGTCTTTTTGAGATTGAACAGCTAAGTTATAAATAACTAAACCAAATCCAATTTTGTTGATTGCATCAGCAATGTTGTAAGCGATATCTACACTTCCTTTTCCTACAATTGCAGTGTACCATCCGTCAGTACCTAACATGTATCCTAAAGGATAGATAGCCCAACCTACTAATACGAACCAGCATAAGATTTTGTGAGCAGCTAAAACGTTTCCACCAGCAGCTTTTGCTAATTTAGAAGCAGATCCTAACCAAATTTCGTAAACAATTACAAAATAAGCTAAACCTGAAATTCCACCCCATAAAGCAGCTTGATCTTTGTAAACTGTTTCACCTAAGTAACCAGTTACTAACATCACTACTGATAAAGTGATCATTTTCCATAATAAATCTGTTTTTGCACCTGCAACTTTTAATATTAGGTAAAACTCTACACACATTAACGGCACTGTTAATACCCAGTCAACGTATCTAAAAAATGTTGGTGATTCTCCAACTTCAGCCCAATATTCTTTCATGTAGAAATAGTGAACTGCTGCAATAAATGTTATTAATCCTGAAACCAAAACAGAAGTTCTCCATTTTTTATCAAATTGGTTTAAAGATAAAAAGAAAAAAGCAGAAGCTGCCATCATTGCCATACATCCTACGAAGAACGTAAAACCAACGTAATCATTTGGTAACATTTTTGAAATTAATAATAAATTTTTCATAATTTTTTTTGTTTTTAGTTAATAATAAATGTTAATTTGTTTATCAAAGTTAAAATATTAATTTTAAATAAACAAATATCTTGTTTATTAATTTTAAATAAAGAGTAAACAAAATGAATATATTAAATAAATTTTCAATAATTATTAGTTTTTTTTGTCTGTGGTTATGTTCTTTTGTTTCAGTCGAATACCAATTATTTATTGGGTTTGCTTTCATTTTAAGTTTTGGAATTTTGCATGGATCGAATGATATTTTTGTGTTGAAAAAAATTTTGTTAAAAAGTGAAAATTTTTCTTTTTTTAAGATTTTATTGCTTTATGTGTTATTTATTTTGTGTTGTATTTTATTATTTTATTATTTTCCAATTATAATATTGTTATTATTTATACTATTCAGTGGTTATCATTTTGGAGAACAGCAACTTATATATTTAAATAATAAATCGGAAGCATCAAGTAACTTTTTTTTACAGTCATTTCAAACACTATATGGGCTATTAATTTTATTCTTATTATTTGAATTTCATAATAAGGAAGTGATTTTGGTAATTTTAGATATTGCAAAATTCAGACTTGATCCGCTTGTTATAACTTATGGCTTATTAGTAATAGTGTTTTTGTTTTTACTTTCTTCTATTTTTATTTTAAAAAGAAGTGTTACTTACAGAAAATTCCTTTTGAAAGAATTGTTTTACTTATTGGTTTTTTCAGTTATTTTTAAAGTTTCCTCTTTAATATGGGGATTCACAATTTATTTTGTAGTTTGGCATAGTTTACCTTCAATTATCAATCAGGTGAATTTTTTATATGGTGAATTTTCTTTCAACAATTTTTTAAAGTATTTTATAACAGCCCTTCCTTATTGGTTAATATCTTTATTTGGCTTAGGTCTGTTTTATTTCTTTTCTAATGAACTGAAGTTGTTTAATTCATTATTTTTTAGTTTTTTAGCAGCAATAACTTTTCCGCATGTGCTTGTTATTTATAATATGATTAGAAAGTTTAAACCTGCCAAGTAATTTTTCTTGTTATTGTTTTACTTTATTAAGTTTTTAAATTTATTATTTCATTTAAATAAATTAAGATTATGAAAAAAATACAAACGTTACTCAACTTTTTTTTAAGTGAAAAGTTTAAAGATAGGAGCGAAAATGTGATTATCTATATTTCAATTGTTGCTTTTATTATTCATTTGTTATTTATTTTTTTAAATAAATTCAATTTATTTAATCTTGAACTTGTTGCAAGTTTGTTCAATAATCCAATAGCAGCAATTTATACTCCTTTTTCTTTCATTCTTATTTATGAAGTTTATTTATTAGTATATTATTTACCAAAATCTACTACTATATATATTGGTAAGCAATATGAAATTATTTTATTAATTATAATTAGAAGAATTTTTAAAGATATTTCAAACCTAGAATTAACTAATAATTGGTTTGATGTTAAATATGACTTAATCTTTTTGTATGATATTGTAGCCGTTGTTGTCTTGTTTTTTCTGATATTTATTTTTTATAGATTGAGTGATTTACAAAAAAAGGAGGTTATTATTAGTGAAAAAATGGAGCGATTTATCAGTATAAAGAATGGGATTGCCTCTTTGTTGGTGCCGCTTTTATTGATTTTATCTTTTTATAGTTTTTTCAATTGGATTTTACAAAGCTTCTTTTCTGTCAACGCTTTGGTTTATAAATTTGAAGACATTAACAAAATATTTTTTGAAGATTTCTTCACTGTTTTAATTTTGGTTGATGTATTAATTTTATTGTTTTCTTTTTTACATTCAGATAAGTTCAGTACGGTAATTAGAAATTCAGGTTTTATTATATCTACAATAATGATTAAGCTATCATTTAATACGGAAGGGATATTGAATGATATTTTGTTAGTATTTTCTGTAGTATTTGGAATATTGATTTTACTTATTCACAATAAATACGATAAACTTAAAAAGAATATTTAGATGTAATAAATAACAAATTTTCAAACTATAACTTTTTAATTAAGACATAAAAAAACCGTGTAATTTCTTACTCGGTTTTTTATTATCTAATTCGTAAATCTTACGTCGTAAATCTTACATCGTAAATAGTAAATTATTTTACTTCTTCAAATTCTACATCTTGCGTAGTATCACCTGAAGCTTGTGGCTCTGCTTGTGCAGCTCCTTGAGCGTCTCCAGTATTATACATTTCAGCAGATGCGTTTGTCCAAGCTGCATTAATTTTCTCTAAAGCAGGCGTAATTGCAGCAACATCTTTTGCTTCGTAAGCCATTTTCAATTCAATTAAAGCTAAGTTAATGGCTGTTTTATTATCTTCAGATAATTTTTCACCAAATTCAGCTAATTGTTTTTCCGTTTGGAAAATCATAGAATCTGCTTCATTTACTTTATCAGCCGTTTCTTTAGCAATTTTATCTGATTCAGCATTTAATTCAGCATCTTTTTTCATTCTTTCAATTTCTTCAGCTGTTAAACCAGAAGACGCTTCGATACGAATATCGTGAGATTTTCCAGTTCCTTTATCAGTTGCAGAAACTTTAATGATACCATTGGCATCAATATCAAAAGTTACTTCAATTTGAGGAATTCCTCTTGCTGCTGGTGGAATACCATCTAAATGGAAACGACCAATAGTTTTGTTGTCTGCCGCCATTGTTCTTTCACCTTGAATAACGTGAATTTCAACACTTGGTTGGTTGTCTGCTGCAGTTGAGAAAACTTGTGATTTTTTTGTAGGGATAGTAGTGTTAGACTCAATTAATCTAGTCATAACATTACCCATAGTTTCAATTCCTAATGATAAAGGTGTAACGTCTAATAACAATACATCTTTTACATCACCAGTTAAAACTCCACCTTGAATAGCTGCACCAATAGCTACAACTTCATCAGGATTTACTCCTTTTGATGGTTTTTTACCGAAGAATTTCTCCACTTGTTCTTGGATAACTGGGATACGAGTAGAACCTCCAACTAAGATAACTTCATCAATATCAGAAACTGATAAACCAGCATCTTTTAAAGCTTTAACTACTGGTTCCATTGAACGCTTGATTAAAGAATCAGCCAATTGTTCAAATTTAGCACGTGTTAATGTTTGTACCAAGTGCTTTGGTCCAGATGCCGTAGCTGTTACGTATGGTAAGTTAATTTCTGTTTGAGCAGAAGCAGATAATTCAATCTTAGCTTTTTCAGCAGCTTCTTTTAAACGTTGTAACGCAGTTGGGTCTTTTCTTAAATCTAAACCTTCAGCAGCGTTAAAGTCATTGGCTAACCAATCGATAATTACTTGGTCAAAATCGTCTCCGCCTAAGTGCGTGTCTCCGTTAGTAGATAATACTTCAAAAACACCATCTCCTAATTCAAGGATAGAAATATCGAAAGTTCCACCACCTAAATCGAATACTGCAATTTTTTGATCTGTACCTTGTTTGTCTAATCCGTAAGCTAATGCCGCAGCAGTTGGCTCATTGATAATTCTCATTACTTTTAAACCTGCAATTTCACCAGCTTCTTTAGTTGCTTGACGTTGTGCATCGTTAAAATATGCAGGAACAGTGATAACTGCTTCTGAAACTGAATGACCTAAATAGTCTTCAGCAGTTTTTTTCATTTTTTGCAAAGTCATTGCAGATAATTCTTGTGGCGTATATAAACGACCATCAATATCAACACGTGGTGTGTCGTTATCACCTTTAACTACTTTGTAAGCAACAGTAGAAGCTTCTTTAGCACTTTCCGAGAACTTGTTACCCATAAATCTTTTGATAGATGCGATAGTTTTAGTTGGGTTAGTTACCGCTTGTCTTTTTGCAGCGTCTCCAATTTTAATTTCTCCACCTTCTACAAATGCAATTACAGATGGTGTTGTTCTTTTTCCTTCTGCGTTAGCAATTACAACTGCTTCTCCACCTTCCATTACAGAAACACAAGAATTGGTTGTACCTAAATCGATTCCAATAATCTTACTCATTTTTTTAATTTTAAATTTTATTCGGTTTATTTTTTAAACTCTTTTTGGATAAGTCAAGTTTTGTGCCAAGTTACCTTACCCATATGATTTGTCAGTATTTCATTTTTCACGGTCATAATATCTGACATTGTGTCATTTGATTTACCCCTAACTTGTTGGTAATCTGTCAAAATTCATAGGTAATTCATAAATTAAGCAAATCAAAATTCTCAATTCCATATTCAAAGTTGTATCTTTGTCGTTCAAAATACAAATATGACATTTCAAGATTTAAATTTACATAGAAATATACTTCAGGTTTTAGAAGAAGAAAAATATATTACGCCAACACCCATTCAACAGCAAGCCATTCCTATTATTTTAGAAGAACATGATTTGGTAGGTTGTGCACAAACAGGAACTGGAAAAACAGGTGCATTCGCCATTCCAATTTTAAATTATTTACATCCAATTGTAGGTTCTAAAACGAAACGAAAAGTAATTAGAACTTTAGTTTTGGCACCAACACGAGAGTTAGCTCACCAAATCCAAGATAGTTTTGCTACTTATGGAAAATACATGAATACCAAATCGATGGTAATATATGGTGGTGTTAGTCAAGTACCTCAAGTGCAACAATTAAAAGATGGTGTGGATATATTAATTGCTACTCCAGGTCGCTTTTTAGACTTAAACAAGCAAGGCTATTTGGATATGGATAACTTACATCATTTGGTTATTGATGAAGCAGATCAGATGTTAGATATGGGTTTTATTAATGATGTAAAGAAAATCATTAAGTTAATTCCTGAAAACCGTCAAACATTATTGTTTTCTGCTACGATGCCAGTTGCGATTAGAGAATTAGCCGATCAATTTTTGAAAAAACCTAAATACGTTTCGGTAGCGCCTATATCTAGCACAGCAGAACGCGTGAACCAAAAAGTATACATGGTTCAGAAAGAAGACAAACGAAAATTACTGATTCATTTAATTGAAGAAGAAAATATAAATAACGTATTGGTTTTTGTAAGAACCAAGCACAGTGCCGATAATGTGGTAAAAGCATTAAAAGTAAAGAACATTTCTGCGGAAGCTATTCACGGAAACAAATCTCAAAACAACAGGATTAAAACCTTAGACGGATTTAAAAGTCAGGAAATTTCGGTTTTAGTGGCGACAGACATTGCCGCTCGTGGAATTGATATAGATTTGTTACCTTATGTGATTAATTTTGATTTGCCAAACATACCAGAAACCTACGTGCACCGAATTGGTAGAACGGGTAGAGCTGGAAATGAAGGCTTAGCCATTTCTTTTTGTGGAAAAGATGAATTACCTTTTTGGAAGGACATTGAGAAACTTACCCGTCAGCAAATTAAAGTCGTAAAAGAAAATCCGTATCCTTACAGAGAATTTACAGAAGACGAATTAAAAAATAAAGAAACGGATACCCGAGGCGACAGAAGAAATCCTAGACCAAAACAAAATAACACTCCAAAAGCAGCAAAATCTACAAACACAGATACTTCAAATTCAAGAAAATCCGATGCTTCTAAACAGAATAAGAAGCGTTGGTATTAGTTGGGTGAAGGGTTAAAGGTTAAAGGTATAGGGTTAAAGGTTAAAGGGATAAGTTCTATAGAATTTGTTCCTTTTTTTGTTTTAACAAATACAACATATAAAAATTAGAAAGTAATAGAAGATAAAATCCGATTTTTATTTGTCCAAATCTATCCAGCCAAACGAACATATTTGAAATAACTATTAAAATAACAAACGAAATATTTAAAATATAAATCCAAGTTGTTTTTAATAATTGATTTTTGAAGATTCTAATTGCTCCAATAATTGATGAAATAATGAGTAAGGATGAAAAAATCATTGAGAAAATTAAAGCAATTTCTTCTTTTTTATATTTAATTTCTTCTTTTTTATTTTTAAGGAATAGCTCATTAATTTGATAAGATAACTCAAATACATTTTCTGATTCTTCAGTAAAGTAGACTTTTAGTTCATTGGACTTACCTGCTGTTGCTCCTTCTTCAATTTTAGTAAATCCATCACATTGCTTAATAAACGGACAAAAAAGTAATAAAACTATAATAACGGAAACAAATCTTAGCTTTTTCATAAGAATAAATTTTACATTTCATTCAGTTTCAAATTTTATGCCAAATAAATAACAATTAAAATCTATTTTTTCTCATCTATTTTCTGTTTTCTATTTTCTAAATTTTATCTTTGCTACTATAACGATTTAGTTTATGGAATGTATTTCAGTTTTTGATATGTTAAAAATAGGCGTAGGGCCTTCAAGTTCTCATACTTTAGGACCCTGGCGTGCTGCAGAACAATTTTTAGCCGAATTAAGAAATCAGAATATAATTAATGACGTACATCGTGTAAAAGTCGATTTGTATGGGTCACTTTCTTTAACAGGAAAAGGCCATGCTACAGATTTAGCTGTGATGTTGGGTTTAAGTGGCGCCAATCCAGAATTAGTGCCAATTGACGACATTTCCTCTATAATTGAAGATATCAAAACTAGTAATGAATTGATTTTAGATAACGAATTCAAGATTCATTTTAACGTGGTTTCAGATATCTTTTTCAATAAGAATTTTTTACCCTTTCATGCTAACGGAATGGTGTTCACAGCGTTTACAAATGACGCTGAATACAGTTCAACCTTTTATTCTATTGGAGGTGGCTTTATAATTAAGGAAGAGGAAGATACAAATTTAAAATTAGAAGAAAAAGTTACTTTTCCTTTCCCAATTGACAAGGGTGTTGAATTACTGGCATTTTGTGATTCAGAAAGCAAATTGGTTTCAGAAATCGTTTATGAAAATGAAAAATCTTTGCGTTCCGAAGAAGTAATTCATAACGAATTAATGCGAATTTGGCATACTATGTTAGAATGTATGTACATTGGCGCGCATACCGATGGTATTTTACCTGGTGGATTAAACGTGAAACGAAGAGCGTACGACATGCACACCAATTTAATCGGAATTGCCAATTATAATTCGCCTCAAGAATGGCTGACTTGTATACGTCAAACGGAGGTAAAATTCCGTCAAATATTAAAATGGGTTTCCTGTTTTGCATTGGCAGTAAATGAAGTAAATGCTTCTTTAGGTCGAGTAGTAACAGCACCTACCAATGGAAGTGCAGGTGTTATTCCGGCTGTTTTGATGTATTATTTGGTGATTGAAAACCATCATGCTGGCGATAAAGAAATCAAACAATTTTTAATGGTAGCTGGGCAAATTGGAAGTATCTTCAAAAAAGGTGCTACAATTTCAGCTGCAATGGGAGGCTGTCAAGCAGAAATTGGCGTTTCCTCTGCTATGGCCGCTGCGGCGTTGTGCGAATTAATGGGCGGTACACCAGACCAAGTCTTAGTTGCCGCTGAAATAGCCATGGAACATCATTTAGGTATGACTTGTGATCCGATAGGTGGTTTGGTGCAAGTACCATGCATAGAACGCAATACTATGGGTGCGATAAAAGCGATAAATGCTGCCGAATTGGCTTTAGAAACCGATGCTAAAAATGTGTTGGTCCCTTTGGATAAAGTAGTGGCAACCATGTGGGAAACCGCAAAAGATATGAATTCAAAATACAAAGAAACTTCTGAAGGTGGCTTGGCTATTGGAGTAGGCTTGGCTGATTGTTAATTTATTTAAAACCATAAAATTATGTTTGAATTAATTTGGGGAATATTTAATGCAGTTGTTTTAATTTATTTTTTTGTGATCTGTATTAAATCAGTAAAAATCGTTAGAGATGGCTTGGGCGGACTAGCTGGATTAGTTCTTGTAATTGGATTACTATCATTTATTTCAAAAGAAGATTCAAAGAATTTAGCAGAAAAAAACATTGATTTTTACAATAACGAATCTTCAAATAATTCATCTAAAAGAAAATTTTCTAGGGATTCATTTCACCAAGATGTGAGTTTGGAAAAGAAATTAACTTCTGAAATTTGGTTAAATATATATTTTGGAGAAGAGAAAAATGATTTAGTCATAATCAGTGCAAATTGTATGAAAAGCGGTTTAGTTAGTGAGACCAAATGGAATGTTCATTCAATTCAAGTAGATAAGCCTAAAAATACAAACTATTGTAATTACTTTGTTTCGGGGAGTGTTGATTGGAGAATTATGGGATTAAATTTATATTCAGAAAGTAAAATTTTTGAAGGAAAAGTGATTTTGAAGAAATAAAATAATTATTCCAAAATCATCTAAAACTCAAAGCTCATTGTAGTGGTTACCGAAAAATTATCTTTTTTGGTATTGGTATCAAAAATGTTTTCAGTGGCGTGGTACCATTTGCCTTCTGTTCTTATTTTAAACTTCGAGTTGGGTAAAAAATCAAAATTTATTGAATTTCCAAGTGTTTCAAAAGGAATTTGACTAGCAATTATGGCATGCTTTTGATCTTGATAATATTCAATTCTGTGTGCCATTTGCCATTTAGAATTGAAAGAATATTGCGTAATTATAACCGGACTGTACCAAGTTGCTTTCTCCGTGTTTTGAGAAGAAATATCTTGCATTCCATAATCGAAACCAAAGATAGAATGCCATTTTGTATTCCAGGTTTTGTCCCAATACATGTTGCTAAAATAACGCGTATTAAACTCATCTGCGTAAGCTTCTTTACCTATAAAGGTGCTCCAGTTTAAAGTGTTTTTGCTATTTGGTTTGTATGTCAATTGTGTACCAAATGATGGGGCTAAATCGCTTTTTGCTTTTTCAATACGTTGCCAACCGTTGGTTAGTAATCCAGCTAGACTCCATTTTTCATTAAATTGGTGATTTAATTTTACACCTGTCATGTAATAAGGAGAATTTTCAGCAAGTATAGAACGTGTCGCAGTTAAATTGGCATGTGTAGTAGCAGATTCAAATCCAATATAACTGGGTAAAATACCCGCTTCTAAAGTGGTTGTTTTCTTTTTGTTTAAATACAAACCTATATACGCTTCGTTTAAATATTTGATTTTTTCGTTAGCATAATTGGCTTTTACATAAGTTCCTGAATGAACCGAAACTTTTGCGTAAATATTTTCATAACTAATTGATGCTCTTAGTAATGCGATATTGATGTTAAAGTTATTTTGTTTGTTGTAATTGTATAAAAAAGATTGTTTGTCTTTGTTTTCAGACGCATCAAAATCATAGGAATAGTAAGTGTCAATAAAACCTGAAACTTCTATTTTTAATGTTTTTTTTGGATTTTCTTGTGCGAAAACACCTACACTAAAACCAAAAAATAGTAAAATAAATAATTGTCTCATAGTTGTTACATTTATTTATTGGTATTAAATGTAGAAAAATTGTTACATTCCATATCTTTACATTAATTTTACAAAATATTTATTTCGGTATTTACTGAACACTAAAAACTGATAACTGAACACTAAAGCATATGTCTGTAGCAAAAAAAGATTATAAAAAAATTACTACGAAGTCGTTAATTGACATGAAAGCCAATGGTGAAAAAATTTCTATGCTAACAGCATACGATTTCACAATGGCTAAAATTGTAGACACAGCAGGTATTGATGTGATTTTAGTAGGCGATTCCGCAAGTAATGTAATGGCAGGAAATGAAACCACGTTGCCTATTACTTTAGACCAAATGATTTATCACGCAAGTAGCGTGGTGAAAGCAGTTGATAGGGCTTTAGTTGTGGTCGATTTGCCTTTTGGAAGCTATCAATCTGATCCTAAAGAGGCGTTGCGTTCATCTATTCGTATTATGAAAGAGAGTGGCGGACATGCTGTAAAATTAGAAGGTGGTAAAGAAATTGAATCCTCTATAAAGAAAATATTAAATGCCGGTATTCCAGTAATGGGGCATTTGGGATTAACACCACAATCGATATATAAATTCGGAACGTACACCGTTCGTGCGAAAGAAGAGGAAGAAGCGGATCAATTACTAGAAGATGCCAAAATGTTAGAACGTATTGGTTGTTTCGCATTGGTTTTAGAAAAAATTCCTGCCAAATTAGCCCAAAAAGTTGCCGAAAGTATTTCTATTCCAGTAATTGGAATTGGAGCGGGTAGTGGCGTGGATGGTCAAGTTTTGGTATTGCATGATATGATTGGTATGACCCACGAATTTAGTCCAAGATTTTTACGCAGGTACATGAATTTATTTGAAGACATGACCAAAGCTATTGGACAATATGTGGCTGATGTGAAATCGGTTGATTTTCCTAATGCGAATGAACAATATTAAGTTAGATATCTTAGACTTCTTAGATTTTTAGACTTCTTAGATTTTAGACAGTTTAGACTGGTTAGATTTTCAGACAAATAAATATTAATAATATACATTTATGCATAAATTTAAGGAATTGGGAATTTGGCAAAAAAGCAGGTTGTTCTGTTCTAAAATTTATAATGAAACGGCTTCTTTTCCATCAGATGAGAAGTTTGGGTTAACCAATCAGTTAAGACGAGCATCTGTTTCAATTCCTTCAAATATAGCAGAAGGATCTTCAAGAAGTTCCAATAAAGAGTTTGCTAGATTTTTAGAAATCGCTATCGGTTCTGCGTATGAAGTAGAAACACAGCTATTAATTGCTGTAGATTTAGGTTTTATAACCCAAGAAAAAGCAAAAGAATTATGCGACTTATTAGAAGAAATCATCAAAATGACTTCAAAATTGCGTTCCACACTAAAAATCTAATAATCTAATCCTCTAACAATCTAAAAGGTCTAACAATCTAAAAGGTCTAACCATCTAAAAGGTCTAACCATCTAACCTTCTAAGAAGTCTAACCTTCTAACAATCTAAAATAAAAATGAAAATAGTTTCCGATTCAAAAAACCTTCAAATTCTTCATGAAGACAATCATATAATAGTAGTAAATAAGCGCGTAGGAGATATCGTTCAAGGAGATAAAACAGGTGATGAACCTTTATCGGATATTGTAAAATCGTATTTAAAAGTGGCTTATGACAAACCTGGAGAGGTTTTTCTAGGTGTCGTGCATCGTTTGGACAGACCAACAACTGGGATTGTCGTTTTTGCTAAAACATCAAAAGCACTAACGCGTTTGAATGAAACCTTTAAAAACAGAGCAACACAAAAAACCTATTGGGCTATCGTTAAAAATGCACCACCAAAAACGGAAGATACTTTGGTGCATTTTTTAAGAAGAAACACTAAAAATAATACTTCAAAAGCGCATTTAAAAGAAGTTCCAGAAGCTAAAGAAGCCAAATTATCGTATAAAATTATTAAGAAATTAGATAATTATTATGCCTTAGAAATCGATTTATTCACTGGTCGTCATCATCAAATTAGAGCGCAACTTACAGCTGTCGGTTGCCCAATTAAAGGCGATTTGAAATACGGTTTTGATAGAAGCAATCCTAACGGTGGGATTCATTTACATGCTAGAAAATTAGTTTTAACGCACCCAGTTACTAAAGATCCACTGGAAATTATTGCTCCGGTACCGGATGATGTGTTGTGGAAGTTAGTTTAGGTATAAGGTAAAGGGTAAAGGGTAAAGGGTAAAGGGTAAAGGGTAAAGGGTAAAGGGTAAAGGGTAAAGGGTAAAGGGTAAAGGGTAAAGGGTAAAGGGTAAAGGGTAAAGGGTAAAGGGTAAAGGGTAAAGGGTAAAGTGTAAAG
>CAMCVI010000014.1 GCA_945881885.1 Chryseobacterium gleum | reverse complement strand
GTCCAGCAGGTCCCACTAAATTAGTACCAGTTGAAGGCCAAGCCCCTGATGCTTTTGGTCCATAAATAGTATTTGTCGTTGTATTAATGAAAAAATCACCATTTGCTCCATCAGCGGGAGATGGATTTGAGGTACCGTTTAGAACGCTCTTACCATCAAGTCCGTTTGTTCCATTTGTGCCGTTAGTTCCAGCTGCACCTTGTATTCCTTGAGGTCCAGTTGCACCAGTCGATCCAGCAACACCTTGAATTCCTTGAATTCCTTGTGGTCCTTGCGGTCCAGCGGGTCCTGCTGTGACAGCAGAAGTGCCTGAACTAGCGGCAAATAAAGCAAAAGGAACCGCCGTAAAAGGTTGGTTGCTAATTTCTGTGTAAGTAGAACACAATCCAGTTGTGCTTAAATCTACCTTTAAGCGCTTAGGATTGGTATTCCAAACTATATTTGAAAATGAAGTAGCAGAACCGCCAATTCGAACACCTGTACCAATAATTAAATTTACCATTCCGAATTCGTCAGTTGTGGTTTGAATCGTTTCAATATATTCAAATTGTGAATTCTGATTTAAAATGGAAAACTTTAAACAAATGTTTTTATTTGCCAATGGCGCATTCGTATTGTTTACTCCCGGCAATTCTTCACCCGAAGGATTTATGATTACAGCTTGATAAGTAATTCCATTAGTTTGAGAATAGCCAATGAAGCTGATAAATAATAAAAGTGTAGCTACTATTTTTTTCATGACGTATTAATTAATATATTGGAAAATGTAATCCAAAATGGATTTGATTATTTGTAAAAGACAATTTTTCGGCAGAAGTATTAGAAACATTAAATGCTTTGGAATATTCATATCCTAAAGAAATTTCCATGCCCCTATTTATGGAATAATGAAAGTCAATACCAATGTTTGGTTGTAATAGTAATCCTTTAAACTCTTCATTTTTGGAAATGTCATACATCACATTATTGATATATTGCTCGCCTTTAATTATAGTTGAAGTAGCACATCCTAATTTTGTTTTTACTTTGAAGTAATCATAATTTTGATACAGAATATAATTGAGTTCGTTTTGAATGCCTACGTAATTTGTATTCCAAGCATAATTAGACACTCTTGAACCACCCACAGCATTTAATTGGTTATAAACTAAACTTACGGCATAATTCAATTCTTCAGAACCTAAATTAAAAGCCATACCTAACTGATAAAAAGAACCGTCGCCGCTTCTTAAATTAGGATTTGACACTCCAAGTGAGTTTTTATAATCGTATTTCGTGAAGTTTTTTCCAGCAGTAAGAAACACTTCTTGGGCTTGTACATAACTTCCCGAAAATAGAAGTAAAAGAAGTAAGTATTTTTTAATCATGTTATTTTAATTTTTAATTATTTTAGTGTGGTAGGTAAATGAGTTGTTAGAAAGTTGTACAAAATATTCTGCGCTTTGTAACACTTGAAGATTCACACTGGTTTTGTTGTCGAATACCTGAAGCGTATTGGAATATACTTGACGACCCAACACATCATAAACCAATAAAGAAACATTGTCACCAATAGATTGTGAAAATTGAAAGTTGATGGTATCCACGTATGGATTTGGATACGTTATGGTATTTACAATAACTTCATTTTTAGCTATAATTTTATCCCAATTGCTTTGTTGAAAGCCTTGTTGGACAATTACATTTCCTGTTTTGGTACCTATAATAGATTGCTGACCAATAGTATACTTAACTACTAATACTGATTGTATGGTTGCAGTACCTCCTTGAGCACTAACCATTTGATGATGCATTTTTTGTGAATAACTCAAGGTAGAAATTAATAAAAATAAAATTAATTTGATCGTAAAAATTGATTTCATCGCGCAATAGGTTTACCAATTTTTTATGCAATATTAAAATAAATTTTTAAAAATTTCAATTGATTGAAAAAATTAAAACCATTGTTTTTTTATTTTTCAATTTTTAGTAATTATTTTCAATTTTTAGTAAATACTTCTACTAATTTTTTTTTCTGACTAAATTAAATTATTTAATTTTGAATTTATGAAAAATCAAAAACGGAAGATTTATTTAGAACATACTGGTATACAATATATAAAATAATTATTAACTAAAGTGACCCAAATGACATCAAACATTGCACTAGCTTTTTCAGGTTTTTTAGGTTATATTCTAATATTTTTGACTCTCAAAAATCCTAAATACAACAGAATATTAAATTCTTTTTTAATGTTTATGTTTTTTATTTCAAGTACACTTTTGCTAATTGCTGGAATTGCAGGTATTTATAACAACCCTGATTTAAAGGCTTTTTATGCAAAAAGTAATATTTATCTTGCTTTATTTGTACCCTGTTTTTATTTATATTTTAAATATTTAATTAGAGGTCATCAGCGTTTTTTTTTTAAAGATTTTATGCATGTTATATTTGTGTTTTTAGCAATATTAGAAAGAAAAATTTTACTATTCGACACCCTATTTGGTTGTAAATTAAATTATTTTTTTAGTCAATTTTTTGCGATTTATTCAATAATTTATCTTAGAAAGATATTTTTACTACTTAAAAAAAATGTTTGGAATAAGAAAGCAACTTTAAGTATAGTAATGACTCAAAATAAATTAATTAAGAAATGGTCTATCTTATTATTTAGCGTCCTAGTTTTTAATGTTTTTCGATTCTATTTTGTTTACTATAGGCAATATTTATTTTTTGAACCTATAATTATAGGCCATTCTGTAGAGTATCTTTGGACAACTGCACTAGTTTATATTGTATTATTTGTAATAATTTTATCGTATCCAGAAATACTTTACGGTTATTATAAGTTTCAGATAGAACCCTCTAAAATAAATCCTGATTCATATTATAACAACTATTGGAATTTAAATTCAAAATTTCAAATAAACAATATTCATGACCAAGTGCTAAAAGAAAAAATAAGTTCTAAAATTGAAAGATACATTTTTGAATTAAACGTTGTTTTGTACAACAACAGCTATTTTATTAATCCTAATTTTTCTATTAAAGACTTAGCTCAAGTGTTAAATATTCCTAAAAGTCATTTAACTTTTATTTTTAAATACCATGCTGAAATATCCTTCTCAGATTATAAGAAAATATCTAGAATTCAAAATTCATTAGAACTAATTAATAATAATTATTTAGCGTCTAATACCTTGGATTCGCTAGCTAGAAAAGTAGGATTTTTTTCTTATAATCCATTTTTTAGTTGTTTTAAAGATGTTGTTGGAAAAACACCCCACGAATACGTTTCAACCATTAAAAGTAATTTAAATAAATTGTAATAGATATTGTATGAATATTCAACTAGAAAGTTTTCTGAAATAGGCAGCTTTTTATCTATTTAATTAATTCATCAACAAATGATTAAGTTTTAGTATTGGTTCTTTTTTTTGGTATAATTAAATAATTAATCACTATTTTTGCACTTTTATTTGGAAAATTTATGACTACACAGAAAATTATTGGGTACAGAAAGTTGCTTAATGTTACCAAAGATGCAACATTAAAGGAATTAAAAACAATATACAGAAATAGTATGAAGGAAGATCATCCTGATACTATAGCAGATCCAGTTGAACGTTTATCAGCTGAAGAAAGAAGTAAAGACATTATTGAAGCCTATCACTTTTTAGTAAGTATAGCTCCAGAAACTAGAGAGAAAGTAAAAGCAGAATACACCGCAACTACTACAACTTCTCAAATTTCCGATTTTCATATGGATAAAGGCGTTTTATACATCAGTTTTGCAGATGGAAGTAAATTTGAATACTTTGGTGTGCCAAGAAACACGTATGTAAAAATGGTAAACGCTGAATCACCTGGTCGTTTTGCTCGTCGTCACATTTATAATGCATTTTTATACCGTAGTGCAAGTAAATTAGTTGCGGCAGAATAAATAACTAACATAATATTGTAAAAGAAGCCATTCTGAAACGAGTGGCTTTTTTATGTACCTTTGTAAAAATTAAAAAATATGTCGCATAAAGCAGGTTTTGTCAATATAATAGGAAACCCAAACGTAGGAAAATCCACCTTAATGAATGCTATGGTAGGCGAGAAGTTATCTATCATCACAAGTAAGGCACAAACCACTCGTCACAGAATTTTCGGAATCGTAAATGATGAAGATTATCAAATTGTGTTTTCTGATACACCAGGAATTATAAAACCTGCCTACGACTTACAAACCAGTATGATGGATTTTGTAAAAAGTGCTTTTTCTGATGCCGATATTTTAATTTATATGGTCGAAATTGGTGAGAAGGAACTAAAAGACGAGGACTTTTTTAATAAAATTATTCACGCTAAAATTCCAGTGTTACTTTTATTGAATAAAATTGATAAGTCCAATCAGGAAATGTTAGAAGAACAAGTGCAAACGTGGCAAGCAAAGGTTCCAAATGCTGAAATTTTCCCAATTTCCGCATTAGAAAATTTTAATGTTAAAGAAGTTTTGAATCGTATTGTCGAGTTGTTACCAATTTCTCCACCATATTATCCAAAAGATGCGTTAACAGACAAACCTGAACGTTTTTTTGTAAATGAAACCATCAGAGAGAAGATTTTATTAAATTACGATAAAGAAATTCCGTATGCAGTTGAGGTGGAAACCGAGGAGTTTTTAGAAGACGAAAAAATCATAAGAATTCGTTCTGTCATTATGGTTGAACGCGAAACTCAGAAAGGAATTATAATCGGTCATAAAGGTGCTGCTTTGAAAAAAGTAGGTATGCAAGCTCGAGCCGATTTAGAATTGTTTTTCGACAAACAAATACACATCGAAATTTTCGTAAAAGTGAATAAAGATTGGCGAAACAATGCCTTTCAATTGCGAAGATTTGGATACAACCAGAAGTAATAACAAATAATTAGTTTACAGGATTTAGAAGACAGTTTGGGGCAAAGCATTTGTTATTACTTGTTAAAACTCCCAACTTTTAAACTATCTTTGCACAAAATTTAAGAATAATGAATAATATTGTAGCCATAGTAGGAAGACCAAATGTAGGAAAATCTACGCTTTTTAACCGTTTAATCCAGCGTAGAGATGCCATCGTAGACTCTGTTAGTGGTGTTACGCGTGATAGAAATTATGGGAAAAGTGAGTGGAATGGAAAAGAATTTTCAGTAATTGATACAGGTGGCTACATTAAGGGTTCTGACGATATTTTTGAGAGTGAAATAAGAAAACAAGTAGAATTAGCAATAGACGAGTGCGATGCTATCATTTTTATGGTAGATGTTGAAGAAGGCATTACGCCGATGGATGATGAAGTTGCAAAATTATTACGTAAAGTTACAAAACCTGTTTTATTAGCCGTGAACAAAGTAGATAATTCAAAACGTGTTTCAGATGCGTTAGAGTTTTACAATTTAGGATTGGGTGAATATTTCACTATTGGCGCCATGAATGGAAGTGGAACAGGAGAATTGTTAGATAAATTAGTGGAAGTTTTACCCGAAATGCCTGAAGCAGTTGAAGATGAAAATCCATTACCTCGTTTTGCAGTAGTGGGCAGACCAAATGCTGGAAAATCGTCTATTATTAATGCCTTGATTGGTGAAGATAGATTTGTGGTTACAGATATTGCAGGAACAACTCGTGACGCAATTGATACGACATATAACCGTTTTGGTTTCGAATTTAACTTGGTAGATACTGCCGGAATTAGAAGAAAAGCCAAAGTAAAAGAAGATTTAGAATTTTATTCTGTAATGCGTTCGGTACGTGCGATTGAGCATTCTGATGTTTGTATTTTGGTGATTGATGCCACTCGTGGTTTTGAAGGACAAGATCAAAGTATTTTTTGGTTGGCCGAAAAAAACAGAAAAGGAATTGTAATTTTAGTGAACAAATGGGATTTAGTTGAAAAAGACACCATGACAGCCAGAGATTACGAACGTAAAATTAGAGAAGAAATTCAACCATTTACAGATGTGCCAATTTTGTTTGTATCAGCAACAGAAAAACAACGTTTGCTGAAAGCTTTAGAAACAGCTGTTGAGGTTTTTGAAAACAGAAAACAAAAAGTGCAAACATCAAAATTCAACGATTTAATGTTGCCAATTATTGAAAACCAACCGCCACCAGCGTTAAAAGGAAAGTATGTGAAAATTAAATATTGTATGCAATTGCCTACTCCGGTACCTCAGTTTGTATTTTTTGCCAATCTACCGCAATACGTAAAAGAACCGTACAAGCGTTTCTTGGAAAACAAATTACGTGAAAATTACAATTTTAGTGGTGTACCAATAGACATTTATTTCAGACAGAAATAGCATAAAAAAAACCGATAAGTGATTATCGGTTTTTTTTATATTTTTAATTTTGACTGCTGAACACTAACATTACCAACTACCTCCAGCACCTCCGCCAGAAAAGCCTCCACCGCCAAATCCACCGCCAAATCCACCGCCAAATCCACCACCAGATGATGAACCGCCGCCGAAACCGCCGCCGCTTCGACCCAAACTACTTAAAATAATAATATCCATTAAGTCGGGACCGCCAAATCCTCCGGAGTTGCCGCCGTTTTTTCCTTTGTTTTTAGAGGCTATGATTAAGAATACTATTACTCCAATAATTATAATAAGCATCGGTATACCGCTTCCTTTTTCTTTTTTTCGTTCGCCTTTGTATTTACCTATTAAGACTTTAAAAATGGCATTGGTTCCTTTATCTAATCCACTAAAGTAATTTCCTGATTTAAATTCAGGTGTAATTACATTTCTAACAATTTCGCCAGTCATACCTGCTAAAAGTTGTACTTCAGTTCCATAACCTGATGAAATCCAAATTTTTCGATCATTTTTCGAAAGCAATATTACAATTCCATTGTCTTTTTCAGCATCTCCAATCCCCCAAGTTTGTCCCCAATTTGGAGCTAATGTTTCGATATTGTCCCCATTTAAATCTTCAATTGTAATTACAACAATTTGAGTAGAGGTTGAATCTGAATATTTGACTAGTTTTTCTTCTAACTGTGTTTTTTCATTATCAGATAAAAGTTTAGCATAGTCATAAACAGATGTTTGTAAACTAGGTTTTTTAGGAATCTGATATTGAGCTTGAGCAAATGTTCCAAAAATTAAAACGAATAAAACGATTATTTTTTTCATATTATCCTCTTGAAATTTCATTAGACAATTCATCCATATCACCTTCATGATTATAAGGAAAATATTTTTTTAGTTGTTCACCAGCTTCTAAAATTCCTTTGATTAAACCGTCTTTATAATGTCCAGTTTTGAATTTTTCAATCACTATATCTTTAGTAGAATTCCAAAAATCGGAATCTACTAAATCATTAATGCCTTTATCACCAAGAATAGCAAAACTTTTGGTTGCTGTACAAATGTAAAAAAGCACCCCGTTTTTCAATTCTGTAGCATCCATTTTAAGGATATGAAAAACTTCTTTAGCTCTTTCCATTGAAGGTTTGGTGCTGTTTTCCTCTACATGCACACGAATTTCTCCCGAAGTATTTTTTTCGGCAATTACAATTGCTGCAACAATTTCTTGTTCTTCAGTTTCAGATAAAAAAGGCGTATTTTCTGACATTATTTTGACTGATTTACTAAATTAGAATTTTACTTTCGGTGCATTTTCTGCTCCAGCAACAGCTTTAAAGTACGCTTTTTCAGTATAACTACCTAAAAATATATTTTGTGGCATTGCTAAAACGTAACCATTATATGCTAATACTGATTCGTTAAAACGAGTTCTAGCAGTTAAAATTTGGTTTTCTGTACTTGCTAATTCGTCTTGTAATTGTTTAAAATTTTCTGTTGCTCTTAATTGCGGATAGGCTTCAACGCTAACTAAAAGTTTAGATAATGAACTAGTAATACCACTTTGCGCTTGGTTAAATTGATCTAATTGCGCTGGAGTAATATTTTTTGGATCGATAGTTACCGATGTTGCTTTTGCTCTTGCTTCTACAACTGCGGTTAAAGTGCTTTTTTCAAAATCGGCAGCACCTTTTACGGTATTGACTAAATTGTCAATTAAATCAAGTCGTCTTTGGTAAGCAGTATTTACATTTCCCCATTCTTTTTCTGTGGCTTGACTAAATACTAAAGCTTTGTTTTTTACATTCATGAAGTATAAAAATCCTAAGATAATAATACCTACGATAACTAATACGGGAGCAAATTTTTTCATGTTTTATTGATTTTAAGTTAATTTATTTTATTGATAATTTTTTACTGTTTACTAATTATTGAACGCTGATAACTAAATCAAAGTCCGTTTTTCATTTCTTGTAATTTATTTTTTATGCCTTCTAATTTATTTATGATTTCAAAATTGTCTAAGGTTTTCTTTTTTCCTTCCTTCAAATGAATTTTAGCACCTTCTAAAGTAAAACCGCGTTCTTTTACCAAATGGTAAATCATTTGCAATACTTTTACATCATCTGGACGAAACATTCTGTCGCCTTTAGCATTTTTTTTAGGATTGATTTCATCAAATTCTTTATCCCAAAAACGAATTAATGATGCGTTTACATCAAAAGCTTTCGCCAATTCGCCAATGCCATAATATCTTTTTTCTGGTAAGTTTACTTGCATCTTTTTATTTATAATAAATTATTTAATCGCCAAATTGACACATTAATCCAACGATTGATTTTCCTGATTGGCTAATTTAGTAATTAAAACATATTCTTTAGCAGAAATACTGCCATAATAAAAATTTAATGGATTTACTACTTCACCGTTTTTATGCACTTCGTAATGTAAATGTGGTGCTTCGCTTCGTCCCGTGCTACCAACATATCCAATAATATCGCCACGTTTTACTTTTTGTCCGGCTTTAACTTTATACTTACTCAAATGCGCATACAATGTCATATAACCAAAACCGTGATTAATTTCTATATGGTTTCCAAATCCAGAAACTTTTGCATCTGCTTTTTTCACTATTCCATCGCCAGTGGCATAAATAGGCGTGCCTGATTTAGCTGAAAAATCCATGCCTTTATGAAATTTTCTAATTTTAGTAAACGGATCACTTCTGTATCCAAAACCAGAAGCCATTTGTTTTAATTCTTCATTCTTTACTGGCTGAATAGCTGGAATAGACTTCAATAAAAGTGCTTTTCGCTTGGCTAATTTCGTAATTTCATCTAATGAAACAGATTGTACAGCCAAGGCTTTCATTATTTCATCTACTTTTTTAGTGGAGCCAATTATTAAATCACTAGTATTAAAATCTTCCAAATCTTTATACCTATTTTTACCACCTAAACCGGCTCTTCTAACTTCGTTTGAAATGGGATCGCTATTAAAATATACTCTATAAATGGAATTGTCTCGTTCTTCAATAGCAGCTAAAGCTTCATCCATTAATGCTATTTTTCCATTTAATAAATTATAATTTAATTTCATAATCTCCAATTCTCTTGCTTGTAATTTTGATTTTGGTGTTTCAAAAAAATTGGTGTTGCTTAAAATAAAAACCCCTAGAAATCCAAACAACGCACTAGCTAATAAAAAAAGCATCACGTATCCAATTTTGGTACTATTTTTAGTAACAATTTGCTTAAATGCTAGTTTTTCAGCGTCGTAATAAAATTTTACTCTTTTCATAAATTAAAAAGTTCCCTTTTAGACACTTTTTGTTAATAGCGATTTCATTAAAATTTACTATTTTTGTGTGCGTTACAACAAAGTAATACTTATTATACGATAAAACTTAAAATTTGTTTCATATTTTGAAATATTTTTTTGAGAATTTCAATTAAATAAATTATTCGATTCAATATCATAAAAATGAAATCACAAGATATAAGAAAAGCTTATTTACAATTTTTTGAAAGCAAAGGACACACCATTGTGCCTTCTGCTCCAATTGTTTTAAAAGATGACCCAACACTGATGTTTAACAACTCAGGGATGGCTCAGTTTAAAGAGTTTTTCTTAGGAAATGGAACACCAAAAAGTAATCGAATTACGGATACTCAAAAATGTTTACGTGTTTCAGGAAAACATAACGATTTAGAAGATGTTGGTTTTGATACCTATCACCACACCATGTTCGAAATGCTTGGAAATTGGTCTTTTGGCGATTATTTTAAAAAAGAAGCATTGCCTTGGGCTTGGGAATTTCTTACTGACGTTTTAAAGTTAGACAAAGACCGTTTGTATGTTTCAGTTTTTGAAGGCAGTAAAGAAGATAATGTCCCTTTTGATCAAGAAGCTTGGGATATTTGGAAACAATTTGTACCCGAAGAACGCATTATTTTAGGAAATAAAAAAGATAATTTTTGGGAAATGGGCGACCAAGGTCCGTGTGGCCCGTGTTCAGAAATTCATATCGATTTACGGTCAGATGTTGAAAGAAATGACGTTTCTGGAAGAAGTTTAGTCAATGCAGACCACCCACAAGTTGTTGAAATTTGGAATAATGTTTTTATGGAATTTAACCGTAAAGCTGATGGTTCTTTAGAAAAATTACCTGCACAACACGTAGATACCGGAATGGGATTTGAGCGTTTGTGTATGGCGATGCAAAAGGTAACATCTAATTACGATACCGATGTTTTTACACCGCTTATTGCAAAAGTGGAAGAAATCACTGGATTACAATACACTACAAACGAAGTTAAAAACATATCCAATACCCAAGAAAAAACGAACATTGCTATTCGTGTAGTGGTTGACCACGTTCGCGCTGTGGCTTTTGCTATTGCAGATGGGCAATTGCCTTCAAATACTGGAGCAGGTTATGTAATTCGTAGAATTTTGCGTCGTGCCATTCGTTACGGATTTACTTTTTTAGACACAAAAGAACCTTTTATAAATAAGTTGGTGCCTGTTTTAGCGAATCAAATGGGAGAATTTTTTCCAGAAATTAAATCGCAAGAACAATTGGTTACCAATGTAATTCGTGAAGAAGAAGCCTCTTTTTTAAGAACTTTAGAACAAGGTATTCAGTTGTTAGATAATGTAATTTCAACTACTTCAGTAAAAGAAGTTTCAGGAGAAAAAGCATTTGAATTATATGATACTTTCGGATTTCCAATCGATTTGACAGCTTTAATTCTTAGAGAAAGAGGATTTAGTTTAGACGAAGCTGGTTTTGAAACCGAATTGCAAAAACAAAAAACACGCTCTCGTGCAGCTTCAGAAGTTTCTACAGAAGATTGGTCTGTTTTAATTCCAGGAAATGTGGAAACATTTGTAGGATATGATCAAACAGAAAACGACTCAAAAATTACACGTATTCGTAAAGTAGATTCAAAAAAAGACGGCATTTTATACCAAATTGTTTTAGAAAACACCCCTTTTTATCCAGAAGGAGGAGGGCAAGTAGGAGATAAGGGAGTTTTAGTTTCAGCAAATGAAAAGATTGACATTATTGATACGAAAAAAGAGAACAACTTAATTTTACTTTTCGCAAAACAATTACCAGAAAATGTAAATGCAACTTTTACTGCTAAAGTCAATGCAGATTTAAGAAGTGCTTCCTCAAAAAATCACTCCGCTACACATTTGATGCATTTGGCTTTGAGAACTATTTTAGGAACACACGTGGAGCAAAAAGGTTCGTTGGTAAATCCGAATTATTTACGTTTCGATTTTTCGCATTTTTCTAAAGTTTCAGATGAAGAATTACGTCAGGTAGAAGCAAGTGTAAATGCACAAATTGAATCCCAATTACAATTATTAGAACACCGAAATATTCCAATTAAAGAAGCATTAGATAAAGGCGCAATGGCTTTATTTGGTGAAAAATATGGCGATTCAGTAAGAATGATTGAATTTGGCGAAAGCAAAGAATTATGTGGCGGAATTCACGTGAAAAATACCGCTGATATTTGGCATTTCAAAATTATTTCGGAAGGCGCCGTTGCAGCTGGAATAAGAAGAATTGAAGCCATTACTGGTGATGCAGTTAAAGCGTTCTATGCGAATCAAGAAAATACCTTGTCGGAAATTAAGGAAGTATTGAAAAATCCTCAAGATGTTATAAAATCAGTGGTTTCCTTACAAGACGACAATACAATGTTGAAAAAACAGTTGGAGCAATTGGTTAAAGAAAAAATTGCTGGATTAGCAACAAGTTTAGTTGCTGAATTTCAAGATATTAACGGTATTAATTTCCTAGTAAAACAAGTTGATTTATCGATGAGTGCTACAAAAGATTTAGCACAAGCCATCGGAACTTCAAAACCAAATACATTTGTAGTTTTAGCTTCAGTAGAAGATGGGTTACCAAATATTCATTGTTATATCGCTAAAGAATTAGTGGCAAATAAAGGTTTAAATGCTGGAAATGTAATCCGTGAATTAGGAAAATACATTGATGGAAATGGAGGTGGACAACCGTTCTTCGCTTCAGGAAAAGGGAAGAATGTAAATGGAATTGCTGCGGTTTTAGAGAATGCGGTGAGTTTTGTGAAGTAATTTAGTGATATTACTTAAAACCCTCCAAGAGTTTCATACTCTTGGAGGGTTTTTTATTTCCTCTCCCCAATTTGTTGGCGCCACATCGCGTAATACAACCCTTTTTCAACCAATAAATCTTCGTGTTTGCCTTGTTCAATAATTTTACCTTGTTCCAATACGAAAATTTTATCGGCGTGCATAATGGTTGATAATCGGTGAGCAATTAATATTGTAATTCTGTTTTCATCAGAAATATTTCTTATTGTACTATTAATTTCTTCTTCAGTAATCGAATCTAAAGCAGAAGTTGCTTCATCAAAAATTAATAAATTGGGCTGTCTCAAAATGGCTCTTGCTATAGATAAACGTTGTTTTTCGCCACCAGAAATTTTAATTCCGCCTTCACCAATTGTCGAATCTAAACCGTTTTCGGCACGGTCTAAAAGTTTGCCACAACTTGCCCTTTGCAAAGCACTTATTATTTCTTCGTCTGTTGCTTTTGGTTTCACAAACAATAAATTTTATCTAATTGTTCCAGAAAACAATTGTGCATCTTGAGTTACGAATCCTAATTGTTTTCGTAATTTTAAAATATCAATATTTTTAGAATCGATACCGTTATACAAAACATGACCAATGGCGGGCGGATACAAACCAACTAATAATTTGACTAAAGTAGTTTTTCCGGATCCAGACGGCCCAACGAATGCAACGGTTTCGCCTTGTTTAATCGAAAAGTTTATATTTTCAACTGCGTATTGTTTGGCAGTTTTGTGTTTAAAACTCACATCTGTAAATACCAAAGAACTTATTTTCCCAAAATTTTCTGGTTCTTCTGGGCGGTGTTCAGATTTGGCTTTTAATAATTTCTCAAAATTTTCCATAGAAACTTTTGTCTCATTTTTAGCAATGATAAAAGCACTTAATTCTTGCAACGGGTTAAAAATAAAAAAGGTAAAAAATACCATTGTTAATAAATCGCCAACTACAATTTTATCGCTAAATAAGAAATAATACAAACCGAAAATTACGCAAGTTCTCATAAAATGGACCGTTGTACCTTGTATGAAACTCAAACTTCTAATAAAACGAATTTTCTGAATTTCAAGTTGTAAAATTTTGAGTGTATTTGAATTTAGCCTGTTTTCTTCTTGATTGGTTAAACCCAAACTTTTCACCAATTCGATATTTCGTAAACTTTCTGTGGTAGAACCCGCTAAGGAATTGGTTTGTAAAACGATATTTCGTGATACTGCTTTTATTTTTTTTCCTAAAATTGAACTAATAAACGCAATAATAGGTGCGGTTAATACAAAAACAAATGCAATTCTGTAATCAATCCTAGAAATGTAAACAATTACAAAAATGAATCCAATTATGGTTTGAAAAATTAATGAAATTGAAAGTGTAATTAGCTTTTCAGAATCGGTTCTGGCTTTTTGTAATTTACTTAATGTTTCGCCACTACTTTGATCTTCAAAATCTTCGTAAGGTAAATCTAACGACTTTTTTATACCATCAGTATACATTTCAGCACCAGTTCTTTGAATCACTATATTGGTAAAGTAATCTTGAAAGTTTTTTGTGATACGAGAAATCATGGCTGCAGTTAGTGAAAGTCCTAACCAAAAGCCAACTGATTTTATAAATCCAATTTCATTGCCTTTGTATTTTGCGATTCCAACACCACAATCTTGCATTAATTTACCCGTAATAATCGAATCCGACAAACTAAAGCAAATGTTTATGGTTGCCATTAAAAGTGCGAAAAAAAGCAGTAATTTGTGTTTTTGTAAATACTTATAAAGCAATTTCATGTAAAAAAATTTAAGTTGCAAAAGTAAGCATTTAAAAGTCTTTAGATATTTTTTTACAACTATTTAACTTGTTTTTGTATTTTTGAAATTCGATAAATAAAGTTATGACATTTCAAACTTCCATTCCCATACACAAATCTGATTTTTTAATTGATTATTCTTCCAAATTAGTTTCTTTTGGTTCCTGTTTTGCTGAGAATATGGGTAATAAGTTTGACTATTTTAAATTTTCAACGCTTACTAATCCGTTTGGAATTATTTTTAATCCAATTTCATTAGAAAAAATAATTTTTAGAAGTATTCAAAAAACATATTTCACAGAGAATGATATTTTTTATCATAATGAAGCTTGGCATTCTTACGAAGTGCATTCCGAACTTTCAAATCCTGATAAAGCGGAATTTCTTACTACTTTAAATCAATTAATTGATGCCACAAATTGGCACATTGAAAAAGCGACACATTGTCTAATTACTTTAGGAACTTCTTGGGTGTACAAACACATTGAAAGCGATGCGATTGTTGCCAATTGCCATAAAGTACCACAAAAACAATTTGTAAAAGAGTTGCTTTCTGTTGCTGATATTCAAGCGAGTATAAACAATATCATTTCAGAAATTCAAAGTATAAATCCGAATGCTAAGTTTATTTTTACGGTGTCGCCAGTGCGACATATTAAAGATGGTTTTGTTGAAAACAACGTAAGTAAATCGCATTTAATTACTGCGCTGTATCATTTTCTATCAAATGCTACTTCAAGTATTTATTTTCCGAGTTATGAAATTATGATGGATGAGCTACGTGATTACCGATTTTATGCGGAAGATATGTTACATCCAAATCAAACGGCAATTGATTATATTTGGATGCAATTTTCTGAAAATTTTATAAATGAAACCGAATTTGAAACAATGCAACACGTTTCAGAAATTCAGAAATCACTGAGTCATAGACCTTTTAATCCAAATTCTGAAAGTCATTTAAAATTTCAAGAAAATTTAAAACAGAAAATAAATGCAATTGTAGCTAAATATCCTGAAATGAAATTTTAAAGTAACAATTATAATTTTCTTTGTAAACTTTGCCAGCTACCGCCATTGATGCATTCAATACCGTTTCGTTTTAGAATTCTTGTTGCCATACCGCTTCTGTTGCCACTTCTGCAACAAGCAATAACCGGTTTGTTTAGTTTTTTTATGTCACTAATTTTCGATTCGATAATTTGTAAAGGAATATTTTTGGAGTTTTGAATGTGCCCACCAGCAAATTCTTCGTACGTTCTAACATCAATAATAACTGCATTTTTTTCTTTAAATACTGCAATTTGAGTGGATTTATTTCCAAATCCTAAAAAATCTAAAATTCCCATATTGTTTTGTTTTCAGCAAATATATGGGAATCTTAGAATTAAAATGTAATAAATGTTACAATGTAGTATGTTTTTCTTTTTCGAAAATTAATTCTAAGCCACCTTTAATTAAGTGAGCAATTTCAGGACGTTTTGTTTTAAGTTTTTCTAAATGATTTAAAACTTTGTCAATTAAATCTGAATGATATTCTTTTTTAGCTAATTCCGCAATTTCTACAGAAAGTAACCAATCATATTCATGATTTGCAGTTACCGCCCCAAAGGCTTCTTTCAGTGTGATTTCGGATGGTTTTCCTTCTCTTAATTTTCTAATATTTAGGTATAAATTTTCAAGTTCTTCTCGTTTGCTTGATTTTTTTTGTTTTATGGTATGAGATGATGGAACATGATTAATCATATCAAAACTTGAAACATCTGCAGGTCCAGAAAAGGCAGCTATTATTTTTTTACCAACTGCCATATCATAAATTCCCCATTCTGGAGCAAATAAAATAGTTTCGCCATGAGTAACCGTACAATTTTTGAATTTAATTAGTAAAATTTCACCTTGTAAATTTCGTGTACCAGTAATAATTTCACCAGAAACTTTAATGTTTCCTTCAAATTCTAAAGTAATTTGTTCGCCTTCATAAATATCGTAGGCACGTAAATCCCTTGGGCCCATATCTTCAATGGCCAAGTTAATGCCTTTTAGCATGCCAATTGGCGAACCAAAACCATCTGGATGCGATGCTGTTCCGTGTCCTACTAATTCTTTTTCTCTGTACGATAAAGCTGTTTTTCCAGTCGTTTGAATGTATACTGGTTTTCCTTCGTTTTCAATTACGTTTGTAAAAACACCTGATATTTGTAAGCCAGTACTTAACTCTGCAGTACCCATAGCTTTTGAAGTAATTAACTTTTGAATTCCAGACAAACCGCCTGTTCGCAACGCCATTTTATTGGCAAATTCTTCCAAGACTGAACTTAATTTAGCAAAATCTGGTGTTACAAAAAGTTGAGGTTGTGGTTTAGTGATGTCAAAACTTTGGTCTGCTGCTGAAATATCGTAGGGAAGTTTTTTGACTTCATCTGTCATACACCAAGCACTTTCACCAATAGATGATAGCAAACCTGCACCATATATTTTTGGGTTTTCCACTGTTCCAATTAAGCCATATTCTACTGTCCACCAATGTAAATTTCTAATTTTTGACATTTCAGACAATTCACCCATATTGTTTTGTAAAAAATCAACTTGGTCTTCTGCAGCTTTAATTTCTGCCTCTGAAGTACCTTCTGCTTCTTTTACTATCGATAATAATCGAACGGCTTCGTATAATTCGTAATCCCTTGAAGATGAAATGGCTTTGCAACCAATTTCACCAAAACGACGTAAATATTCTGCATATTCTGGATTGGCAATAATAGGAGCATGACCTGCACCTTCATGAATAATATCCGGAGCGGGTGTGTATTCTATATGTTCTAATTGCCTAATGTCACAAGCAATTACCAATACATTAAACGCCTGAAATTCCATAAATGCACTTGGCGGTATAAATCCGTCAACCGCTACAGCTGCCCATCCTATTTCTTTTAAAATACGATTCATACCATACATGTTAGGAATATTATCAATTTCTAACCCAGTTTTTTCTAACCCTTCTAAATAAGAATTATGGGCTACTTTTGATAAATAATTTACGTTTTTACGCATTATGTATCTCCAAACTGCTTGATTTATTGGTGTGTAGTCTGTATAATCTTGTGGGATTATGAATTGTTTTAAATGTTTAGGTAACCTGTCTATCAGTGGGTTACTTTCAAAATTAGTTTCCATAATGGTGTTTGTGATGTTTCATGTAAAATTACAATAAATTTTAAATCAAATTGTGATTTTTGTCATGCAAATAAAAAATCCTGACAGTTTTTTAAACAAATCAGGATTTTTATAATTATGATAATCAACCTATTTTACAATTGGCGGATATTTTTCTAAAATTTTTGAAACAAATTCAGCAATTCGTTCGTCTTTTTTTTCAAAGTTTGTGGTTAAATAACCAGTTCCTATTCCTTGCCATACTAATTCTTTTGTTCTTGCATCAACAATATCAATATATAATGTACCTTCCGGTGTTGTGGTTGTTTGCGTGAAGCCCATTCCCATTCCCCAGCCCATTCCCCAGCCCATTCCCCAGCCCATTCCCCAGCCCATGTTGTTATATACGTTAACACGTTCTCGTTCTTTGGTAAAAATATTGATTAGTACATCTGGATTTTCAGATTTTGAGAATCCTTTTGTAGGCATGGCAGCGTCAAGTGCATACAAAATACGTTTTTTGTCTAAATCTGAAATTTCTAATTTATCTACGCTAATTTTATTATAAGCATAAGTTTTGTAGTTTTCAAAATTTGCCTTTTTGTCATAATCCGTATTTACATATACAGATGAACAAGAAGTAAGGATAAAAAATCCTAAAACAGAAAGTAGTTTAATTAATTTCATATTATAATATTTAGGTTAATAAATTTTCGTCAACTAGGTTTGGAAGTGTAACTTTTAATAAAGGTTGTGCTTCCATTGCGCGTTTTATGGCAAATATTGCACCTTCATTACGTGCCCAATTTCTTCTGGATATTCCGTTGTTTACATCCCAAAACAGCATCATTTCTAAACGTTTAGATGCTTCTTTAGTTCCATCAAGAAGCATGCCAAAACCACCGTTTATGACTTCTCCCCAACCAACACCACCTCCGTTATGAATAGAAACCCAAGTAGCTCCTCTAAAACTATCACCAATTACATTCTGAATGGCCATATCTGCAGTAAAACGAGAACCATCATAAATATTTGAAGTTTCTCTGTATGGCGAATCGGTGCCAGAAACATCATGATGGTCTCTACCTAAAATTACCATTCCAATTTCGCCACGAGCAATAGCTTGATTGAATGCTTCTGCAATTTTTATTCGTCCTTCTGAGTCAGCATATAAAATTCGAGCTTGTGAACCAACAACTAATTTATTTTCTTGAGCGCCATTAATCCACTGAATATTATCGGCCATTTGCTGCTGAATTTCTTCTGGAGAAGTTTTCATCATTTCTTCTAAAACGGCACAGGCAATTGCATCTGTTTTAGCTAAATCTTCTGGATTTCCAGAGGCACAAACCCAACGAAAAGGGCCAAATCCATAATCAAAACACATCGGACCCATAATATCTTGTACATAACTATTGTATTTAAAATCGATGTGATTTTCTGCAAACACATCCGCTCCAGCTCTGGAAGCTTCTAATAAAAACGCATTTCCATAGTCGAAAAAATAAGTACCTTTATCCGTATGTTTATTAACTGCCAATGCATGACGACGCAATGTTTTTTGTACTTCTTCTTTAAATTTTTCAGGATTGTTGGCCATCATTTCATTAGACTCTTCAAAAGAAAATCCGATAGGGTAGTAGCCACCCGCCCAAGGATTGTGTAGCGAAGTTTGATCAGAACCCAAATCAATATGTAAATTTTCTTTATCAAATCGTTCCCAAACATCTACCACATTTCCTAAGTAAGCAATTGAAACAACTTCTTTGTTTTCCAATGCTTTTCTAACTCTTGCTACTAAGAGTGTAATGTCTTCAATCACTTCATTTATCCAACCTTGTGCATGACGAATGTGTGTGATTTTTGAATTCACTTCTGCACAAACCGTTACACAACCCGCGATATTTCCAGCTTTTGGTTGTGCGCCAGACATTCCTCCTAATCCAGAAGTTACAAATAATCCGCCTGTTGGTGATTTTTTTATTTTTCGAAAACCATTTAAAACTGTAATAGTAGTTCCATGAACAATACCTTGAGGTCCAATGTACATATAACTTCCCGCAGTCATTTGTCCGTATTGCGAAACGCCTAAAGCGTTCATTTTTTCCCAATCATCTGGTTTGGAGTAGTTTGGAATAACCATTCCGTTGGTAACTACAACTCTTGGTGCTTCTTTATGTGAAGGAAATAATCCCATTGGATGTCCAGAATACATGGATAAAGTTTGTTCATCCGTCATTTCAGACAAATATTTCATAGTAAGTAAATATTGTGCCCAATTTTGAAAAACAGCGCCATTTCCACCATACGTAATTAATTCATGAGGATGTTGTGCTACTGCATAATCTAAATTATTTTGTACCATCAACATAATGGCTTTTGCTTGCTCAGAATTTCCTGGATATTCAGAAATGGGTCTGGCTTTCATTTCGTAATCTGGACGAAATCGATACATATAAATCCGACCATATTTTTCTAATTCGGCTTTAAATTCAGGTAGTAACGTGGCATGGTGTTTGGGGTCAAAATAACGTAAAGCGTTTTTTAAAGCTAATTTTTTTTCTTCATCTGAAAGAATTTCTTTTCGCTTTGGTGCATGATTTATAGCAACGTCATACGGTTTTTGTAGTGGTAAAATATCTGGAATTCCTTGTTGTATTTGTTCTTTAAAAGTCATTTTTTTAGATTTTGGATTTTTAGATTTTGGATTTTCAGAAATTTTTGTTTGAAAATCGGTTATCTAAATCTATTTTTTATTTGTTCCTGTTTTTTTATCGAAACCATATGGACAATGTCGGCAACCACTTTTACAACAGTAGCCACGTTTTAGGTGGTGTTTTTCTGTAAAACATTTATATCCTTCCGGAGTAAAATAAAAATCTTCTCCTTCTTTTAAATTTTTTGGATTTATTTCATTGTTCATAGTCGCAAATTTAGGAACTTTGTAGCAAATGATTGTATTAGTTTTTAAATATTTATATCACGAAACAATTATTTCTTTTTTATGAAATCAACAAATCAAAAAATAGCAATTCATTTTTCTGACGGAATTGAGCTTTTTATCAAAAGAGAAGATCAATTGCATCCTATTATTTCAGGAAATAAATTCATAAAATTAAAATATAATTTAAGTGCTGCCAAACAGCAAAACAAAAAGGTTTTATTAACGTTTGGAGGTGCTTTTTCTAATCATATTGTAGCCGTAGCAGGCGCGGGAAAAGAATTTGGTTTTGAAACTATTGGAATAATTAGAGGCGAAGAATTACAAGAAAAAATAAATGAAAACCCAAGTTTAACAGTCGCGCAACAATTAGAAATGAAATTATTTTTTGTTTCTAGAGAAAAATATAGGTTAAAAGACACACCTGAATTTATAGCTGAATTACAATCAAAATTTGGTGACTTTTATTTGTTACCAGAAGGCGGAACAAATGAATTGGCCATAAAAGGTTGTGAAGAAATTTTATCTGATGGAGATTTTGAGTTTACACATATTTGTTCATCAATAGGAACAGGTGGCACAATTTCTGGAATTATTAATAGTTCTAGTTCCAACCAAAATATTCTTGGATTTTCTTCCTTAAAAGGTGATTTTTTACAAAATGATATTGCTAAATTTGCAACTAAAAATAATTGGTCTGTAAATTGTGAGTATCATTTTGGAGGTTATGGAAAAGTAACAAATGAGTTAATTGAATTTATGAATTC
The DNA here is from genome assembly GCA_945881885.1 of Chryseobacterium gleum. Classification (GTDB taxonomy): domain Bacteria; phylum Bacteroidota; class Bacteroidia; order Flavobacteriales; family Flavobacteriaceae; genus Flavobacterium. The sequence continues at coordinate 13,412 of CAMCVI010000014.1, read as the reverse complement.
ATTTTATTTACAACATGCTATTCCTTTAGATCCAATTTATACAGGGAAAATGATGTTTGGCATTTTTGATTTAATAAAAAATAACTTTTTTCCACCAAAATCAAAAATTTTAGCCATTCATACTGGTGGCTTACAAGGTATTGCTGGTATGAATTTAAAATTAGAAAAATCTGGAAAAACAAAGATAAAAATATGATAAATAAAATTTTGATACTGTTTCTTGCGCTGCTTTTAATAAGTTGTGGTGGCTCTAAAATCACTACTACTAAAGGAAAAAAGTATTCTAAAACGTATCCTGCTTCAAAAAAACCTGTTGCAAAACCAACACCATTAACAAAATCTCCAACGAAGGAAAATCCTTCAGGAAGTGAAATTTTAGTGGCAACATCCAAAGTAAAAGCAACTACAGAAGATGTAAAAAAATATATTGAAGATTTTAAAGAAACGGCTAAAAATAATATGAAGGTTCATGGTATTCCTGCAAGTATCACTATGGCACAGGGAATTTTAGAATCGGGTGCGGGATTTGGATCTTTAGCTAAAGAAGCGAACAATCATTTCGGAATAAAATGTCATACAGGATGGACTGGTGAATCTGTAAAATATGATGATGATGCTGAACAAGAGTGTTTTAGAAAATATAAAGATCCAACAGAATCGTATAAAGATCACTCTGCTTTTTTATCTTCAAGAAAACGTTATGAAAGTTTGTTTAAATTAGATAAAGGCGATTATGAATCCTGGGCAAATGGCTTAAAACAAGCCGGTTATGCTACAGACACGCTATATCCATCAAAATTAATTGGTATTATTGAACGGTATGAATTATATAAAATTGACAATGAAGTTTTGGGAAGAAATTTTGTGCCTAAACCAAGAGTTGTTGCCCAAATTCCTGAGGAACACATAGTTGAAAAAGGAGATACTTTATATTCATTGTCAAAAAAATACAATATTTCTGTTGAGGAGTTAAAAAGTTTAAATAGTATTTCAGAATCTGGAATTTCAATTGGTCAAAACCTAAAAGTAAAAAAATAATGTTATATCAAAGAAGCAGTCAGTTATTTGTTGAAGCTAATGAAGTTATACCAGGTGGCGTCAATTCTCCAGTAAGAGCATTTAAAGGTGTTGGTGGTTTTCCTATTTTTATAAAAGAAGCCAAAGGCGCTTATTTATATGATGAAGACGGGAATAAATATATAGACTATATTAACTCTTGGGGACCTATGATTTTAGGTCATGCTCACGAGCCAGTAGTACAAGCGATTATTGAAAAAGCAAAAAAAGGTACTTCTTTTGGTGCACCTACAGAATTGGAAACTAAAATTGCTCAATTGGCTATTTCAATGGTTCCAAACATTGATAAAATTCGATTTGTTAATTCGGGTACAGAAGCTTGTATGAGTGCAATTCGCTTGGCACGAGGTTATACCAAACGAGATAAAATAATAAAATTTTCAGGTTGTTATCATGGCCATTCTGATTCTTTTTTGATTGCTGCTGGAAGTGGATTAAGTACGTTTGGAGTGCCTAATAGCCCTGGTGTAACATCCGGCACAGCAAAAGATACATTGTTAGCAAACTACAATAATTTAGAAAATGTAAAAGCACTTTTTGAAGCCAATAAAAATGAAATTGCAGCAATTATTGTAGAACCAGTTGCAGGAAATATGGGTTGTATTCCTCCAAAAGAAGGTTTTTTATCAGGTTTAAAAGAACTTTGTAAGGAAAACGGTGCCTTGCTTGTGTTTGATGAAGTGATGACTGGATTTCGTCTTGCAAAAGGTGGTGTACAAGAATTGTATCAAGTTGCAGCAGATATTATATGTTTTGGCAAAGTAATTGGCGGCGGTTTGCCAGTTGGTGCATTTGCAGCAAGAAATGAAATTATGAACTTGTTGTCGCCATTAGGTCCTGTTTATCAAGCTGGAACATTATCTGGAAACCCGTTAGCTATGGCGGCAGGGTATCAAATGCTGTTGGAATTAAATTCAGACCCTGAAATTTTTAATAGATTAGAAGAAAAAACGGCTTATTTAGAAAAGGGAATCCAAAGAGTTTTGTCGGAAAATAAGATTGAGTTTACAATAAATAGAGTAGGGTCAATGATTTCAGTGCACTTTGATAAAAATGAAGTCTATGATTTTGAAACTGCAAAAAATGGAGATAACGATAGATTTAAAAAATTCTTTCATGAACTATTAAATTTAGGTATTTATATTGCACCCTCGGCTTATGAATCTTGGTTTATTACAGATGCTTTAAGTTATGAAGATTTAGACTACACAATTGCTTGCGTTGACAAAGCAGCAAAAATCTTATAAAAAAAGCCCGTTTAGTAACTACTAAACGGGCTTTTTTAAAAATAATTTATTTTTAGTTTGTTAATTTTTTCAACAAACCTTGTTTACTTTCAATACTTTCCATTTGTGTTTGAGAAAGTGTTGCTCTTAATTTAGCTTCAATTACTTTCGCCAATTCGATTTTTCTTTCAGGTGAAAGGTTTTCGTTTAAATTACTGAATTTGTATTCAAATAATCTAGTTAAATCTTCGCTTAAAGTTCCTTCTACGGTTATTGCTTCAGCTAAAGCCGTCATATTCTTCTTAGCTTCAATTTTTTCGTCTACTTTTTTAAATGTTTCTTGAGCACTAGCATTCATAGTGAAAGCTAAAAACAAAACAAGAGCGCCTAATAAATTTTTCATTGTTAATTTTTTTAATTGTTTTATCAAAAATAAAAAATATTTTCAATATCAAAGCCTTTTTTACAAATAATAATTTTTTTAGGGTGCTTTTTATTTTAAATAAACTTATTTTATTACCTCAATTTTCATTGAATCATCACTATTTTCAGCATCTAAAAAACCTTGTTCTTGCATCCAGTCATCGCTATAAATTTTACTCATATAACGCGATCCGTGATCGGGGAAAACAATAACTACATTACTGTTTTCGTTAAATTCTCCTAAAGCAGCATATTGCTTTACAGCTTGAAATGCTGCGCCAGAAGTATAACCTACAAATAAACCTTCGGTTTTGGATATTTCCCTTGCGGTAATAGCACTTTCTTTGTCGGTAACTTTTATATATTTATCAATAATATCAAAATCAGTTGCTGTTGGAATTAAATTTTTACCTAAACCTTCTATTTTGTATGAATAAATTTCTTTTTCGTCAAATTTTTTGGTTTCATGGTATTTTTTTAAAGCAGAACCATAAGCATCTACACCTAAAACTTTTATAGCTGGATTTTTCTCTTTTAAGTATCTTCCTATGCCAGAAATAGTTCCACCAGTACCACTACAAACCACAACATGAGTCACCAAACCATTTGTTTGATTCCATATTTCTTTTCCTGTACTGCAATAATGTGCTTCAATGTTTAAATCATTAAAGTATTGATTGATGTAAATAGAATTTGGCGTTTCTTTATGAATTTTTTTTGCGACTTCGTAATAACTTTTAGGATCATCAGCTTTTACTTTAGCTGGGCACACGAAAACCTTTGCTCCCATGCTTTTTAGCATATCAATTTTGTCTGGTGACGATTTATCACTCACCGCTAAAATACATTTGTATCCTTTAATGATGCTAATCATAGCTAAACTAAATCCTGTATTTCCTGAGGTTGTTTCTACTATAGTAGCACCAGGTTTTAAAATACCTTTTTCTTCTGCGCAATTGATAATATGTAAGGCAATTCTGTCTTTAGATGAATGTCCAGGATTAAAAGCTTCCATTTTCGCATAAAAATTCCCAGTTAATCCAGCAGTAATTTTATTCAATTTTATAATTGGCGTATTTCCAACTAATTCTAAAACATTGTTGTAGGCGTTTATTTCATTTTTCATTTTCAATATTATGTATTTAAAGTTGTTCAAATTGACAAACAAAACTTTTCAATAATTTATTTTTTAATGTTTTCTAAATCAAACAAGAAAGCAAACTCTTTGGCTAATTCTTTCAAAGCTTCAAATCTTCCAGAAGCACCACCGTGTCCTGCATCCATATTTGTATCTAAAAACAATTGTTTGTTATTGGTTTTCATAACTCTTAATTTTGCTACCCATTTTGCTGGTTCAAAATATTGTACTTGTGAATCGTGTAAACCTGTTGACACATACATATTTGGGTATGCTTGTGCTTTTACTTGATCGTAAGGAGAATACGATAGCATGTAATCATAATATTTTTTCTCATTCGGATTTCCCCATTCGTCATATTCACCTGTAGTTAACGGAATTGTGTCATCTAACATGGTTGTAATTACGTCTACAAATGGTACTTGAGCAATGACACCATTGTATAATTCTGGCGCCAAATTAACAATCGCACCCATTAATAATCCTCCGGCAGAACCACCTTCAGCATATAAATGCTCGGCAGAAGTATATTTTTCTGAGATTAAGAATTTACTACAATCAATAAAATCTGTAAAGGTATTTTTCTTTTTTAATAGTTTTCCGTTTTCATACCATTCTCTTCCTAAATCTTCACCACCACGTATGTGTGCAATAACGTAGATGAATCCTCTATCCATTAAACTTAATCGTGTACTTGAAAAATAAGGATCCATTGAAGAACCATATGAACCATAAGCATATTGTAATAATGGATTTTTTCCATCTTTTTTAATACCTTTTCGGTATACCACACTCATAGGAATTTTTGTTCCGTCTGTTGCAGTAGCCCAAATTCTTTCTTCAATATAATTATTTTTATCAAACTTTCCGCCTAAAACAGCTTGCTCTTTCAAGATGGTTTTTTCCTTTGTTTTCATATTGAAATCTATCACAGAAGAAGGCGTGGCCATAGATTGGTAGCCATAACGTAAAACGTCTGTGTCAAAATCAACATTAGAAGTGGTACTGCACGTATACGTCTCGCTATTGAAAGGCAAATAATAATCTCCAGAACCATCCCAAGGTTTAATTTGAATTTTATTTAAACCGTTCGAACGTTCTTCCACTACTAAATAGTTTTTAAAAATTTCAATGCCTTCTAATAAAACATCTTTTCTATGCGGAATTAAATCGGTCCAATTTTCTTTTGATGTAGCATTCTCAGGTGAAGTCATTAATTTGAAATTAGTGGCTTTATCGGCATTCGTTAAGATGTAAAATGTATCTTTATAGAAAGAAATAGCATATTCTAAACCACGTGTTCTTGGTTGAAATACTCTGAATTTTCCATCAGGATTGTTTGCTTCTAAGATTTGATATTCGCTTGTAAGTGTACTTCCGGAACCAATTATGATGTATTTTTTGGATTTTTCTTTATATACATATGTGCTGTAAGTATCGTCTTTTTCGTGAAAAACCAACCTGTCTTCAGATGCATTTGTCCCTAATTTATGTTTGAAAATTTTATCAGAACGAAGCGTTTGTGCATCTTTCCCAGTGTAAAAAAGCGTTTCATTGTCGGTTGACCAGCTAGAACCACCAGTTGTGTTTTCAATTTTATCTGAAAGAATTTCACCTGTTTCTAAATTTTTAATATGTATGGTGTATTGTCTTCTTGATACCAAATCCAGTCCAAAAGCTACTAATTTATTGTCGCCACTTACACTCATGCCACTTAAATTAAAGTAAGATTGTCCTTTTGCCATTTCATTGCAGTCAAATAAAATTTCTTCTTTGGCTGCTAAACTTCCTTTTTTTCTCGCATAAATTGGATAATCTTTACCCGTTTCAAATCGCGTGATGTACCAATATTCGTTATAAAAATAGGGCACAGAACTGTCGTCTTCTTTAATTCTGGATTTCATTTCAGCAAACAAATCGTCTTGTAATTGTTTGGTATGCGCAGTAGATTTTTGGTAATATTCGTTTTCTTTATTTAAATAATCAATTACTTCTAGATTTTCTCTTTCGTTTAACCAATAGTAATTGTCCGTTCTAACATCTCCGTGTTTTTCTAATTTTTTTGGAATTATTTTTGCAATTGGCGGTTGTATTGTATTCATTTTTTGATTTTGATTTTGTGAATGTATTTGTACGCTAAACATCAAAATTATTGATGTGATGATTATTTTTTTCATAGCTTTAATGTTTTATTTGATAATTATTTCAATTTAATTTCGAACATTTTATCCCAATTTTTACCAGTAATAAAAACGGTTTTTGTTAATGGGTTAAAAGCAATCCCGTTTAAAACTTCACCATCTAAAAGTGTTTTTGTATTTTTTGATTTTAACTCTGAAAAATCGATAGCACTTTCTACAGCTCCATTTTCAGGATTGATAATAACTACTACATCTTTTTGGTAAATGTTTGCCCAAATTTTTCCATCAATCCATTCTAACTCGTTAAGTTCTGTTATTGCATTTGTATCAGAATAAACATTTATGAAACGTTCCATTTTTTGAGATTCAGGATTTAGAAAATAAATTTTATTCGTTCCGTCGCTCATTATCAAATGTTTTTCGTTGTGCGTTAAGCCCCAGCCTTCAATGTCTGAAAAATAATCAAACGTTTTTTCTTGTACCAAAGTTGCAGCATTATATATAAAACCAACTTTGTTTTTCCAGGTCAATTGGTAAATTTTACCATTAAAAACGGTAATTCCTTCTCCAAAATAATCAGGTGATAAAGGTACAGATTTTGAAACATTTCCTGATTTATAATCTGTTTTTCTTAGGGTTGATTCGCCATTTTGACCAGTTCCTTCTAATAAAACACCATTGTAAAATTCTAAACCTTGCGTGTACGCATTGATATCGTGATTAAAAGTATTTAAAATACTATAATCTTTAGTTTCATACAATTTTGGTGTGATATTCGAAACCAATTCAAAAGATGTCAAACATTCAGTTTTTTTACCTTCAGAATGCACAATTGCTTTTATGTCTTGAATACCAAATTGTAATTTTTCTAATTTTAAATTAAAAACAGTATTATTTTTAGATGTTCCAAGTTGTATATCATTTGAAAAATAAATTACGGAATCAATTTTAGCATTTTGCGTGTTTTCAATGCATAAATTTACGCTTTCATTCGATTTGTATACTTGCTTTAAGTCTTTTGTAGCAATAGCAAACATTTCTTTAGTTTCGCTACAATTATATAAAAAAATACTTAATGTTGTGATTATAAGTAAGTTAATTTTTTTCATATCTTAATTATTTAATACTACAATATTACAATTTATTTTAAACTAATTTTTGATTTGTAGAAATAATAAAAGATTGTATATTTGCACTGGCAAGTCCTACACGACCAGCTCCCTCAAAATCCTCCAGGGTGGGAACGCAGCAAAGGTATGTGGTTGTAGCGGTGCGATGTAGGTCGCTTGCCATTTTTTAATTTACTTCTCTTCTTAAAATTTTTATAAAATTTATTGGTATCAAAATTTTTTAATTTAGATTTGTATTGATTTAAACCAATTCAGATGAAAAAATTATTATTATTAGCTTCAGCTGCCGCTTTTCTGCTAAGTTGTTCTACAAAAAAAGTTGTTGTTGCTAGCTCTTCAAAAAAAGTTGTAGATGTTACAAAATACATGAATACAATTAATGAAGCCAGCTTATCTAAAAACCTTCATGTTATCGCTTCAGACGAAATGGAAGGCAGAAATACTGGAGAGCCGGGACAGAAAAAAGCAGGTTTATATCTTATTGAACAATATAAAGCTTTAGGCATATCAAATCCTCCAGGGTCAACTGATTTTTATCAAAAAGTGTCTGCCGAATTTATGAAAAAAGGTTTTGCTCCAAAATTAGGAGATTCTGAAAATATTTGGGCTTTCCTACCAGGTTCTGAAAAACCAGAAGAAGTGCTTGTTATTTCTGCGCATTATGACCATGTAGGTATGAAAAATGGTGAAGTTTTTAACGGTGCCGATGATGATGGTTCAGGAACTGTTTCTTTAATTGAAATTGCAAAGGCATTTTCGGAAGCAAAAAAAGATGGTTTTACTCCAAAACGGTCTATTTTATTTTTACATGTTACGGGCGAAGAACATGGTTTACATGGTTCAAGATATTATTCTGAAAATCCATTATTTCCTATAAAAAATACTATTGCAGATATAAATATTGATATGGTGGGCCGAAGAGATACACTTGGCAATCATAAAGAAAACGGAAAATATGTTTATGTAATTGGTTCAGACAGACTAAGTTCAGAATTACATACCATAAACGAAGAAATGAACACAAAATATGTAGGTTTAAATCTAGACTACACTTTCAATGCAAGAAACGATCCAAATAGGTTTTATTTCCGTTCTGATCATTACAATTTTGCTAAAAAAGGAATTCCTTCCATTTTCTTTTTCAATGGTGTACATGAAGATTATCATGGACCAAATGATACCGCCGATAAAATTGAGTACGATATATTAGCCATGCGAGTTAAATTGGCTTTTACTTTAGCTTGGGAATTGGCCAATAGAGAAAATAGAATTGTAGTTGACAAAGACGGAAAATAATGCAATTGTTAATTTTAAACGGCCCTAATTTAAATTTATTAGGGCAACGTGAACCAGAAGTATACGGCCATCAAAGTTTTGATTCTTATTTTGAGGAATTAAAATTGCAATTTTCATCAATACAATTAGATTATTTTCAGTCAAATGTGGAAGGCGAAATTATCAATAAGTTACAAGAAGTTGGTTTTTCATACGATGGCATTATTTTGAATGCAGGCGCCTATACTCATACTTCTGTAGCCATTTCCGATTGTGTAAAAGCGATAACATCGCCAGTAGTTGAAGTACATATTTCAAATACGTTTTCTAGAGAAACGTTTCGTCATCAATCTTACATTTCTCCACATGCAAAAGGAGTAATTATTGGTTTTGGTTTAAAAAGTTATTCGCTTGCGATTCAAAGTTTTTTGTAATTGATGCAACTCTTTAATTAAAAAAAGCGTCTATAAATTCATATCCTAAATCTATTTTAAAAATGAAAAAAATTACCGCATTCACTCTTGCTTTTTTTGGACTACTTTCCGTTTCTTTTGCTCAAGTTAAAGAAACAAGAGGTGTAGGAAATTTCACAGCAATTAAAGCTTCATCTGGCGTTAATGTTATCTATACTCAAGGTCCTGTGCAAAATGTTGAGGTGACTTGGGAAAAAGATTTAATGAAGTTTTTAAAAGTTGAAACTAAAAATAATATCCTAAAAATTTTTATAGAAAACACTAACTACTATAAAAAAATGGATACTAGCAAATTGCTTATAACCGTTTCAAATCCAGGAATTGGCAGCGTAACGGTGAGTTCCTCGGCCACGTTTTCTATCAAAAATAATTTAAACGTAAGTTTATTAAAAATTAACACCTCTTCAAGTGCTGATTTTTCTGGAACAGTAACCTGTAATTCTATTTTTATTGATGCTTCTTCAAGTTCAAATGTGGCTTTAAATATGGCTACAGATGACATTGCGGTTAGTTTATCTAGCAGTTCAAGCGTAACGTTAAAAGGAAAAACAGATAATTTAGCAATTGATGCATCAAGTGCAGCAGATTGCGATGCAAAAGAATTGGTTTCAAATGTCGCTCAAGTCTCTGCGAGTACTTCATCAGATGTGCATGTTCTAGCACTAAAAGAACTGGAGGCAACCGCATCTACAAGCGGCGCTATAAAATATTACGGAAAATTAGATAAAGTAAAAATAACCGAGAGTACTTCCGGCTCGGTAGCACAAATAAAATAATATCATGAAGCTCCAAACCTCAATCTTACTATTATTTTTTTCCTGTTTTTCATTTGCACAAATAAAAGGAAAAGTCACTGATTTAAAAGGAAACGCTTTGCCTTATGCAAGTGTTACTATAGAGAAAACCTACATCGGAACTTCGACCAATGAAAATGGTGAATATGAATTAAATATAAAAAAACCAGGTAATTACACGTTAGTTTTTAAGATTTTAGGTTACAAAACGAAAACGGTATCGCAAAATATTAGCACCTTCCCTGCAGTAATTAATGTTTCTTTATCCGATGAACAATATTCTATTGAGGAAGTTGTTGTAAAAAGCGGCGAAAATCCTGCCAATGCGATTATCAGAAACGCAACAGCCAATCGCAAAAAAAATACAGATAAAACCGACAAATATGAAGCCGATTTTTACTCAAGAGGAATTTTTAGAGTAAAAGATATTCCAAAGAAATTTATGGGAATTGAAATTGGTGATTTAGATGGAAATGTCGATTCTACAGGCGCTGGAATTATTTATCAATCGGAAACCGTTTCTAAAATTAAGTTTGAAAAACCTAATAATTTAAAGGAAGAAATTATTGCTAGTAAAGTAGCCGGAAACGACAATGGATTTAGCTTCAATACTGCTTTAAATACCAATTACGATTTGTATCAAAACACCGTTGATTTTAATATTCCAATGGTATCTCCTATCGCTTCTAATGCTTTTACATACTATAAATATAAAATAGAAGATTCTTTTACAGATAGTTACAATAATTATATTTACAAAATAAAAGTTACTCCAAAACGCGATAAAGAACCTGTTTTTGAAGGTTATATTTACATTATTGACGAAACTTTTGCCATTTATGCCGCAGATTTAGATATAAAAGGATACAGAGCACAACAAGAGTTTTTAGAATCGTTTAAATTGGTGCAAAATTTCAACTATAATCCAGATTCTAAAATGTGGGTAAAAAGCTTACAATCTTTAGATTTTAAAGCGGGCGTTTTTATGATGAAATTCAATGGAAAATTTACGCATGTGTTTAGTAATTATAATTTCGTGTCTGATTTTGAAAAGAAAACCTTTGGAAGTGAAGTGGTTACGTTTGCCGAAAAATCAAATAAAAAGGAAGATTCTTATTGGTTAGAAAATCGTCCCGTGCCTTTAACAGACGAAGAAACTACTAATTATGTAAAGAAAGATAGTGTTTATAAAATTAGAAATTCTCAAGTGTATATGGATTCTGTTGATGCAGTTTCAAATAAATTTAAGACCATTAAATTGATTACCGGATATACATTTAAAAACAGTTTCAAAAACAAAAGATTCAATTATCAAGGGCTATTTAATTTATCGTCGATTAATTTTAATACCGTTCAGGGTTACCATATTGGCTCTGGTTTTTCGTTCTCAAGTTATAACGAAGAAAAACAAAAACGAACCATAATAAACACTGATTTTCAATACGGATTTTCAGATGAACGCATCCGACCTACGGCTTCTTTTTACCATAAATTAAATAATACAAATGACGCTTACATTCGAATTGCTGGAGGAAATAAAGTCAATCAATTTAATAGTTCAGAGCCTATTTCTAAAATTGAAAACTCGGTAAGTTCGTTGGTTTTTAAGAATAATTTTATGAAATTATACGAAAAAGAGTTTTTTGAAATTGGAACAGGAAGGGAAGTGGTAAATGGCTTGTTTTTAAATGCCAATATCGCCTTTGAAAACAGAAAGCCATTGTTTAATACTACGGATTTTGCTATAAATAAAACAGATGATGTTTACAGTTCAAATAATCCATTACAACCAAATTCTGATTTACTTCCAGCATTTGCTGAACATTATGTAACCAAGTTGAGTTTGAGTTCTCGAATTGTTTTTGGTCAAAAATACATTACCAGACCAGACGGTAAAATGAATAGGAATGATGGAATATATCCTACGCTTGGATTTACTTATACAAAAGCATTTTTAGCTACAGCAAAATCGTATGAATATGACTTTTTAGAAGCCCGTTTAAATTACAACAAAACAATTGCCAACAAAGGTGATTTGGAATTGAATATGAAAGCAGGAAAGTTTTTTAATGCCGACAACATTTCATTTGTAGATTACAAACATTTTAACGGAAACCAAACCCATGTTCGAATTGATGGGCAATACAACACAAGTTTTAATTTGTTGCCTTATTATTCGCAATCTACTAACAATCAATATTTTGAATTGCATGCTAATTATAACGACAATGGTTATTTTATGAATAAAATTCCACTAATGAATAAATTAGGATGGAATTTAGTTGGAGGATTTCATCAATTAGCCACGCCAAATAACAAACCTTACCAAGAAATAACTGTTGGCTTAGACCGTATTGGATTTGGAAAATTTAAAATTTTCCGTGTAGATTACGTTAGAAGTTTTCAAGGCAGCAGCTTCGGTGAAGGATTTATGTTTGGTTTGAGATTTTAAATAAAAAATTCCAATATTTAAATTCCAAATTCCAAGATATAAAAAACCTCGAAACTTTTTGGTTTCGAGGTTTTTTTTTGGTTTTAAAAAAATATAATTTTTTTAAAATAGAGTATAAATTAAATTGAAATTTATATTTGAATTTTTAGCTATAATTATTTCATTGAAAAATTCAAAATAAGGATTTCTATTAATGTAGTACCTTACATCAAAAGCTATTTTTTTATTTAAAATATAACCTAATCCTAAATTCACTGTTGGTACAATATCATATCCATAAACCCAACCCTCTTTTATTGGAGATGATAAATTTGTATAAGTTAATGAAGTGTTATCTTTAAAGTTTTTTTGAAATTCAAGTGATGCATCTATAAATATGTTTTTGAAGATATTTTTTCTAACTCCAAAATTTAAACTATAAAGCAATCCTTCGCTTACAAATTCTTCATTATATGGGATTAAATTTTGATATAACACTGTTTTATTGGAAGTATAATTGTATTTTGTTGTTATAGTATTTCTAATAAATAATGAGAATTTTTTAAACTGGATATCAGCTTCTAATCCAAATACGGGAACTGTTTTATCGAATTTAAAATTTATAGATTGTCCTACCAATATATCAAAGTTCAACTGTTTTACCCCAGCAATAACATTAAGTTTTATTTTCATTTTATCATCATCCAATGCAACAAAAAGTTTATTATTACCACTTAAACTATTGTATTCATTAAATAATTTTAGTAAATCTAATTTAAAATACCTTAAATTATTTATTTTTTTTGCCATTTCAAAATCAGGGTTCAGTTCAATTGTCAATTGCTGTCTAAATGTTGTATTTTCTCTTGATGTTAAACCATCATTATAGATATTATAGATTAAATAATTAAAATTTGTGTAATTATCACTGATGAAATAATAAGGAATATCTTTTTTATAGCTAACAAATAGGTTCTTTTTTCCTTCAACTAGTTTTTCTAAAAGTAAAAATTCTTGTTGCAAATCAACTTTTAATTCAGGGTAACTATCAGGATCAACACTCTCTTTTCTATTTGCATCGATGGTAACTTTTGCGGAATAATAAAATGATTTTTTTTCAATTACAAGTTCTTTGAAATCTTCAAGCAATAAAATTTCTTCATCAGCTTTTAAATTAGCTTTAAATTTAACAAATTTGTCATTGTGTAAAGCATTTACTTTTACGAATCCATCAATCTTTTCATTTAGATTGTTTACGTAATAGGCTTCTTTGAATTGTTGTGCAAAACTAAAGTTTATTAACA
>CAMCVI010000013.1 GCA_945881885.1 Chryseobacterium gleum | reverse complement strand
TGTTCAACTATTTCCCAGGAAATAAAAGATGCGCTTCGTGCTGATGTGCCGAATGTTGATGAATTATTAGATAGAAAAAGTTCAGCTTTCTCAGGATTTATTGGTCCAAATGGCGCAGTAATTGGACAACCGCTAATTGATGAGGAAGGTATGGCATATGCTGAAATTGACTTAGAAAAGTGCATCCAACCGAAACAAATGCACGATATTCTTGGACATTACAACCGCTTTGATATTTTCGATTTACGAGTAAATACAGCACCAACAAGAAATATTACGTTTATTGACAATCACGAAGATTTTAATAAGAAATAAACTATGGAAGCAAAACAATCAGACGACCAATTGGGAAGAGCACGAGTTCAAAACACACCTGAACTTGATGCGTATTATAAAGAATTGGAAACATTAGGTGCAGGCGCTTTATGGACAGTTGCTAATGATATTGAGCCATGGGAACCGCGTTCGTCATCAGTACCCATGCTTTGGAAATATGATGATTTACGCGAATTGGTTTTAAAATCATCTGAATTAGTTACTCCCGAACAAGCAGGAAGACGTGTCGTATATTTGGTAAACGACAAACGTAAAGATGTTTCGGCAGCCGTAGGTTGGTTGTACACCGGTATTCAAGTTACACGTCCCGGCGAAAGTACTTCGGCTCACAAACACAAAGCTTCAGCATTGCGATTTATAATGGAAGGCGAAGGCGGTTATACCGTTGTAGATGGCAATAAAATTACATTTGAAGTCAATGATTTTGTTATCACTCCAAATTCCACTTGGCACGAACATGGTGTAAAAGAAGGTGGAAAAACCTGTATTTGGCAAGATGGATTGGATATTCCTTTGGTAAATGCGTTGGAAGCGAATGATTATTCGGTTTATGATGGCAAACAAGAAATAATAAAACCAATAAATTATTCACCTATTACTTACGGTTGTGCCGGATTGATTCCAGCGGATAAAATCTGGGACAAACCCTATTCACCGTTATTCAAATATTCTTGGAAAAACGTATATCCTGCTTTATTAGAAGCCCAAAAAGTATCTGATATTAATCCGTTTGATGGCATTTTTATGCAATATTCGAATCCGTTAACTGGCGGACACGTGATGCAAACTATGGGGGCAGCGATGCAATTATTACCAGCCGGTTTCAAAGGAAAAGCACACAAGCATACGGGTTCGTTTGTGTATCAATGCGCGAAAGGAAAAGGATTTTCTACCATCAACGGACAACGCTTCGATTGGAAAGAAAGAGATATTTTCTGTGTTCCGAGTTGGGCTTGGCACGAACACCACAATCTATCCGAAACCGAAGATGCTTGCTTGTTTTCGTTTAATGATTTACCCGTAATTGAAAGTTTAGGGCTTTTTCAATCAAGAGATTTAGAAGAGAATGATGGACATCAACAAATATAATAACAATATCAAAAATCAATAATAAACTTAGCTACTTAGCAACTCTGAAACTTAACAAAAAAAATGAAACTACTTACCTACAAAACACAAGACACTGAGCCACGTTTGGGCTTCATTCATAACAATCAAGTCATTGACATGGAAGATTTTGGCGAAATATCTAATTTTCCATTACCAAATGATATGTTGGAATTAATAGATATGGGTTTTGAAATTATTGCTGAAATAAGCGAATTAATTTCGGAAACACCAGAAAACTTCTTCGAAGAAATTGCTTATGAAATGAACGAAGTTACGATTTTAGCGCCTATTGAAAAACCAAGAAAAAACATCATTGGAATTGGGTTAAATTACACCGAACACGTGGCAGAAAGCGCTCGTGGATTAGATACTACTGGTAAATTACCAACAAAACCAATTATTTTTTCAAAGCCACCAACAACGGTAACGGCTACGAATACGGAAATTATCAAAAACACAAAATTGACGTCACAATTAGATTGGGAATGTGAATTGGCAGTTGTAATTGCTAAAAAAGGGAAATATGTAACCAAAGAAAATGCGATGGATTATGTTTTTGGTTACACAGTTATTAATGATATTTCAGCGCGTGATTGTCGTAGAGAAGGCCAATGGATTGTATCAAAAGGACAAGATACTTTTGCGCCAATGGGTCCATTTTTAGTAACTAAAGACGAAATAGAAAACCCACATAACTTGAATTTATCTTTAAAAGTAAATGGTGTGGAAAAACAAAATTCCAACACAAAATTTATGCTTTTCAATATCAATGATTTGATTGAAGATTTGAGTATTGTTTTTACCATAGAAGCTGGGGACATCATTGCAACCGGAACTCCTGCAGGCGTTGGTGCAGGTCGTGATCCACAAGAATGGTTGCATAATGGCGATGTGGTAGAAGCTACAGTAGAAGGCATTGGAACAATTGTAAATACGATAAGAGAAATATAAATTAGTATTCAATTGAAGATATTTCAATCTCACAATCTTTTAAATTTTAAGATATTATTTAAATGAAAAAGTTTTTATACATTTTACTTTTTACTTCACAAATTATTTTTTCTCAAGATGTTCTAAAAAATTCTTTTGACGATATTTGTCAGTCAAATGGGTTAATTATTCTTAAAGAGACTAATGAATTGTTTACAGGTTCTGTTGAATTTTATAAAGATGAAAAATTCTTAAATCATAAATTAAATTATAAAGAAGGTTATCTCGAATCTGAGATCTACTTTCACAAGAAGCCAAATCATTTAAAACCCTTTTATGAATTTATTTATCATAAAGAAAAAAGCAATCCAGAGACAAAAAAATTTACAGTTGCAATTATAAATCATTATGATAGAAATGGAGTCTTAAGGCATAATAAAGAATTTTCAAAAAATGGAGAATTAGTAAAAAGTCAATATTATACTAAAGATGGTAAACTAAAATCATATTGTGAATACAAAGAAGGTGTTAAACATGGGAAATATGTATATTACAGAAAAGACAGAGAATGTATATCTTTTTATGAAAATGGAAAAAAAATGAAATCTAATTGAATACAATTTTATTGCTGAAATAGTTCATCTGAGTTAACTATATTTTCATTATTGAATATCTTTTAAACTCTACTACTTAAACATACAAATATGATATACAGAATAGGACAAATAGTTCCATCATCAAACGTAACGATGGAAACCGAAATACCAGCCATTTTTCGATCACGTGAAACCATTTTAACTGAGCGTTTTACGTTTCACAGCAGTAGAATGCGTATGAAAAAAGTAACCAAAGAAGAATTGGAAGCGATGGATGCGATGAGCTTGAAATGTGCGCAAGAATTGTCCGATGCTCACGTTGATGTGATGGGATATGCCTGTTTGGTTGCCATTATGAGTATGGGTCGCGGTTATCATTGTGTGTCGGAAGTAAATTTGCACCAAGAAACAATTGCCAATGATTTTCCAACGCCAATTGTAACTTCCGCGGGTGCGTTAATTAATGGATTAAAGGTTTTGGGTGCGAAACAAATTTCGATTATTACGCCTTATATGCGCCCATTAACCGATATGGTGGTGGATTATATTGAAAATCAAGGCATAAAAGTAAAACAAAGTATTGCTCTAGAAATTCCAGATAATTTGGAAGTAGCTGCGCAAAACCCAATGAATTTATTGGAAATATACAAGCAATTAGATTTAACGGATGTTGATGTTTTAGTTGCTTCAGCTTGTGTACAAATGCCATCCTTGGAAGCCATAGATTTAATTCAAGCTGAATGTGGTATTCCTGTTACATCTGCCGCAGTTTGTACTACCTATGAAATGATGAAAAAGCTAGGGATCGAAGCTAAATCTGCAATCGGCGGGGAACTTCTAAACGGTAAATATTAAATACTATGGAATGGAACGTAATTGAAGGAAAATTGGTAAACAATTTTAAGTTTAAATCGCAAACAGAATTGGTACATTTTCTAATGAAAGTGGCTAAATACGCTGATGAAATTAACCACCATCCCGATTGTAAAATTCACAAAGCCTTTCAATTAGAAATCACTTTATACACTTACGACAAAAATGAAATCACCAATTTAGATTATCATCTTGCTGAAAAAATCGATGATTTTTTTCCCAATTAATGCTTTAAAAATTTAATAGAATTTTCGCAAAATTTTTGACTTTACGAAACAGTATTTTTAAGAAGATTATTTTTTAAAAATAAGAATCATAAATTAAAAAGTATATTTTGCCCCACCATAAATATTCCTTCCTGCAGCATTAATTCCGGATGCAAAATTTCTATATTGCGTGTCTAAAATGTTTTCAATTCCGGTAAATAAAGTAAATCCTTCAATTGATTTTGACGCCGCTTTAAAATTGTAAGTCTCCCAAGCTGGCGTCCCATTTGTAGGCGCGTAAACTAAGTTGTCTTCGCCACTTGTAGAATAATCACTTAATTGTTTTTTCCCGTTAAATAACATATAAGCTTCAAAATCAGCCCATTTTGGATTGAAGTTTATCCCTAATTTTCCAAAATGAGGAGGAATATGATCTAAAGGTCTTCTGTTTCCATTAGTAGTAACCCTGCCCAAAGTAACATTGTAAGAACCATTAAATTGCACGTTTTTTGCAATCGTAGTTTTGATATTTCCGTTTATACCTGTTACAAATGCTTTTCCTAAATTTTGATTTGCGATTACCTTTCTTACGTCGCCACTTCCAAAATCGTAGGTATTTTGTCCGTTAAAAGTAAAGCTGTCTGTTACAATGGCATCGTATAATTGCGTGTAAAAATAGGTAGTGTCAAATTGATGTTTGTTCGATTTAGACTTTAAAACAAATCCAAAATCTCCAGTTAATGTTTGTTCTGGTTTTAAATCTTTATTTGGAACAATTAAAGTTCCTGCGCCAGATTCAAATATTTTTGCTAAATCATCAATATTTGGCACTCTGAAACCAGAGCTTAAATTGGTTTTTAAAATAAAATTTTCCGAAGCGTTGTGCACCAAACCTATATTACCACTGTAAGTTAGATTTTGTTGTTTTATTTCATTAAAAGGTAAGGGCAATATTGAATTATCAGCAATCGTGCTGTTTAGAGTGGCATATCCAATTCTTGCTCCTAATGAAAAGTTAGTAGCTACGTATCTTTTGGAAGTGTATGAAATATAAAAATCATTTCGCATCATATGGTTTTTTCCGTTTGGATACCTGGTGTCTAAAGGCGCTATTTCGCCGGTTTTGATGTTATTTTTATAGGCAGTCGATTTCAAATCATCATAGTAATTTTCCATACCATAATACAGATTCCCTTTATTTAATTTTGTTTCAAAATTTGCAGCTAGAGAATATACATTCACATTTTCGATTCTATTTTGCAGGTTGTAATTTCCGAAATTCCTATTCATTCTACTTTCCTCAACGTTTTGATAGCCTGCATCTAATTTGAAATCGGTATTGGAAAACACATTTTCTTTTTCCAAACTATACACACCTAAAAGTCTTTTTTGTGGTCCGTAATACCATTCGGCACTCTTTAGGCCAGTACTTGCAGGATCTGTTAATCGGTCGTATCTGTTGATATTTGAAGAGGTTGAATATTGAAAATTAGCATTATGTGTAAAACCATTTTTTGATTTATACACTAATTTTTGCATGAAGTTATATTGTGTAAATGCGCTGCCAACTTGATTGTATTTGTTTTCATTTTCTGTCAAAACATCTGTTCCGTTTAGTGTTTGCACATATTTTATTCTTTCTCCAAAGAAATCACCATTACGGTTTTTCTTTTTTCCCATTTTCAAATCTCCAAAATCATTATATGAAAATGCAGTTAACGATGCGAAATTTGTTGTTCCATAATTCAAATCGAAATAGCCAGATTTTTCTTCATTTACAGAAGAATATCGGGTGTTAAAATTTCCGGTAAATCCGTTTATAAATTTTACGTTTTTAGTAAGCATATTAACCGAACCTCCAAGGGCGTCACTACCATATAATGATGAAGTTGGCCCATATTGTACCAATGCCGTTTCTAAGAAATTTTCATCTACTGTAATTACATTTTGCAAGTGACCCGATCTGAAAATTAGGTTGTTCATTCGTATACCGTCTACCAAAAGTAAAATTCTACTAGCTTCAAACCCTCTAATTACTGGACTTCCTCCGCCTTGTTGCGATTTTTGCACAAATAAAGCACCCGAATTGGCTAACATGTCGGCAGTATTTTGAAAATTTTGAAATTCTATTTTTTCTTTTGAAAAAATTTCAATTTGAGAAGGCGTTTGGTTTTTATCAATCTTAATTTTTTTAGAATTGATTTTTATCTCTTCAATATTTTGTGTTTTGATGGTATCTGTAACTTCTTGACTGAAAGATAATTGAAAAGTAAATACCAATAAAACAAATAAATAAAAATAGTATTTCTTCATGTTAATTTATTTAAATAAACTTTGTACCAAAAATTATGCCATTTCCCTTATTTATTTTTTGTTAGGTTCAATAATTACGGCGCTTAGGTATTTCTTTTTAATTTGAATTAAAGATTTTTCTGCCTCAATTTTATTTTTAAAACTACCTACCCAAACTTTATATGATGGATTGCTAAAAACGATAGTGCCGTCTATTAACAAAAAGTCTTTTTTAAACGCAAGCAAAGTTTTTTTTGATTCTTCTATATTACCAAAAAATATTTGAATCTTAAATTTGTCGTTTATAGTTATAGCTGAGTTATTTTTTCGCTTTTCAAGAAGCAATTTTTCAATTTTTTCATCTTGTTCAATTATTTTTTTTGAAGTTTGTGAAAAAATATTTTGCGCAAATAAAAGTATTGCAAATAATATTAAAAATGGTAAAATTTTATTTAAAGTCTTCATAATGAATGGTATTTGTTGCAAATTTATTACTAAGATTTAAATTATCAACCCTAATCTTATTTAGAATTAAAATAAATTACATTTTAAGACAAATTTAAGGTTTTTATAATTATTCTAATGTTGTATTTTTGTGCCAGTTTTTAAAGGAGTATGAACAAGCATTAGCTAAAACCATACCAAAAAATAAGTTTGATAATTAATTTTTAATATGAAAAAGTTGGGTAACCCTAAATCGTTTTCAAAAACTATCTTTTCTTTAGCGTTTTTTACAATGTTTGCATTGGGCGTTTCTGCGCAAGAAGCTGTTGCAGCTGCTGCGCCTACTGCAGTTGCAGCGGCACCAGCAACTGGTTCAGGTGATCCAGTAAAAGGAAAAGAATTGTTTAACACTAATTGTGCCGCTTGTCACAAATTAGATGCAAAAATGACTGGCCCTGCATTGAGAGGTGTTGGCGATAAGTATGACAAAGCATGGTTGTACAAATGGATTAAAAATAGTTCAGACCTTATTAAGTCTGGTGATGCTAAGGCAGTAAAAGTATACGAAGAATTTGCAAAAGCAAATATGACGGCTTTTCCTCAATTATCTAATGGTGACATTGATAATATTATAGCCTATACTATGGAAGTTGCTCCGGCTGCTGAAGCTCCAAAAACAGCTGTTGGTGGTGCTGTTGGTGATAAAACAGAAGGTGGCGTGTCAAATAACTTAATATTAGGTGTTTTGGCATTTATATTAGGTGCTTTGATTTTTGTACTTTTCTCCGTAAACAAATTAATGCGTAACCTTGCGAAAAAAGAAGGTATAGATATTCCAGAAGGTACAAGTCCTGCTACAGCGGTTGTTTCTTTTGCGAAAGCTTATGTAAAAAATCAGTTTATAATGGTGGTTACTGCTATTTTATTCTTATTGACTTCTGCTTATTTTATGTATGGCTATTTAATGCAAATTGGCGTAGACCAAGGATATGAACCAATTCAACCCATACATTATTCACACAAAATACATGCTGGTGAAAATGGTATTGATTGTAAATACTGTCACTCTTCTGCAAGGGTTTCTAAGCATTCAGGAATTCCTTCATTAAATGTGTGTATGAATTGTCATAAAAATATTGCTGAATTCCAAGGTTCAAAAGATTCTACCTATGTGGAATATACTAAAGAATTTTACACTGGAGAAATTCAGAAATTATATGATGCGGTTGGTTGGGACAAAGCCACTCAAAAATACACTGGAAAAACAAAACCTGTTAAGTGGGTTAGAATTCATAATTTACCTGATTTTGTATATTTCAATCACGCACAACACGTAACTGTTGGGGGGATCGAATGTCAAAAATGTCATGGAGAAGTTCAAACTTTTGAGGTAATGAAGCAAGCACAACCTTTAACTATGGGTTGGTGTATTAATTGTCACAGAGAAACAAATGTTAAGGTTGAAGACAATGGTTATTACAAAAAAATCCACGAACAATTATCTAAGAAATTAGGTGTTTCTAAGCTGACAGCTGCTCAAATGGGTGGTTTAGAATGTGGTAAGTGTCACTATTAATAATAATATAAGAAGTTAATATCTATATACAATGGCATCAAACAAAAAATACTGGAAAAGTGTTGAAGAACTAAATGAAAATAGTTCTATTGTTGAGGCGTTACAAAGCAACGAATTTGTAGAGCAAATCCCTGTTGATGCGTTTCTAGGTGATAAAGAAAATCTTTCAAATTCATCTACTTCGCGCCGTGACTTTTTAAAGTACGTTGGCTTCAGTACTGCTGCAGCATCGTTGGCGGCTTGTGAAGGTCCAGTAATCAAGTCAATTCCTTATGTGGTTCAACCAGAAGAAATTATCCCAGGTGTAGCAGATTATTATGCTACTACTATTGCGGATGGTTATGATTTTGCGAATATTTTAATTAAAACTCGTGAAGGTCGTCCAATTAAAGTTGAAAATAATACTACAGTAGGTGCTGTAACCGGAGCTAATGCAAGAGTTCATGCTTCCGTCTTGTCTTTATATGATAATTTAAGATTGAAAAATCCTAAAATCAATAAAAAAGAAGCAACTTGGAATGAAGTTCATGCAAAAGTAAAAGCTAGTTTAGTTGAAGCTAAAGCCAAAGGTGGTCAAGTTGTAGTTTTAACAAATACTACTGCAAGTCCTTCAACAGATAAATTAATTTCAGATTTAGCAACTAAATATACAAATGTTAAACACATTATATATGATGCAATTTCTGATTCAAATGCTCTAGATGCTTTTCAAGCGGTTTACGGTTTTAGAGGTTTGGCAAATTATAATTTCAAAAACGCTGATACTATTGTTTCTGTTGGTGCAGATTTCCTTGGAGATTGGCAAGGTGGCGGTTATGATGCAGGATATGCAAAAGGACGTGTTCCGAAAAACGGAAAAATGTCTAAACATATTCAAATTGAAGCAAATATGTCATTAGCAGGTGCTAATGCTGATAAAAGAATTCCATTAACTATTGCTAATCAAAAATTGGCTTTGGTAAAATTATACAATGCGGTTACAGGTTCAAATGTTTCTGTAAATAGTGTTGGGGCTTTAGATAAAGAAGTAGAAAAAGCAGCGCAACAATTAAAAGCTGCCGGATCTAAAGGTGTTGTTGTTACAGGTTTAGATGATTTTGACGCACAATATTTAGTATTAGGCATCAATTTAGCTTTAAAATCTGAAGCATTTAATCCTTCTGATGCTAAGTTAACAAGAAAAGGAGACGCTAAAGCTGTTGCGCAATTAGTAGCAGACATGAATGCTGGAAAAGTTCACACATTAATTATGAGTGGCGTGAATCCAGTATATACTTTAGCCAATTCAAAAGAGTTTGTTGCAGGTTTAGGAAAAGTAAAATTATCAGTATCATTCTCAACTAAAGAGGATGAAACCGCGGTTAAAACTACTATTGCTGCTGCTGCAAGTCATTATTTAGAGTCTTGGAATGATGTTGACATTACACGTTCAAACTACGGTATTGCTCAGCCAACAATCAAACCATTATTCAATACAAAACAATTTCAAGAAGCATTATTATCTTGGAATGACAATGCTACACCATATTATGATTTCTTAAAAGGTTTTGCTGCAACTAATTTAGGTGGAAAATCATGGAATCAAGCAGTTCATGACGGATTTGCTGTAACGCCTGCTGGAAATGTTACTGCACAAGCAGGTAATTTTGGAGCTTCAGCCGCAAAACTTTCAACTGCAAAATCTAACGGTTTAGACTTAGTTTTATACAGTAAAGTTGGAATGGGTGATGGACAACAAGCAAATAACCCTTGGTTGCAAGAATTTCCAGATCCAATTACAAGAGTATCATGGGATAATTACGTAACAGTATCTAAAGCTGATGCTGAAAAATATAAATTAGAAAACTTTAATGTAGCCAACGGAGGTTTAAACGGAAGTTATGTTTCAATTAAAGTTGGAAAAGCTACCCTAGAAAATGTGCCAGTAATTATTCAACCAGGACAAGCTGCTGGAACAATTGGTTTGGCTTTTGGATACGGTAGAAAAGAAGCATTAAAAGACGAAATGCAAACCGGTGTTAATGCATATACTTTATATGCAAACGGTAATGCAAATCAAACCGCTTCGGTTACTTTAACAGAAGGGGAGCACGAATTTGCTTGTGTACAATTACAAAGAACTTTAATGGGTAGAGGTGATATCGTAAAAGATACTACTTTATCTATTTTCAATAAAGCAAATGAAGCAGGTGATAAGGAAATTTATAATCCAACACCAGTTGTTTCTCTAGATCACAAAGAAGTTGCTGCTACATCAGTAGATTTATGGACTTCATTTGACAGAAGTACAGGTCACCACTTCAACTTATCTATCGATTTAAATTCTTGTACAGGATGTGGTGCATGTGTTATCGCATGTCATGCAGAAAATAATGTACCAGTTGTTGGAAAAACTGAAGTTAGAAGAAGTCGCGATATGCATTGGTTAAGAATTGACAGATATTATTCATCTGAAGAAACTTTTTCTGGGGATATTGTTAAGAAGGTTAGCTCAAAAGGTTTAACGGAAACGGTTTCTACATTACAAGAAATGGAAGATCCTTCTGCAAATCCTCAAGTTGTATTCCAACCTGTAATGTGTCAGCACTGTAACCACGCGCCTTGCGAAACAGTTTGTCCAGTTGCAGCTACATCACACTCTCGTCAAGGTCAAAATCATATGGCTTATAACAGATGTGTGGGTACGCGTTACTGTGCGAACAACTGTCCATATAAAGTACGTCGTTTCAACTGGTTTTTGTACAACAAAAATGACGAATTTGATTATCATATGAATGATGATTTAGGGCGTATGGTATTAAATCCAGATGTAAATGTACGTTCTCGTGGGGTGATGGAAAAATGTTCTATGTGTATCCAAATGACTCAAGCTACCATATTAAAAGCTAAAAAAGATGGAAAAGAAGTTGGGAAAGATGATTTCCAAACAGCTTGTTCTGCAGCTTGTACATCAGGAGCGATGATATTTGGAGATATTAATAACAAAGAATCAGATGTTGCTCAACTTATAGAAGACGACAGAATGTATCATTTATTAGAAAGCATTGGAACAAAACCAAACGTGATGTATCATGTTAAGGTAAGAAACGATAAATAATTATTAATAGAAACAATATAAAGGATTATGTCTCATTACGAAGCACCCATTAGAAAACCTTTGGTTATTGGTGATAAATCTTATCACGATGTAACTGTAGATGTAGCTCGTCCGGTAGAAGGAAGAGCTAACAAATTATGGTGGACAGTATTTTCAATAGCATTAGCTGCATTCCTTTGGGGGCTTAGCTGTATGGTATATACAATTACAACAGGTATTGGTACTTGGGGTTTAAATAAAACAATTGGATGGGCTTGGGATATTACCAACTTCGTTTGGTGGGTAGGTATCGGTCACGCAGGAACACTTATTTCTGCAGTACTTTTATTATTCCGTCAAAAATGGAGAATGGCTATTAACCGTTCTGCTGAAGCGATGACAATTTTCTCAGTTATTCAGGCAGGTTTGTTTCCTATTATTCACATGGGTCGTCCATGGCTGGCTTATTGGGTTTTACCAATTCCAAATCAATTCGGATCATTATGGGTAAACTTTAACTCTCCATTATTATGGGACGTTTTTGCAATTTCAACATATTTATCAGTATCATTGGTTTTCTGGTGGACAGGTTTATTACCTGATTTTGCAATGCTTAGAGATAGAGCAATTACACCTTTCAATAAAAGAATTTATTCTATCCTATCTTTCGGATGGAGCGGAAGAGCAAAAGACTGGCAACGTTTTGAAGAAGTTTCTTTAGTATTAGCTGGTTTAGCAACGCCTCTTGTACTTTCTGTACACACAATTGTATCTTTTGACTTTGCAACATCTGTAATTCCGGGTTGGCATACTACTATTTTACCTCCATATTTTGTGGCAGGTGCAGTATTCTCTGGTTTTGCGATGGTAAACACATTATTAATTATAATGCGTAAAGTATCAAGTTTAGAAGATTATATTACCGTACAACATATCGAATTGATGAACATCGTTATTATGATTACGGGTTCTATTGTAGGGTGTGCTTATATTACAGAGTTATTTGTTGCCTGGTATTCAGGTGTAGAATATGAACAATACGCCTTCTTAAATAGAGCAACCGGTCCCTACTGGTGGTCTTACTGGTTAATGATGTCTTGTAATGTTTTTTCTCCGCAATTTATGTGGTTTAAAAAATTAAGAACAAGTATTGCATTCTCTTTTATTATTTCAATTGTTGTAAACATTGGGATGTGGTTTGAGCGTTTTGTAATTATTGTAACTTCATTACACAGAGATTATTTACCATCATCTTGGACGATGTTCCAACCTACTTTTGTGGATGCAGGTATATTTATTGGAACTATTGGATTTTTCTTCGTATTGTTCTTATTATATTCTAGAAGTTTCCCAGTAATTGCTCAAGCTGAAGTAAAAACAATCCTAAAATCATCGGGCGATAATTTCAAAAGAGAAAGAGGAGATAGTAAACCACATCACGACAATCACGGACATGATGCACACGAAGCACACGATCATCATTAATATAAAGAATTATGAGTAATAAAGTAGTACACGCTATATATAACGACGATGATATTTTGTTAGCAGCAGTTCATAAAACTAAAGCCGCACATTATCACATTGAAGAAGTTTATACGCCATTTCCAGTTCACGGACTAGATAAGGCTATGGGTTTATCAGGAACACGACTTGCAATTTGTGCATTTTTATATGGTGTAGTGGGCATATCTGTTGCAACAACTATGATGCGTTTTATAATGATCCAAGATTGGCCTCAAGATATTGGTGGAAAACCAAGTTTTAGTTATGTAGAAAACATGCCGGCTTTTGTTCCGATTATGTTCGAAATGACTGTATTTTTTGCCGCTCACTTAATGGTAATTACTTTTTATATGAGAAGTAAATTATGGCCTTTCAAACAAGCAGAAAATCCTGATGTAAGAACAACGGATGACCATTTTTTAATGGAAGTGGGTGTTCATGATAATGAAGAAGAATTGGTTTCTTTCTTTAAAAAAACTGGAGCAGTAGAAGTAAAAGTAATTGATAAGCATTAATAGGTATGAAAAGTATTTTAAATATATTGACATTAGTTGGAGCATCTTTGCTAATGACCTCTTGTTTTGATAAATCTGCACCTAATTATCAGTTTTTTCCAAACATGTACGAACCTGTTTCTTATGAAACTTATGGAGAATCTGAGGCCTTTAATTCTCCAACTGGAGAAAAAGGAAGAGTAAGTCAAATTCCACCAGCTGGAACTATCAAACAAGGTTATGTTCCTTATGAAATTCCAAATACGCCAGAAGGATATGCTTTATCTAAAACTTTAGGTTCAGCTTTAACTCCTGATAAAATTGACTCAGAAAGAGGTAAAGAATTGTTCACCATTTATTGTTCAATTTGTCACGGAGACGCTGGAGATGGAAAAGGAAACTTAGTAAAAAGAGAAAAATTCCTAGGAGTTCCTAGTTATAAAGATAGAGAAGTAACTGCAGGTAGCATTTTTCATATTGTTACATATGGTATCAACTCAATGGGTTCACATGCAAATCAGTTGTCAAAAGAAGAAAGATGGCAAGTAGCTGATTATGTTTTGAAACTTAAATCAGAATTAAAATAGTATTACTTTTTAGAAAAAATAAAAATATGTACCAGTTTTCTAGTAGATTAAAAAGCTTTTCATTCGCCTTAATGGTATTAGGTATTTTAGGAATCGGTTACGGTTTCTGGACGGCACCTAAAACCAATGAAGATGTTGAAGCCATATTAAAAGAGCAAGAAGCTCATCATGGTGGAGCACACCACGATACTCATGCCACAGTAACTCATTCAGACGCTAAACATGAGGAACATGCTAATGCGGAAGCACACACTTCTCACGAAGCTTCAACTCATAAAGTTGAGAGTGTGGATTCTTTACATCATGAAGTTGCTCATGTTACTGTTGATACTGCTGCTCATGCATCACATGACAGTACAGATGTAGCAATTGCACCTATTATAACCAACCATAAAAGTGAAGTTTACGTAAGTAAATATAACAATGAAACAATTGACCACGAGGCGGAACACAAAGAACATGTTGAGCACGTAAAACACCAATTGCAAAATAAACCATGGTCTGCATTATATATTGCCTGTATTTTCTTTATGTTAATTGCTGTTGGGGCTTTAGCTTTTTACGCAATCCAATGGGTAGCGCAAGCAGGTTGGTCGATTATGCTATTTAGAGTTATGGAAGGCATCACAGCTTATGTTTTGCCAGGTTCAATTATTTTCTTTATTTTATTGGCTTTATCTGGTTTCCACTTTAATCATTTGTTCACTTGGATGGCTGATGGTGTTTCGGACCCTAATAGTCCTAATTATGACCAAATTATTGCAGGTAAAACAGGATTTTTAAATGTACCTTTTTTCTTAATAAGAGCCCTAATTTTCTTATTTGGTTGGAATTTATATAGATATGTGTCTAGAAAAAATTCAATTAAATTGGACGAAACTAAGGATATGTCATTCTTTAAGAAAAACTACAATGCTGCGGCAATGTTCTTAGTATTCTTCATTATTTCTGAGTCTATGATGTCTTGGGATTGGATAATGTCTGTAGATCCTCACTGGTATAGTACATTATTCGGTTGGTACGTATTTGCAAGTTTCTTTGTAAGTGGTATCACAATGATTACATTAACAACTATTTATCTAAAAAATAAAGGCTTACTACCAGAAGTTACTAAATCACATTTACATGATTTAGCTAAATTTATGTTTGGTATCAGTGTTTTCTGGACCTACTTATGGTTTTCTCAATTCATGTTAATGTGGTATTCAAATATCCCAGAGGAAGTTACTTATTTTGTAACTCGTATTGAAAACTATAATTTACCTTTCTTCGGAATGGTTGTGATGAATTTCGTTTTCCCATTTTTAATATTAATGAATGCCGACTTTAAACGCCTTAATTGGGTAGTTGTAATGGCTGGTATTATAATATTAGCAGGTCATTATGTTGATTTTTTCAATATGATTATGCCTGCAACTGTTGGTGATCAATGGTTTATTGGTATATCAGAAATTAGTTCCGTACTTTTCTTCGCAGGGCTATTTATTTTTGTGGTGTTTACAGCATTAACAAAAGCACCATTAGCTTCTGAAGGAAATCCGTATATAGAAGAAAGCAAACATTTTCATTATTAATAATTAATTAACGAAATAAACAAATGAACGGTTTATTGATACTTTTAATCATAGTTTTATTAGGTGTTGCCGCATGGCAATTGTCTAAAATATTTAGTCTAACTCAAATAGGTGTTGCCAAAGACGATTCAGCAATAGCTACTGATAAGGATAACAACATAAATGGTATTTTAATGTTTGGTTTCCTTGCGTTTATATACATTTTTACAATTTATTCTTTTGTTAAATGGGGAAGTTTTGTATTAGACACACCAGCATCATTACATGGTAAAGATGTAGATAGATTGATGAATATCTCAATGGCAATTATCTTTTTTGTACAAACTTTTACCCAGTTTTTATTGCATTATTTTGCTTTTAAATATAGAGGTAAAGAAGGTCAAAAAGCATTATATTTTGCAGATAATAATAAATTAGAAGCATTGTGGACCATAATTCCAGTAATTGTATTAGCTGTTTTAATTCTTTACGGATTGTTTACTTGGAACCAAATTATGTTTGTAAATGAAGATGAAGAAGTTATCAATATTGAATTATATGCCAAACAATTCGGTTGGCAAGCACGTTATTCTGGAGAAGACAATACGCTAGGTAAAGCCAATGTTCGTTACATAAAAGATGTAAATACGCTTGGTGTGGATATGGCAGATCCAGCTTCACAAGATGATAAAGTTGTGGCGGAAATTCATTTACCAGTTGGTAAGAAAATACATTTCAGAATGCGCTCTCAAGATGTTTTACACTCTGCTTACATGCCTCACTTTAGAGCTCAAATGAACTGTGTCCCTGGAATGGTTACTCAATTTGCATTTGTTCCTACTTTAACTACTGAAGATATGCGTGGTACTGCTATGATGATGAAAAAAGTTGATGGCATTAATAAAATTAGAGCTAAGAAATCTCAAGCATTACTAGCTGAAGGTAAACCAGCTTTAGAACCTTACACTTTTGATTATTTATTATTGTGTAATAAAATTTGTGGTGCTTCTCATTACAACATGCAATTGAAAATTATTGTTGAGTCGGAAGCAGATTACAACAAATGGTTAAGAGAACAAAAAACACTTTCTGTAGTAATAAAAGAAGCAAATGCTCCTAAAGTAGATCCTGCAGCTAATCCTGCAGATGCTAAAGTTGTAGTAGACACTACTAAAATGTTAGCTCAAGTCATAGGAAAAAATTAAATTAAGATTCAAAAAATAATATAATTATTATGTCACACGATCACGGTCATCATAAAGATACTTTCATTACTAAATACATTTTTAGTATTGATCATAAAATGATTGCTAAGCAATATTTAATTTCAGGTTTGTTGATGGGAATCATAGGGGTAGTTTTATCTTTATTCTTCAGAATGCAACTTGCTTGGCCAGAAGAATCTTTTGAAATTTTTAAAATATTCTTAGGCGAAAGAATGGCTCCAGGTGGTGTTATGAGAAATGATATTTACCTAGCTTTAGTTACTATTCACGGAACCATCATGGTATTCTTTGTATTAACGGCTGGATTGTCTGGAACGTTTAGTAACTTATTAATCCCCTTGCAAATTGGTGCCCGAGATATGGCTTCAGGATTCATGAACATGTTATCTTTCTGGATGTTCTTCATTTCTTGTATAGTTATGATTGCCTCCTTATTTGTTGAATCAGGTCCTGCGTCTGCGGGTTGGACAATTTATCCGCCACTTTCTGCAATTGAAGAAGCGATTCCAGGTTCTGGAATGGGTATGACTTTATGGTTAGTGTCTATGGCTATTTTCATCGCATCTTCATTAATGGGATCTTTAAATTATATCGTAACAGTTATCAATTTAAGAACAAAAGGAATGACTATGACAAGATTGCCTCTTACAGTTTGGGCATTCTTTGTAACTGCAATTATTGGAGTTATTTCATTCCCTGTATTGTTTTCTGCAGCTTTATTATTAATTTTCGATAGAAGTTTTGGAACGTCTTTCTACTTATCAGATATATTTATTAAAGGTGAAGTATTACATTACCAAGGTGGTTCACCCGTTTTATTCGAACACTTATTTTGGTTCTTAGGACACCCTGAAGTATATATCGTATTATTACCAGCTTTAGGAATTACTTCTGAAGTAATTGCAACGAACTCAAGAAAACCAATTTTTGGATACCGTGCGATGATTGCATCAATTATAGCTATTGCATTCTTATCTACAATTGTTTGGGGTCACCACATGTTTATCTCTGGGATGAATCCATTTTTAGGTTCGGTATTTACATTCACAACTTTATTAATTGCAATTCCATCTGCTGTAAAAGCATTTAATTATATTACTACATTATGGAAAGGTAATTTACAATTAAATCCAGGTATGTTATTCTCAATTGGTTTGGTTTCTACTTTCATAACTGGAGGTTTAACAGGAATTATTTTAGGAGACAGTACTTTGGATATTAATGTACACGATACGTATTTCGTAGTAGCGCATTTCCACTTAGTAATGGGTATTTCTGCATTGTACGGCTTCTTTGCTGGTGTGTACCATTGGTTTCCAAAAATGTTTGGAAGAATGATGAATAAAACACAAGGATATATTCACTTTTGGGTAACTGCAGTTTGTGCTTACGGGGTTTTCTTCCCAATGCACTTTATTGGAATGGCAGGTTTACCAAGAAGATATTATACCAACTCTAACTTTCCGTTATTTGACGAGTTAGCAGATACTAACGTATTAATTACTATTTTTGCTTTAGTAGGAGCAGCTTTCCAATTGGTTTTCTTCTGGAATTTCTTCTACAGTATTTTCAAAGGTAAAAAAGCACCTATGAATCCATGGCGTTCTAACACTTTAGAGTGGACAGCACCAGTAGAGCATATGCATGGTAACTGGCCTGGAGAAATCCCTGCTGTATACCGTTGGCCATATGACTATAGTAAACCAGGTCATGATGAAGATTTTGTACCGCAAAATGTACCAATGAAAAAAGGTGAAGTAGAATTACATCACTAAAATATACAAAAAAAGTCCTAATTAAAATTAGGACTTTTTTTGTAAATGTAATTTAGATATTTATATATTCAGAAAAGTATATTATATTCCCAAAACCAATTTAGCAATAGTAAAATAAATAATAATTCCCATGATATCGTTACTCGTGGTAATAAAAGGCCCTGTAGCTAATGCGGGATCCACGCCATATTTATCTAAAACTATTGGAATAAATGTTCCAATTAAAGAGGCGATTACAATTACACTTAGTAGTGCAATAGAAACTGTAATGCCTATAATAAATTCGTAACCAAGTAGAAAATGACTTCCAAGTATTAAAATCCCAGCCAAAATACTGCCGTTTAATAAACTTAACGATAATTCTTTTAGTAATCGATTCCATAAACTTCCTGTAATGGAATTGTTTGCCAAACCTTGTACCACAATGGCACTCGATTGTACCCCAACATTTCCAGCCATAGCAGCAATAAGTGGCGTAAAAAACAACAACATTCTGTGACTTTCCATCATAGGTTCAAAAACACCTAAGACTTTTACGGAAATAAAACCACCAAATAACGCCAAAACCAA
Source organism: Chryseobacterium gleum (assembly GCA_945881885.1). Lineage (GTDB taxonomy): Bacteria > Bacteroidota > Bacteroidia > Flavobacteriales > Flavobacteriaceae > Flavobacterium. Next base: position 29,742 of record CAMCVI010000013.1, on the reverse strand, counting down.
CCATGGCAAACGCGCTTTGGTCAGTTCCAAAATACTATCATCTGCCTCAACGTCTTGAGAGATACCTGCAGCTAACTGGTAATCTTTATCGGCTTCTTCTTTTATAATATCAATAATATCGTCAATTGTAACTCGACCCACTAATCTGTCTAATTCATCTACAACGGGAATGGCTTCCAAGTCGTATTTCTGCATAATTCGGGCTACCTCTACATCTTTAGTAGCCACACGAACGTAATCTACTTTTTTAATGTAAATGTCGCTAATTTGCGTTTTGGTAGAAGTGGTCAATAAATCTTTTAACGACAAACGACCTTTCAAACGGTCTTCGTCATCTACTACATAAATGGAATGTACGCGAGTAACATTTTCTGCCTGAAGGCGCATTTCTTTCACGCAAGTTAATACGGTCCAGTTTTCGTTTACCCTTACTAATTCTTTCGCCATAATACCACCAGCGGTATTTTCGTCATATCGTAAAAGGTCAACAATATCTTTGGCGTGCTCCACATCTTCAAGCTCCGAAATTACTAGTGCTTTTTTAGATTGTGGTAACTCGGCAATAATATCTGCCGCATCATCGGTATCTAATTCATCAAGCTCTTCGGCAATTTCTTTTGCAGATAAAGTACTTAAAATAGTTTCACGAACTTCTTCATCAAGTTCAAGTAATATTTCAGCAGTAATTTCAGAATCTAACAAGTTGAAAATATAAATGGCTTCGGACGTGTCCAAATCATTCATAATTTCAGCAATATCAGCAAAGTGAATGTCATGCAAAATGCTTTCCAAATCAACAATATTATTTTGTTGAATTAAATTTTCAATTTGCGTGATAAGTTCTTTACTGATTTTAAATTCCATCTGCCGCTATTTTTTGTGTTAAAGAAATAAATTCTTCTACGGATAATTGTTCTGGTCTTTGTGCAAAGATAGTATCTTCTTGTAATTTATCGGATAAATTTAAACTTTTTAAACTATTTCTCAACGTTTTTCTTCTTTGCTGAAAAGCCTTTTTTACCACTTTAAACAATAATTTTTCATCGCACGGCAAATCGTAATTTTCTTTTCGCGTCATGCGCATCACACCTGAGTCTACTTTTGGTGGCGGATTAAAAACCGTTGGTGGGACAGTAAATAAGTATTCAACATCGTAAAATGCTTGTGCCAAAACGGATAAAATGCCATATACTTTACTGCCTTTTTTACTGCAAATTCGTTCCGCCACTTCTTTTTGAAACATTCCTGAAAATTCTGGAATAAATTGGCGCAATTCTAAAGTTTTAAACACAATTTGTGTGGAAATATTATAAGGAAAGTTCCCAATTATAGCAAATTGCTCCTCTTTAAAAGCCGTTTGCCAATCGTGACGTAAAAAATCTAAAGAGAAAATGTTGTTGGCTAATTTTAAATAATTTGCTTCTAAATAGGTTACGGATTCCTTGTCAATTTCTACAACATAAGTTTCGTAAGGTTTTTCTAATAAATATTTAGTCAAAACCCCCATTCCCGGACCAATTTCTAACACTTTTTTGTAGTTAGAACCCACCAAAGAATCGGCAATTTGCTGCGCAATACTTTCATCTTTAAGAAAATGCTGACCTAAATGTTTTTTGGCTTTAACTGACATTTTTATGTGTTTAATTTAAATTATAAATTCGTAAATCAAAATTCGTAAATCGTAAATTGACTAGTTTTTATTATTATAAAACTCGTTTATCACTTCTAATTCTGTTCTAAATGCTAACATTTTATCACCAAACATATGCAGACCTTCTTCTCTTAATTTCGGTGCGAAAGTTTTATAATATTCTTGAAGTTGTTCCTTACTTTCTGTAGCGTATTGAATAGAATAGGTTGTTCCTCCCATTTCTTCATCCACTAAAACTTTTGAAAGTTTCGCTTTATAAAAACAGCCAGTGTCTAAAACTTCTCCAATATGTTTCGTTTTTAACCAATTTAACCATTGGTCGTGCACACTGTCGTCAATATTTATGGTAACATTATAAATAATCATTTGCTTATTTTTTTACAAAGATACTTTTTTCAATGGCAAAAAATCAATATCAATACTAATTTCAAAAAAATCAAGATTAATTTCTATGTGGTTAAAAACAAAAAAACTCCCAACTAAATATTATATTTGTAACATGAATGAAAATTTAGATCCAAACAAAGAGCGTTTTACGCCACAAGAATTAGATATTGAAAAAGCACTGCGACCATTAAGTTTTGATGATTTTGCAGGACAAGATCATGTGCTTGAAAATTTAAAAGTATTTGTGGCCGCAGCAAACCAGCGAGGTGAAGCACTTGACCATGCCTTGTTTCATGGTCCTCCAGGATTAGGGAAAACTACTTTAGCAAGTATTTTAGCTAACGAATTGGGTGTTGGAATTAAAATTACATCGGGACCTGTATTAGATAAACCAGGCGATTTAGCAGGTTTGTTAACCAATTTAGATGAACGTGATGTGTTGTTCATTGACGAAATACACCGCTTATCGCCAATAGTTGAAGAATATTTGTATTCTGCTATGGAAGATTATAAAATTGACATTATGATTGAATCGGGTCCGAATGCCCGTTCGGTACAAATTAATTTAAATCCGTTTACGTTAGTAGGCGCTACTACTCGTTCAGGTTTATTAACCGCTCCAATGCGTGCCCGTTTCGGAATCCAAAGTCGTTTACATTATTACAACACCGAATTATTAGCCACTATTATCGAAAGAAGTTCTGGAATTTTAAACGTGCCTATCGACTTAGAAGCCGCTATAGAAATCGCAGGAAGAAGTAGAGGCACACCTCGTATTGCCAATGCTTTATTAAGAAGAGTTAGAGACTTTGCTCAAATAAAAGGAAACGGAAGTATTGATATAGAAATAGCACGTTACGCCTTAAAAGCACTAAATGTTGATGCTAATGGTTTAGATGAAATGGACAATAAAATTTTAACGACTTTAATTGATAAATTTAAAGGCGGACCTGTAGGTTTAACCACTTTAGCTACAGCAGTATCAGAAAACGGAGAAACTATTGAAGAAGTGTACGAACCTTTTTTAATCCAAGAAGGCTTTTTAATGCGAACACCCAGAGGCCGTGAAGCTACAGAAAAAGCCTACAAACATTTAGGAAGAATAAAAGGCCTCAACCAAGGGGAACTTTTTTAGTTTTATTTTGTATGCTTAGCTCAAAGTCGGGAGACTTTGCGGAGCGGGAAAGCACTGTTGTTCCCAATTTCAGAACAGTAGTAGTATATTTCAGAACAGCAGTACTTCATTTCAGAACAGCAGTAGTGAATTTTGGAACATCAGTTCCCTATCTCAGAACACCAGTCCTTAATTTCAGAACAGCAGTAGTGAATTTCAGAACACGAGTACTTTATTTCAGAACAGCAGTACTTCATTTCAGAACAGCAGTACTTCATTTCAGAACAGCTGTAGTGATTATCATAACACGTGTTCCCCCCTCTACAACGAAAATCCCATCACGTGGTTACTAATAAAGCAAATGCAGTACTATTTGGTGCAGCTTTTTAAATGATTTTTACAAAAAAACAAAGAAACTATAACTTTTTAGTCAATCGTTATTGTTATTTCATTGCTTATTTTATCTTTGTGAGTTGATGCTAATGATTATATATGTCTACAGATAATAATAAAAGAAGAGAAGCTTTACTATACCACGCCAAACCAACACCAGGAAAAATCCAGGTAGTTCCAACAAAAAAATATGCAACACAACGTGATTTGTCTTTGGCTTATTCGCCAGGGGTTGCAGAGCCGTGTTTGGAAATCGCAAAAGATATAAATAACGTTTATAAATATACAGCCAAAGGAAACTTAGTGGCTGTAATTACCAATGGAACGGCTGTTTTAGGACTAGGCGATATTGGTCCGGAAGCCTCAAAACCTGTAATGGAAGGAAAGGCCTTATTGTTTAAAATATTTTCCGATATAGATGTTTTTGATATTGAAGTGGATGCTACAGATATCGATAAATTCGTTGAAACCGTAAAAGCGATTGCGCCAACTTTTGGTGGGATTAATTTAGAAGATATAAAAGCACCAGAATCGTTTGAAATTGAACGAAGATTGGTCGAGGAATTAAACATTCCCGTAATGCATGACGACCAACATGGAACGGCAATCATTTCGTCAGCCGCACTTTTAAATGCTTTAGAAATTGCAGAAAAAGACATCGCTAAAATAAAAGTAGTAGTTTCTGGAGCTGGCTCAGCTGCTTTAGCTTGTGCGAATTTATATGTGTTATTAGGCGTAAAACCCGAAAATTTATACATGTTCGACGTAGATGGGTTATTAACCACTTGCAGAGACGATGTTTCAGAATTGCAAATGCGTTACGCAAAATCATGTGATCCAGCGGCTTTATCTGAAATTATTAAAGATGCCGATATGTTTTTAGGATTATCGGTTGGAAATATATTAAAACCAGAGATGCTACTATCCATGGCAGCTAATCCAATTGTGTTTGCTATGGCGAATCCAGTACCTGAAATCGATTATAATGTAGCGATAAATACTCGTGAAGATATCATTATGGCTACAGGTCGTTCTGATTATCCAAATCAAGTAAATAATGTTCTAGGATTTCCTTATATTTTTAGAGGCGCTTTAGATGTTAGAGCCAGAAAAATTAATGAAGCTATGAAAATGGCTGCTGTTAAAGCTTTGGCAGCATTAGCCAAATCACCAGTTCCTGAACAAGTAAATATTGCTTACGGCGAAAAGAAATTAGTTTTTGGAAAAGATTATATAATTCCAAAACCTTTTGATCCGAGATTGATTTCAACCATTTCTCCAGCGGTTGCAAAAGCAGCAATGGAAAGTGGCGTGGCAGATATAGAAATTACAGATTGGGAAAAATACGCAAGCGATTTAGAAGAACGCTTAGGTAACGATAATAAAATTGTAAAATTACTTACAAATAGAGCCAAAACCGATCCAAAAACAATAGTTTTCGCTGAAGCCGATCATTTAGATGTTTTAAAAGCGGCACAAATTGTTCATGAAGAAGGCATTGGAATCCCAATTTTATTAGGTAACGTAGAAATTATTCAAGAATTAAAAGAAGAAATTGGATTTGAAGCTGATTTAAAAATTATCGATCCAAAATCTAAAGACGAAAATAAAACCAGAGAAAAATACGCACAATATTTCTGGAAAACCAGACAACGAAGAGGAACTTCCTTGTTAGATGCTCAAAAATGGATGCGCGAACGCAATTACTTTGCTTCAATGATGGTAAATGCCGGTGATGCTGATTGTATGGTTACGGGATATTCGCGAAGTTATCCAAATGTGGTAAAACCCGTAATGGAATTAATTGCCAAGCAACAAGGTGTGTCAAGAATTGCCACTACAAACATTATGAATACCAAGCGTGGCCCATTATTTTTGTCAGATACCGCTATCAATCCAAATCCTTCTGCAGAAGAATTAGCTAAAATTGCTTTAATGACGGCTAAAACTGTACGATTATTTGGTATTGAGCCAGTAATTGCTATGATTTCGTTTTCTAATTTTGGTTCTTCTTCACATGAAAGCGCAATTAAAGTAAGACAAGCAGTTAAAATTTTGCACGCAAATTACCCAGATTTAATTGTTGATGGAGAAATTCAAACCGATTTTGCTTTAAATGCAGACATGCTAAAAAGCAAATTTCCGTTTTCTAAATTGGCCAATAAAAAAGTAAATACGCTAATTTTTCCAAATTTAGATGCGGCAAATATTACCTATAAAATGCTAAAAGAATTAGATAAAGTAGTTTCTATTGGTCCAATTATGATGGGATTAGATAAACCAGTGCACATTTTTCAATTAGGCGCCAGTGTAGAAGAAATGGTTAATATGGCAGCAGTTGCAGTTGTTGATGCGCAAGAAAAGAAGAAAAAAAGTAAAGAGTAAAAAGTGAAGAGTAACACTTATACTACCTTACATTACTTATATGGTTATTAAAAAAATTAAAAGTAAAAAGTAAAAATTATGATTTCACATATTCAAGGAAAACTAATAGAGAAAACACCTACTGAAGTGGTAATAGAATGTAATGGTGTGGGTTATGAAATTCATATTTCATTGCATACTTATTCTCAAATTCCGGATTCCGAAAATGTGAAATTATATACGTATTTACAAGTTAAAGAAGATGCACATTCCTTATTTGGCTTTGCTGAAAAAAAAGAACGAGAATTGTTTAAATTATTAATTTCAGTTTCAGGAATTGGCGCCAGTACGGCAAGAACCATGCTTTCGTCATTAAATCCTGAACAAATTATTCAAGCTATTGCGGCAAATGACGTTGGTACAGTGCAATCTATCAAAGGAATTGGTTTAAAAACGGCACAACGGGTTATTTTAGATATTAAAGATAAAGTTTTAAAAATCTATGCAATTGAAGAAATTTCGGGAAGTTCATACAATACAAACAAAGAAGAAGCGTTATCTGCTTTAGAGGTTTTAGGATATATCAGAAAAAACGCCGAAAAAGTAGTCGAAAAAATTATTGTAAATTCGCCAGCTGCAACTGTAGAAGAGCTAATTAAACAAGCATTAAAGGTATTATAATTTGAATGAATTACATAAAAATATAGTTTCAAAAGTAAATATTGTAATTTTTATGATGTTTATAAGTGTGTTTAATTACGCGCAAGGAACGTCCCCTAAACCTCAAGATTCAACAAAAACTGGATATAGTTTGGGTCAAATTTCTTTGCCCAATCCAAAAAGCATTATTGATGGATACACTTACGATCCAGTTTCAAATAGATATATTTATACAGCTTCGGTAGATGATTTTAATATTAATTATCCATTAATTTTAACCCCAGAGGAATACGAAAAATTGGTTTTAAAAGAAACCATGAGAAAGTATTTCCAAGATAAACAAAATGCAGTTGACGGATTAAGAGCCGGATCTGAAGAAGCAAGAAGAAACTTGTTACCACGATTTTATGTAAATAATAAATTTTTTGAAGCCATTTTTGGTGGCAATACTATTGATGTAAAACCAAGCGGTTCAGTTGAAGTCGATTTAGGAATCAGATTTACCAAGCAAGACAATCCTTCTTTTTCACCAAGAAATAGAAAAACTACCGCATTCGATTTTAACCAACGAATTTCGGTAGGGTTACAAGGTAAAGTGGGTACAAGATTAAATGTAAATATTAATTACGATACCCAATCAACTTTTGCTTTTCAAAATTTAATCAAACTAGATTATGCACCAACTGAAGACGACGTTTTACAAAAAATTGAGGTAGGAAATGTAAGTTTCCCTATTTCAAATTCTTTAATCCGTGGGGCACAAAGTTTATTTGGAGTTAAAGCGCAGTTTCAATTTGGGAAAACTACTTTCACAGGGGTGTTTTCTGAACAAAAATCACAATCAAAATCTATCACTACTCAAGGCGGTGGAACCATTCAAGAATTTGATTTTTTCGCCTTAGATTATGATTCAGACAAGCATTATTTCTTATCCCAATATTTTAGAAATAATTATGATAATGCCTTAAGAAATTATCCAGTAATTGATTCTCGTGCAAAAATAACCAGAATTGAAGTTTGGATTACCAACAGACAAAACAGAGTTACAAATACTGATAACAATTTAAGAAATGTATTGGCTATACAAGATTTAGGAGAATCAAAATTAACTACAACACCAGACAATGAAGTGGTAGGAACAGATTTAGCTTTGAACCCAACATTTTTTAATGTGCCAATTGACACCCCAACAGACAATAAAAACAATAAGTTCAATCCAGCTGCAATCGGACAAGCAGGAAGTTTTTTAACACCTGCAATTAGAGAAATTGCAACAGCATCATCTGGTTTTAATTTAGTTTCTAATCCTACAAGTACTTTTTCAGAGGGAATTGATTACTCAAAACTAGAAAACGCGAGAAAATTAGCCATTACAGAATATTCGTTTCACCCTCAATTAGGATACATTTCCTTAAATCAAAAATTACAAAATGATGAGGTTTTGGCAGTTGCTTATCAATATACAATTGGTGGCGAAGTATATCAAGTAGGAGAATTTGCAAATGACGGTTTAGAATCTACGACAGTTGATCCAGCAGGTGTGCCAACCACGCAAGCCTTGTTATTAAAAATGTTAAAAGGAAGTTTAATCAACGTAAGTGAACCAAGTTGGGATTTAATGATGAAAAACATTTATCAAATTCCAGGTGGTAACCAATTGCAACAACAAGATTTTAAATTTAATATCTTATACCAAGATCCTTCACCTTTAAATTACATTACTCAATCTGGTATAGATGCGCTGCCTTCAAACGTTGCCAACACCACTTTATTAAAAGTTTTTAATTTAGATAAGTTAAATTTCACCAATGACCCACAACCAAATGGCGATGGATTTTTCGATTTTTATCCAGGAATTACAGTTGATTCTCAATACGGAAGAATTATTTTCACTACGGTTGAACCTTTTGGTAAACACTTATTTAACAAATTGGATGTTACTACCTTAACGGAAGATTATGACACGCCATTGTCATACAATTCAAACCAAGCAAAATACGTTTTCAGAACCTTGTATAAATCTACACAAGCTGCTGCTTTACAAGAAAGTTCCAAAAATAAGTTCAAATTAAAAGGGAGTTTTAAATCTGCTGGCGGTGATGGTATTTCTTTAGGCGCTTTCAATGTGCCACAAGGAAGCGTTGTGGTTACTGCAGGCGGTAGGGTTTTAGTTGAAGGTTCAGATTATACGGTGAATTATCAAGCCGGGAGGGTACAAATTTTAGATCCTTCTTTGTTGGCTTCTAACACACCTATAAATGTGTCATTGGAAAATAATTCTGTTTTTGGTCAACAAACCAAACGATTTTATGGTTTAAATGTGGAGCATAAATTTAATGAGAAGTTTTTATTAGGTGCGACTTTCTTAAAAATGACAGAACGACCATTTACGCAAAAAGCAGATTACAATCAAGAATCTGTAAATAATACCATTGTAGGTTTAAATACAAATTTTTCAACAGAAGTTCCTTTTTTAACAAGGTTAGCAAATAAATTACCAAACATAGAAACAGAAGCACCATCTAATCTGTCTTTCAGAGGGGAATTTGCTTATTTATTTCCAAATGCTCCAAAAGCCGCCGACTTTAATGGCGAGCCGACTTCATACATAGATGATTTTGAAGGATCTCAATCTAATATCGATTTAAAATCGCCTTTGTCTTGGTCGTTAGCGAGTACGCCAATAGGTTTTGGTGGAGAATTAAATGAAGATGACCGAGTGTACGGGTACAAAAGAGCCAAATTATCTTGGTATAATATTGACCCACTTTTTTATGTAAACAAGCCGGCAGGAATTACTGATAACGATATTTCATCCAATAAAACCAGAAGAATTTTTAGTCAGGAATTATTTCCAAATATCGATATCCCTCAAGGGCAAACTAATGTAATTAATACGTTAGATTTAACCTATTATCCAAGAGAACGTGGGCCATACAATTACAATCCAGTTGCTGCATCAAACAATCAATTTCCTGCTATAGATGCACCTAATAATTGGGGAGGAATTATGCGTGCCATAAATACTACAAATTTTGAACAATCTAATGTAGAATATGTGCAGTTTTGGATGATGGATCCTTATTTTGGTTCTACTACAGATGTTACAAATCCTTCAAATACGGGAACATTAACCTTAAATTTAGGAGAAATTAGTGAGGATATACTAAAAGACGGAAGAAAATTATATGAAAATGGTTTGCCAGAAAATGGGGGTACACAGCCAACGTATTCTACAAACTGGGGTAAAGTACCTGCGTCTCAATCGTTAATTTATGCATTTGACACCAATGAAGCCAATAGAGGAGTTCAGGATGTGGGTTTAAATGGTTTAAATGATGCAGAAGAAAGAATCAAGCACCCAGCTTTTGCTGCTTTTAATGATGCTTCAGCAGATAATTATCAATATTATTTAAACACCACTGGAACCATTTTAGATCGCTATAAAAATTACAATGGTTTAGAAGGGAATTCACCTATCACAGTAACTGATACGAATAGAGGAAATTCAACAATTCCTGATGTGGAAGATTTGAATAGAGACAATACTATGAATACGATAAATGCGTATTATAAATTTAATATTCAAGTTGCTCCAAATCCAGTTGTGGGACAAAATTATGTTTCTGATGTTTTAACTACAACGGCTTCTGTACCTAACGGGAATGCCATTCCTGTTAGATGGGTGCAATATAAAATTCCAATTTTAGAAGCAACTGCCGCAAATATCGAAGGGCCAATTACCGATTTTAGAACCATTCGATTTATGAGAATGTTTTTATCTGGTTTTAACGATGAAGTAACACTTCGTTTGGGATCGTTAGATTTAGTTAGAGGGGAATGGAGAAGATACGTGTATACTTTAGACGCCTTAGATGCTGATGTGTCTAATGACGATACAGGATTTGATGTAGTAGCTATAAATATTCAGGAGAACGCAAACAGAAGTCCTATTCCATATGTAGCACCTCCTGGAGTAGATAGAGAACAATTGTTTAATAATAATACGGTTATTAATCAAAATGAACAATCTTTATCTTTACGAATTTATAAAAAAGATGCATCAAGTGTAGGTTTAGGAGGATTAGAAGAAAATGATTCAAGAGCCGTATTTAAAAATGTAGACGTAGACATGCGCCAATACAAAAAATTACGTATGTTTTTACACGCCGAGCCTTTAAAAGCAGATTTAGGAAATGGAACCGATTTAAAAGATGACGAATTAGTAGCGTTCATTCGTTTAGGTAATGACTTTACAGATAACTTCTATCAAATTGAAATGCCGTTAAGAGTAAGTTCTTTAAGTGCAAGAACAGCAGAAGATGTTTGGTTAGCAGATAACGAAATCGAATTACCTCTTGCTTTGTTATCTAAAATTAAAAGTCTAAATATCGCTGGTGATGGGTCAATTGTTCCAGATGTCAATGGAATTGCTTTTTTAAATGAAAGTGCTTTAGGTTCTACAAAAAGTCGTTTAAATATTGGTATTAAAGGAAATCCAAATTTCGGACAAGTAAGAACGTTAATGATTGGGGTAAAAAATCCAAATCCTTCTTCTACAGGTCCCTTAAGAGGAGAAGTTTGGTTCAACGAATTACGTATGTCTGAAATTGACAACAAAGGCGGTTATGCCGCAGTAGCTAATTTAGATACCAATTTGGCCGATTTTGCCACTTTTTCTGCAACAGGTAGAATTAGTACTATTGGTTTTGGTGCTTTAGAACAAGGCCCAAATGAAAGAAGTCGAGAAGATGTGAAACAATATGACATCGTATCAAATTTTAATGTAGGACAAATTTTACCAAAAAAATGGAAATTAAATTTACCATTTAACTATGCAGTAGGCGAGCAAATAATTACACCAAAGTTTGATCCTTCTTTTCAAGATTTAGAATTAAAAGAAGTAATTGCTGCAGAAACAAATCAGAATAAAAAAGAAGAAATTAAAAACCGTGCAATTGATTACACAAAGCGAACTAGTGTAAACTTTATTGGTGTTAAAAAAGAAAGAGGCGACAAACAAAAACAACATTTTTATGATGTAGAAAATATTACTCTTTCGTACTCATTTAATGAAATGTTGCATCATGATTTTCAAGTTGAAAATTTGGTAGATCAACAACAAAAAACATCTTTAGATTACGCATATTCATTTAAAGCAAAATCTATTGAACCATTTAAGAAAAATAAATTTTTCAAGAAAAATGGATATTATAAAGCAATAAGCGATTTTAATTTTAACTTTTTGCCAAGTAATGTAACGTTTAATTCAAATATTACCAGACAATTTAATCGTCAACAATTCAGATTAATTGATGTTCAAGGTATTGGTTTGGATCCATTATATAGAAGAAATTATTTTTTCAATTATCAATATGGCGTAAATTTCCCAATTACTAAATCATTAAAATTAAATTATACAGCCGCGAACAATAATATCGTACGTAATTATTTTGATACACAAAATAACCCAATTAACGATTTAGATATTTGGAATGATTACTGGAATTTTGGTACAGCAAACACACACAACCAACAAATAACAGCTAATTACGATTTACCAATAAATAAAATTCCAGTTTTAAGTTTCGTTAAAGCTTCTTATGTGTATACTGGTGATTACAGTTGGCAACGTGCTTCGGATGCCTTTTCAACTTTTCAAGCGTTAGACGGAACTATATATCAATTAGGAAACACCATTCAGAATGCGAATTCACATAAAATAAATGCTGGATTAGATATGAATATGTTTTATAAATATATAGGATTAACAGCTAAAAAACAGAAAAAACAACCTGCAAATACTAAAAAAGCACCACCAAAACCAGGAGAAAAAGTAACCAATACAACCCCTAAACAAACTCAAACTGAAGAAAGAAATGCATTTGCCAAATTTGGAATTGGATTACTAACTTCTGTTAAAAATATTCAGGTTAATTATTCAGAATCAGGCGGAACGTTATTGCCCGGTTATTTACCAGGTTTAGGGTTTTTCGGAAGTTCAAGACCTACTTTAGGATTTGTCTTTGGGGATCAAGCTGATATTCGTTACGAAGCAGCAAAAATGGGTTACTTAACCAATTATCCTGAATTTAACCAGAGTTTTTCTCAAATTATATCTAAAAAATTAGATTATACAGCCAGAATTGAGTTAATTCCAGATTTAGGAATCGATATCAATGCGGAAAGAAATATTACTGAAAATTATTCGGAACAGTTTGATGCTGTTGGAGGTAATTATCAATCAAGAGCACCATTTAGCACTGGAAACTTTAGTATTTCAACAGTAATGATTAAAACGGCTTTCAAAGCAAGTGATGAAAATGAATCAGAAATTTTCGATAGATTCCGAAAAAACAGATACGCAATTGCAATTCGTTTAGCTGAAGATTATTATGGAACAGCAAATTTTCCAAGAGAATTAGATGGTTTTCCTACCAAATTTGGTAAAAATAGTCAACGTGTTTTAGTTCCAGCTTTTTTATCTGCTTATACGGGTGTACAAACCGCTAAGGTTCAAACGGGTTTATTTTCTAATTTTCCATTGCCAAACTGGACGTTAAAGTACACTGGATTTATGAAGATGGCTTGGTTTAAAGATAATTTCAAAAAATTCTCGATTCAACACGGATATCGTTCAAGTTATAGTGTAAACGCATTTAGAAGTAACTTAAATCCAAGTCCAACGGATACAAAAGGGAATTTATTTCCAGATATTATAACATCTAATGTTAATTTAACAGAGCAATTTAATCCGTTAATAAATGTAAGTTTTGAGTTGAAAAACTCATTTAATGTGATGGCTGAAGTTAAAAAAGACAGAAGTTTAAATATGAGTTTTGACAACAACTTATTAACCGAAGTGCAAGGAAATGATTATACAGTTCGTTTAGGATACAGAATTAAAGGTGTACAAATTAACTCAAAATTAGCTGACAATGCGCAAGGGATGATTAAAAGTGATATCAATTTAAAAGCAGACTTTACATTACGTAAAAATATGACTATTGTACGATATTTAGATTATAACAACAATCAATTAGGTGGCGGTCAAAATATTTGGTCATTTAAATTAACAGCAGATTATTCTTTCAGTAAGAATTTTACAGCTATTTTCTTTTATGATCATCAGTTTTCTAAAGCGGTTATATCAACAGCTTTCCCGTTAACAAATATCCGTTCTGGATTTACTTTACGATATAATTTCGGAAATTAAAAATTAAAAATTAATAGTAAATTTTAAGAATATAATTTACATTTGTCAAAATATAAACACAATTAATAAGATGAATATACCAGCGAATTTAAAGTACACAAAAGACCACGAATGGGTTTCAATTGATGGCGATGTAGCAACTGTAGGAATTACTGATTTTGCTCAAAAAGAATTAGGAGATATTGTTTATGTTGAAGTTGAAACTTTAGACCAAACTTTAGATAAAGATGAGGTTTTTGGAACTGTGGAAGCAGTTAAAACGGTTTCAGATTTATTTTTACCATTAAGTGGAGAAATCATTGAATTTAATGACGATTTAGAGAGTAATCCAGAAGCTGTAAATTCTGATCCATATGGTGCAGGATGGATGGTAAAAGTAAAAATATCTGATGCTTCTGAAGCGGCACAATTACTATCAAGTGAAGATTACGCGGCACTTATTGGGGCATAATTTTTTTAAAACAATAGCTGTTATTTGGACACTTTTAATTTTTTATTTGTGTTTAAATGATGCGTCTGGCCTTCCAACAGTTTCTATTAAAAACATTGATAAAATAATACATTTTGTGTTTTATTTTGTGTTTGTTTTTTTATGGATTAAAAGCATAAAACCCATTTCAATGTATTACTTTTTAATAGTGGTAGTCATAGCAATAATTATTGGAATTTGTATAGAATTTTTACAAGAAAAATTTACCCAAAATAGGGTTTTTGATTGTTATGACATATTAGCAAATTCTATGGGAGCTATTACTAGTTTTGTCTTAGTAAAATCTTACCAGTCTATACAAAACAAAAACATCTCACATTAGCTGAGATGGTTTTTTTATTCTATATTCTGTTTGAAGATTATCAAAAGCTTTTTTATTCGATTTTATATTTTGAATTAGCCCAGTAAGTATTGCGAAAACCAAAATCTTCTTACTATCTTTGCAATCGATTAAAAAATTACTTTTGAAAACAACTACAATAAACGTAAAATCAATTTTTTTAGATTTTAAAGAAATTACCAAAGCTGGTTTAGCAGTTAGTGTGGTTTTTTCTTCAATTGTAGGGTATTTATTGGGTTTTTCAGATCAACATCCTTTCAGCGGTATCACTTTATTGTTGTTAGCAATTGGTGGCTATTGTATGGTTGGCGCCTCAAATATTTTCAACCAAGTTATAGAAAAAGATTTGGATGCCAAAATGGACAGAACCAAAAATCGTCCTGTACCATCAGGCAGAATCTCTATAAATAGTGCTTTAATTTTAGGATTTATTCTTACGTTTATTGGTTTAGTGGTATTGTATATTATCAATCCCAAAACGGCCATGTTTGGGGCTATTTCTATATTTATGTACGTAAGTTTGTACACACCATTAAAAACACTAACGCCATTATCAGTTTTTGTTGGTGCATTTCCTGGAGCCATTCCTTTTATGTTAGGTTGGGTAGCAGCTACAGGGAATTTCGGAATTGAAGCAGGCACTTTATTTTTAATTCAGTTTTTTTGGCAGTTCCCACATTTTTGGGCAATTGGCTGGTTTTTATTTGAAGACTATGAAAAAGCTGGTTTTTTTATGTTGCCTACCGGAAAACGCGATACTAAAACAGTAATTCAAATTATTTTATATACCATTTGGTTAATTATTGCTTCTATTTTGCCAGTTTTTGGTTTTACAGGGGCTTTGCAATTGTCTGTAGCAGCAGCCGTTGTGGTTTTTTTATTAGGTTGTTGGATGCTTTTTTATGCTATAAAATTATATAAAAATAGAGATGCAAAAACTGCAAAAAAATTAATGTTAGTTAGTGTAACTTACATAACTTTGTTGCAAATTATATATGTGATTGATAAATTTGTATAATTTAAGAAATTAACAATAAAGAGCACAAAATTTCTATATTAAAATGTGTTCAACAAGTAAAAGTTAAAAATGGAAACTATTTCAGTTCAAGAAGCTTACGATAAAAAAGCAAAAACATATAAAATGTTATTGTATTTTGCAATGATAAGCATTATTATGATTTTCGCAGGATTAACCAGTGCATTTGTGGTGAGTAAACAACGCCCAGATTGGTTGAAAGAATTAGTAATTCCAGCTACATTTACTTATAGTACTATAATATTGCTAATAAGCAGCATATCTTTTTATTTGGCTAAAAAAGCTATAAAATCAAACAATCATTCATTAACAAAAGTATATTTATTACTTACTTTAGTATTAGGATTGTCATTTGTCTATCTTCAATTTAAAGGATTTGATTTGTTGTTTAATCAAGGGCTTGTTCCTTTCGGTTCTTCAAGTAAAGTTACAGTCTCTTTTTTGTATGCTTTTGTGTTTGTTCATGTGGCACACTTACTTGGAGGTATGATTTCATTAATTTATGTAATTTATAATCATTATAAACAAAAATACAATTCCTCGCAATACCTTGGTATTGAGCTAAGTGGCATCTATTGGCACTTTATGGATTTTATTTGGGTTTACTTGTTTTTATTTTTCTATTTTTTCAAATAGAAAAAAATCAATAAATTTGAAAACTTTTTAACAATAACTATTATATGAGCGCTACGGTTAATAATGAACACGCTTTAGACGGAGGTCCTGGACCAATGGGAATTACTTACGGTAAGATGATGATGTGGTTTTTCATCGTATCAGATGCATTAACCTTTTCAGGTTTTATAGCTTCTTACGGATTTTCTAGATTTAAATTTATCGAAACTTGGCCAATTGCCGATGAGGTATTTACTCACTTTCCATTTTTACACGGTGTAAATGCACCTATGTATTATGTGGCATTGATGACATTTATCTTGATCTTTTCATCTGTAACCATGGTAATTGCTGTGGATGCGGGTCATAAATTACAAAAAACAAAAGTGGCTATTTACATGTTACTTACAGTAATTGGTGGTTTTATGTTCTTAGGTTCACAAGCTTGGGAATGGAAAAATTTCATCAAAGGGGAATATGGAGCTGTAGAAACTTCTGGAGGTGCTATTTTACAATTTGTGAAAGCAGATAAATCTGAAAAAACAGGTTACAAAAGAGTAAAATTAGAAGAGTTTGCTGCGACTTTAACAGAAGAAAGAGAGCAGTTGACAAGAGAAAAAGGTGTTTGGTTCATGGAAGAAGACCATGCATTACCTGAATACTCAGTTAATGAAGTAATGGCGGGTTTTAAAGCGCATCCTGAAATTTTGGTTAGAACCGAATTTATCACAAAGAAAAAAGAAAAAACAGTACTTTCTCGCACAGAATCTGAAACTAGATTGAAAGATGCAATTTTAGTAGTAGAAGGCGCTAGCTTAATTAGAAACGAGTACGGACATAAATTATTCGCAGATTTTTTCTTCTTCATAACAGGTTTCCACGGATTTCACGTATTTTCTGGCGTTTTGTTAAATATCTTGGTGTTCTTTAATGTATTATTAGGTACATACGAAAAAAGAAAAAGTTATGAAATGGTTGAGAAAGTTGGTTTATATTGGCACTTTGTCGATTTAGTATGGGTGTTTGTATTTACATTCTTCTATTTAGTTTAATTTTTAGTAAAAATAAATATTATGGCACACGCACATGAATCTAATATGAAAAGAATCTGGACCGTTTTCGGAATCTTATCTATCATCACAACAGTAGAAGTTTATTTTGGTATCACAAAACCAGAAGCTTTATTTTTAGGGACTTTCCTAAGTATGAGTTTACTAAATTGGTTGTTTATTATTTTAACAATCGTAAAAGCATACTATATTATGTGGGCATTTATGCACTTAGAAGGCGAAAAGAAAAGTTTGCGCTGGTCTGTAGTAGCTCCGCTAGTATTTTTAATTTTATATTTATGTTTCATTATTTTAATTGAAGCAGATTATATTTTTGAAGTATTTAAAAATTCTCATTACAAATGGATTTTTTAATAAAATAAATTATAATAATCCCGTTCCTAATATAATTGGAACGGGATTTTTTTTATCTTTGTATATCAAAATTTAAGTTTTCTGTAGTGAAAAAATATATCGTATTAACTGTGCTCTTCGTTTTGCCAATTGTGGCTTATATGTTTTTCGCAACAGCCTCTCATAATTCCCTATTTTTACCAGTTATTTCAAAAAATCATTCGGAACTTCCAAGCCAATTTGTTTCTTTAAATGGTGAGAAAGTGGTTTTAGACAAAAACATTACCGTTTTAGGATTTCCTGGAAGCAATATTGATGAGGTTAAAGCCAATTTATTTAACTTAAATCAAAAAATTTACAATAAATACCAAGGTTTTAAAGATTTTCAAATGGTTATGATTTTACCTGATGGCAATCAAGATAAAATTAAAGCCATAATGTTAGAATTTAGAAGATTATCTAATGATTTGAAAAACTGGCATTTTCTTTTCGGAAAACCCGAAGCCATTCAAGCGTATTTCAATACGTTTAATTTTAAAAACAAATTAGACACTTTTACTGCCACTTCTTTTGTTTATATTATAGATAAAGAAAAAAGCTTGAGAGGAAGAAAAGGACAAAAAATCAAAGGAAAAGTTGAATATAGAGAATGTTATAACACCATTTCTGCCGCAGAATTGCACAACGAAATGTCAGATGATGTAAAAATATTACTTCGCGAGTACCGTTTGGCTTTAAAAAAGAACAAACGTAAAGATGATTTTAGAGACAAAATTGAACAAGAAGTAATTAAAAAGTAAAATCATGAAAAAAAACTCATACATCGGAATATCATTTATTGTTTTATTGTTTGGGATTTGGACAGTTAAAGAGTTAACTGAAAGATTTAAAGATAGTGGTTTAGAAAAATTGACTAAAGTTCCTACTTTTGAACTTACAGATCAAAATAATAATAAGATTTCAGATAAAACGTATTTAGGCAAAGTTTATGTTGTAGAGTTTTTCTTTGCAAATTGCTTAACTATTTGTCCTATTATGAATAAAAATTTAGTGCAAGTTCAAGATGAATTTTACGGGAATTTAGATTTTGGAATAGCATCAATTACCATCGACCCAGAACATGATACTCCAGCTTTCTTAAAAGAACATGCTAAAACAATAGGCGTAAAACACCCTAATTGGCATTTACTTAGCGGCAATTCAGAGTATATTATGAATTTAGCCAACAAAGGATTCTACATTCAGGCAGGAAAAGATGCCAAAGCTCAAGGTGGATTTGGTCATTCCGGACAATTTGCGCTTATTGACAAAGAAGGAAACATTCGAAGTAGAAAAGACAAATTCGGTAATCCAATATTATTTTACGATGGTTTAGAGCAAACCGGAATTGATGCTCTAAAAGAAGATATCAAATTATTATTAAAAGACTAAAGGCAAAAATAAAAAGGCAAAAGTTAAAATAACACATTATGGAAAACAACATCGAAACTAAATACAAAAAATTAATTATAGCGGTATCTATTATTATTCCTATAGCTGTGGCTGCTTTATTTGGTGTTAACCTAAGAAAATTAGGTTATGATGTGGCACCTTTAAATTTTTTACCGCCTATTTACGCAACTATTAACGGCATTACAGCTGTAATTTTAGTATTTGCACTTTTAGCAATTAAAAACGGTAAAAGAAAATTGCACGAATATTTAATGAAAACTGCAATAGCATGTTCTATCGTATTTTTATTAATGTACGTGGCGTATCATATGACTTCTATTTCGGCAGTATATGGCGATACCAACCACAACTCAATTTTAGAAGATTCTGAAAGAATAGCTATTGGTTTTGAAAGAATTAATTATTTATTTATTTTAATTACACATATTTCACTATCCGTAATTATTATTCCGTTAGTGCTATTTACATACGTTCGAGCTTTATCAAAACGATTTGATAAGCATAAAAAATTAGCGAGAATTACCTTTCCTATTTGGTTATATGTTGCCATTACGGGAGTTGTAGTTTATGTAATGATTGCGCCTTATTATGTTAAGTAAATTCAAGAATATTGAAAATAGAATAAAGAATATAGAATTTAAACGTAGTACTTATGTTCTTTTCTCTATTTTCTATTCTTTATTTTCTCAAAGTCAATGCGCCATGTGTAGAGCTTCTTTACAAAACGAAGCTAACAAATCAGTTGCTGAAGGTGTTAACGACGGAATTGTATATTTAATGGCCATTCCCTATGTTTTAGTTGCAGGTGTATTTTACGCAGTTTGGCGATTAAAACAAAATAAAAAAGAAGTTAAAGCATAATCATTCAAAAAATTAACACAATTTTTGTCTCCCTGAAAGGGTCTTACTTAACGTTGTTCAATTCAACTAATAAGAGATGCTTTCAGCATGACAAACGATGAGTATAATTATCTTCTGGATAAAATTTTGCCTTATGCCTTTCGCCTTTTCCCTAAACCTATTCCATTCCGTCAATTGTAATTTTCATAGCGCCTGTCGCTGTAATAAATGCCACAATTCCATTTTCGGAAAGTTCCATTTTTTCAAACACAAAATCGTTTAATTTTCCGTTTACAAAAACACCTTTCATTGGTGAGTAATTAGTTAAATAAGGCAGCATATTTTTCTTTCCTTCTTCTAAATTTGGTTGAATAGAATATTTACAACTTTCTTTAATTTTACTCAAAATAACACCTTGTAACAGCCAATTTGCAGTCTTTGTTAAAAGGCCTTTTGTGTTTAAAACGTAATTCATTTCTTCAAAATAAATTTCTTTTGTTACCGAATTATATTTTGGAATTCCTGCCAAATAAATAGTTCCATTCACCGATCCTAAAACGTCTAATGCAATAATCATTTTTCCGTCTTTGTACCATAAGGTTACTTTTTGAACAGTAATTTTTCTTTTTCCAGAGCCAAATTCTTGTCCCATGAAATTTTTTGTCATAATTCTACTTGCACTTTCATAAGTAGAAACTGCAGCTACAGAAGCATTGAAATCAGACGGAATTTTAGCAACTGCTTTAGAAACTATTTTAGATTTATCAAAACCACTTTTTAGTTTTTGTCCAATTAAGGTTTGCATTTGGCATTTCAAACCTAAATTCATTGTAATTTTAGAATTGCTCAAAACAGCATTTGAACTATAAATTTCATTTGGAACCAATTTGAACCAAGTTTCGTAAGTTTCATTAGCCATAAAAGGCACAGAAAGTATTTCTAAAACTTGCATAACTTGGGTTTTAAAGTCGCAACTTTTATTTATCGCTTCATCTATCATCTTAGCTATTCTACCTTTAAATATCGATAAAGTAGGATTGATGATATATGTAATTGGCACATTTTTGCCTGAAACCAGAATACTTGGACTTTCCCTCCATTCAAAATCCTCAATTTTTGATGTAGTATTTAGTTTCCAGTTGGCAAAATTGGCTTTACTATTTAGGGTTATGGTTCCGTTTAAATTTATTTCTCGGGTATCATTTAAACCCATAAATTCAGTTCCGTATTTTATTTTTGCCCAAATTTTTAAAGGAATTACCGAAACAATTTCACCGTTTTTTTCTACCAATTTAATTTCTGAAGTTTTCCAAATTTTCATTTCAGTTTTGTCGTCATTTAAAATGGTATCCGAATAAATTAAACCTTTTAAATTTTTATTTAAGTGATATTCCACTTCTTTCATACTCACCTCCATTGGCATAGATATAAGTGAAGTTTTATTACTGTACACAATTGGAGCATTGTTGCTAGGTTCAGGTTTTAGCGCTTCTATTTTTTTTGCGGTACTGCAGCTAAATAGGAACATATTTATAATTCCAAAAAGTAAAATTTTAATTTTAATTTTCATAGTAAATGAATTTGCAATAAGATGTTTAGAGAAAACATAAATAAACACGAATTATTGTATAGTAATTTAAAATATTTCAGGTATAAAAGTAAAATTTTAATTTTAAAGTGTAACATTTTTAAACAATATTGGTCAAATAGTAAAACAAATTATAAAAATGAAGTCAGTACATTTCATATTAATATTATTTTTCGCAAGTGTTGCTTCTTTTGCCCAAAAAAAAAAATGGACTTTAAAAGAATGTATTTATTATGCTATACAAAACAATATTACTATCAAACAATCCGAATTAGATTTGCAAACATCGTCAATTGCCAAAAAAGACGCAATTGGTAATTTTTTACCAAATATCAATGCATCTTCCTCGCATTCCTGGAATATTGGATTGAATCAAAACATTACAACGGGTTTGTTAGAAAATCAAACTACGCAATTTACGTCTGCCAATTTAAACGCAAATGTGGATATTTTTAAAGGTTTGCAAAATGTAAATCAGTTAAGAAAAGCCAATTTAGCTATCATTGCTTCTCAATATCAGTTAACGAAAATGCAAGAAGATATTGCGTTAAACGTTGCCAACGCTTATTTACAGATTTTGTTTAACAAGGAAAATTTGAAAGTTCAAATGCAACAAAAATTACTTAACGCTCAACAATACAACAGAACAGTTGAGTTAGTAAATGCAGGAAATGTTCCAAAAGGAGATTTGCTAGACATTGAAGCTACTATGGCTACAGGAAATCAGCGCGTAATTGTAGCAGAAAATACCTTGTTATTGTCAAAATTAAGTTTGGCACAATTATTACAAATTAAAGATTTTCAAAATTTTGACATCTCCGAAGACGATATGCCTTCTATGTTATCTACAATTTTAAACGAAACGCCAGAAGCTGTAATCGCAAAAGCGAAAGAAAATAGAACAGAATTAAAAATTGCGGAAACAAATTTAGCACTTGCAGAAAAAGATATTTCTATTGCAAAAGGAGCATATTTACCAAGTTTAACAGCGTTTTATGGTTATAATACAAGAGCATCTAATTCTAACGGATTTGAAATAATTAACGGTGTGCCGATAATAACTAGCCCCAAACCTTTGTTTGATCAGTTTAGTACCAATAAAGGTCAAAATTTTGGGTTTTCACTTAATATTCCAATTTTTAATGGTTTGTCAGTTAGAAATAATGTAGCCAGAACTAAAATTGCTTTAGCGAAAAGCCAATTGGCAAAAAACCAACAAGAATTAGATATTGAGCGTAATGTATTTACAGCTTACACCGATACAAAAGCCGCAAAAGAAAGTTATGAAGCCGCTTTGCAAATTGAAAAAGCTCGCGAATTAGCCATGCAATATGCAAAAGACAGATACGAAATTGGTATGATGAATGTTTTCGATTTTAACCAATCTCAAGTAGCTTTTGTAAACGCACAATCAGAAGTTTTAAGAACCAAATACGATTATATTTTTAGAATTAAAATTTTAGAATTTTATTTTGGAATTCCACTTATAGAAAAACAATAAAACCATGTCTAGAAAAAAATTATTTATCATTTTAGGAAGTATAGTTGCAGTAATTGCTGTATTAATTATTCTTAAAAAATCAGGAAAAATTGGAAATAACGACGACAGTAAAATTGTAGAAGTTTCTAAAGCAGAAACGATGACTATTATTGAAACCGTTTCAGCTACCGGAAAAATTCAACCTGAAGTTGAAATTAAAATTATGCCAGAAGTTTCAGGTGAAATTATTGCTTTAAACGTAAAAGAAGGGCAGGAAGTTAAAAAAGGACAATTATTAGTAAAAATCAATCCAGATATTTACACTTCTGGAGTAGACAGAACTGTAGCGTCTTTATCAACCTCAAAAGCCGGAGTAAGTCAGGCAGATGCTCAAGTAAAAGAAGCGAAAGCCAATTACGATAGAAATAGAAAATTGTACGATAAAGGTGTGATTTCTCGTGCAGAATGGGACAGAATAGTTTCTGCTTATGAAGTGGCAGTTGCGAGTAAACAATCTGCATATTATCAAATGAAATCTGCTTCGGCAAACGTTACAGAAGCTAGCGATAATTTAAAAAGAACGACCATTTTTGCTCCAGCAGATGGAACGATTTCTAAACTAGATATCGAATTAGGTGAACGTGTTTTAGGTCAACAACAAATGGCTGGAACGGAAATGATGCGAATTGCTAACCTAAACAATATGGAAGTTGAAGTTGATGTAAATGAAAATGATATTGTAAAAGTAAGCATTGGCGATTCGGCAAAAATTGAAGTGGATGCCTATTTAAAAAGAAAATTTGATGGAGTAGTAACTAGTATTTCAAACTCTGCAACAACAGGTTTAACAGCAGATCAAGTTACAAACTTTAAAGTAAAAGTGCGATTAGTAAAAGAGTCTTATCAAGATTTATTAGAAGGAAAACCAGTTAGTTATTCGCCGTTTAGACCAGGAATGACAGCTACAGTTGATATTGAAACAAAAAGAAGCACAGATGTTTTGGCAGTTCCAATCAGTGCCATTGTAATAAAAGACGACACTACTTCAACTCAAAAAGATATAGTGGCAGAAATTGAAAAAGAAGAAGCAGAAAAAAAAGGTAAAACACCTAAAAAGGATATAAAATTTGAGTGTGTTTTTGTTAAAGTTGGCGATAAAGCTAAAATTAGAGTCGTAAAAACCGGCATTCAAGATGATACTAATATTGAAATTTTGACAGGTCTGAAAAAAGGCGACGAAATTATTGTTGGGCCATACACGTTGGTTTCAAAAGAGTTGAAGCCAAATGATAAAGTTAGATTAGAAACCAAATCTGACCAAGATAAAAAAGCTAAAGAAAAGAAAAGTTAGTAAGTATATTTTTTGATTTTAAAAGGCACAAGAAATTGTGTCTTTTTTTGTTTCTTTGCGTTTTAAATTTACTATTATAATGGCATTAATTCTGAATATAGAAACGGCTACAAAAAATTGTTCTGTGGCTTTATCAAAAGCTGGAAAAATTCTTGCAATAAAAGAATTGTCGGAACAAAATTTTTCCCATGCCGAAAAATTACATGTTTTTATTGAAGAGTTATTTTCAGAAACTAACTTGAAACTAGAAGATTTAAATGCCGTTGCAGTAAGTCAAGGACCAGGTTCTTATACTGGTTTGCGAATTGGTGTTTCTGCAGCAAAAGGTTTGTGTTATGCGTTATCTATTCCATTAATTGCTTTGGATACATTGGAAATACTGGCTAGAAAAATTCAGGTGAATTCGGGAATTATTATTCCAATGATTGATGCCAGAAGATTAGAAGTATTTAGTGCGTTTTTTGATAGTAGCTTTACTAAAATTAGAGCTATTAAAGCCGAAGTTATTGATGAAAATTCGTATCAAGAAGAATCAGAAATATTACATTTAATTGGCGATGGCGCGATGAAATTCAAAGAAATTTTAACGGATGAAAAATTTCATTATTATCCAGAAATTCAATTTCCTTCTGCCGCAGAAATGGGTTTAATTTCCTTTCAAAAATTTGAAAATAAACAATTTGAAGATGTGGCGTATTTTGAACCTTTTTATCTAAAAGATTTCGTTTTGGTTACTAAAAAATAATATTCAAAAAAAAAATCGGGCTGTTTATACTAACAAACAGTCCGATTTATTATTGTTTGAAAAAATTATCCATTCATAGCTTCCACTATAATTGTATTGTTTTTTAGCATATCGCGTAGCATATTTTCAATTCCATTTTTCAATGTAAATGTTGAAGAAGGACAACCGCTACAAGCACCTTGAAGTGTAACTTTTACAACATTAGAAGTTTCGTCATACGAGTTAAAAGTAATGTTTCCACCATCACTTTGAACAGCAGGTTTAATGTATTCTTCTAAAATATTAATAATTTGTTGTGAGGTAACATCTAAATTATCAAAAAATTCTTCCTGTTTTATTTTGAAATTATCTGTTTTTTCAATTAAACTTTCGTCAACAACTAAATCAGTTTGTTCTAAATATTGTTTTAAAAAAGTTCTTAATTCTAGTGTAATATCATTCCATTCGGCAATGTCGTATTTTGTGATTGAAATGTAATTCTCATCAATAAAAACTTCTTTTACAAAAGGGAAACTAAATAAATCTTTTGCCAAAGGCGACGCTTTGGTTTCATCAATATTTTTACATTCAACTGCTGTGTTTGTTAATTTTTTATTGGCAACAAACTTAGTAACAGCAGGGTTTGGAGTAGATTCAGCATAAATCGTAATTGGATTTTTTTTCGTAGTTGAATCTTCTATAATAATCTGCCCGCCTTTTGTAATAAAATCCTCAATTTGTTGTGCCACTTCTTCTTGAACGTCTTCCCATTCTACTATTGAAAATTTTTCAATAGCAATAAAATTTCCTGAAATGTAAACGGATTTTACAAACGGAAGAAAAAATAATTGTTTAGCTAAAGGTGAGTTTGAAGTTTCATCTATATTTTTAAATTCGAAATTTTGATTTCTAGTGATAAAATCTTCTAATTCAAATTTAACAATTGATGTATTATTTGTGCTTTTTATGGATATTTTAGTCATTTAAGTAATTTTTTTTTGCAAAGATATAAACATTCATTAAAGTAAAGTTATATATTTGGAGATTATAATTTTGTTAACACAATCACAACATATATAAAATGAAAAAAATTACTATTTCTATTTTTTTATTACTTTTTAGTGGGTTACTATTCTCACAATCAATAAATGTAAATACCACTACTTATACTGTTTCTCAGTTAGTGCAGAACGTATTAATTGATTCTCCTTGCGCCCAGGTTAGTAATTTTACCACTCAAGGTGCCTGTGGAGTCGGTTATTTCTCTTACGGAGGTTCACCAGCAAATTTTGCTTTCCAAGATGGTGTAATTATAAGATGTGGAAATGCTGCATTTTCTTCAGGTAGTTATGCCAATACAAATCTATCTAGTGCTTGTCCAGGTGCCACTGGAGATGCACAGCTTTTAGCTATAAGTCAAGCAAATGGTAATAATGGGAGCATTAACGATGCTTCTTTTGTAAAATTTAATTTTACGCCTTTTACAGATAATTTTAGCTTTAATTTTATTTTTGCTTCTAATGAATATGGAACTTATCAATGTGGTTTTAGTGATGTTTTTGCATTTATATTAACTGATATTACTGCCGGAACGGCTCCTCAAAATTTAGCGGTAATTCCAGGTACTACAACTCCTGTGTCGGTTACAAACATAAGAAACAGCATACATAACGGTGCTTGTGCATCAGTAAACCCAACTTATTTTTCAGTTTTTACGCCTGGTGTTACCCCTGCGTCTAGTACTGTGATGAATATGAGAGGTTACACAGTGCCAATGACAGCTTCGGCAACAGTTATTCCAAATCATAATTACACAATTAAATTGGTAATTGGAGATTATAATGATACTGCTTTTGATTCTGCAGTTTTTATTGAAGGAGGCAGTTTTAATGTAGGTGTTGCTAATATAACATATCCAATTGGCTTAGGCGGGGCGTATACGCAAAATATGTTAGTTTCTAATGGGCAAGCTATTTGTCCAGGGCAAACTAGAGTTATTAGCACAGGTTTAAATGCTGCGAATTTTGATTTTGTTTGGAAAAAAAATGGCGTTAATTTAAATATAGATGCCCCTTCAATTACTGTTAGTTCACCGGGTACTTATTGCGTAAGCGCGAGTGTTACAGGCGGTGGTGCTTGTTCACAAGAAGATTGTATTGTTGTCGAATATTTTACAGGTTTTCCTATTAATCAAACACCACCAAATTTGGTTGTTTGTAGTTCACCTGCGAATTTAACAACACAAAATAGTATTATTTTAGCTGGTTTAGATCCTACATTGCATGATGTGGAATATTATTTTTCAATGGCTGATGCGCAAGCCGAAAACAATCCAATAACAATTCCAATAGCAATAACTTTAGGATCAACTATTCCTATAGTGGCTAGAGTAACAAATATATTTGCGGCTTGTCCAGAATACGCCACGTTTAATGTAGTTTATATAAATAGCAATACGGTAGCAGCGGCATCATCCACACCAACGTTATGTTCGAATACGCCTTTAACAGCTATTACTCATGCTACTACTGGAGCTACAGGAATAGGAACAGCTACGGGTTTACCAGCTGGTGTAACAGCTATTTGGTCAGCTAACACGATTACAATTAGTGGTACGCCAACCGCAACGGGGGTTTTCAATTATTCTATCCCTTTAACTGGCGGTTGTGGAACATTTAGTGCAACAGGTACTATAACTGTAACGCCTGGTATCACGTTTTCACCAGCATCATCTACTCCAACATTATGTTCAACAACTACTTTAACACCAATTACTCATACTACAACAGGAGCTACGGGCATTGGTGTAGCTGTTGGTTTACCAACGGGTGTTGTAGCTACTTGGACATCAAATACGATTACTATAAGCGGAACACCTACTGCAATTGGAACTTTTAATTATTCTATCCCTTTAACTGGAACTTGTGGTTTTGTAACTGCGACAGGAACCATTACGGTTATTTCAATTAATACAGTTACCGCAGGAGTCACTAATCCTATATTTTGTTTAAATACACCATTAACGGCAGCTATTACTCATACTACCACAGGCGCTACAGGAATTGGAACTGCAACAGGCCTTCCGCCAGGTGTTTTGGCTTCATGGGCAACTAATACAATTACTATTAGTGGCACACCAACAGCTTCTGGAACTTTTAACTATGCCATTCCTTTGTCAGGTGGTTGTGGTACAATTAGCGCAACAGGAACTATTGTAATAAACGTTCTGAATACTGTAACTTCGGCTTCTGCGACCCCAGCTTTATGTACAAATGTTGCTTTAACTCCAGTAACTCATACTACTACTGGCGCCACAGGAATAGGATCCCCAACAGGTCTTCCAGCAGGTGTTACAGCTTCTTGGGCAGCAAATACTATTACAATAAGTGGCACACCAACTGCCTCAGGAATATTTAATTATTCTATTCCTTTAAATGGAGGCTGTGGTTCAGTAAATGCTACCGGTACAATTACAGTAACAATAGCCAATACTGTTACACCGCCTTCAGCAACACCGTCGATTTGTATCAATACACCATTAACAGTAGTTACTCACACTACAACAGGTGCTACAGGGATAGGAAGCACTACAGGACTTCCAGCAGGTGTTTTGGCTTCATGGACTACAAATACAATTACCATAAGTGGCACACCAACAGGTACGGGAATATTTAATTATAGCATTCCATTAACTGGAGGATGTGGAGGTATAGCAACAGGAACCATCACAGTTACTCCAAATAATACGGTTACAGCACCTTCTTCCTCGCCGTCACTTTGTATCAATACTGTTTTAACAGCTATTGCTCACACTACAACTGGTGCTACAGGCATTGGAACAGCAACAGGGCTTCCAGCAGGAGTTACAGCTTCATGGGCAGCAAATACTATTACAATAAGTGGTACACCAACTGTATCAGGAACATTTGCTTACACGATTCCATTAACTGGAGGATGTGGCACAGTAAACGCAACCGGGACTATTACCGTGAATGTTGATAATACAGTCTCAGTACCCACAGCCACACCAACACTTTGTATCAATACCGCTTTAACGGCCATTACGCATACTACAACTGGCGCTACAGGAATTGGAACTGCTGCAAATTTACCAGCAGGTGTTACGGCTACTTGGGCATCAAATACTATTTCTATTAGTGGTACGCCAACCGCTTCAGGAACGTTTAACTATAGTATTCCATTAACAGGAGGTTGTGGTATATTTACAGCTACTGGAACCATCACAGTTACACCAGACAATACCGTTACACCAGCTTCGGCTACACCAACACTTTGTATAAATACGGCTTTACCAGCAGCCATTACTCATACTACAACTGGCGCTACGGGCATTGGAACTCCAACAGGACTTCCAGCAGGAGTTACAGCTTCATGGTTAGCCAATACAATTACTATAAGCGGTACACCAAGTGTATCAGGAACATTTGCATACACGATTCCATTGACAGGTGGTTGTGGCACAATTAACGCTACAGCAACTATAACCGTTAACCCAAATAATACTGTAACAGCACCTTCTGCTACGCCAACACTTTGTATCAATACGCCATTAACCGCTATAACACATACTACCACAGGCGCTACAGGAATAGGAGTCGCAGCAAACTTACCAGCAGG
>CAMCVI010000012.1 GCA_945881885.1 Chryseobacterium gleum | reverse complement strand
AAATCGCACACGGATAGCAGAGGATCGGACAGTTACAACTTAAAACTGTCAGACAGAAGAGCCAAAGCTACGGCACAATACATCGTATCGAAAGGTATTTCTAAAGAGAGAATTACAGGTACAGGTATGGGAGAAACCCAACCAAAAGTACCATGTACAGAATGTACAGAAGAAGAGCACGCACAAAACAGAAGAAGTGAATTCTTAATCATCAAAAAGTAAATTAAGAATACCAATCAATTGAATAAAAAAAAAGCGCCTCAACCGAGGCGCTTTTTTTATGATTAAAATGGAGAAGCAAACAATTCTTTAACAGCAAGTTCGTATGCAAATACTACCTCGCCAACGATAATAACGTGGTTGACCACGTTGGTAGACGGGGTAAATGGGGTTTATAACGTGGTTGACCACGTTATTTTAAAGAAAAACGAATAACCATACAGGGAAAGTCGATTTATCGGATATGTTCTCTAACTGATAGAGCGGTTACGTGCACACAAAGTGAAAAGAAAAACAGAAACTAAAATTATAAAAAGTTATAGCTTTTTTATTACATTTGATTATTATAGTAGGCACGGATTGCAACCCGCGCTATAAGAAATAAAAAATAAATGGATATGTATAAATACACAGAAATAAATAAAGTTTTAATGGATTGGAATCCGCTCAGTGTTGTTGGCCCTGCTCTTTCGGATGAATATATCGGACTAATACCTTCAATCCATGCACAGGAAAGCGAAATTGATTTAGAAAAGTTCTTTTTGTAAAAATTATGGAAATACGAACGAAACATTTAACATAAAAATAAATGACCAATGGGTTATCACATCACTTGAAGCTGGTGCAGTTGGTTCTTACATTTGGTAAAATTATATAAAATTACAATGAACAAAACACTCTTATTATCATTATTATTTCTTTCAATATCTGTTTTTTCTCAAAAGAAAAGTAAATCAAAATATTTAGATTATTCTACCAAAAATAAATCGGTTGATGTATATACTTCAGCTGATAGCACAGCATTTCGTATGTCGAAAACAAATGCCGATTTAAAGTTTGTAGAAATGAAACAACCTCTAGAAACACAAATTTGCGTTTTTGTAAATCCAAATAAAAAATTCCAAACTTATCTTGGTATAGGTGGCGCAATAACAGATGCAAGTGCCGAAGTTTTTGCGAAATTACCAATTGAAAAACAAAACGAATTTATTTCGGCTTACTTTAGCAAAGATAAAGGAATTGGCTATTCTATAATAAGAACCAACATGGGCAGTTGCGATTTCAGTTCTGAAATGTATGATTACGTTGCTGAAGGAGATAAAAGCATGAATTCATTTACTATTGAACACGATCAAAAATTCCGTATTCCAATGATTAAAAAAGCAATGGAAACAATCGGTAAAAATGCCAAGCTATACATCAGTCCGTGGTCGCCGCCGGCTTTTATGAAAGACAACAAAAGTAAACTTCAAGGCGGAAAACTATTGCCCGATTATAATCAATCGTGGGCTAATTACTATGTAAAATACATTAACGCGTTGCAAAAAGAAGGAATTCCCGTATGGGGATTAACGATCCAAAATGAACCAATGGCAAAACAACGTTGGGAATCTTGTATTTTTTCTGCAGAAGAAGAAAGAGATTTTCTTAAAAATTATCTTGGTCCAACTCTTGCAAAAGCAGGACTTGGAGATAAAAAAATAACTATTTGGGACCACAATCGCGATTTAATAACTCAAAGGGTTAGCACAATTTTGTCTGATGCAGAAGCCAATAAATATGTGTGGGGAATTGGATTTCATTGGTATGAAAACTGGAGTGGTGGCGAAATGATGTATGAAAATGTTGGAAAAGTTAATGAGATGTTTCCGTCTAAAAATCTATTATTTACAGAAGGGTGCGTTGAAAAATTCGATGCTAATAAATACCAACTTTGGAAAAATGGAGAGCGTTATGGAAAATCCATGATTATTGATTTTAATAATGGAACCGTAGGTTGGACAGACTGGAATATCCTACTAAACCAAAATGGCGGACCAAACCATGTTGACAATTTCTGCTTCGCACCTATTCATGGAGATTTAGTAACAGGAAAATTAATTTACACACCATCTTATTATTTCATC
Organism: Chryseobacterium gleum; assembly: GCA_945881885.1. Taxonomy (GTDB): domain Bacteria; phylum Bacteroidota; class Bacteroidia; order Flavobacteriales; family Flavobacteriaceae; genus Flavobacterium. Next base: position 52,257 of record CAMCVI010000012.1, on the reverse strand, counting down.
GGACATTTTTCAAAATTCATAAGTAAAGGCGCCAAGAGAATTAGCAGTGTAGCTAGCAGAAGTCAATTATTAACTACATCCTTTCAAAATCCAGACGGAAAAGTAGTAACCATAGTAATGAATCAAAGTAATATAAAAATAACCTATTATCTTTGCATTGGAATAATGGCAACTGAAATAACAATTTTGCCTCACGCCATTCAAACTTTAACCTATTAAATAAAAATATATATTTTTACAAAACTTATATTTCTTTAAATTTGTATAGGTTTAATTTTAAAAAAATAATGAAAAAATTACCCATCTCTTTACTCATTCTATTAGTAACCTTTTTAGGTTTTTCTCAAACAAATGACATCGACCAAAAAGTTACGGAGTTATTAAATAAAATGACTTTAGAAGAAAAAATAGGACAACTAAATCAATATACCAATGATGCCAATCTTACAGGGCCATTAGTAGTAAATCCAAATAAAGAAAAAGAAATCAAAGGCGGTTTACTTGGTTCAATGCTTAATGTAAATGGGGCGGATAGAACTAGAAAATATCAAGAATTAGCCATGCAATCACGATTAAAAATCCCGTTGTTATTTGGATTGGATGTCATACACGGATACAAAACAACCTTCCCAATTCCTTTAGCAGAAGCCGCTTCTTGGGATTTACAAGCAATGGAACAATCTGCCAGAATTGCTGCTATCGAAGCATCTGCAAGTGGAATTCATTGGACATTTGCACCAATGGTAGACATCTCTCGCGATCCACGTTGGGGAAGAGTTATGGAAGGCGCCGGAGAAGACACTTTTTTAGGTTCAAAAATTGCATTTGCTCGTGTTAAAGGATTTCAAGGAAAAATAGGCGATTTGAATTCGGTTATGGCTTGTACGAAACATTTTGCAGCTTATGGAGCTGTGATAGGCGGAAGAGAATACAATTCTGTTGACATTAGCAATCGAATGCTATGGGAAACCTATTTGCCACCATTTAAAGCTGCGGTGGATGCAGGTTCTGCTACATTTATGAATGCTTTTAATGATATTAACGGAATTCCAGCTACAGCCAATAAACACATTCAAAGAGATATTTTAAAAGGACAATGGAATTTCAAAGGATTTGTAGTTTCTGATTGGGGATCTATTGGTGAACTGGTTACTCACGGTTATTCTAATAATGATAAAGAAGCGGCTTTCTCTGCAATAACAGCAGGTTCCGATATGGATATGGAAAGTAACGCTTATCGCAACAATTTAGCCCAATTAGTTATTGAAAAAAGAGTACCAATAGCAACTATTGATGATGCAGTTAAACGAATTCTTCGCAAGAAATTTGAATTAGGTTTGTTTGATGATCCCTATAAATTCTCAAATCTTAATAGACAAAAAGAAGCCCTAAATAATCCAGAACATTCAAAAATAGCAAGAGAAGTTGCCTCAAAAAGTATTGTTTTACTAAAAAACGAAAATAATATTCTACCTCTTTCAAAAAAAACCAAAACAATCGCTTTTATTGGGCCTATGGTTAAACCAAAGAGAATTAATCATGGCTTTTGGGCGGTTAATTTAACAGACGTTGATTCTACTTACATCATTTCGCAATGGGAAGGTTTGGAAAGTAAAGTAGGTAAAACTACGAAACTTCTTTACGCAAAAGGATGCGATATTGAAGGTACTAACAATTCTGGCTTTAAAGAAGCTATTGCTATTGCCAATCAATCGGATGTGGTAATTGTGAGTATCGGAGAACGATACAATATGAGTGGAGAATCTAAAAGTAGAAGTAATATTCACTTGCCTGGTATACAAGAAGATTTAATTAAAGAATTGCAAAAAACAGGAAAACCAATTGTAGTGCTTATTAATGCAGGGCGCCCACTAATTTTTAATTGGACCGCAGATAACATGCCAACCATACTTTATACATGGTGGTTAGGATCGGAAGCTGGTAACGCAATTGCTGATGTGCTTTTTGGAGATTATAATCCAGCAGGGAAATTACCAATGACTTTTCCTAGAGCAGAAGGCCAAATACCAATTTATTATAATCATTTCAATACGGGAAGACCATCAATTAATGAAGAAAAATTGTATAAATCTAGCTACATTGACTTGCCAAATACGCCTAAATTTCCTTTTGGATATGGATTAAGTTATACTACTTTCAATTATTCTAATTTGAAATTGTCTAAAACAAAAATGAGTGCCAGTGAAACTATAGAAGTTACAATGAACATCACCAATACAGGAAAATACGAAGGTGAAGAAGTAATTCAATTATATCTTCAAGATAAATTTGCATCTTTAATTAGACCAATTTCTGAATTAAAAGATTTCCAAAAAATAAAATTAGGTATTGGAGAAACTAAAACTATTACATTTGTAATTGACAATCAAAAGTTATCTTTTTACAACGAAAAGTTAGAATTTAATTCAGAACCAGGAGATTTTAATTTAATGATTGGCTCCTCTTCAGAAGATATTCGTTTAAAAAGTAGTTTTGAATTGATTAATTAAAAGATATATTTTAATTAAAGGAATTATTTTGAAATCCTTTGCTATTGGTTATAAATTAAGATAATCAATCTAATAAATAAATCAAAAACCGCCTCAATATTGAGGCGGTTTATTTATTAGAATTTAGAAGAAAATATTTCTTTAACAGCAAGTTCGTAATTTCTTTTACTTTGGGCTTTTTTAATTTTCTTAAATGTTTTTTGAGTACCGGGAAATGATTGTGAAAAGTATTCCCAAAAACCTAACATTTTCATTCGTATTGGCGTTGGGCCTTGTAAAAAAGCATCATATGCCTGATAAATTTCATCGTGAAAGGCATTAAATAGTTGGTATCTATTTTCAGGATATTCGGTAGTATTATTTTTAATCATACTTGGTAAAAACGGATCGGAAATTAAACCTCTACCTATCATAAAATGGTCAATACTTGGAAAGCGAGCTTGCATGTCTCTAAATTTTTCTACCGATGTAATGTCACCATTATAATACAGTTTGTGTTTTGAAACATCCAAACACCGCTGAAACGAATCTAAATCTACTGGTCCTTTGTATAATTGCTTACCAATTCTGGCATGAATGGCGATATTTTTTATTGGGTATTTTTCTAAAATTGGGAACACCTCTAAAATTTCTGCTGCGTTTTCATAACCCATTCGCATTTTCATCGAAACCACAATATTCGTTTCGCTATGCACTTTATCTAAAATAGAATGAATGCGTTCGGTATTGCTAATTAAACCAGAGCCCATTCCGCATTTTGCCACCATTGGATACGGACAGCCTAAATTCCAATTGAGTTCTTTATAACCAAGTGATTGTACGTATTTGGCAACAAATAAAAACTCTTCAGCATCATTAGTAATTATTTGAGGAATGACTTCTAAAGTCGTATTGTTTTCTGGAAGAATATCACGTTCGTATGACGCCTTAATTTCTAATTTTCCGTTTAATCTGATGTAAGGCGAATAGAAAGTATCAATGCCACCAAAATGTTTATGAAACGCATTTCGAAATCTGAAATCTGTAAAACCTTGTAAAGGAGAAGATAATAAAGTAATGCTCATATTTCTAGATTTTTAGATAACAGATTTTTAGATTAATTAGAATGCTAATAATTTTTTTTGAATAATTTAATTTAAGTGTTTTAATCTAAAATGTCTAACAATCTAACATGTCTAATAATCTAAACATTATCTGAAGCAAACCATTCTGCAAATGACGTTTCTGTTTCTTGTAAACGTAAAGAATGTAGCGTAATTTCTTTAGGCAATCGCGCTCTAATTTTATTTGCAAAATCTACTACCATGTTTTCACTTGTAGGTTGATAATCCACTAAAATCACATGATGTCCGCGATTTTGTAATTCTTTTGCCAATTCTACGTGTGGAGTATTTTGGTTAAAAACCGTAGCGTGATCAAACACATCAACAATGTCTTCTCGGACAATTTTTTTTAAATCGGAAAAATCAATTACCATTCCGAATTTTACATTATTTGAATCTGTAATCGGCTCACCAATAACCGTAACCGAAAGTTTATAACTATGTCCGTGTACGTTTTTACATTTTCCATCATAGCCATAAAGGGCATGACCTGTTTCAAAACTAAATTGCTTGGTAATTCTAATTTTACTCATGATACGATAATTGAACAGCAAAATTACGAAATTATTCACATATCTTTGCTTCAAATGTGCAACTAATGGAATTGAATCCACTTTACGAAACCATAATTACCGATTTATTAGAAAACCAATACGCAGTTTGCGATGCTTTTTTTTCTGATGCAGCGGTGCAAATTATGCGTACCGAATTAGAACAAAAATTGGAAACAACTGAGTTTAAAAAATCGGCGATAGGAAACAAATCGGATGAAGTGGTGAAAGAAGAAATTCGTGGTGATTATATTTTTTGGCTAAATGAAGAAGACAAAAATCAAGCTTCAGAAACGTTTTTTAATACAATCAACGATTTCGTAACGTACATCAATGCGACTTGTTATTTAGGCATTACCACTAAAGAATTTCATTATGCCATGTATCCAGAAGGCACTTTTTACAAACGTCATTTAGATGTTTTTAAAAACGATACGAAAAGAAAATTATCTATAGTTTGTTATTTAAACGATGAAAATTGGCAACCCGAATTTGGTGGCGAATTGGTTATTTACAAACCTGAAGAAGAAATAAAAATTTACCCACTAAAAGGCAGAGTCGTCATTTTTGAAAGTCAAATTTTAGAACACGAAGTAAAACCCGTTCATAGAAAAAGATTTAGTATTACGGGTTGGTTGAAAACGAGTTAGGTTTTTTATTGGTTTGTCATGCTGAACTTGTTTCAGCATCTCTTGAATTTGCGCAGCGGTTTTTCAAAACTTTTACTTCTTAAACCCTTCCAACGCCTTTTTCGTAAAAGCACTCAATACTAATTTTCCTGAAATTTCGGCGCGTTCGTATAATAACGTACTCCAATGTGCGGTGTTTTGCCACAATACTTGTTTCATTTCAGTCAACGCCTCTGGGTTGTAACTGGCTAATTGTGCTGCAAATTTTTCTAATGCTGCATCCAAATCTTCAGGTTGCACTAATTTTGCAAACAACCCTTTTTCAAAAGCCCAAGTTGCAGATTTCCATTCGTTTCCTGCTAAAGTTAATTCGCCCATAGCGGTGTGTCCAATTTTTCGGCTTACGGCGGGTTCAATTACAAAAGGTCCAATTCCTATAGTTAATTCTGAAAGTTTGATATCGGCTTTTGTTGTGGCAATAGCATAATCGCATGCGGCTATAATTCCTACGCCGCCACCAACGGCTTTTCCTTGCACTTTTCCAACAATTAATTTCGAACAGTTTCGCATGGCGTTGATCACATTCGCAAAACCAGAGAAAAATTGTTTGCCATCTGAAAAATTGTCAATTTGCAATAATTCCTCAAACGAAGCACCGCCACAAAAGGTAGTTCCTTCACTTTGTAAAACAATAATGGTAGCGTTTTCATTCGCATCTAGATCCTGAATCGATTTTACCAATTCTTGCAATTGCAAACTTGGAAACGAATTTCCGGCAGGATGAAAAAAGGTAATGTATCCAATATTATTTTTTACTTCTTGTTTTACGAAAGCGGTCATATTATCTTTTTAAACTAAAGTGGGATTTAAAATCTTTTTGAACGCCATCCTCAGTATATTCAATTTTAAACCAATAATCTGTTGAAGGTACTTCTTCGCCATTTAGTTTTCCATCCCATCCACCAGCATACGGATTGATTTGCTTTAGAAGTTTTCCGTATCGGTCAAATATAAAAATTTTGGCTTTAAATTCAGGTGTTAAACCAGATATGTTCCAAGTATCGTTATAACTATCGCCATTTGGAGTAAAATAATTTGGATACGAAATTGTGGTTACAGTATTTGATTGTTTTATTGGTAAACAGCCATTTACATCTTTAGCATAAACCGTGTAAACCCCATTTGGCAAGTTTGTAAAAACCGGACTGGTTTGCCAATCTACTTGATTTAGACTGAATTCATAAGTACCAAATCCGCCAATTACTTCTGCTTGAATGGTAGCTAATCCGCTTGCGAAAATTTCAGAAACCAACTCTAATTTAACAGAATTAGGTGCCGAAGAAATAAATAATTCCAATTCATCTTCCCTAGAACATAATGTGGCTGTATTGGTTACAACTACTTTATAAATTCCGGATACTGACGCATTAAAAATAGCATTTTGTTGGCCACCCGTTGAGTTTGGATTGGTTGGCGTCCAAGAATAGGAATAATTGCCTGGTGGTATTGGTGTGGCATTAATTGGATAACTTCCAGCCCCTGAACCAGGTTGTACGCAAAATAGTTTGTAATCAATAATGTCAAAATTTGGCAACGGATTTACTTTTAAATCTAGATATTGCCCTAATCCTACACATTCATTATTTATGTTACTGTCAATTCTTACCCAAATATTTTGAAGGTTTGGAACAGTATTTCTAAACCCATTTGGGTTAGTAGTATCTATTGGATTTAATTCTGCTAAAGCTTGTGCTTGGGTTGTATAATAGGTTACTGTTAAGTTGGAACTATTTGCAAACAAAGCTAAAATTGTATTGGTTGTTGATGCGAAACTATTAGTTGCTGTTGAAAAACTAAAATAATCAATACCATCGGTATCAGGATCATTTACATCAATATAATCATCACATTCTTCCAAAACAATTTTTTGAAAAGTAGCCGGAATTTGCGTTGCAGAAACTATTAAATTTATCTGTGCGGTTCTAAAACAGCCGTCGGTATTTTCAATTCTTGCCCAAACTAATCCGTTATTTGGAGAAGTATAATTTGCGGCATTTGTAAGCGGCGCTGTATTATTTTCAGCATCCAATTGGGTAGCATGATAAGTAAAAGTCAAACTACTTTGACTAGATAAAACAACGTTCGCTTCTGTTAAATTAAAATCGGTGATAGCATCGGTGTCGCTATCACATTGTTTTAATGTAATAATTGGATTTACTATTGGCTTTGCCGTTACAACCACATTAAAACTTGTAGTATTAAAACAATTGGTTACCGTATTAAACAATCTAACATAAATAATTGTATCTGGTCCAGTATACGATGTGATGGCGTTAGTACCAGCAATAGCTTCGTTTGGCAATAAATGGTACGTAACAGCAACGTTAACTTGACTGTTTATAATTTCTGTTGTTTTTAGGGTCAAATCAAAAGTAATTTGTCCATTGGTATCACTTCCATCTAAATCATCATCACAAGCTTTTAAATCTGTAATTGGTATCAAAGTTGGTATATCATAATTAGAAACCACAACATTTGAAGACAAGGCCGGACAAACTCCAACCGCTGGAATAGTATAAGTGTAAGTACCACTTAAATCAGTAGCTGGATCAAAATTACTATTTGGTCTGTTTACACCATTTAAAGACCATGTTCCTCCAGTTGTTACACCTGTTCCTAATAAAGGAAATAAATCAAATTGTGATTCGTTTTTACAGGTATTTTTTATTGCACTTGTACCTACGTTACTAGCTTGTTCTATAGTAACATTGACTTTTACACTAATAAAAGTTGGTGAAGTATTACATGTTTTGGTAAACGAATAAATATATTCGCCTGCTATGTTTATTGCTGGATTGAAGACATTTCCAACTAATGGGGCACCTCCAGTAGGAACAACCCAAGTACCACCTGTTCCTGGGTTTCCACTAATAGCATCAAACAAATTGGCAGTAGAAGACGAACAAACAGCAACCGGTGTATCTTGTGGGGCACTTCCAAAACCTGAGTAATATCCTGCATATCCTGCCGCACCACTTGCTCCAAAAACACCAACCGCTACAGGTCCAGTCGAAACAACATTGACATTACCAGTATATCCCGAAATTCTGTATGTCACCCAGTCTGTATTTCCAAGAACTGCCTGAGCTTGAGACGTATTAATCGGGTTCCCATTAATAGTAATTGTAGCATTGGAATAGGTTAATATCATTAAGTCTGAATTGTAAGTAGATGTTCCAATTTCGTTAATTGAAGGTAGATATACCGATTCTTGAAAAAAGCAACTTAGCGGTGGAATAAAATTCAATCCAGAAGTTGGATAAGACGCAGAGCCCCCTATTAATTGATAGGCAAAAACCGCCTTTGATGATTTTACGTATATGTTTTTATTAGTACCAGTTCCTTGATAATTAGAGTTGGGCACTAAATAATAATCTCCCGCATTTAAAGTTATAGCTGCTGTGGTATTGCCGTTTACAAAAATATCAGTATTGTCTGCATCTGCAATAATTAATGGTAATTCCATTTGCGGTAATCCATTACCTTGAATAAAAATATATTCTGTTCCAATTTGAGAAGAAGAAACAATTTGATCCAAAGTAAAATCAGAACCAGTAGCTGATACTCCACCTGTTGCATTACCTGTACTGACTGCCACAGGTTTTGTTGCAGTTAATGAAGCGCCTATAAAACCAGTCAAATTAGCTGTTACATTTGTATATCCCGAAAAAACAACTGATTCTCCTGCGTTTAATGTAAATGTTTGGGTATCAGAAGTTATATTTCCGGGTCCAGAAACAAAAACCACATTTGTATTATAATCCGATAAATTTACCACAGTATTGTTTTCCGTTGCCATAACACTAGAAACAAAATTTCTAATAGAAACTTCTCCACCTTGGGGCGTACTTCCTAATCTGAACGAGGTTCCAATACCTGGTCTTCCTTTTGAAATTAACGTTTCTGCGTGATTTAAGGCACGCATTCTAAAACTTACGTAAAAATCTTTTGGTCCTTCAAGTATTAGCCCTTTGTCATTTTTTATAATATTTACATCAATAAGACTTAAAAACATATTAGTAGGTTGCCCTGTACCCACAGAAACCACCACTGGAGTTGCTTGTGAAATTGTAAATGGTGAACCAGTAATTGGCACTCCATTACCAGTAGTTACCGTTACTTGAAAAGGTACGGTTTCTGGAGTTGAAATATACAAATAATGATTTTCAATGTTAGTTGCATCTCTTGAGTGCAAAGGCGGTAACCAATGCTTATTACTCAATTGAGCATAGTTGGTAAAAAAGGTTAAAAAAGCAAGTAAAATGTATATTTTTTTCATCTGTTGAAAGTATAGAATAGCAAATTTATTCTATTTTTATTTAATTCTATTTGTATTAAAAGAAAAAGGCACTTTTAGATACCTTTTTTTTACTTTTTGTAATATTTATGGGTTTATTTGAAATGTTTGAGAAACGTTTGGTGCAGCTCCTCTTACATTTATAGCTTTTCCTGAAGCATCAAGTACAAATGCAACGAAATACATATTTGCTACATTTGATATATTTGCAGGTACATTGACAGTAAAGTTTCTTGTTACCAAAGCGTCAGCATTTGTTCCCGCTATAGCATCTCCAACAACTAAATTTGTTAAACAAGCCCTTAAAACATGGTTGTGTTCAAAATTTATAATTGGATTTTGTCCCCCAAAAAATGAAGTTGCATTCACTTGATTGTGAAGTAAACCATCTTCTAATACATATACGATTAATTTTAAATTAGAAAAATTTTCTAAAAACTTCATGTTCACATTCAAGTTTATATTTCCACCGGAAACTGTTGAATTTAGGGCAATCCCTAAATTTGCATTTGGTTTTATTTGATCTTTTACTTCTTTTGTTGAAATATTATTGACCCAAATTACGTTTCTGTTTAACATGGCTCTTGGATAACCCGTTACTCCAATTAATTGTTCCAATGGCCCCGCAGGGAAATCATAAGGATCCGAATTTGAAGCTACACTTCGGTGAATGGAAACAGGATAAGCACGAAGTTGTTCTAGCTGCACTTGTTCAATTCCATGTAAAACCCTTGGACAATATTGACACCAAGTGCCGGTATAGTCTTCAATTAGTGCATTTCTTAAAAATTTTCCAGATACAGGCAGTTCAATAACTTCAGAGCTAACAGAATTGTCTTCCCAGTCATTTGATATACATGACACATTTGATAACCCTAAAAAAGTAATTGCACCAAACAGAATTTTTCTCATATAATTTATTTTTTCAGTAGTTTATCTTAAAACTTCTTAGGCAAATTTAAAAAAATTTTTTATAATGCTGGAAATATCTTTTATTTGCTAATAAATATATTCAGAATAATGAAAAAACTGGCTTTAAATTTAATGCTATTTATTAGTGCATTAGGACTTTCACAAAATAAATTACCTAGTATTACCCTTAAAAATTTAGAGGGGACAACGGTTTCTACAACTCAAAATTTTATAGAAAAAGACAAAATTTATGTTTATTGTTTTTGGGCTACTTGGTGTGCACCATGTATTCAAGAATTAGATGCCATTAATGATGTATATGAAGATTGGAAATCACAAGCTAATGTAGAAGTTATTGCGGTTTCTATTGATGACGCCAGAACCAACAAAAGAGTAAAACCTTTAGTAAATGGAAAGGGTTGGGAGTATACAATACTAATGGATACCAACCAAGATTTTAAAAGAGCATTAGGTATTTCAAATCCACCTTTTACTGCAGTGGTTAAAAACGGAGAAATTGTTTTCACTCAAAATGGTCATACACCTGGCAGTGAAAATCAGTTACTGGAACAAATTAAAGCACTTAAATAATGAAAAAAATAATCTGTTTAACGTTTTTATTTTCTGCACTTTTTTCTTTTGCACAAAATGCCGATTCTACCAAAACAAAATTAAAAGTGTATGGTAGTTTTGAAAGAAATGGGCAATGGTACACAAATGATAAAAACAGAGGCATCAATCAAGATACCGTGCCTTTACGCGCCAACAATTATTTCAATGTAAATTTCAATTACAAAAAATTTACTGTTGGGACGCAAGTAGAATCCTACATGAACGAGGCGTTATTAAATTTTAATCCAAAATATAAGGGAACCAATTTCGCCACATATTATGCCAATTATAAAACCAAAAAATTAGATGTAACTTTAGGTCATTATTATGTTCAGTTTGGAAGTGGATTGGCACTAAGAACTTGGGAAGATCGATCTTTAGGAATTAACAATGCCTTGCGTGGCGCTAAAGTGGTGTATTCGCCAATTGATGAAATTTCTTTTACAGCATTATACGGAAAGGCTAGAAGTGGTTTTGATGTGGCAAACGGCGATGTTTTCGGTTTTAATACGGATGTTAATGTTAGTCAACTTTTAAACTTAGAAGCTTTCGATTTTAAATATGGTTTTAGTGCTGTCAGTAGGTATGAAAAATTACCCGTTGCTATTGAAAATTTTAGTGCTTTTACTAATTTGTATGCAAACCGATTTGAGCTGGGTTTTAAAAATTATTATGTAAATACGGAATACGTTTTTAAATCGCGAGACGCTATAATTATACAAAACATATTGGATACCAATTTTGCTAAAGAAGGAAGTGCTTTGTTAGTGAATTTTGGATATTCAAAAAAAGGAATTGGTTTTGATGCCAATTTTAGACGCGTTGAAAACATGCAATTATTAGCACAAAGAGATTTAGATAATTATCCAACACTTTCAAGTACAAGTTTGAATTTTAATGACAAAATTTTGAATTTTGTACCTAGTTTAACCAAACAACATCATTCTAATTTGGCTAACATTTATGTGTATCAAGCGCAATTTCAAGTTGTAATGGACGAATCTACACAAGTAAATAAATTTGGAGAAATCGGTGGCGAATTTGATTTTTTCTACGACTTTAAAAAAGGGTCTGCATTGGGAGGAAAATATGGCACAAAAATCAATTTAAATGTATCATCTTGGTATAATTTAAAAGCAAAATTTAGGTATACAAACAATGCTGGAGAAAACATCCAAAATTACCAAGCAGAATTGTTTAATGCCAACGAGAAGTATTTTTCAGATTATAATATTGAAATCACCAAAAAAGTTTCCAAGAATTTTAAAACGGCTTTTACGTATATCAACCAGTATTATAATAACAAACAAATTCAAGGCATTTTTAATGAGTTTGTTATAAATTCTCATATCGTTTTTTCAGAATCTACTTATCAATTGTCTGACAAAAAATCAATTTCATTTGGTTTAGAACACATGTGGGCAGACAACGACAGAAAAAATTGGGCGGCTGCAACTGTAGAATACAATCATAACGAACATTGGTCAATATTTGCAATGGATATGTATAATTACGGTTTTGACCATAAAACGCTTACCATTAGTGAAACAGATTTATTTGATATTCATTTCTACAATTTTGGAACGGCTTACAAAAAAGGAAGCACACGTGTGGCATTGAATTATGGCCGTCAACGTGGTGGATTGGTTTGCGCAGGTGGTGTTTGCCGATTTGTTCCACCAAGTACTGGTTTAGGACTTCAAATTACAACCTCATTTTAATACATCGTTAAAGCATTTAAAGTAACTGTCCAAAAAACCTTGCGCTTGTTAAACTGAACTTGTTTCAGTTTCTATAAACAATTGATAAACAAGAATTATTTAGATTCCGAAATAAATTCGTAATGACAAAATTCTGACTTTTTAGACCGACTGTTTTTTAGAAAAACGCTCGCAACTGAATGGTTCCAGTATGAACGGTTTGGCTTGTTTCAGATTTTCGTCCGTTATAATTTATGGAAACATCTAAAAATTGGGTAATATTTTTCTGAAACAACAGTTGCCAAGTGGAATTTTTTCCGTTTTGCAATCCTTCTAATAATTGAAAACCTACAGGAGAAGCCGCACTTCCCGTAAAATCATTATTGATATAAGTAAAAATTCCATTTAACGAAAATCCTTTTTCTGTATTCCAATTAAATGACGTACCCAATTGTTGTTGTTTTAATTTTTCTAAATTTCCAAGCGTATTTTCTTTGCTATTATTTTCATAAAATAAGTCCCAACTTGCATTTTTAGAAAAAATATAGGAAACTTTTGGACCTAATTCTAACCCAGAAATGTTAAAATTTCGAGTGGCATAATTATCGGAAATACTTTTTACATTTGAAGTGGTGGTTTGCAATTGAAACAGCCAAAATTTTTGAACTAAATGCACATATTGCAACTGGTGATTTTTAAGATAATTTTCTTGACTTCCAAAATTTAAAACATTTTTTAATGGGCTAGAATTATAAGTATAGGTAATTGAATTTTTTTGTTTCCCTTTATTAAAAAACAAACTATTTCTAAAATTATTGTTCAATCCTATTAAATTTGAATCGTTTTTTGCAAAAGGATTCCATTCAAATGCATTGGAATTTCGAGTAATTTTTTTATCAATTATCAAGGAAGTTTGGTTGTAAAATTTCGATAAAAACTTTTTAATGCCTGTTTCATTTTGCCAAGCATTTCCATTGAAAGTAAGCGTTTGACTCAACTTGTTTTGATATGTTCTAATAAATATTTGATTGGGCAGAAATATTTTTATGTATTTGGCTAAATCTGAAAAAGTAGCGATTTCAAATTCCTGCAACTCTTGAACGGAATTATTATTATAATCGTTCCACATATATACGCCACGTCCTGCATCTACTTCTAAATAAGTAAATTCTTGTTGAGCAATACTTCCCGAATTATTTTCATAAAAAGTAGTAGTTTGTATCAGTTGGTTAAAAAAGGAATCAGAATAGTTGATTCTCGAATTTATAGAAGGTTCAGTGGCGCGATTATCTGTAAATTTTAAGGTTCTATAATTGATAAAAACGCCTAAATTTCTTCTTTCATTTTTAATGATTTGAGATTTTAAATAAGTCGAAAAAGAGGTGTTTACTCGTTGCAAAAGATTGTTTTTAATACTATCATTTTGCCGGGTTAAATACCCAACTTCAGTAAATACTTTTGTAGAATCTCCACGACCAATAAAGTTTCCATATTCTGTAAATCGTTGACTAAAATTGCTTAGAATTTTCGTTTGATTTGCTATTTCTTTATTATTTTCAAATCTAAAATTAGCACCAACATAGTTTTTTTTGTAGTGATATTTTGCAACATTTTGACTTCTTAAAAAATCAGATGTACTAGATTTGTTTTTGCTATTCATGACACTAATTTGTGTTTGAAGTGCCAAATTTTTGTTTTTTGAAAAAGATTGAAAGGCGTGTTTGTTTCCAGAAAAATTGTTAGAATAATCTAATTTTTCAAATTGATATTTTCCAAATGTTTTCCATTTTATAGTATCTTTTTGAACCGAATTAAATTGAAATCCACCAACTAACAATGTCTGATTTCCCCTTGGATTGGTTAGGTTCCAATCTCTATTAAATTCAATATTGTATAACCGCTCAATTGGTTGAAAATTTTCTTGAATGTAATTTATAGTAGCAAAAGATTGCACCTGGATTCCTTTAGAAAATAATTGTTGTTTCAGATTGAATTTAGTGGCAATTCCTTGATTATTGGTATCGTCTAAATTAGAAAATAAATTTTTATCGTGATTAGAAATGGCAATTTCAGTTTCAATTTCTGTTTTTTCTGTTGGAGAATACGAACTTACAATTGTGGCAATTTGAATTTTTGTTGGGGCAACTAGCTTCACAATTGGTTCATAATTTCCCTGCGGAATTCCTGAAATTGGCGTTATATATTCGTAAATTTTACCAATAGTATTGTTACTTGCCAAAATATAATTTCCTAAATTATTTCCTAAAAAAGTAAATTTCACTTGGTATAAAGTTTGCGTTTGATCTGTAGAAAATTCAAATATTTCAGTGCTTCCAAATGTTGACTTTTTATACAATATTTTATTCTCCGAATACGAATCTACATAAGCAGAAGGCGCATTCATTAAGTCAATATTGTCGCCTGCAAATTGTAAAGTTTTTACTTGATTTTCAGATAAACTTTGTTGTAACGGTTGGTTTTTTATGTCATTTTCATTGTACACATAGGCGCCAATACTAAATTTTTCATTTTCGTGTTTAAATCCGCCGTAGCTTAAAAAACGCGTAAAATTTCTATCCGAATATTGGTATTCCATTACAATTCGCATTTCGGAGGTTATGGGAAAAGTAGCGTTAAAAATAATTTCTCCTGCGTTATAGTCAATAATGTAATCTTTGTTTTCTCCACGCTCTTTTAAAATTCCGTTTACATAAACTCGTTCTGATCCAGAAATAATTAATACATATAATTCGCCGTTATTGCCTCGTAATTTGTATGGACCTTGATTGCCTTCTTGCCCTGTAAAATTACTTTTTGCATATTGCCCGCGAACCAAAGAGGCCGCGAAAAATAATTCATTTTTATTCGTATTTCCCCAATTAATATGTGAAGAAAGGCCTTGCACCTTTTTGTTGAAATTTAAAAAACTTGTTTTTCTGTTTTCTAAAAACAAATCACCTGCTCTAATGTTCCAGTTTTTCGATGAAAGTTCAATAAATATTTGATCAAATTCGTCAATTTTTTGAGAATATCCGCCTTCCTGCAAAGGAATATTGCTGTCTTGAATGGATGCTTTTAACGTGATATCATCAGATAATTTTCCAGAAATTTGTAAATCCAAATTGGAATTTAAAACTGTATTTTGATTATTTCCTACTGTAAATCCTCGAGAAATACTTCCATTTGTTTGTAAGCCGTTAAAAATAGGAATTTGTTTTTTTGTGTTTTCCGAGAATGTAAGTAACCTTCCGTTTTCATTTGGCACAATTTTTTTTTCTTCGTAAATAGTATATGTTTTCGTTAAAAAATTCGGCAATTGATAATATTCCACTCGTACCGAATCTTGAAATGCTTTTTTGAAAATTAATTTTTTAGTTTGATAATTAAATGAATAAAAAGAGGTGTCAATTTCTTGTTGGTTTAAATTGAAAATTTTAAAAGATTTTGGATTTAATGCCGAAGAATCAATAAGAATTTCTTTATTTGTATACGCAAATTTTTTACTTTTGAAGGCGTTGTTTTTCTCTTGACCAAAGCCAACAGAAATGCCACAAAAAAATAAAATACAGATAATTTGTTTATACATACGGTAAAAGTACTGATATTTGTATAAACGTGAAAATTTCGATTTTTGTATGCCAATCTATTTACTTAATTTCGTAATAGTTTTACAATAATTAACAACCTACTAAAACCTACATTACAATGAAAAAAAACCTTTCCATTTTATTTTTATTTATTTCTTTAGTCACTTTTGCTCAAGAAATCCGTTTGGCACGAATTGATAGTTTGCTACATTATTTATATGAAAACGATAAATTTATGGGTTCGCTGTGTATCCGACAAGGTGACGAAGTGGTTTTTAAACAAGCTTATGGTTATTCTGAAGCTATAAAAGGCGTTAGAGCAAATGGCGCAACTAAGTACAAAATTGGTTCTATATCTAAAACTTTTACTGCTACTATGATGATGCAATTGGTGGAAGAAAAAAAGATTTTATTAAGCACTAAGCTAAACCGTTTTTTTCCAAAAATTGACCAATCTGATAAAATTACAATCGAACATTTGTTGTACCAACGAACAGGTATAAAAGATTATGCAAATGCAGATAGTACACTTACAGATGTTTTGGGAAAACCAAATACTAAGGAATTAGTACTTAAAAAAATTGAAAATTATGCTTCTATTTTCGCACCTGATACCAAGCACGAATACAGTAATTCTAATTACTTTATTTTAGGATTAATCATCGAAAAAATCACTAAAAAATCATTCGCAGAAAATTTAAAAACAAGAATTTCAGATAAATTACAGTTAAAAAACACGTATTATACCAACGAAAAAACAGACGTTTCTAAAAGAGAAAGTTTTTCTTACATGTTTAATGGAGAAAATTGGGAAAAAATTGACGAATGGAATAACGATGTTGCTTTTGCTTCAGGCGGAATTATTTCTACACCCGAAGATTTAACAAAATTTATCTATAAACTTTTTAAAGGAAATTTAGTATCAACAGCTTCATTGGAATTGATGAAAACACTAAAAGACACTTATGGAATGGCTTTAATTCGTTTTCCTTTTGGGGAAAGAAAATTTTATGGACATAACGGAAAAATTGAAGGTTTTGGATCGTCAATGGGTTATTATGAAAAAGATGATTTGACAATTTCTTTAATTGTAAACGGCGAAAATTATAGTCAAAACGACATTATGATTGGAATTTTAAGTATTTATTATAAGCTCCCTTATCCATTTCCGAACTTTAAAAAATTAGATACAGAATTGATTAAAAAATATTCTGGAAATTTTGGTTCAAAAGAGATTCCATTAAAAATTAACGTTTTTGAAAAGGAAGGTAATTTACTAGCTCAAGCTACAGGTCAACCGAGTTTTCCATTAACTTTTTCTAGAGAGGATGTTTTTGTTTTTGCTCCAGCTGGAATAGAAATTGAGTTTACATCTGCTACTACATTCATTCTAAAACAAGGCGGGCAAAAATTTAATTTCACTAAAGAATAGAAATATTTTATCTTAGCCAATTAATTGATCATAATGAAATATTACATAATAGCTGGTGAAGCGTCAGGCGATTTACACGGTTCCAACTTAATGAAAGCTATTTTAGCTAAAGATCCAACTGCAGAAATTCGTTTTTGGGGTGGCGATTTAATGCAAAATGTGGGCGGCACTTTGGTAAAACATTATCGCGAATTAGCATTTATGGGTTTTGCCGAAGTGATTATGAATTTGCGAACTATTTTAGGTAATATTTCTGTTTGTAAAAAGGATATTTTGCAGTTTCAGCCAGATACTATAATTTACATAGATTATCCTGGTTTCAATATGCGAATTGCGAAATGGGCTAAGAAATTAGGCATTCAAAATCAGTATTATATTTCTCCTCAAATATGGGCGTGGAAGGAAAATCGTATCAAAGAAATCAAAAGAGATGTAGATAAAATGTACGTGATTTTGCCTTTTGAAAAAGATTTTTACGAGAAAAAACATCATTTTCCAGTTGAGTTTGTAGGACATCCATTAATTGATGCGATTGCAGATCGAGAAGCAATTACTTTTGAACAATTTACTAAAGAAAATGATTTAACCAACCAGCCTATCATAGCTTTATTACCTGGAAGCAGAAAGCAAGAAATTGAAAAAATGCTTTCCATTATGCTCTCGGTTGTAGCTAAATTTCCTGATTATCAATTTGTAATTGCTGGCGCGCCAAGTCAAGAATATTCGTTTTATAATTCATTTTTAACCACAGAAAATGTAAAATTTGTAAGTAACAAAACCTACGATTTACTTAGTGTTTCTCACGCTGCTTTAGTAACTTCGGGAACGGCTACTTTAGAAACAGCATTATTTAAAGTGCCACAAATAGTTTGTTACAAAGCAAATAAAATCTCCTACGAAATTGCAAAACGAATCATTACGTTGAAGTTTATTTCTTTAGTTAATTTAATTATGGATAAAGAAGTGGTGAAAGAACTAATTCAAAATGAGTTAAATACCAATAATTTAGAAATCGAGTTGCACAAAATTTTATCAGGAAAATCCAGAGAAATCATTCAAAATGAATACGAAATTTTAGAACAAAAACTAGGAGGAAAAGGCGCAAGTGAAAAAACAGCGAACGGTATAATTTCTTCAATTAAAATATAATTTGTAAATTTAGACTTCATAAAAACCCCAAAAAAATGAAAAAATCTATTTATATTTTCCTACTAACTATTTTTTTGTATAGTTGTAAATCCCTTCAGAAGCCCGCCATTGTTACTTCCAAACAAGTGGCTCAAAAAACAGGTAGTTATTCATTTACTGAAAAAACAGGATTAGAAAAACCTGTTAAACCTACAAAAAAAGAAATAAAAGCTATTGAAAAAGCGAAATATAAAGCTACTCAAGATAGCATTGCACAATCCAAAATAAAAGTAGTTGTAGAAGAAGAAACACCACAAGATTTCACACCCACATTTGAAGTTTCAGATTATATTAAACAACAAATTCTTAATGTTGCGGCAGAAAGTTTAGGGTCGCCATATAGAGGAGGAGGTTCCACTCCGGCTGGTTTTGATTGTTCAGGTTTTGTAAATTATACACTAAATCAATTTGATATTTCATTGCCAAGAAATTCGGCAGAAATGGCGCAAATTGGAAAACGTATCTTAAAAAAAGATGCCAAAGCTGGCGATTTAATTTTTTTTAAAACCAATGGCAGCTACATTAGTCATGTTGGAATAGTAACAGAAAATACAGACGGGATTATCAAATTCATTCATTCCTCTACAAGTAGTGGGGTAGTTTATTCCTCTACTTCTGAAGGCTATTATGCAAGAACTTTTGTTGGTGTTAATAGAATTTTAGAGTAAATTTTAGTTCCTTAATTTCAACATTTTTTTACTGAAAAACAACTCCCTATTGTTTTTCTAGTTTTAATTAACCTACTTTCTGATGAAATTTATTAAATTCCCAATAGTTCCCATACTTGGCGGTTTTAGTATTGGAATTGTAATTCAATATTATTTACCAATTACATTATTTTATATTTTAATTGGACTTTTTTTAAATGTAATTTGTTTTTGCATTGGATATTATTTAAATATCAAAAAGAAATTAAATGCCTTATTTTTTGAAAGTTTTGTAGTGCTTTTGTGCTTAAATTTAGGTGCGCTGGCAAGTTATTTCAATGTTCAAATTAATTCAAAATCACATCTTTCTAATTTTATTTCAGAAAAAAATATCGTTCAAGGTGTGGTCTCTGAAAAGTTAAAATCCACTACGTATTATGATAAATTTGTTTTAAAAACAGCGCAAATTAATACCCAAAATTGTATTGGTAAAATTATCCTTTATGTGCCAAAAAAGCTAAACAAGGAAATAGAAGTTGGCAACAAAATAAAGTTATATGAAACGCCAAAAATAATTCAAAACGCATTAAATCCGAATCAATTTGATTATGCTAAGTATTT
The DNA here is from genome assembly GCA_945881885.1 of Chryseobacterium gleum. Taxonomy (GTDB): domain Bacteria; phylum Bacteroidota; class Bacteroidia; order Flavobacteriales; family Flavobacteriaceae; genus Flavobacterium. The sequence goes on along the minus strand of CAMCVI010000012.1, from coordinate 32,408 downwards.
AAAAAATCAGAATGTTTTTCATGAAATTAAAATCAAAGAAACAAATACAATTTTTGTTTCAAAGGATACTAATTTTTATTATTATATCAATTTAATTAAATCTAAATTATTAAAAAGTTACGCTTTACAAAGCTTCAAAGCAGACAATTACAATCTACTAATGGCTTTGCTTTTTGGTGAAAAAACCGAATTGTCCAAAGAAATCAGCTCGAATTACAAACAAGCAGGAATTATGCATATTTTGGCCATTTCAGGATTACATATTGCATTAATTTACGGAATTATACTTTGGCTAACCAAACCATTACTTCGACTTAAAAAAGGGAAATTGTATATTTTTTTAATTTCATTAAGTGCGTTATGGTTTTATGCAATTTTAGCTGGATTTTCTGCTTCAATTGTTCGTGCGGCGGTTATGTTTTCAGTGGTTGCTTTAGCAAAAATTGTTAATAGACAATCTAATATTTACAATTCTTTAGCTGTTTCTGCTTTACTATTGTTAGTTTATAATCCAAATTATCTTTTTGATGTTGGATTTCAATTGAGTTTTGCAGCTGTAATTAGCATTGTAATTTTTCAGCCATTTGTTAGAAAATATAGTTATGCTAAGAACAAAATTATTTTAAAAACTAAAGAACTATTACTTATTTCTTTGGTGGCTCAAATGGGTGTTTTACCCCTAATATTATATTATTTCGGACAATTTCCTTTATTGTTTTTATTTGCCAATTTAATTGCGATTCCACTTTCTAGTCTTATTTTAATTTTAGGATTGGCATTGATTCCTTTTAATTTTTTGATACCGAAATTGGCTATATATTTGAGCATTTTAGTCAATTTTTTAATCGAAATAATGAATACTTTTACTGCTTGGATTGTAAAATTTGATGTTTTCATTATCAGAAATATTGCTTTTCATGAAGTGTTAGTTTTGTTATTGTATTTAATTATTGGCACAATTCTTCATTTTATTTATTATTCAAAAATTAAAAATTTAAAACCTATATTAATTGCCGTTTTTATTTTTCAGTTGGGTTATTTTTATCTTAATTCTAGTGAAAAAAATAATAATGAATTTGGTATTTTTAATATCATGAAAAACACGCTTTTTGTTGAAACAAAAAATAACGAATCTATTTTTTACACAGATGATTTTGCCAATTCTAAATCATCAATTGAAACGTATACAAGAGGAAAGTTTGTTAAAAATTACCGAATAGTACCTATTAAAAATGTTTTTAATTTTAATAAAAAAATTCTTTGTGTTGACAGTTCGGGAGTTTATAATACTAAACAAAAACCAGATATTGTGTTGCTAATTCAATCGCCAAAAATTAATCTGAAACGTTTAATTTCAACAATTAAACCCGATCAAATTATTGCTGATGGTTCTAATTATAAAAATTATATAAAACTTTGGAAGGCAACTTGCGAGCAAGAAAAAATCCCTTTTCATGCCACTGTTGAAAAGGGATTTTATAGATTGAAGTAAATTATTACTTTTTGATAATTTTATTAGCGCCTTCTAACCATACTTGCGGGCCGCCAGCTACATAACCTGAACTTCCAAGTGCATTTAAATTTACTTTTGCGTCAGCTGTTTTCGTAGCGCTTACAAACCAAACCGTAGGATAGCCTCTAACTTGTAATTGTTGTTGTAATTGTGCATTTTGTGATTTTACTGCATCTGTTTGTTCGTTTTTTCTTGGGAAGTCTAGTTCTACTAAAATTACATTCTTTGAAGCCCATTTTACAAATTCTGGGGTTCTAAAAACTTCTTTTTGTAATCGAATACACCAACCACACCAATCTGAACCTGTGAAAAATAAAAACATAGGTTTGTTTTCTTTTATAGATAAATCGGAAGCAACAGATACATCTGTGTGCCACTTTAATTCCTGACTTTGAGCGATAAATCCACTAATTAAAAAAGTGATTGTTAAAATTATTTTTTTCATATTCTTTATTTTATAAAACAAAAATAAGCAAATTTAGTATCAAGTTTTGTTATTTATCTAACACCGTGCATTAATTTTTTAATAATTGGTGACATAATAAATGAAAGTAAAGCAACAATCAATGAAATAATAGCTAACATCCAAAAGAAATAACTCAATCCTTTTTCGTCGGCAATTTTATCAATGTTTTCACCAAATTTAGCAGCGCCTTTCATCCCAATTGCAACGGCTAAATACCAAATTCCAAACATCATTGCAATCATTCTAGCGGGCACTAATTTACTAACATAAGATAAACCAACTGGAGAAATACAAAGTTCTGCCATAGTAATAAAAAGATATACTAAAATTAGATAAATCATACTTACAGAAGCTGTTTTTGCACCTGGTTCTATTCCGTCAGCTCCAATGGCAACCGTTATCATTCCGACTGCTAAAAACACCATTCCTAAAGCGTATTTCATATTAGCAGATGGATTATATTTACTTTCCCACCATTTTGAAAACAAAGGCGCAAGAGCAATAATATACAAAGAATTTAGTGACGAGAACCATGAAGCAGGAACTTCTAATGAATCTTCAGAAAATTGATTTTTTAGCATCCAAATTGCTATTCCCCAAATAATAACAAAACTAGAAGCTAATACTAAATTAGCTACTGCATATTTTGCGAATGTTTGTTTAAATAACATAAATAAAACCCATGTAATAATTGCTAATGGAACTACAACAATACCAGCATTAACAAATTTAAAAATCATTCCAGCATCTCCATCTAAAATTCTATTGGTATAATCGTTTGCAAAAATGGTTAACGTCCCTGGAGATTGTTCAAAAATAGCCCAAAAGAAAATAGTTAAGAAGGCAAAAAAGGAAACCGCGATCATTTTTTCTTTTGTAATTTGCGAGTAACTCATTATTCTATAAGCTAATAGGAAAAGGAATAATAAGATAGCAACTAATATAGTAAAATTATTACCTGATAATCCCATCAGTTCAAAATTAAAAATATCTAAAGTACCGTTTGTAATAATTTTTGCGGGTTCAAAAACAATCCAAACTAACCCAAATACGGTCATTATACCTATTAAACCTAATTGCCAAACAGGGAATGGATTTAATTTATCATTGTTTTCGTCAGTTAATGCCACTTCTTTTTTAACAGGTTTTAAACCAATGTCGCCAAAAATATTTTGAGATAGCCAAAATTGAATTAATCCAAAAAGCATGAAGACGCCTGCTAAACCGAATCCCCAATTCCAACCTACTTGTTCTCCAAGATAACCACAAAGTACAATTCCGAAGAATGCTCCAGAATTTACACCCATATAAAAAATAGTGTAAGCTCCGTCTTTTTTTTCTGGTCGGTCTTTGTACATTTCAGAAACAATTGAAGTCATATTTGGCTTAAAAAATCCGTTTCCAAAAACCAATAATATTAATCCTGTATAAATGAAAAAAGGACTTTCTAAAGCCATGGAGCCATGACCAAGGGTCATTAATAACGCACCAATTACAACAGCCCATCTATAGCCAATTTTTTTATCGGCAAAATAGCCACCCATCATAGTGGAAAGATATACTAAACCTACATATGAACCAAAAAGTGCCATTGCTTGCTCACGTGTCCAATCCCAACCACCGTTTAATGCAGTCGAAGTGAAAAACATTACCAAAAGTGCTCGCATTCCGTAGAAAGAGAATCGTTCCCACATTTCGGTGAAAAACAGGACAAACAAACCACTTGGGTGGCCTAAAACGGTACTTTTAAAAAATTGATCGGTTGAGTTTTCTTTAATCATAATTTGGTTTTTTAGTTTATTTAACTTCCTGCATTAATTTTCTAACAATTGGGGATATTGCAATAAGTACAACTCCTGCAACAACTGCATAAATCGCTAATTGTTGGTATCCATCTGTATATGCTATTAATTTTTCAACTTTTGTTGCATTTTCATTTGCTTTAGCCATTCCAGCCCCTAAAATTCCAGCTACATATTGACCGTAAGCACTAGCTAAAAACCACAACCCCATCATTACACCTTGCAATTTTATTGGAGACAACTTTGTCATAATAGACAATCCAATCGGTGAGAGACATAATTCTCCAAAAGTAATAATTAAATAGGCAATTGTAAATACTTCCAATGATGTCATTCCTTGTGCATTAGCAAAAAAGCGCGTTGCATAAAAAACATAAAATGCTATAGCTAAAAATAAAAATCCTAATCCGAATTTTACAACTGTGTTAGGTTCAAATTTTCTATTACTTAACCACAACCATAATAATCCAATTATTGGAGCAAAAATAATTACAAATAATGAATTTGAGGCGTTGTTAATTCCGTTTGGATCAAATTTTACACCTAGAATTTTGTCATCTAAATTATTTGCAGCAAATAAGCTTAGTGAGCCTCCACTTTGCTCAAAAAATGCCCAAAACAGCACAGAAAATAGTATGAAAACTAAAGCTGCAATTAATTTTTTATTTTCTTGGATTGTAAAATTTCGCATTTCATAAAACAAATATAATAATGTTAATGGTCCAATTGAATACATAAATATATCTGTGTATTGTGGATTTGAAACCATTATCATAATTAATGGAATTGCAACAATTGTTCCTATATAGGTTAAATACTCGTATAACTTTCTCTTAGATTTTTCTATTCCCAACAAAGGAGAAACACCAATTGTTGACAAGCTTTTTTGTGTAAAAACAAAAGTTACTAAACTAATTATCATTACTATCCCTGCTAGACCAAAAGCTAGATTCCAAGAGTAACTTTTTCCAATGTATACACAGGCATAACCGCCTAATAATGCTCCAACATTTATTCCAGAATAGAATAATGAGAAACCTGCATCTCTTCTAGTGTCATTGTTTTTGTACAAAGCACCAACCATGGTAGAAATGTTTGGTTTAAAAAAACCAGTTCCAATAACTGTGAATGATATTCCTAAAAAGAAAAATTGGTGTGGGTCAAAAGCTAAAATTGCACTACCAATAATCATCATGATTCCACCCCAAAAAAGTGATTTTCTATATCCCAATAATTTATCTGCAAATAGCCCACCTATAAATGTAAAAGCGTATACAAATGCTTGTGTTGCTCCATATTGCAAATTTGCAACGTCTTCTTTCATTAATAGTTGATCAACCATAAAGAAAGTTAACATTCCTCTCATTCCATAGAAACAAAAACGTTCCCACATTTCACTAAAAAATAAATACCAAAGCTGTTTTGGATATTTGCCCTCAAAGTTTTGAATTTCTTCGACTGATTTTGGTTTGTGTATTGCCATAATTATAGTTTTTCTAAAATAAAGTTAGTCATTTTGGTGTACAATTGTAAACGGGTTTTTCCACCATAAATCCCGTGATTTTTGTCTGGGTAAATCGCCCAATCAAATTGTTTATTGGCTTGTATTAAAGCTTCTACCATTTTCATAGTATTTTGAACGTGTACATTATCATCAGCCGTTCCGTGAATTAATAAAAAGTTGCCTTTCAATTTATTTACGTGTGATATTGGCGAATTATTATCATAACCACTTGCGTTTTCTTGCGGTGTTTGCATGTATCTTTCGGTGTAAATGCTATCATAATATCTCCAAGACGTTACGGGTGCAACTGCAATAGCTGATTTGAAAACATCTGCACCTTGGAAAACACAATTAGCAGCCATAAAACCACCAAACGACCATCCGAAAATGCCAATTCTGGATTTGTCTACAAAAGTATATTTTCCAAAAACTTTAGCCGCATCAATTTGGTCTTCTACTTCGTATTTTCCTAGTTCTTTTTGCGTGCATTTTTTAAATTCTGCCCCTTTAAAACCTGTTCCTCTTCCGTCTACACAGGCTACAATGTATCCTTTTTGTGCCAACATCATAAACCAATAATCGTCCGTTCCGTTCCAAGCATTGTCTACTTGTTGTGAACCTGGTCCAGAATATTGAAACATAAAAACAGGATATTTTTTAGTTGCATCAAAATCTTTTGGTTTGATCATCCAAGTGTTTAAAACATGTCCTTTTTCTGTTGTAATGGTTGAAAATTCCTTCGGTGCTACGTTGTATTTTGCTAATTTTTCTTCCACAGTTTCATTCGATTGAATTTTCTTAATCTCTTGAGTGGTTTTAGAATCATTTAAAGAATAATAAGGTGCGGAAGTTGCACTAGAATAGGTGTTTATAAAATATTGAAAGTTTGGACTAAAAGTAGCCGTATTTGTTCCTGTTTTGGTTGAAAGTCTTTTTTTAGCTTTTCCGTCAATTGAAATAGCATATACATCTCTATTTATGGAACCGTTTTCAACCGATTGATAATAAATTGTTTTGTTTTTTTCATCAAATCCATAATAAGCTGTTACATCCCAATTTCCTTTTGTAACTTGGTTTTTCAACTTTCCAGTTTTATCGTAAAAATAAATATGATTGAAGCCGTCTTTTTCTGAAGTCCAAATAAAACTATTGTCTTTCAAAAAGGTTAAGTTATCCGTTACATCTACATAAGCTTTGTCTTTTTCGTTTAAAATTACTTTTTTACTACCTGAATTTCCATCTACAAATAATACATCTAAATTATCTTGATGGCGGTTGATTATTTGTGCGCTTAAAAGATTTTGATCATTTGTCCACTTTAATCTTGCAATGTAAAAATCGGTATAATTGCTTAAATCAATTTTTTGAGTTTTTGTCGCAGCAACATCATAAATATGCAACGATACTTCCGCGTTTTTTTCCCCTGCTTTTGGGTATTTAAAAACAGCTTGTGTTGGATATAAACCTTGATTGTATAAGTCCATTGAAAATTCTGGAACATCCGTTTCATCAAAACGAATAAAGGCTATTTTAGTTCCGTCAGTATTCCAATCGAAAGCCCTTACAAAAGCAAACTCTTCTTCGTAAACCCAATCTGTAATTCCGTTAATGATGCTGTTTTTCTTACCGTCCGAAGTAATTTGGGTTTTTTTATTTAAAAGTAAATCAAAAACATATAAATTGTTTTCAAAAGCATAAGCAACTTTATTTCCATCTGATGAAAACACAGGTTCCTGGATCGCTTTATCGGTAAATTTTGATAATTTTTTAGATGCAATATCGTACACAAAATAATTGGCGGTAAATGATCGTCTAAATATTGACTCGGTATTTGTTGCAATTAAAATCTTTTTCTCAGCTTGATCAAAAGTGTAGCTGTCAATTGAAGTTAATGCTGCAAAATCTTTCGTATCAATTAGGGTTGCAACTTTATTTAATGTGGCATAATCAAACAAATCAATTTGCATAGTTTTAGAATTTCTATCAAAATTCAGCACCGTATATTGATTGGTATTTTTCATGGCATTTAATTCGTCCATGCCTTTTGTTCTAAAAGCGCCGCCCCAAATTTCTTCTAAAGATAATTTTTGTTGAGCAACAACTGATATTGAAGTGGTTAGCAACAATAATAGGACACTTATAAAATTTCTCATATTTTTTGATTGTAATAACCTCCAATTTTAGTGAAAATTTACGACATATTCCTAATAAAAACTTAATTTTTTACTTTCTAAGTTTTATTTTTTTAAAAATAACTTTTATTATCTTTGTCATTCAATCCGAAATTAATGGGTCAAAATACAACAGGTTTTTCAAAACTAAGTAAGGAAGAAAAAATAAATTGGATAGCAGCAAAACATTTTTCTAATCCGAAAGAAGCTGTTGCACTATTACAACGCTACCAAAATTCTGATGCTTCACTTCAAAAACTGCATGATGAATTTATAGAAAACACTTTATCAAATTTTTATTTGCCATTAGGTGTTGCACCAAATTTTGAAATTAACGGAAAAACCTATACCATCCCGATGGCTATTGAGGAAAGTTCTGTTGTGGCAGCTGCTAGTAAAGCTGCTAAGTTTTGGGGTGCTCGTGGAGGTTTCAAAACGACTATTTTAGGCACAGAAAAAATTGGTCAAGTTCATTTTTTGTATGAAGGCGACAAACAAAAACTTATTGAATATTTCAATTTTGTAAAACCATTTTTATTTTCACAAGCAGAAAGCATTACTAAAAATATGCAAAAGCGTGGTGGCGGAATTTCGGATATTCAATTAATTGATAAAACGGCAGCGTTAGAAAATTATTACCAATTACATGCTACTTTTCAGACTAAAGATAGTATGGGTGCTAATTTTATTAATTCTTGTTTAGAGCAATTTGCCAAGACATTTAAAAATAAATCAGAAGCATTTGGAATCCAATCGATTCAAATTGTGATGAGTATTTTGAGCAATTTTGTGCCAAATTGTGTAGTTCGTGCTGAAGTTTCGTGCCTAGTTTCTGAACTTAATGAAGATAAAAATATCACATCAAGTGAATTTGCAGAAAAGTTTTTAACCGCTGTAAAAATCGCAGAAGTGGAACCATACAGAGCCGTAACACACAACAAAGGAATTATGAACGGTATTGATGCAGTGGTTTTAGCAACTGGTAACGATTTTCGTGCTGTAGAAGCTGGTGTACATGCATTTGCAAGTAAAAACGGAAGCTACACAAGTTTGTCTCACGCCAAAATAGAAAACGGAATTTTTACATTTTGGTTGGAAGTGCCTTTAGCTTTAGGAACTGTTGGAGGTTTAACGAATTTACATCCGTTGGTCAAATTTTCTTTAGAAATGTTAGGTAATCCTTCTGCAACAGAATTAATGGAAATTGTTGCTGTAGCCGGATTGGCTCAAAATTTTGCAGCATTACGTTCGTTAACTACTTCCGGAATTCAACAAGGGCACATGAAAATGCATTTGAATAATATTTTAAATCAGCACCAAGCTACAAAAGAAGAAAAGCAATTGGTTTTAGCACATTTTGAAAACCAAACGGTTGCTCATAACTTGGTTGTAGATTTTTTAGAGAGTTTAAGAACTAAGTAAAATCCTTGCGAGCTTTGCGAAAATCTTCGCGAACTTTGCGGTTAAAAAACATGAATAAAACATTCTATTCTAACGGAAAACTTCTAATTACGGGAGAATATTTGGTCTTAAATGGTGCCAAAGCACTAGCCTTGCCTACAAAATTTGGTCAATCGTTACAGGTCAGTTCAATTCCAAATAAAATAATAATTTGGACTAGTTATGATGCAGATAAAAGTATTTGGTTTGAAACTGAACTCACTTTTAACGACATTATTTCTGTCAAAAATTTCGATGACGCACATCCAATCAAAAATACTTTAGTTAAAATTTTGCATCAAGCAAATCTTCAAAACCCCAATTTTTTAGCTTCAGAAACAGGTTATAAAATTAAAACCGAATTAACTTTTCCAAGAAATTGGGGATTAGGCACGTCTTCTACATTAATAAATAATATTGCCCAATGGTTACAAATTGATGCTTTTGAATTACTTCGAAAAAGTTTTGGAGGGAGTGGTTATGATATTGCTTGTGCGCAAAATAATTCGGCAATTACTTATCAATTAGATGAAAAGGAACAACCCATTGTTGAGGTAGTTGATTTTTATCCGAAATATAACGAAAATATCTATTTTGTATATTTAAATAAAAAGCAAAATAGTCGTCATGCGATTCAGAATTACATGAATAAGCAACAGTTTTTAACTAAAAAAACAGCAACTATTTCTGAAATTACAAATAGAATTCTGGTTTCGCCAAATTTAGAAGTTACCATTGATTTATTAAAACATCATGAAGTTATTTTAAGCGATATTTTAGAAATGGAAACCGTTAAAGAACGTTTGTTTCCAGATTTTAAAGGAACTATAAAAAGTTTAGGCGCTTGGGGCGGCGATTTTGTAATGGTATTATCAAAAGAAAATCCAACGCATTATTTTCATTCAAAAGGGTACGAAACTATTTTAACGTATGATGAAATGATTTTAGTTTAGATGATTTATTAAATAAAAATTATTATTTTTACTTAAGTATTTCATTAATAAGCACTTAAATCTAAAATAGTTTCGCATGAAAAAGTCACTTTTTATTTTATTTATTTTTCTAACAATATTTTCATCTTGTTCAGAAGAAACCGCTCCTGTTAATAATACTACTAATGAACCTAATAAAGTTTTACTCCTTAAAGTAGATTATTTAACCAATACTTTTCAGGGCGGAAAAGAAACAATTTATTCAGAAAATTCAAATGCATTTACTATTTCACATCAATCAGTTCCAGCTGCTGATTTTGGAAATATTAAGTTGAAATATAATGAGATCAATCAAATTCTTTTTGATGGCGATATAATTTGGATGGGTTTAGGACAAATTCACTATCCTCAAAATATGCTTGCAGCCAATCAATTTGATGCAGTTCTAACAGCTGATGTTGTTTTTCCTACTACAAGCTTCAATTATATTTTACCACAACCAAATTTAGGAAATAACTACAATCAGGTTTGGATGGCTGTGCAAAACTTGGTAAAAGTTAGACAATATTTAATTTCAAATCCAACTGGAGTTGTACATTTATATCTTTATACACCAAGTGTTGGAGTCGGAAATCCTGCAGATTGGAAATGGATTATTTTAATGAAAAATTAGTCTAATTTCATAAATTTATATCCCAAAACTTTTTTCAATTTTTCACTCGAAACAATTTTCCCAATATTGGTTTCATTTTTATTAAATAATGGAGCAATCAAATGTAATTGTTTTGCTTTTTCTGTGTAGTAATCTTTTCTTGTGGGATGAAGAGTTGCGACAGCATTAAAAACTTCATTCCTTATATTGTCATACTGAACTTGATTCAGCATCTCGCAGATAATCCCAATACAATCTTCCTGATGAATTAAATTTATTGGGGCTTCAGGATTAGCAATATTCGTTTTTCCAGCCAACATATTTATAGGATTTCTGTCTTCACCAATTAAACCACCAAAACGAATAATTGTTGAGGTAAAATGGGGATTATTTAAAAATAAATTTTCGACTTCCACCAATTGTTTTCCGATTTCTGTCTCTGGATTCAAAATAGATTCTTCCGTAACAGTTGAAATAGAAGCAGTATCAGCATAAACAGAAGTAGAACTAATAAAAAGCACTTTTTTTATGGTTGAATTTTCAATAAACGGAATCAGATTTTTGATTGTAGCTACAAATGTTTTCTCTGAAGTTGCTTCCTTAATTTTTCTTAATCCAGGTGGAATATTAATAATTATAATTTCAGAATCGAATAAAAATTCAGTTACAGAATCACTAATTTTACTTTCAGAAAGTCTTAATAAAAAAGGTTCAATGTTATTTGATTTTAAAAGGGCTAATTTATTTTCAGAAGTAGTAGATCCTTTTACTTCAAAACCAATCTCAATTAATTTTTTAGCTAATGGAAAACCCAACCAACCGCAACCTAGAATGCTTATTTTCATCTTATTTTTTTACTAATACATATCCATCATTTTCCACCGCCATATAACCTTGATCGTATACAAAATAATAAACATTTCCTGTTTTTGTGGTATAAATGGATGTTATTAAATCAAAATCAAAACCCTTACTCATTAATTTGGTTTTTGTGGTTTTGGTTTTTTCTTCTGGGTTTAATTCTGTTAAAATTCGATAATTTTTGCGCAATTTGTTGTTTATATTCCGCATCAAATTGGTTTGATCTTTATTCATTTTATTGTTGTAGGCGTTTCGGCATCCATCGCTGCAGAATTTTTTATCTTCTCTTCCTACAATTTTATCTTGACATTCTAAACAAGTTTTATTCATAACAATTTCTTTTGAGGACCAATAAAAGTAATAAAAAAATATAAATATTGAATGTTTTCAAATTTTTTATTTTTCGATTACAAACGACAACAAACATTTACAACCGATTTTAAATGAATATTAACCGAATAACCTTTTTTTCTTGCCACATCTTTGCACTGTCGAAATGAAACAACGAGTTCAATCGAAGACAAATTTTAATTAACATAAACATTTAAATTTTAAAAACCATGAAAAACAGAGTACAATTAATCGGACATGTAGGTCAAGAACCAGAAATCAAAAACTTAGAATCTGGAAAAGTAGCCAATTTTACCATCGCTACGAATGAAAATTACACCAACGCTAAAGGTGAAAAAGTAGAACAAACCGAGTGGCACAGAATTTCTGCTTGGGGGAAAACAGCAGAAATTGTCGAAAAATTAATCGCAAAAGGAGCTCACGTGGCTTTGGAAGGTAAATTAACACATAGAAGCTTCGACGACAAAGACGGAAACAAGCGTTTTATCACGGAAGTGATTGCAAACGAATTGGTATTATTAAGCAAATAAAAAACATATTACATTACTTAGATTTTTTTAATTATTCAAATTTCTTAAATCTGAGATCCAAAAAAATCAATTAACAAAAACAATTTAATTTTATACGCCATGAAAAATTCAGTACAATTAATCGGAAATGTTGGTCAAGAACCAGAAATCAAAAGCCTTGAAGGAGGAAAAAAACTAGCAAATATTTCAATTGCTACAAACGAAGTGTATTATCGTGAAAACGGTGACAAAGTAGAACAAACGCAATGGCACCGAGTTACAGCTTGGGGCAAAACAGCAGAAATTATTGAAAGATTTGTAACCAAAGGGAAAGAAATCGCCATTGAAGGAAAATTAACACACAGAAGTTACGATGATAAAGATGGGAACAAGCGTTTTATAACAGAAGTAGTTGCAAATGAAATTTTATTAATTAGTAAATAATTTTGACATGCAAGTTAGTGTATTTTCTATCCGAATAGATCCTGCATTTTTGGAGTTGGATCAAAAAAAGTTAAATGAGTTTTTAAAAACGGTAACATTCAAAAAATCAAGCACACAACTTATTGAAAGTGGAGAATTTCATTGGTCTGTTATAATTCATTATGAAAACGAAGCTCAAAATAAACCAGAACAATTTGAAAGAAAGTCTTACGATGATTTACTCCCAAAAGACAAACAAGTTTATGGTTACTTAAACCAATGGAGAAATGAAAAATCCGAACAACTAAATCAGAAGAAATTTATGATTTGCCACAATTCTGAGCTAATAGATTTGGCACAATATAAGCCAAGTAATTTAGACGAATTACAACAAATTAAAGGTTTTGGTAAACAAAAAGCAGATAAATTTGGCGAAGATATTTTAGCGATTTTAAATGCTGTTTAAATTTTGAAGGATAGGAAGAGTGCTTTTGAGTGCTCTTCTTATTCATTCATTAAACGTTCAAATTCTTCAAAAAACAAACCTAAATGATATCCGTCTATTAATCCGTGATGCACATAAACTGCCATTGGAATTTTTTTCACACCGTTTTCATCTGTCATTTTCCCAAAAGAAAATTTTGGACAACTATCAGGCATTGAAAAACTTCTAGAATGAGAAATAGAGGTAAAATTTATCCAAGGTAAAGCCGAAAAATGAATGATATTTTCATGGTATTCTTTGGTAAAAAGTCCGGGTGTATTTTGAACTCTAGTTGCTTCATTATTAAAATTAGATTCAAAATTGCTCAGATTTTCATCGTATTCTATTTCTGAAAAACCAAACGTTTTATCTTCACGTAAAATAGTTGCCGACGCATTAATTGTATCATACAGATACACTTTTTCATCTTCTATTCGGTACCTAAAATTTTCAATTTTATTTACTGCAACAATAGTTTTATGTAAATAATATACAAAAAAACTAACTCCAACTTCTTTAGCTTTATGATAGGCTTTTGTGCAATCAAATTGGATTGTAGTTCCAAAAAAAGGTTCTTCAAATTTGCTGAAAAACTTAAAATGTTCGGCTCGGTTCCAGGTGGCAATGTGAAGCTCTTTTTTCATTATAAAATATCAAAAAGTTCCGATAAATTTGTAATCGTATTGAAGTTTTTATGTTCAATTTCAAAGTCAATTTTTTCGAATTCCCATGTCGTGTGATAAGGAATATGAATCGCATGTCCTCCAATATTTAAAATTGGTAAAACATCTGATTTTAAGGAATTCCCAATCATTAAAAAATCTTCGGGATCGCAATCTAAGCGGCCTAACATTTTTTGATAATCCAATTCTGTTTTGTCGCTCATTACTTCTATATGGTGAAAAAAAGCACCAATTCCTGAATCATGTAATTTACGATGTTGATCTTTTAAATCGCCTTTTGTGGCCACAACTAATTTATATTTTCCTTTTAATCGTTCCAAAACCGATATTACGTTTGGAAGTAATTCTACGGGTTTTTGCAATAAATCCTTCCCAATGGCTAAAATTTGTTCGATTCCTTTCCCTGAGATTTCATGATTCGTTAATTCCAAAGCCGTTTCAATCATGGATAACGTAAACGCTTTGATACCAAAACCATACAACGGCAAATTGTTGACTTGATGATTTAAAATCAACCCCAAAATTTCTTGGTGCGAAGCATAATCTTGGAACAACACACAAAAACGCTCTTGGGCTTCATCAAAATAAGGTTCGTTGTGCCAAAGTGTGTCGTCTGCATCAAATGCGATTATTTTTGGAGTCATACTAAGATATCATCGCGCCATTAATAACATCTTTTGCATCCGGATTTACGAAAACCAATTTACCTTCCGCGTTATTGGTTAATAACAACATGCCTTCGCTTTCCACACCACGTAAAGCTCTTGGCGCTAAGTTTACCAAAACAGTAACGCGTTTTCCAATTACTTCTTCTGGGGTAAAATGTTCCGCAATTCCAGAAACTATAGTTCTTATGTCTATTCCCGTATCTACTTTTAAGACTAACAATTTGTTTGCTTTTGGCATTTTTTCGGCTTCGATGATGGTTCCGATTCGTAAATCTACCTTGGCAAAATCTTCAAATGTGATGGTTTCTTTTTGCGATTCAGCTTTTGTGTTTTCCACTTTATTTGCGGTTTTAGTTGCTTCTAATTTATCTAGTTGTTTTTGAATTTCGGTGTCTTCAATTTGGGCAAACAAAATTTCGGCTTGACCAATTTGATGTCCTGGTTTTGTTAGATTCCAGTTTTCAAATTCTAAATTCCAATTATTGACTTCAATATGAAATATGTTGCATAATTTAGTAGAAGTGAATGGCAAAAATGGTTCTGAAAGTATCGCTAAAGCGGATGCAATTTGCAGCGCAACATACATTTGAGTTTGTACTCTAGCAGGATTTTCTTTAATCATTTTCCAAGGTTCTTCGTCCGCTAAATATTTATTTCCTAAACGGGCTACGTTCATTAATTCGCTTAATGCTTCTCTAAATCGGTAACGCTCAATTGAACTTGAAATCACCGCAGGATACGCTTTTAATTCCGCTAAAGTTTGTTTGTCAACTTCTGAAAATTCGTTTGGTGTTGGAACAATTCCGTCGTAATATTTATTGGTTAACACCACCACACGATTGATGAAATTCCCATAAATCGCTGCTAATTCATTATTATTTCTGGCTTGAAAATCTTTCCAAGTGAAGTCGTTGTCTTTTGTTTCTGGAGCATTAGCCGTTAAAGCATAACGCAGTGAATCTTGTTTTTCTGGAAAATCTTGTAAATATTCGTGTAACCAAACCGCCCAATTTTTTGATGTAGACAATTTGTTGCCCTCTAAATTTAAAAATTCATTTGCAGGAACATTATCTGGTAAAATATAACTTCCTTCTGCTTTTAACATCGCTGGAAAAATAATACAATGGAATACGATATTGTCTTTCCCAATAAAATGAACCAATTTTGTTTCTTCATCTTTCCAATAAGGTTCCCAATCTTTTCCTTCGCGTGTCGCCCATTCTTTGGTTGCCGAAATGTAACCAATTGGTGCGTCAAACCAAACGTATAATTTTTTTCCTTCGGCACCCGCAACAGGCACATCAATTCCCCAATCTAAATCACGCGTTACGGCTCTTGGTTCCAAACCGCCATCTACCCAAGATTTTACTTGTCCGTAAACATTGGGTTTCCAATCATTTTTATGACCCTCTAAAATCCATTCTCTTAAAAAAGATTCGTAACGGTTTAAAGGTAAAAACCAGTGTTTTGTAGATTTTAAAATCGGCGTTTCACCTGTAATTGTCGATTTCGGATTGATTAAATCGGTTGCATTTAAAGTTGAACCACATTTTTCACATTGGTCGCCATAGGCTTCTGGGTTATCGCATTTTGGGCAAGTTCCAGTCACAAAACGGTCTGCTAAGAATTGGTCTGCTTTTGCATCGTATAATTGGTCGGTAGTTTCTTCAATGAAATCGCCTTTGTCGTATAATTTTTTAAAAAATTCAGAAGCTGTTTTATGGTGAATTTCAGATGAAGTTCTAGAATAATTGTCAAATGAAATTCCAAAATCTAAAAAAGATTGACGAATAATTGCGTCATATTTATCAATTACTTCTTGCGGCGTGATGCCTTCTTTCTTGGCTTTCATGGAAATCGCCACACCATGTTCATCGCTTCCGCAGATAAAAGCTACATCTCTTCCTTGTAAACGTAAGTATCTCGCATAAATATCAGAAGGCACATAAACACCTGCTAAATGCCCAATGTGAATGGGTCCATTTGTGTAGGGAAGTGCTGCTGTAATTGTATATCTTTTTGGATTTTTTAACATATTGTCATTAAATTTGATACAAAAATAATTCATTTAAGAGGAATAGACGAATTTTTCTGTTCAAATTCCTTATTTTTGAATTCTTATTGAATTTTATATGATTATACCACCATTTTTAAAGGCAGGAGATACTGTTGCTCTAGTTTGTACTGCGCGAAAATTTTCCAAAGAAGATGCCCAATCTGCTATTGAATTATTAGAATCTTGGGGATTAAAAGCGAAATTAGGCCATACGATTGGTTTAGATAATTTCCAATTAGGTGGCACGGATAAGGAACGCGCAACTGATTTTCAATCACAATTAGACGATGAAAACGTAAAAGCAATTTGGTGTGCACGTGGCGGTTATGGAACGGTAAGAATTATAGATTCTTTGGAATTTTCAAATTTCAAAAAACAGCCAAAATGGATTATGGGTTTTTCAGATGTGACCGTTTTACATAGTCAATTAAATTTGGAGCGCGTGGCGTCTTTGCATTCCATTATGCCATTTACAGTGCCAAATGCGCCTGAAGAAGTGAAAGAAACTTTGCGAAAAGCATTATTTGGCGAAGCAATATCATATACAATTCCTTCTAAATCTTTTGATGTTAAAGGAAAGGCTTTTGGAGAATTAGTAGGAGGTAATATTTCTATTTTATATAGTTTGTTGGGTTCAAAATCAGCAATTGTTACCAAAGATAAAATCCTATTTATTGAAGATTTAGACGAATATTTATATCATATTGATAGAATGCTTTACAATTTAAAACGCAACGGTTATTTTGAAAATGTTAAAGGAATTATAGTAGGAAGTATGACCGACATGCATGATAATGAAATTCCATTTGGGCAAAACGAAGTGCAAATTATAACCGAAATAGCTAAAGATTTTTCCATTCCAATTGCGTTTCAATTTCCTGCGGGACATCAATCGGATAATCGCACCTTAATTTTAGGAAAACAAGTAGATTTTGAAGTAAATGATAAAGAAGTGAAACTACAATTCCGCTAATATTGACAGATTGGCATATTGATTATTTACACATTAAAAAATGGCAGCACACAACGACTTAGGAAAAACAGGAGAAGAAGTAGCAGTTGATTTTTTAGAAAAAAACGGCTACGAAATTTTAGAAACCAATTGGACGTATCAAAAAGCAGAAGTGGATATTATTGCTTTGAAAGACGGAATTCTAGCCGTGGTAGAAGTCAAAACCAGAAGTAGTATTGATTTAGGATTGCCCCAAGATTTCGTAAAGCCAAAAAAAATTCAATTGCTGGTGAAAGCCATTAATGAATATGTGATTTTTAATGATTTGGATGTTGAAGTAAGATTTGACATTATAGCCATTCATGCAAAAGGGGAAACATTTGACATTGAACATTTGGAAGCTGCCTTTTATTATTTTGACAATTAGTTATAATTATAACATTTTGTTTTTTATATTTGTTCTTAATTAAACCCCCAATCTTATGAAAACAGTTGCCTCAGTTGTTGAAAAATACCTAAAAACCAAACCCTTTTTATTGAGTTCTTTATCAGAAGGAATTATTAATTTAACTTCTTTAGCTCGAATTATTATGCCTGAAATTGAATTGTATTTAGGTAAAGACATCAAGCAGGGTGCGGTGGTAATGGCTTTAAAAAGAATTTCAGAAGAACTTGATTTTAAAATTAATTATAAAGTAACCAGGGTTTTACAAAATATTGGAGAAATCACTGTTCGTTCTTCTCTAACAGATTATACGTATGAAATTTCGGATACATTGTTGGAAAATCAAACCAAGTTAATGTCGGAAATTAAAACAAATAAAAATTTATTTTACACCTCATCTCGTGGTGTTAGTGAAACCAATATTGTAGTAAGTTCAGAAATTAATAATATTGTAGAATCGTGTTTAAAATCTGAAAAATTAATTCATAAAAATGAGAATTTATCATCCATAACGGTCAAATTACCTCACGAAAATGTTTCTGTTCCAGGCGTATATTATTATATTTTTCAATCGTTAGCTTGGGAAGGAATTATTATTGACGAAGTAATTTCCACTTCTAATGAATTTACCATTGTAGTAAATGAAAATCAAATTGATATAGCGTTTAGCGTAATAAAAGACTTAAAAAAAATAGGCTAGTTATTGACTAGCCTATTTTTTATTCTTCTATTTTAGTATCCATTACCCAAGTGTCCATAAAGGCCGTGGTGTAATTTCCAGAAACATAATCTGGGTGATCCATTAATTGTCTGTGGAATGGAATAGTGGTTTTTATACCTTCAATATGAAATTCGTCTAAAGCGCGTTTCATTTTGTTTATGGCTTCTTGTCTGGTTTGCGCCGTTGTAATTAACTTTGCAATCATCGAGTCGTAATTTGGTGGAATTGTATAACCTGCGTAAACATGTGTGTCTAAACGAACACCGTGTCCGCCTGGCGAATGTAATACTGTAATTTTCCCTGGTGAAGGACGGAAGTCGTTGTAGGGATCTTCTGCATTAATTCTACATTCAATCGCATGTAATTGTGGAAAATAGTTTTTACCAGAAATTGGAATTCCAGCAGCCACCATAATTTGTTCTCTAATTAAATCGTAATCTACAACTTGTTCTGTTATTGGATGTTCTACCTGAATACGGGTATTCATTTCCATAAAGTAGAAATTTCTATGTTTGTCAACTAAGAATTCTACCGTTCCAGCGCCTTCGTATTTTATATATTCTGCTGCTTTTACAGCTGCTGTTCCCATAGCTTCACGTAATTCATCTGTCATAAACGGAGAAGGAGTTTCTTCTGTTAATTTTTGATGACGACGTTGCACAGAACAATCTCTTTCAGATAAGTGACAGGCTTTACCGTAAGCATCACCTACAACCTGAATTTCAATATGTCTTGGTTCTTCAATCAATTTTTCAAGGTACATGCCATCATTTCCAAAAGCAGCCGCAGATTCTTGTCTTGCGCTTTCCCATGCTTTTAATAAATCTTCTTTTTTCAAAACGGCACGCATTCCTTTTCCACCACCACCAGCAGTTGCTTTTAACATGACTGGGTAGCCAAATTCAGCAGCTAATTTTTCGGCTTGTTCGTAAGATTCTAAAATACCAACTGAACCAGGTACACAAGGCACACCCGCTTCAATCATTGTTGATTTAGCGGAAGCTTTATCACCCATTCTGTCAATCATCTCAGGCGAAGCGCCAATAAATTTGATATTGTGTTCTTGGCAAATTTTAGAAAATTTTGCGTTTTCAGAAAGGAAACCATAACCCGGATGAATGGCATCGGCATTCGTAATTTCAGCTGCAGCGATAATGTTAGACATTTTTAAGTAAGATAAATTACTTGGCGGCGGGCCTATACATACTGCTTCGTCAGCAAATTTAACATGCAAACTTTCAGCATCAGCAGTAGAATAAACAGCAACTGTTTTAATTCCCATTTCTCTGCACGTACGAATAACACGTAATGCAATTTCGCCTCTATTGGCAATTAATATTTTTTTAAACATACATTTTAATTTGAAAATTATACAATTTGAAAATTTGAAAATGAATTCAAATGATTACATTTTTTCAAATCACGAAGGATCAACTAAAAATAAAGGTTGGTCAAATTCAACAGGAGAAGAATCGTCAACTAATATTTTTACGATTTTACCTGAAATTTCAGATTCAATTTCGTTGAATAATTTCATGGCTTCTACTACACAAACCACATCACCTTTACTTATAGTACTTCCTACTTCAACAAACATTGGTTTGTCTGGAGCAGGTTTTCTATACAACGTACCTATCATTGGTGATTTAATAGTGATGTATTTTGAGTTGTCTTCCGCAGCTGTATTAACTGGTGTTGCAGCAGCAAGAGCTACCGGCGCAGCTTGCTGAACAGCTTGTTGAGCAGGGGCTTGTTGCACATAGGTAATATCATGAGAATTACCTTCTAATGTAGTTCTAATTGTAATTTTTACATCGCCCGTTTCTAATTTTACTTCTGCTACTCCAGAATTAGATACAAATTTGATTAGGTTTTGAATTTCTTTTAAATCCATAATTAAGTTGTTTTAGTTATAGTTTGTTGTTCTTAATACGCCCATTTTAGGTAAATAGATCCCCATGTGAATCCACCACCAAATGCAGCAAAAATTAAATTATCTCCTTTTTTAAATTTATCTTCAAAATCTGCTAAAAGTAAAGGTAGTGTAGCAGAGGTAGTATTTCCATATCGGTGAATGTTGACTAAAACTTTAGATTCGTCTACATTCATTCTATTTGCAGTGGCGTCAATAATTCTTTTGTTTGCTTGATGTGCAATTAACCAATTTACATCATCGTGCGTTAAGTTATTACGTTGCATGATTTTTTCACTTACATCTGCCATACCTGAAACAGCGTGTTTGAATACGGTTTTTCCATCTTGAAATACAAAATGTTGTTTGTTTTTTATGGTTTCTTCAGATGGAGGTAAAATTGAACCACCTGCTTCAATTTTTAAAAAATCTCTTCCAATTCCGTCTGATTTTAAAATTTCGTCTTGTATTCCTAATCCTTCAAAATTAGGCTCAAACAATGCTGCACCGGCGCCATCTCCAAAAATAATACAGGTAGCACGGTCAGTATAATCAATTATAGACGACATTTTATCGGCACCTATAAGCAACACTTTTTTATATTTTCCAGATTGAATGTAAGCGGAAGCGGTTGACATACCAAAAAGAAATCCTGAACAAGCAGCTTGTAAGTCGTATGCAAAGGCATTTGTGGCTCCAATTTGCGTGGCTACATATACTCCGGTTGACGCTACAGGCAAATCTGGTGTAGTAGTTGCCATAATTACAAGGTCAATTTCTTTTGGGTCTAATTTTGCTTTTTCTATGAGGTTCTGAGCGGCTTTAATGGCTAGGTAAGAGGTTCCTTCGCCGTCTAATTTTAAAAGTCTTCTCTCTTTTATTCCGGTTCTTGATGTTATCCATTCATCATTGGTATCAACCAAAGTTTCTAGAACCTGATTTGATAATATATATTCTGGTACATACGAGCCAATTGCAGTTATTGCGGCAGTAATTTTATTCATATGTTTTTAATGTTATTTTTTTTGGTAACATATGTGTCGCTATTTCTTTGGTATTTTCTTTCGAAGCACGCAATGATTATGGCGATTTCATAAATAAATAATTTTCTTTGCAACTTTGTGTGCGTAAAGAGGCGAAAATTACGAATTATTTCGGAATTTTCTAAAAATACAATTAGATAATTTTCATTAAAATAAAAAAAACCCTCACGCAAGTGAGAGTTTCTCAATAATTTTAGTGAAATTATAGCATACTATCCGTCTTGTCAATAACAACTTGACCTCTGTAATACATTTTACCTTCATGCCAGTACGCTCTGTGATATAAGTGAGCTTCACCAGTTACTACGCAAGTTGCAATTTGTTGTGCAGATGCTTTGTAGTGTGTTCTTCTTTTGTCTCTTCTAGTCGAGGACTGTCTACGTTTAGGATGTGCCATTTTATTCTATTTTTTATCCGTTAATAGTTTTTTTAAACCTTCCCATCTTGGGTCTATTTCTTTAATCTCTTGTGCTTTTGTTTCTTTTGGAGAAAATTTTTCCAAATTTTGTAATGCTTCTGATTGTAATGTGCCATCTTTTATTCCGGTGTGTATTCTTTTTGTTGGAACAGATAAAACCATCATTTCATAACAATATTGTGCTACGTTTACTTGAAATTCATCATGAGGCAAAACGATAAATTCATCATTGTCATCATTAAATTCATCACCAAATCTAACTATGAGTTTCATTTTGCCTTTAATTGGTAAATCAAAATCCTCATTTGTTAAATCGCAAGGAACATTTACAATTCCTTTGTGCGAAAAACTGAGCTCAAGCATATTGCTTTTTTTCTCTAATACTACATTCATTTTGATGTTAGAACTATTAAATTCGTCATAGCCAAAATGAGTAAAGAACGTATTGTTTACTTGAAATTCAAACTGGTGTTTACCCAGTTTTAATCCTGAAAATGGGATTAAAAATTCTTTTAATATATCCATAACATCAGTTTTTCCCTTTTTATAAGGGTGTGCAAAGATACAAAAATATTGGAATTACAATAATTTTCTTTGCTTTTTTTTAAATTAAACTTTACCTGTTCCTTTTTTCAAAGGGTTGTTGGTTAATTCATGATATTCCATTCTGTTTTTATAAATGTCTATAGCGCTGTAAACGGCTTCTCTGAAAGAACTTTCGTTGGCTATGTTTTTGCCAGCAATATCAAAACCTGTTCCGTGATCTGGTGAGGTTCTTACTTTGTTTAATCCGGCAGTAAAATTTACGCCTTCGCCAAATGATAGTGTTTTGAAAGGAATTAATCCTTGGTCGTGATACATCGCAACTACCGCATCGTAATTTTTATATTGGTTGGAACCAAAAAAACTATCTGCTGAAAACGGTCCAAAGACTTGAATGCCACTTTTAAAAATCTTCTCTAAACTTGGTTTCACAATTTCATCATCTTCTTTGCCAATTACGCCATTATCGCCGCTATGTGGATTCAATCCCAAAACTGCAATTTTTGGTTTGTTTATTTTAAAATCGGCAATTAAACTTTGATTTATAGTATTGATTTTTTTCTCAATTAACTTTGAATTGATATGTTTTGACAATTCTGCAATAGGAATATGGTCTGTAATTAGTCCCACTTTTATGTCTTCATGAACCATAAACATTAGGGCTTCACCTTCTAATTGTTCATTTAGATAATCGGTATGTCCTGCAAATCTATAATCATCCGCTTGAATGTTGTATTTATTTATAGGCGCAGTTACTAAAACATCAATTTGGTTGTTTTTTAAAGCCGCTGTTGCCGCTTGAAATGATTTTATGGCATATTTTCCAATTTCTTCATCCAATTTGCCGTTTTCTAAATTAGCTCCTTCGCGCCATACATTTAAAACATTTATTTTCCCTAAAACAATTTGATCTAAATTGTCAATTCCTTGAATAAATGCGTTTAAATTATAGGTTCTTTTTAAAAACGAAACAATTTTAGCATTAGCAAAAATAACAGGTGTGCAGATGTCTAACATTCGTGTATCTTCGAATGTTTTTAACACTACTTCTGGTCCAATGCCGTTCATGTCTCCAATAGAAACACCAACAATTATATTTTCCGAATGTTTTACCATTTTTATTTCTTAATTTTGATGCAAATTTATAAAAATAAACCGTCATATGTTTACAGGAATCATAGAAACTCTCGGAATAATTTCAGATATCAAAAAAGATCAGGGAAATGTACACTTAACAATTCAAACAAATATTACGAATGAGTTAAAAATTGACCAAAGTGTGGCACATAATGGTGTTTGTTTGACCGTTGTAGAAATATTTGACAACAAACACGTAGTAACAGCTATCCAAGAAACGATAAATAAAACCACTTTAGGTTTGTGGAAAATTGGCGACAAAGTAAATATTGAAAGAGCCATGAAATTGGGCGACAGATTAGACGGACATATCGTGCAAGGCCATGTTGACCAAACCGCAGTTTGTACAACTATTCAAGAAAAAAGTGGTAGTTGGGAATTTACATTTGAATACGATTCCGCTTTAAACAATATTACTATTGAAAAAGGTTCTATTACGGTAAATGGCACCAGTTTAACAGTTGTAAATTCAGCTAAAAACAGTTTTAGCGTGGCAATTATTCCATATACGTATGAACACACTATTTTTCATACTTTTGAAATTGGCACAAAAGTAAATTTAGAATTTGACGTTGTTGGAAAATATATAGCTAGGATGTATGAATTAAGAAATTAGTCAACTATTAAACTAACAAAAAAAAATCGGAACAATTGTTCCGATTTTTTTGTTTAGGGCAAACTTTTATCTATTTTTTCTTAGATTTTGCTTTAGATTTTTTCTTTTTAGCTGCTGCTTTTTTCTGAGCTGCTTTAGCTTTTAATTTCATTTTAGCTTTTTCTTTCTTAGCTTTTTCTTTTTTCTTTTTCTTAGCTTTTTTTTCCTTTTCTTTTTGTTTTGCTTTAGCTACAGCTTGTTTTTCTTTTTGCTTTGCTTTCTCTTTCTTTTCTTTTTCTGTGATTTTTTTACTCATCTTTTTCAATTTTTTAATGTTATTTTTTTCTAATTTTTTTGTTTCCTGATTTGTAGGCGTAACTTCGTCTACAATATCATTACCACTTTCATCTGCAATTGTTACCGTAATACTTTCTGTAGAAGAATTAATTTCTTCAACTGGTTTTTTTTCAATTGGTTTTCTTACTCTTGCAGGTCTACTTGTTGTTAAAACAGGTATTACTTCAACTACTTTTTTTACAACTGGTTTTCTTGTAGCAGTTCTTCTAACAGGAGTAGTTGTTTTTGGTTGAGTTACACTACTAATTACTGGTTTTTCTGTTTGATTTGTCTCGTCAATTTGATTGTTTTCTTCCATTTTTATTTATTGTTTGTTGTTTCAATGTTAACTAAATGTTACGCAAAGGTAAATTAAATATTAAATATTCAATGTTAAGTTTTTAGTTTTGGCGAAAATTTAACATTGGAAATGAATTATTTATGTAAAATAAAGTTGCTAGATTTAGTTGCTAATACCAGTAAAGTATACGGTTTTTAGTTTTACTATGTAGATTAAAAACAAAAAGCCTCCACATTTCTGTAAAGGCTTTTTTTTATTGTGGTCCCACCTGGGCTCGAACCAGGGACCACCTGATTATGAGTCAGGTTAAATGTAATATTAAATAATATAATAATACTGATAAACAGTAATATAAGGAAAAAAATATGCGTAATATTATTGTATATTATTGTATTTATGCATAATTTTATTGCAAATTTATTGCAAATAAAACATGACCACTTCAAATAATTTTTTTTTAAAAGTATCTGTAGATTATTATTTTGATTTACGGCGAAAACTAAAAAACGGGAAATATCCTTTAAAGATTAGAATTTACGACTCAGTAAAACAGCAAAACTATTTCTTAAGAACACGATATGAGCTAACAGAAGAAGAGCATAAGAACTTTTCTAAATCAAACAAAAAAACATTAATTGTTTTAAAAAACGAATTGGACGAATATATACATTATATTAGAAATTTAGTAAAAACTATTGAACCTTTTGAAATCGATATTCTTAAGCAAAAATACTTAAGTAAGAAAATTGCTTTAAATTCTGTAAAATATTTTTTTGATGAAAAAATAATTGAACTAAATAAATCTGAAAAAATAAGTACCCGAAACTCATACAGAGACTCAATGCGTTCCATCGAATTGTACGCAATTTACATCAAAATGGATTTTAATGCTTTGACTTTTGATGATATAAACTTAAAATGGCTTAAAGGTTTTGAAAATTTTGCACTTAAAACAAGAAACTGCTCTACCAACACAATTGGTATTTATTTAAGAGGTTTAAGAGCTATTTACAACGAAGCTATTAAACGTGGTGTGGTTGAAAAAAATAACTACCCGTTTGGCAAAACTCAATTTGCAATAAAAAATCAAAAAATGATAAAAGAAGTTTTATCAAAAAATGATATTACAATTTTAGAGGGGTTAATACCAAAAAATAAAAACCAAGAGTTTGCTAAAGATTATTGGCTTTTTTCATATTATACTTGCGGAATTAATCTTACTGATTTGGCTTATTTAAAATGCAATAATATTTCCAAAGAAAGTGTTAGATTTATAAGAAGAAAAACTGAAAATAACAGAGTGAACAATACCGAAATTGTTTTACCCTTACATGATAAAAACAAGACTATTCTTGATAGGCTTTTTGATAAAAACAAAGAATATGTTTTTGGTATAATTGATAAAGCTGATTCATCCGAAATCCAACACAAAAAAATCAAACAGTTCCTATCAGTTCTAAATAATAATTTTAAAATTTTAACAAAGGATAAAATAAATACTGATAATATAACATTTTATAATGCAAGGCATACTTGGGCAACTCACATGTCACAAAATGGAGCCCCAATTACATATATAAAAGAAAAATTAGGTCATACAAACATCACAACAACAAGTAATTATATTGCTTCACTCCCAATTGAATTAGAGGGTGACTTTATTAATAGAACATACTATGGAAATTAAAGTTTATAAAAGAACTGACTTCAAAACTGATGAATATAAAGATATTTTAGGTTTATATGACTTATTTTTAGAATACTACAAATCTCTTCCTCCAGCCGTAAAAACCAATTTTGATTTAGGACTAACTTTAATGGTAAACAAAGATTATTTCCGAAAACATAAGCGAAGTTCAATTAAATGGAATTTGGAAATAATCCCTGAAATCATCGGATTTATTTACCACTTAAATGAAATGTCAAAAGCAATCAAAATTGATGAATTTATTTCATACGATAAATTATCGAAAACTATTTTAGATTATAGTGATAATAATTTAAAATCTAAAGGTGAAGAAATTAATTCTTATGAAAAAAGTTTAACCGATAATTTATTTTACATAATGAATGACTTTTTTGTTTACATAACTTCAAAAGAAGAAATCAACAAAAATATTGACCATTCTAAACATAGGGAAATTACAAATATTCAATTAAGAGCTAATTCAAAAATAAAAATTACAACTCATGAAATTAAGAAACAAACAAAATTTATAAATCTAAAAGCAAATGATAGGCCAACATCCAATATTATAAAAAAAATATTTAATAATTTAATTATATTTGGCTATGTAAATAAAACTCAAAAGCCTTTGTTAATAAAAGTGTTTGTAGGCTTTGAAATAGAAAGAGCTGAAAAAATAATTTGGAAAAAAAATCTGGGTGAATTAAGTTACTTTTTGAGATTACTAAAAGATAAAAAAATTATTGATTATGAAAACATTAAAGATGTTTGTAATATATCTTCCCAATTTTTTATAAACAAAAAAAGTGAATCTATATCTGGGGAACAAATTTTTAAAAGTAGAACTCCAAACAAAGAATCAAAAGCTAAGATTGATAGATTATTTAACTAAAAATCCCTTATCAAATGCTTAACTACCTCTAATCTTAATAATGTAGGTAGAATTAGGCTTTGTTATGTACTTCTCATCCAAACTAATCTTCTCATCAAACTAATCTTCTGCTGGACTTGAAAATACAGCCTTAACAACTTAATGAAGGATTAAATACCCTTTCACAACTGGCATAGAAGTTATTACAATCAACTAAAGCAAACATTTTTTTATATGTTTTAAAAGATACTTGATTAATATTAAAAGCAAAAGACAGAGTTATCAGCAAAATTTTATACATTTGTTAAGTTAATTTTACTAAAAATAGCGTTTTGCTGATAATCTGTTGTTGAAAGGTCGAAATTTCAAATGCATACAAGGAAGTCAGAGTGAACGCTCATGCGATATGCGTGGGCTTTGCTTTACTTTGTATGCAGGTATTCGACCACCTCAACGACAGGTAGAGTAAACTGTCCCACGCTGTTTTTTTATGGAGTAAAGCCAACTTGGGGCGGTTGGTTTTTTAATTATGAAAAATAGTATTTCAAAACCACTAAATTTACTTGTGCTTTTATTAAGTTTTAACTTATTTTCACAACAGATTTTTACCGATGAATCAAGAATTATTAAAGTTGAAAGTAAATTAGAAAATTCTAAACTTTCTATTGTTACAAGGTCACTCTTTTCAGAAGCTCAACTAAATAAAAGTAATATACTTACAGAAGTAAATTTAAACAGTTTAGTAAGGATTACTTTATTATTTGAAAACGATTGTACAAATTTTAACAGTAAAAATATTTTCTTAGATGTTTTGAAAATATCAGAAAACATTTCAACAGCATTTGTAAAAGTTAATGATTTGCCACTTTTAGAGAACATAGAATGTTTAAAATATGCTGACATAGGTGAAAAATTAGAATTAGAAGTAAGTAATGCAAGAACTCAAACTAATACTAATTCTGTTCATTTGGGTACTGGTCTAAGCCAATCTTATACTGGTACTGGAGTAATCATAGGGATAATTGACATTGGTTTAGATTACACCCATCCAAATTTTAAAGATAGTAATGGAAATCTAAGAATTAAAAAAGTATGGGAACAAAATAATACAACAGGAAATTCACCCACTACTTTTAATTATGGTTCTGAATATGTTAGTTCAACAGCTATATTGAACAAAATGAGAGATATGACCAATGAATCTCACGGCAGTCATGTTACAGGTATTGCTGCAGGTTCTGGAAATGGAAACCCAAGCTTATTAAAAGGAATGGCTCCTGATACGGATATAATATTAGTTTCAAATGGTAGTGATTTAGTTGGTGAAATTGCAGGAACATCAAACAGCACAAAATTAGTTGATGCAATTAACTACATAAAAAATTATGCAAACTCTGTTAGTAAACCTGCAGTTATTAATATGAGTTTTGGAATAAATCTTGGGCCTCATGACGGTACTGATTTATTAAGTGCTTCTCTAAATGCATTATCTACAAATCAGGGATTAATAATGGTAAAATCAGCTGGTAATGATGGAGGGGCAAAAAAACATGCAGTAAATATTTTTAATGGTAATCAAACTAAATTTATTTTGAATAACAAGAATATTGGTGCATCAAACATTGATATTTGGGGAAATAACCAAGGTGTAAATAGTGCTTTTGGAGTTACTATTGGAGTTTATAATACTTCTAATCAAACTTATGATTCAAGTGTAATTCAATTTATAATAAATGGTAATTTAAATTTTCAGAATCCATACACTTTAGTTGATGTTGATTTTGGGCCACTTAATGATGATAACTGGACAATTTCATTAACTTCAGAAATAAATCCTTTGAACAATAGACCTCACTTAAGAATTTCATGTAATACCCTAAATGATACTGCAACAGATTATTTAGTTGTTTCAATTCAATCTATTGGTGATAACGTCCATTCATGGTGTAATCAATGTGAATTTATTAATCCATCTGGTTTTAGTTTCACCGATGGGGATGATTATTTTTCAATTACAGAGCCAGGTAATGCTTCAGGTGTTATTACAGTTGGCTCATATAATGCAACTAATGAAAATTTAGGAAATCCCCCAGGAACGGTTGGTGGACTTTCATATTCTTCAAGTAAAGGTCCAAGAGCTGACTTGATTATTAAACCAGATGTTACTGCACCAGGCAATAGAATTGTTTCATCATTAAACTCTTTCGATACAAATTATCAATCTGGTGGTCCAGTTATTAATGATGTAACAAATGTTTATGGAACTTATTCTTACGGTAAAATGCAAGGAACATCAATGGCAGCTCCAGTAGTAAGTGGAATTATTGCTTTGTGGTTACAAGCCGCTCCACAACTTACAACTAATGATGTTAGGACAATTATTGCTAATACTTCAATTACAGCTTCTCCAGTTTCTGATTCATTTCAATTTTATGGCACAACTTATTCAACACCACCTAATGTAAAATGGGGTAGAGGTAAAATAAATGCTTTAGCTGGTATGCAATTAATTGAACAAGCCTTAAATATTGACACATTTGATAATCTGAATAGTTTTATAGTTTATCCCAATCCAACAACATCAAAAATATATATTACTTCAAAAGAAAATTCAGGTACTTATGAATTGTATAATACTTTAGGTCAAAAAGTAGTTGAAGGTTCTTTTGATAGTTCATTAGATAATAAAGAGTTGGACTTAAGTAACCTACAAAATGGCATATACATTCTTAATTTTAAAGGAATCAACTTTAATAAAACTGTGAAATTAATTAAACAATAAATAAAAACAATCGACGGCTAATAATCGTATAATAAGTTATTTAAACAAATAAGTTTTAAACAAATTAAAGAGAGGGCAATTGCCCTCTCTTTTTGTTATAAAATCAAAAATTCTGACCTTTACTTACTAAAAGTCAATGTTAATAATCCAAAGCCTATTATAAGTCTAATAAGAGGTTTTAAAGATGAGCTTGAAATTAAAGGTTCTAAAGCCTTTTTAGAATATCTTAAAGTTAAAAATTACTTTAGAATTTAGCTATATTTTATTATATTTGAAAACCAAGAAATAATAACAAAAACAATGTTTGAACAAACTTTCAAGAATATAGATGACATCTTACACAAAGATGCTGGATGCGGTAGCGAATTAGATTACGTAGAGCAAACCTCTTGGGTGTTGTTCTTAAAGTACTTAGACGATTTAGAAAATGATAAAGCAACGGCTGCTGAATTAACTGGAAAACAATACAAGCCACTTATAGATACTGAATACCAATGGAATGTTTGGGCAGCTCCAAAAGGTGCTGATGGTAAGATTGACCACAACGCCGCCTTAACTGGCGATGACCTTGCCGATTTTGTAAACATTCAACTATTTCCTTACCTTAAAAAATTTAAGGCTGATGCTCTTAGTGCTGATACTATTGAATATAAAATAGGAGAGATATTTAGCGAACTTAAAAACCGCATACAAAGCGGATATAACCTTCGTGAAGTAATAAACCGTATTGACGAACTTCGTTTCCGTACCCACGCTGAAAAGCACGAAATGAGCCATTTGTATGAGTCCAAAATACAGAATATGGGTAATGCTGGGCGTAATGGTGGTGAATACTATACGCCAAGACCATTAATTACCACAATTGTTAAAGTGGTTGCTCCAGAAATTGGAAATAAAATATATGATGGTGCTGTGGGAAGTGCTGGTTTCTTATGTGAAGCTTTTGCCTATTTGCAAAGCAGCAAAAAACTAACGACTACCGATGTAGAAACCTTACAGAAGAATACCTTTTACGGTAAAGAAAAAAAATCATTGGCTTATATTATTGGCACAATGAATATGATTTTTCACGGTATTGAAGCACCAAACATTATACATACCAATACCCTTGCCGAAAACTTAGCCGATATTCAAGAAAAAGACCGTTACGATATTATACTGGCAAATCCTCCGTTTGGCGGTAAGGAACGTGCCGAAGTGCAACAAAACTTCCCGATTAAAACTGGAGAAACCGCCTCTTTATTTTTACAACACTTTATTAAAATACTAAAGGCTGGTGGTAAGGCTGCGGTGGTAATTAAAAATACTTTTTTAAGCAATACCGATAATGCTTCTGTGGCATTACGTAAACAATTGTTAGAAAGTTGTAACCTACACACTGTTTTAGATTTGCCTGGTGGAACTTTTACTGGTGCTGGTGTAAAAACAGTGGTTTTGTTTTTTGAAAAAGGAAGTGCTACCAAGAAGGTATGGTTTTACCAATTGAACTTGGATAGAAATTTAGGAAAGACAAATGCCTTAAACGAAAAAGATTTAGCCGATTTTATTGAATTACAAAAAACAAAAGCAGATAGCGACAACTCTTGGAGCATTGCTGTAAAAGATATTGACCAAACTACTTTTGACCTAAGTGCCAAAAACCCTAATAAAAAAGAAGAAGCCGCTTTACGCCAACCTCAAGAAATTTTGGAGGAGATGAAAGCATTGGACGAAGAAAGTGCTGATATATTAAACTCAATTTTGGAATTGATATGAAACAAGGTTGGGATATAAAAAAATTGGGCGATATTATTTTAGAAAATAAAAAATCTATTTTAAAATCTAAAGGAAATGAAGAAGGTGAATATCCTTTCTTTATTAGTGGTAAGAAAGTCAAAACATATAATAAAAGTATTATTGATGGTTATAATATTTATTTGCCAACTGGTGGAAATTTTTATGTTCACTTTTACGAAGGGAAGGCATCTTATTCTACTGATACTTGGTCAATAAAAACAAAAAATAATACTGATATTAAGTATTTTTATTTTTTTTTACTACTAAATCAAGAATACATTAATGAAAAACATTTTAAGGGTGCAACTATAAAACATTTACAAAAAAATGATTTTAGAGAAATTGAAATTCCTCTTCCGCCTATTGAAGAACAA
>CAMCVI010000011.1 GCA_945881885.1 Chryseobacterium gleum | reverse complement strand
TTGACCTGTACCAGTTCCTGTTTCAAAAGTTGTCCAGCCAGTAGGCGGGAAAGTTGCGCCTTCAAAGTTTTGGGATAATTGTCCGAAAACACTGAAACCTGCAAACATAAATAATAATAAAAGTAGCTTTTTCATTAGGGTTTATTGTGGTTAATTAATATTCTATAGTATACAAAAATATAAAATTTTAATAAATACCCTCAATATATCGACGAAAGATATCTTTTTACCGACAACAAGCTGTTTTTTGTATATTTATTTTTGTTAGTTTTGTAAAAAATAATTGTTTTGAATTCAAAAAAAATATATTTTGCTTCCGATCAGCATTTTGGTGCGCCAACTTCAGAAATTAGTTTTCCCAGAGAACAAAAATTTGTAGCTTGGCTAGATGAAGTAAAAAAAGACGCTGAAGCCATTTTTTTGTTGGGCGATTTATTTGATTTTTGGTTCGAATACAAAACCGTAATTCCTAAAGGATTTGTTAGAGTTTTAGGCAAATTAGCCGAAATAAAAGACGCTGGAATTCCAATTTATTTTTTCGTTGGAAACCACGATTTATGGATGGGTGATTATTTTGAAAAAGAACTCAATATTCCAGTATATTACGACAATAAAGAATTTGCTTTTAATGGCAAAAAGTTTTTAATTGGTCATGGTGACGGAAAAGGTCCTGGCGACATGGGTTACAAACGCATGAAAAAAGTTTTTACTTACCCGTTTTCAAAATGGTTGTTTCGTTGGTTGCATCCCGATATTGGTGTGAAATTAGGGCAATATTTATCGGTTAAAAATAAACTGATTTCTGGCGCAGAAGACGTGAAATTTTTAGGTGAAGAAAACGAATGGCTGGTACAATACTGCAAACGCAAATTAGAAACCAAACATTACGATTTTTTTGTTTTTGGCCACCGCCATTTACCTATGGAAATTCAATTGAATGAAAATTCAAAATACATCAATTTAGGCGATTGGATAGGTTATTTTACCTACGGCGTTTTTGATGGCGAAACATTTGAATTGAAAAAATACGAATAACAAAATTCAATGTCAAAATTCAATTAAGAAGTTTACGATTGGACTTAAATACAATTTTCTACTCTTTTTCTATTTCTAAATCTCTGAATTTTGGTGAAGCTACTGCGGTTGTTCCTACTACTAGTAAAGTCATGATGCCACCAAAAACTACTGCATTAACGACTCCGAATAATTTAGAGGTTAGTCCACTTTCAAACGCTCCTAATTCGTTTGAAGATCCCACAAAAATAGAATTTACTGAAGAAACACGGCCGCGCATATCATCGGGCGTGTAAATTTGAAGAATTGTAGAACGAATTACTACTGAAAAACCATCTGTAACGCCGCTTAAAAATAAAGCAGTTACCGAAATCCAAAAGTTTTGAGACAATCCAAAAACGATAATACAAATTCCGAAACCGAAAACGGCCAATAATAATTTTTTACCTGTATTTTTTTCTATAGAAAACATCGTAGAAGCCAGCATAGTAAGCAAACCCCCAATGGCTGGTGCGGCGCGCAAAATTCCGAATCCTTCTGATCCAACTTTTAAAATATCTTGCGCAAAAATAGGTAACAAAGCAACGGCACCGCCAAATAAAACCGCAAACATATCTAATGAAAGTGCGCTTAAAATAATTTTATTTTGAAACACAAATCTAATTCCGGCTTTTAAGCTTTCTGTAACTGGTTCGCCGATTTTTTTGTTTAAAATGGGTTTTTTACTAATTTGTAACAACATAAAAATTCCTAAAATAATCGAAATTGTTACAAAAATCATAGAATTGAAAACGCCAATTCCACCAATTAAAAATCCCGCTAAAGCCGGTCCAATTACAGCAGAAAATTGCCAAGAAGAACTACTCCAAGTAGCTGCGTTAGTAAATTGCGATTTAGGTACAATTAAACCTAACAAACTAAATACAGATGGAATAATAAACGCCCGAATGATGCCGCCCAAAAAAACCAAGGCATAAATACCATATAAAAAAGGTTGTTTTCCAATGGATAAGGCGGTTTCAGGATGAACCAAATAACAAAATAATACACTAATTATTGCCGTTCCTGCAAAACATTTGAGCAACATATTTCTTTTTTCGGATTGGTCTACAATATGCCCAGCAAACAAAGCCATAATTACTGCCGGAATCACTTCCATAAGACCAATTAATCCTAATGACCATGGATTTTTAGTAATTCGATACACTTCCCATTCAATAAGTACAAATTGCATAGAACAAGCCAACACAATAGCCAATCTCATGAGAATAAACCAACGAAATTCTGGGATTTTTAAGGAGGAAAATGGGTCTTTTTTTGTCATTTTATGGGTACACAGATTTAACAGATTAACATAGTTGAAAACTTTTTCCTTTTCACTTTTTACTGTTCATTAAGCTTCGTCATTTCGAGTGATTTTAGAAAGGAAAAATGCTGATTTTTGTTTTCTAAAATTGTATCGAGAACTATAGAAACGCAAATTTTCAATTATTCTCGATACATTTTTTACAAAATAGCTCGGGCAATTTTATAAAAAACACTCGAACTGACGATGTTAGAATTATTTAAAAACCCTGCCTTTTCATTATTCACTATTCACTATTCACTTTTTACTTTTCACTTGTCCTTACATCCCGCAATTGCAATTGCAAACTCACGGTTCCGTTCCACTCATTTTCCTCTAAAACATAAACGGCCTCAAAAGGATTTCTGTTTTTTACAAGATTTATTTTATCTCCAAGACCAAAGCCAATCGCATTAAAATTTGGCGAATTATTTTGTTTTACAAAGACTTTTAAATGTTCTTCATCGTTACCCAATGTTTTGGCGTAACCTGAATCGATAACATTTTTAGACATAAAAACAGGTGTCATATTTTCTGGTCCGAAGGGTTCAAATTGTTTTAAAATCCGCATAAATTTTTCGTCAAAATCTGAAAATTTCATTTCTAAATCAACTGAAATTTCTGGTGATAATAAATCTGGATGAATGGTGTTTTTGACTTCATTTTCAAAAGCTGCTTTGAATTTTTCATAATTTTCTTCTTTCAATGTCATCCCAGCGGCATACATGTGGCCACCAAATTGTTCCAAATGTTCGGCACACGCTTCTAACGCATTATAAACATCAAAATCTTTTACGGAACGTGCCGAAGCGGCTAATTTATCGCCGCTTTTTGTAAAAACAATCGTTGGACGATAATACTTTTCAACCAATCGAGAAGCAACAATTCCGATAACGCCTTTGTGCCAATTTTCTTGATAAACAACCGTTGAAAATCGGTTTTGCTCGTTATTTTCTTCGATTTGAAGTAACGCTTCTTTGGTAATTTGTTTGTCCAATTCTTTTCTGTCCGAATTATGTTGCTCAATTTCAGAAGCAAATTGTTCGGCTTGGTCTAAA
The DNA here is from genome assembly GCA_945881885.1 of Chryseobacterium gleum. Taxonomy (GTDB): domain Bacteria; phylum Bacteroidota; class Bacteroidia; order Flavobacteriales; family Flavobacteriaceae; genus Flavobacterium. The sequence continues at coordinate 74,388 of CAMCVI010000011.1, read as the reverse complement.
TCGTATTCGGTTAAAAGTGCCACGGCTTCGTTTCCGTGTTTCACTCTTCCTGCAGCGTTGATTCTTGGAGCTACAATAAAAACCACGTCGGTAATCGTTAAGACTTTTTTCTTTACATTTTGAATTAATGCTTTGATTCCTGGTCGCGGATTGGCATTTATGACTTCCAAACCAAATTTTGCTAAGACACGATTTTCGCCTGTAATTGGGACAATGTCAGCAGCAATGGCAGTAGCCACCAAATCTAAATACGGTAGTAAATCTTCAATAGTTTGGTTTCTATTTTCGGCTAACGCTTGAATCAATTTAAATCCTACACCACAACCACATAATTCGTCATAGGGATAGGAACAATCTTCGCGTTTTGGATCTAAAACAGCAATGGCATCTGGCAAAAATTCGCCTGGTCTGTGGTGGTCACAAATGATGAAATCGATATTTTTTGCTTTGGCATAATTCACGTGATCGATTGATTTAATCCCACAATCGAGTGCTATTATTAACGAAACATCGTTGTCTTCGGCGTAATCAATTCCTAGATATGAAATGCCGTAACCTTCATTATATCGGTCTGGAATGTATGTCGCCACATTGGGGTAATAACTTCGTAAATAACTCGAAACTAAAGAAACAGCTGTAGTTCCATCGACGTCATAATCGCCAAAAACTAAAATGTTTTCATTACTAGCAATGGCTTTTTCGATACGAGAAACCGCTTTGTCCATATCTTTCATGAGATATGGATTGTGCAAATCTTGTAAAGTGGGACGAAAAAATGTTTTGGCTTGTTCGTAGGTTGCTATTCCTCTTTGAACTAATAAAGTAGCGATGATTTCATCTACTTGAAGGGCATTTTGTAAGGCTTGTACTTTTTCTTTTTCTGGCTTTGATTTTAGATTCCAACGCATAATGATTTTGGATTAACGAGTTATGATTTACGATTTTTGGCTTATAATATTGAATAACAAATATATAAATATTTTTTATAACTGTTAACTGAACACTATTTCTTCCCTCCAACACAAACCACAATCTCCCCTTTTGGCGCTTTTTCTTCAAAATGTTTTAAAACTTCTTCGGCTGTTCCACGTATGGTTTCTTCGTGTAATTTTGAAATTTCTCTGGAAACAGAAATGGGTCTGTCTTCACCAAAATATTGGATAAACTCAGCTAAGGTTTTTAATAATTTATGTGGAGAAACGTATAAAATCATGGTGCGTGTTTCTTCTGCTAAAGCCAAATAACGTGTTTGTCTTCCTTTTTTATCGGGTAAAAAGCCCTCGAAAATAAATTTATCGTTTGGCAAACCACTATTTACCAAAGCTGGTACAAAAGCTGTCGCGCCAGGTAAGCAGTCAACTTCAATTCCGTTTTCCACACAAGCGCGTGTTAATAAAAATCCGGGATCAGAAATGGCTGGCGTTCCCGCATCGGAAATTAATGCAATGGTTTCGCCACCTTTTAATCGAGCAATTAAATTTTCTACGGTTTTATGTTCGTTGTGCATGTGGTGACTGTGCATGTGAGTAGCAATCTCGAAATGCTTTAGTAATTTTCCGCTAGTACGTGTGTCTTCGGCTAATATTAAATCGGCTTCTTTAAGCACGCGAATGGCACGAAAAGTCATGTCGTCTAAATTGCCGATTGGCGTAGGCACTATATATAATTTACTCATTTAAAACAATTTAAAACACGAATTTCACAAATTATTTGCTGTGTTAATTTGTGAAATCTGTGTTCATTTATTTAAATTTATTCTCCAAAATTTCTAAAAATCGAACTTCAAATTCTTCTTTATTTTCCCAATTATTATAATCCGGTTTTACAAAATCTAAGACAAAAGACTTTGCATCATCCCAATTGGTAAAAGTGTTTAATTGTGATAAAACGCGTTGTAAGTCGTCGCCGTTATCTGCAAACAAATTTTTCTCAAACGCAATTTTATCGTTTAATCCTAAAACAATTGCTTTCCCGATTACAATTGGCGTTATTTCTTCTGTTTGAATTTCTATTTCAGGCTCTGAAGCTGTTTCTGTTTCAACTTCAATATTTATTTCTTCCGCTTTTTCTTCAACAATTTCCGCCTCATTTAAAGATTCAGAAATATCTGAAGTTGCTTCATTTGTAAATTCTTTTTTCTCAAAAAACGTATCTTGGTAATCGTGAACTAAAATATCTTCCATTGAAATTTGTTTGGTCACTTTTGTGCCAATAATTTCGGGATTTGAAGTTGCTTTTTTCTTCTTGTTTTGAGTTTCAATTACTTGATCTGGCTCTTCTTCTTGAACGGACTCTTCTTCAAGTGTTACTTCATCAATACTTTCAGAAATAATTTCTTCCTTTTCAGTCTCCTCTATTTCTTTTGAAGGAAAAAGTTCGTGAGAAATGTCGTTTTTCTCAAAAAGTTCTTCTTCAATTTGTGCAATGTGCTCTTTTGAAGCCATTTCTGGATAAATTTCTTCTTCTTCAACAACTTCAATAGATCCTACTATAATTTTCTCTACTTTTTCTTCAAAAATTTCCTCAGAAAACTCTTCATTTACCAAAGCTGTATTCGCCTCGTAAAATTTTAATAGCGATAATTGCTCATACAATTTCTTCACTTCTTCTAGTAATTGAATGGTTTCTGTATGACTTTTTAGCTTTAATAAACGGTGCGCTATGCTAATTAATTCGCCTTCAATTTTTTTCTTCATAACTTTTTGTTTGTGTTGAACTTTTATAGCTTTGATTTTTATATTTTTGTTATTATTACAAAGGTAAAAGAAATTATGTGTATAAATTCTAGTAGAAAGTATTTTTACAATTTTTTTTTCAACACAGATGTACACATGTTTTTTATACCTTTAACTTGAAGTTAATTAATTTAGATTAAAAATGTTTTTAGAAAATACGGTAAATCAGGAAGAACAATTTGGTTGGATAGAAGTCATTAGTGGCTCTATGTTTTCAGGTAAAACAGAAGAATTAATTAGACGCTTAAAGCGAGCACAATTTGCCAAACAAAAAGTGGAGATTTTTAAACCGGCAATTGATACGCGGTATAATGATGAAATGGTGGTATCGCACAACAAAAATGAAATTCGTTCAACTCCGGTTCCTGCTGCAGAAAATATTAGAATTTTAGCGCAAGGTTGCGATGTTGTGGGAATTGATGAAGCTCAGTTTTTTGATGATGAAATTATTACAATTTGCAATGACTTAGCCAACAGCGGGATTAGAGTAATTGTTGCGGGTTTAGATATGGATTTTAAAGGCAATCCTTTTGGGCCTATGCCAGCACTTATGGCAACTGCCGAATACGTTACAAAAGTGCACGCTGTATGCACCAGAACTGGAAATTTAGCCAATTATAGTTTTAGAAAATCGGACGATAAAAAATTAGTAATGTTAGGTGAAACTGAAGAATATGAACCTTTAAGTAGAGCCGCATATTATAAAGCGATGCGTGAAGAAAAAGAAAAGTAAATTAAACACAAATTTACTCAAACTAATTAGTGGAAATGGTTATAAAATCTAATATATTAAACGAAGCCAATATAAACTTCTCAAATTCTATGATAGAATTTGAGCATATTTCTATTGATAGTCGTAGTTTACAAAACGGAAATACCTCTTTATTTTTTTGTTTAAAAGGTCAAAATAATGATGCACATACTTTTATTGAAAGTTTGATTGAAAAAGGGGTGCAGCATTTTGTAGTGGAATATATTCCCGAAAATGTGAAGGGAAAAGCGCATTTTTGCACAGTAGAAAACACTACAATTGCTTTACAAAATTTAGCTAAAACATACAAAGCCCAATTTCAAATAAAAACTATCGGAATTACCGGGAGCAATGGAAAAACGATTGTAAAAGAATGGTTGAATTTTCTTTTAAGTCCAGATTATTCAGTTGTTAGAAGTCCTAAAAGTTTTAATTCGCAAGTTGGCGTACCGCTTTCTGTTTTTGGAATCAATGAAAATCATACACTGGGCATTTTCGAAGCCGGAATTTCTCTAAAAGGTGAAATGCAACATTTAGGTGAAATTATCCAGCCTAATATTGGAATATTTACACATTTAGGCAACGCACATCAGGAAGGTTTTACAACAGTTGAAGAAAAAATAATTGAAAAATGCAAGCTGTTTTCCGAAGCAGAAGTGCTGATTTTAGAAAAAAACGATTGGATTGAAAAACACATAACTATCCCAACATTTACCTGGAGTTTTGAAGATGCTAAGGCAACTGTTTTTATACTATCTACAGAAAAAAATAGTTTAAATACTACTTTAGAAATTCAATATAAAACCGAAATTTTTAAAGTTTCACTTCCGTTTACAGATGTTATTTCTATTGAAAATGCAATAACTTGTATTTGTACATTATTATATTTTAACGTAAACATTTCAACAATAACAGATAGGATTTCAAAATTATACACTATTGAAATTCGACTACAAGCTAAAAAAGGAATTAATAATTGCTTATTAATTGATGATAGTTTTTCAAGCGATTACCAATCACTAAAAATAGCTTTAGACTTTTTAGAACAACAAAAACTACATCAGAAAAAAACAATCATTTTATCCGATATTTTTCAAAGTGGTTTAAATGTTAAAGAACTTTATAGTAATGTAATCAAACTATTACAGCAAAATAATATTACACAAATTATAACCATCGGAGAAACCATTGGAAAGTATTTTAAAGATGTGCCAAATGTGATTTCGTTTGCCAATACACAAGCGTTTTTGCAACAATTTAATACCGATTCGTTTAAAAATGAAACCATTTTAATTAAAGGTGCCAGAAGTTTTAACTTTGATGAAATTGTTGTTTTATTAGAAGAAAAAGTACATGAAACAGTTTTAGAAATTAACCTTGATGCGTTAACGTCAAATTATAATTTTTACAAACAAAAACTACAAAACACCACCAAAATTATGGTTATGGTGAAGGCTTTTGGTTATGGAAATGGCGGATATGAAATAGCCAAACAACTAGAACATTTAAAAGTAGCTTATTTGGGTGTGGCTTTCGCCGATGAAGGAATTGCATTAAGAAAAGCAGGAATTACCACTCCAATTATGGTATTAAATCCTGAAATTAGTAGTTATAAAGCTATGATAGCTTATAATTTAGAACCGGAAATGTATTCCGTTTCTGGGTTAACTTCCTTTATTGAGTTAGCAAAAGAAAAGAACCTCAACGGCTATCCAATTCATTTAAAAATAGATACGGGCATGCACCGTTTAGGATTTGAAAAATCTGAAGTTTTGGAATTGATTGCGTTATTAAAACACAATAATTTTGTGAAAGTGACTAGTATTTTTTCGCATTTGTCGGCGTCAGATAACTTTGATTTTAAAGCGTTTACCTTACAACAAATTCAACTATTTGAGTCTATAGCTAATGAAGTTTCTAGTGCATTGGCTATTCAGCCTATTCGACATATTTTAAACACTTCCGGAATTTTTAATTACCCAGAATATCAATTTGAAATGGTGCGTTTAGGAATTGGAATTTATGGTGTGGGCAACTCTAAAGAAGAACAATTATCTTTAGAAAATACAAGCGTTTTAAAAAGTGTTATTTCGCAAATAAGAACTGTTAATGAAAATGAAAGTATTGGCTACAATAGAAAGTTTATGCTTAAAAAACAAATGCAAGTTGCCACAATTCCTGTTGGATACGCAGATGGAATTAGACGTGCTTGGGGAAATGAAAAAGGTTATGTGATGATTAACAACCAAAAAGCAACTATTTTAGGAAATATTTGTATGGATATGCTAATGGTAGATGTTACTTCAATTCCGTGTAAAGAACGCGATGAAGTAATTATTTTTGGTGAAAACCCGCACGTACAAGAAATAGCAAGCGTTTGCGATACCATTCCGTATGAAATTTTAACTAGCATTTCGCAGCGTGTAAAAAGAATTTTTTATAAAAATTAAAACTGTTTTTTTATAACTTCGTAAATCTAAATTTAACATCTATGAAAATTATTTCTGAATTTAAAGATTTTATTGCGAAAGGCAACGTAATGGATTTAGCTGTTGGAGTCATCATTGGAGGTGCTTTCGGTGGCATTGTAAAATCCCTTGTTGACGATGTAATTACACCAGCCATTCTAAACCCAGCCTTAAAAGCAGCAAACGTAGCCGATTTAGCGCTTTTAAAAACCGAAGGTGGTATTTTATACGGTAAGTTTTTAGCTGCCATAATTGGGTTTTTAGTGATTTCTTTCGTGATTTTTTTAATGGTAAAATCACTTAATAAAATTAAAAAAACAGAAGAAGAAGTTTCATTGGCTTCGGGGCCTACGCAAGAAGAACTTTTAACGCAAATTAGAGATTTGTTAAAAAAATAAACTTTACACAAAAAAAGCTGTTTCTCTCGAAACAGCTTTTTTTTTACAAACTAAAAATTAATTAATTATAACAGTTGTTTTTCTATCTCTTAACCAATATTTCACTCTTTTTACCAAGTAGAACATTACTGGAACCATAACTAACGTTAAAACAGTAGCATAGGTTAATCCGAAGATAATGGTCCAGGCTAAAGGTCCCCAAAAAATTACGTTATCACCACCCATATATAAGTGTGGATTAAATTCAGTAATTAATGCAAAGAAATCAAAATTCAATCCAATAGCTAACGGAATTAATCCTAAAATTGCGGTTAATGCCGTTAATAATACAGGTCTTAAACGGTTTTTACCCGATTCGATAATAATGTCTTTTATTTCTTCTAATGATAAATCGTCGTGGCTTTTTAGGCTGTTGTCGGCTACTTTTTTATCTAATAATAAGACGAAAAAGTCCATCAATACAATTCCGTTTTTCACTACAATTCCGGCTAACGAAATGATTCCCATCATCGTCATCAAGATAACGAAATCCATATTAGCAATTACATATCCGTAGAAAACTCCACTAAAACTCAATAAAACCGTAAATAAAATCACCATAGTTTTAGAAACCGAATTAAACTGTAACACAATAATAATCGTAATTCCGGCTAAGGCTAAAAATAGCGCATATAGTAAGAAACTTTGGTTTTTACCTTGTTCTTCTTGTACTCCAGAAAAGGAATAACTCACGGTTTTTGGGAATTTATACGATTTTAATTCAGACTCAATTTGTTTTGTAATTTCATCACCATTATAACCCGTTAAAACGTTGGAATACACCGTCATGATTCGTTTCTGGTTTTTTCTTTTGATTTGGTTGTAAGTGGTGGTTTTATTGGTTTGCGATACCGCCGAAATTGGCACTTGCATCATTTGTCCGTTATTCTGATTTCGGAACGTGATAGATTGATTGAACAATATATTTTCATTTTTACGTTGGTCGTCTTGCATACGCATCGTAATATTGTAATCGTCATCACCTTCTTTATAAGTAGAGATTTCCTGGCCATATACCGAACGACGCAAATTAAACCCCAATTGTCCAGTTGAAACGCCCATACTTCCTGCGCTAACACGGTCAACTTTAACTTCTAATTCAGGACTTTCTTTATTTACATCCACACTTAAACGCTCAATTCCTTGAATGTTTTTCGAATTAAGAAATGCAATCATTTTGTCCGCTTCTACCAACATTTCTTGGTAATCGATTCCTGTTAATTGTACGCTAATTGGGTAACCCGCTGGTGGTCCGTTCGCATCTTTTTCGACTGTAACTGTAGCACCGGCAACACCTTTTACTTTTGCACGAATTTCATCTAAAACTTCTGTCGTATTTACGCCTTGTCTAAATTTATATTCCGAGAAATTTACCGTTACTTTTCCTTTATATGGTGTTTCTGAAGCGGAACCCGCATCCACATTTGGATTTCCAGCACCTACACCCACTTGCGAAACAATACTTTCGGCTAAGTAGTTTTTATTAGTCTTTGGATCTACATATTTATTTAAGATTTCTATTACTTGTTTTTCAACAAATAAAGTCGCCTTGTTGGTTTTTGCAATATCTGTTCCTTGTGGATATTCGATATAAGTAATAACTTGATTTGGAATATTATCAGGGAAAAACAATACTTTTCTTGGGAAAATTCCTAATAAAATAAATGAGAAAAATAACATTCCAATAATCGTTGCTAATGCCAACCAAGCTCTTTTTCCAGTTAAAATTTTAGCTAAGAAATTTTTGTACTTGTTTTCCATTTTAGGGAAAAAATTGTACTGAAAATCTTGTGTCCATTGGTATAATTTCAGTTTGTACAACCACATTAATCCTAGTGAAATAATAGCTAAATGCCCAATTGCTTTAGCAAAAGTTGAGTCGGTTAAATTTCCTAAAAACACAAATACAATTCCAACCACACTAAAAATAATCGTATATAACTTGGCTGATTTATTCGAAACATTTCTGTCTTCAGTATCCATTGAACCACCTGTCATAGCTGCATTTACTACCATCGCTACAAATAAAGAAGCCGTAAGCGTAACTGTTAATGTTATTGGGAAATATTTCATGAATTTCCCCATAGTTCCAGGCCATAAGGCGAATGGTAAAAACGCCATTAAAGTTGTGGCTGTTGAGGAAATTACTGGCCAAGCGATTTCGCCAATTCCAATTTTTGAAGCGGATACTCTATCCATTCCTTTTTGCATATTGGCAAATACGTTATCGACCACTACAATTCCGTCATCCACTAGCATTCCTAATCCCATTACCAATCCGAAAAGTACCATCGTATTTAAGGTCAATCCAAAAGCTGATAAAATGGTGAACGCCATTAACATCGATAGCGGTATGGCTGCTCCAACAAACAATGAATTTCGTAATCCCATCGTAAACATTAAAACAATCATTACTAATACAATTCCGAAAATAATATGGTTAGATAATTCGTCCACTTGATGTTCTACACGAGAAGATTGGTCATTAGAAAGTTCGATTGTTAAGTTAGAAGGCAAATACGATTCTTTTGCTTTTTCTAATTTTTCTTTAACCTGTTCGATAGCAGAAATCATGTTTTGATTTGAACGTTTTTTTACGTTTAACATCACAACTTCTTGCCCTTTTTCACGAGCATAAGTAGTTTTCTCTTTTTCTTTAAAGTTTACAACCGCTATGTCTTTTAGGTAAACAGTTCCTCCGAAAGATTTTACAATTACGTTTTCTAATTCTTTAGGATCTTTAATTTCCCCTACAATTCGGATGTTATTACGAGAACCTTGCGAAATTAAATTTCCGCCCGAAAGCGTCATATTTTCATACTTCACCGCATTTTGAATTTCATCAAAAGAAACTTGTGCCGCCGTCATTTTAAAGATGTCAACAGCAATTTCCACTTCTTTATCATCAACTCCTAAAATATCAACCTTTTTAACTTCTGGGATTTCTTCAATATCATCTTGAAGCAATTCTCCGTATTTTTTAAGTTGTTGAGTTGTGTAATTTCCTTTTAAATTGATGTTCAAAATTGGCACTTCTTCAGAAATATTTAGTTCGAAAACACTTGGTTCTACTTTACTTCCATTGTCTAAATTTGGCCAATCGGTATCTGCTTTTATAACATCGACTTTGTCTTTAATTTTAGTTTTCGCCTCTTCAATGGTAACTTTATCAGCAAATTCTACAATGATCATTCCATAATCTTGGAAGGAATTAGATGTAATTTTTTCTACACCTGTGATGTTTTTAACTTCCTTTTCAAGAGGTTTAATAATTAATTTTTCTACATCTTCTGCTGAATTTCCTGGGAAAACAGAAGAAATGTATATTTTATTTTCAATAATTTCTGGGAAATCTTCACGTGGCATCGTTACATAGGCAATAACACCTGTAACTACAATTAGCAACGTTAAAATATAGACAGTAACTCTGTTGTCTACTGCCCAACTCGATATTCCGAATTCTTTGTTTTTATGTGACATATTTGTTTGTTGTTTTTGGTTTTTGGTTTATTGTTTATTGTTGTAATTGTAACCTTAAACAACAAACTATAAACATTATTTTCTTAATTAACTTAAAAATTAAGCTTCATTCCATCTGCAATGCTGTTTGCACCTTCAGTTATGATGACATCGTTTGCAGTTAAGCCACTTAAAATTTCAGTAACATTATCGGATGATTTACCCACTTTTACAACTACTTTTTTAGCTACTCCTTTTTTACCATTAATATTAGTGGCGATAAATACAAATTTATTGTTTTTCCCATCTTCTTGTACCACATTTGTAGGAACTACAATAGCATTTTTTATTGCATAATCAATTATTTTAAGTTGCGCCACTTGGTTTGGACGAAGTAAATTATCTGGATTAGGTACGCTAACTTCAATACCAAAACTTCTATTGCTTGGGTTAATAAAACTAGCTACCTGACGCACTTTACCTTTATAGGTTTTACCTAAAGACGTTAAGAAAACATCTACAGCTGTTCCAACTTTTAACTTCCCAATATAAGTTTCAGGAACGGTAGTAGAAACATACATGTTTGATAAATTTACAATACGCATTAATCCTTGTGGGTTTGGAGCAACTACTTGCCCTCTTTCTACAAAAACATCATCAATTGTACCTGAAAATGGCGCACGAATTACTGTTTTTGCCACTTGAGCTCTCATTTGTGCAACCGCTTTTTGAGCCGAAATCATTTGTGCTTGCGCTTGTAAAAACTGAATTTCAGAACCAATTTTTTTGTCCCACAGGTTTTTTTGTCTTTCAAAAGTGGTTTTCGCCAATGCATATTGATTTTCAATACTAGCCAATTGCTGACTCATTCCTGCATCGTCAACTTTACCAAGAATTTGTCCTTTTGAAACACGTTGCCCAGCTTTTACATTTAAAATGGTTAACGTTCCGCTGAATTCTGGTTGTACTAAAATATTATCTTTAGTATTTACATTTCCTTGAATTTCTAAATAGTGATTAAAAACAGTGTCTTTTAGCGTTATTACCGAAACTAATGCTTCTGTTTCTGGTGTTTTATTGCCATTAAGTAGCGCGGCATCAATTTTTTCTAATTCTGACTGAATGGTTGCTTTTCTATTTTTTAATTCCGTAATGTTTTTATCTTTAATTAAATCTTCGGTAGATTTTTCTCCACAAGCTATCAGTAAAAAACTGGCGGCAATAATTACTAATTTTTTCATATTTAATTTCATTTATTTTTAGTTAACTAATTTTTCTAAAGTTGCTTTTTTATTGATGATTTCTATCATTGCTTGTAACACTTCTTGTTGGGCTGAATATAATTGTTTTTGCGCTTCAGCAAAGTCAAAACTTGAAGATAAACCTTCTTTAAATTTTATTTGTTGTTTGGTTTCAATTCGTTCTGCTAATTTTAAATTAGCTTGGGCATTATTATATTGGTTGATGCTATATTCATAATCGCTTTTGGCTTTTTGATATTGCAATTTTAATTTTTGTTCAGTTTCTGTAAGTTGTGTTCTTGATTTTTCTAATTCAATTTTTGCTTGTTGAACTTTAGAATTTCTTCCGCCACTACTAAAAATTGGCACGTTTAATCCCAAGCCAACATTTGAAAAATTATTCCATTTTTGAGACCCATCCATAAAAGTAAAACCGTTGGAAAAGGAATTATAACCAAAATTAACTTGTGCGCCTAAAGATGGCAAACCTTTGCTTTTTTCTAGTTTTACCGATAGTTGTTTGTTTTCTTCTACATTTTTACCAATTTTATAATCAATATTTTCGTTTACATTAAACTCGGAAACTAATAATTGTAAATCGATGTTGTTTTGCGTTAAATTACTTAATTTTTCAGTTAATACAATTGTATCGTCTACATTAATTCCTAGTAATAATTTTACCATGTTTAAGGCAATAACCCTTTGCTTGGTTACATTTTCCAAAGCGTTATTTACAGAATTTAAGGTAATTTGAAGTTGCTCAATAGTTTCTTCTTCAATCAATCCGTTTTTATAAATTTCTTTTGTATCTGATAGAATTTTTTCTAAAACAATCTTGTTTTTATTGATAATTAAAATGCTTTCATCTGCTAAGAGTACATTCCCATAAGAATTAATTACAATTTCTTTAATTTCTTGATTGGTTTTAACTTTTGCATTTTCAGAAATTTTTAGATATGTTTTTGCAGATTGCAAACCTACCAAATATGACCCATCAAAAATAAGTTGACTCAAAGTCAAATTTCCAATGGCTGTATGTTTGGTACCAAAAGCCAATAATGTAATATCATTTGGATTTGCCGAAGGATTAAAAGCATTCGCAGCTGCACCTTGTTTGGTAAATTCAAACGTATTCTGATAATTTACTGAACCATTTATTTGTGGTAATCCCAAAGTGGTAATTTCCCATTTTTTCTGATTCGCAAGTTCTAAATCCCTGTTTGCGTTTACTACGCTATAATTGTTCTTTTGGGCTAGTTCAATTGCTTGGTTTAAAGTAAAAGTAGCTGTTTCTGATTGCGAAAAAGCGAGTGTAACACTCAATAAAAACAAAAATACTGTTGTTTTTTTCCTCATTGTTTTGGGTTTATTTATTTATATTCTGTAATTGTTTTTCTAATTCTATTATTCCAGATGGTGTTGCCATTGCACGAATATGGTATTCTAATGCAATTTGTTCCAGATTACTAACTTCTTTTTCTAATGCGGTATTTTCACTAATACTAAATATTAAGGTGTAATAAAACTTTACGTAATTTTCAACATCTATAGTATCTCGGTACAAACCTTCTGAAATTCCTTTTAAAATATTATCTCTAAAACAGCCTTGACATATTTCTATTTGATTGCCAACAACTCTTTGGTAAACTTCTGGATAATGTTTTTTTAATTGATAAACAGGAGATGTTTCGCTATATTTAAACATTTCTTTAAACATTCTTTGAATCTCAAAATTTTCTTCAATGGCATTGTGGTTTTTCGCAACGGTTGATTCAATGGTTTCTATAACTTCTTCATGAACCATTTGTGTACTTTCTTCAATCAGTAATTCTTTGTTGGAAAAATATTTGTAAATTGTTTTTTTAGAAATCCCCATTTCAAAAGCGATATCGTCCATAGTAATGCTTTTGAAACCTAATTTCAAAAACATTTCCTTTGCTTTAATGACGATTTTTTCTCTCATGTTAACGGAATTTTACACTAAATTTATTTTGGTAACCTAAATTTCACCTGCAAATGTAGCGCGGAAACTTATAAAACTAAAATAGTTTCCGTAATCTTCACATAAATTTAACATTTAATTTATGGAGCTAATTATTAATTATTAGTTTAAATTTACAAAAAATTTCAAGTATGCTTTCATTGTCAGAATATCAAAATGTTATTTCGGAAGAGTTTTCTAATATCCACATTCATAAGCAACCGAAAAATTTATATGAACCAGTAGATTATATTTTATCGCTTGGCGGAAAAAGAATTCGTCCAGTTTTAACGTTGATGGCTACTGATATTTTTGATGGTGATTATAAAAAAGCGATTTCTGCAGCCAAAGCAGTAGAGGTTTTTCACAATTTTTCATTAGTTCATGATGATATTATGGATGACGCGCCTTTAAGACGCGGGCATGAAACCGTTCATGAAAAATGGAATATTAATACCGGTATTTTATCTGGCGATGCGATGCTGATATTGGCCTATCAATTTTTTGAAGTATACGAACCATCAATATTTCAAAAATTAGCAAAATTATTTAGCAAAACTGCTTTAGAAGTTTGCGAAGGTCAACAATATGATGTTGATTTTGAAACCCGCGACGATGTTACTATTGCCGAATATTTAAAAATGATTGAATTCAAAACGGCAGTTTTGTTAGGAGCGGCTATGAAAATGGGCGCAATTGTAGCAGAAACTACAGAAGAAAACGCCGATTTAATTTATACTTTTGGATTAAATTTAGGCATTGCATTTCAACTACAAGATGATTATTTAGATGCGTTTGGAAATCCAGAAACCTTTGGAAAACAAGTAGGTGGCGACATTATCGAAAACAAAAAAACCTATTTATACTTAAAAGCGATAGCGTTTTCAAATGATGAGGATAAACAACAATTATTACATTTATTTTCTATACAACCTAATGATAACAGCGATAAAATTGATTCGGTAAAAACAATTTTTGTGACTTCGGGTGCCAGCAAAGCTTCGCAAGACGCCATTGCTAATTATACAGAAATAGCCTTTGAAACGCTAGAAAAAATGAAAATTTCCGAAGACAAAAAAATGATATTAAGATTGTTTGGCGAAAAATTAATGAACAGAAAAGTATAAACAATGTGCCAATTTTCGATGTGTCAATTTTCAATTTAAAAAAATGAATTATTTAGCGCCAACATCTATCGATTCATTAATTGAAGCAGCCGAAGAACAAAATTTGTATTTTAAATTAATTGAGCAAACCAATAAAGATTTTGCTTTAGCAAATGAAAATATTGATATTCCGTTGGATATTTTCCCGTTTGAATTAAAGCTTTTGATTCAGGAGAAAATTATAAAATTAATCAATTACAAATTCGCAGAATATTTAAATTTACTGTACATTATTGATGTTTCCGAGGATGAAATTAAAAAATTGGACGGCTCAGATGTTTTTAAATTATCCGCAGACGTAACTTTTTTAATTTTAAAACGCGAATGGCAAAAAGTATGGTTTAGAAATAAATATTAATTTACTCCAGCTCTTTCTTTAAAATTGTTTTATTCCACAATTCTTTTCCTTCTTTATCAAATAATGTTAATTTCATTTGACGGGCATCATTTTCACCAGTAAACGAAAGTGTTCCAAAAACATGTTGCGCAAATAAACTGCCTTCCACTCTGTTTTTATTATCTTCTTTGGCAATTTTTTCAATATTTCCGTAGCCAGAAGTTAGCGGAGAAACCGTCCAATCATACAATGCATAAGCATCAGTTCGTTTCAACATCGATAATTCTGTAAAGTGTCTGTCGCCAGAAATAAAAGTCACACCTTTAATTTTATTTGCTGTAATTTCATTTAGTAACGCTTCTTTTTCTGTTTTATAATTTTCGTAATTTTCATAAACAGCTGCCGAGCTTAATACTTGGCCACCAATTACAATTATTTTAAAGCTGGCTTTTGAAGACACTAAAGCGTCGATTAGCCATTGTATTTGAGAAGCGCCTAAAAGAACTTTTTCACCGGTTAATCTATCATTTGGTGATCTAAAAAAACGATTGTCTAGCAAGAAAACTTCCGCATCTCCCCAATTAAAGCAAGAATAAATACCTTCGTTTTGATTGGGATTCATTCCGTACGATTTATTTGCCCAAAAATCTTTAAACGCTTGCTGGGTCAAATTTTTATTATAAAAACCCCTGTCGCCATCGTTTGGTCCAAAATCATGATCGTCCCAAATTGCAAAATTTTGAGTTTTAGCCAAAAGCGCTTGCATTTCTTTTATCTTTCTTGAATGTGTGTGGCGATGTTGAATTCCGGTTTTACTATCCCAATCTGCTTCACGCAAGTAAATATTATCGCCTCCCCAAATCATAATATCTGGATTTTTTTTAGCAATACTTTCAAAAATAGAATAGTTAGAACCATAAGGTTTACCTGGTCTATCTAATGCTTCTTCACTTATGTAAGCACAACTTCCTAATGCAACTGTAAAATCAGGTGCTTTTTCGCGAAATTGCCATAATTTTTTTGAAGAAAAAGAGGTTTCATAAGGCAAAATTATTTTTTTGTTATCTAAGTATACCTCATAATTGTATTTTTTTCCTGGCTGCAGTTTGTCTAAAACTACGTGACTTGTAAATGCATTGTCTTTTGTTGTGTTGTAGTTTTCGCTTTTGAAAACTTCTCCTACATTATCTACAGCATGATAAGTAACATAAACATTAGAAGGCTTTTCAGTTTGAAGCCAGATCATGGCTTCTTTCATTTCACAATAACCCACCATAGGCCCAGATTGTAACTTGTTTTGTGAAAACAAGGTTACTGAAAACAATAAAAAGGAAAGAATAAGTCGCATAAATTTTCTTGTAAAATTAAGATTTTCTATTAGATTTAATGTTAAGATATAATTACTTTTAAAACATTACTCTAACAAAAGGAAGCCAAGATTGCCCGTATATATTATTTTGATTTGCATGAAGTAGATTAAATCTAGCCCCAAAAGTTACGTTTTGAGAGCGATATCCAACTCCTAGAAAAACAGCAGTATTCCAAAAAGAATCGTTGGAACCATTAACCTCATCAAGTTTTCTGGTTACTCGTAATTGTTCAATTTCGGTGGAAAGTTGAATGACTTCAATGGGATTAATTAATGCAATTAAACTTCCTCCAAAAATAGTAGATTTAAAACCCGTAGCGTTATAATTTGAAGGATTTGATTGTTGGGCAACATAACTTCCAGAAAGCCCTACTCCAACGCTCAATATTTTATTTAAATTATAATATCCTGTTGGTGATAAAGAAAAATTTGAATATCCGTTACCAAAAGCCAATCCTAATCCTCCACCATATTGCACTTTTTGCCAGAAAATAGATTTTGTTTTAGGAATACTATCTTGTTGAGAAAACAAATTTGTAGCATTGAGAAAAATAAGGGTGAAAAAAATTGTATTCAGTAACTTTCTCTTAACTTTCATTATATTTATTGTTAATTAGTTAATTTGAACATAAAAGTATAAATTTCTTTGAACATTTAGCATAAAAGTTTATACTTTTGCATAAAATTTTTTAACCAAATCGTCATTTAGACAGAATTATGGATAGGTTTTCCTTTTTAAACGCAGCACATACTGCATTTTTTGCAGATTTATACGACCAATATTTACAAAATCCAGACAGTGTAGAACCAAGTTGGAGAAGCTTTTTCCAAGGTTTCGATTTTGCCAATGAATTTTCTAATCCTGGAGAGCTAATTGCTCAAACCGCAAATGGAACTGTTTCTGGCGGTAATTCAGAACAACTTCAAAAAGAATTTAATGTTTTAAAACTAATTGAAGGATACCGGACTAGAGGCCATTTATTTACCAAAACCAATCCAGTTAGAGACAGAAGAACCTATTCTCCAACTTTAGCTTTAGAAAATTTTGGATTGACTCAAGCTGATTTAACAACAGTTTTTGATGCAGCAAAAATGGTACATATGCAACCAAGTAGTTTGGCAGATATTATCAAGCATCTAGAAAGTGTTTATTGTTCTTCAATTGGAGTAGAATTTATGTACATAAGGGAGCCCGAAGTACAAGAATGGATTAAAAACAGATTAGACATCAACGACAATCAGCCGAATTTCTCGGCTGATGAAAAGAAAAACATATTAAAAAAATTAAACGAGGCCGTTTCATTTGAAACCTTCTTACACACAAAATATGTAGGTCAAAAACGTTTCTCTTTAGAAGGTTGTGAAGCTACAATTCCTGCATTAGATGCGCTAATTGAAGCTGCTGCAGAAAAAGGTGTGGAAAAATTTGTAATGGGAATGGCACACCGAGGCCGTTTGAATGTTTTAGCCAATATTTTTGGAAAAGACACACAAAATATTTTCTCAGAATTTGACGGAAAAGACTACGATGATGACATGACTTTTGATGGTGATGTAAAATACCATTTAGGATTAACATCAGACCGCGTTACGGATTCAGGAAAAAAAATAAATTTAAATTTAGCACCAAATCCATCACACTTAGAAACTGTTGGTGCTGTTATTGAAGGCATTACAAGAGCGAAACAAGACCGCTATTTTGCAAATGATTTTTCAAAAGTTTTACCAATTGCCGTTCACGGTGATGCCGCTGTAGCTGGTCAAGGTATTGTGTATGAAATCATACAAATGGCAAAATTAGACGGTTATAAAACAGGAGGAACCATTCACTTAGTTATTAATAACCAAGTTGGATTTACTACAAATTATTTAGACGCCCGTTCATCAACCTATTGTACAGATGTTGCAAAAGTTACTTTATCGCCTGTATTACATGTAAATGCAGATGATGCGGAAGCGGTGGTTCATGCCATGTTATTCGCTTTAGATTACCGAATGGAGTTTGGAAGCGATGTTTTTATCGATTTATTAGGATATAGAAAATACGGTCATAACGAAGGTGACGAACCTCGTTTTACACAACCAAAATTATACAAAGCCATTTCAAAACATAAAAATCCTCGTGATATTTATGCAGAAAAATTAATAACTGAAGGTGTAATTGACAACAATTATGTGAAAACTTTAGAAGAAACATACAAATCAAATCTAGATGAAAATTTAGAAGCATCTCGTAAGAAAAGTTTAACTGTAATAACGCCATTTATGCAAAATGAATGGTCTGGATTTGAGCAAGTTTCAGACGTTGTGATGCTTTCGAAATTTGATACGAAATTTGATAAACAAGAGTTAACAGATATTGCTTCTACAATTACAGAATTGCCTTCAGACAAAAAATTTATTAGCAAAATCACGAAATTAATTGGCGACAGAAAAGCAATGTTCTTCGAAAAAGACCAATTAGATTGGGCAATGGGCGAATTATTGGCTTATGGATCTTTAATATCAGAAGGCTATGATGTTCGTATTTCTGGACAAGACGTAGAGCGCGGAACGTTTTCGCACCGTCATGCAGTTATTAAAGTAGAAGAGTCGGAAGAAGAAGTGGTTTTATTAAACAACGTAAACAACAGAAAAGGGAATTTTTATATATATAATTCGCACCTTTCAGAATATGGTGTAGTTGGTTTTGAATATGGTTATGCATTAGCATCGCCAAACACATTAACCATTTGGGAAGCACAATTTGGAGATTTCTCTAACGGTGCACAAATTATGATTGACCAATACATTTCTGCAGGTGAAGACAAATGGAACAATCAAAACGGATTGGTTTTCTTATTGCCACATGGATATGAAAATCAAGGAGCAGAACACTCTTCTGCCCGTATGGAACGCTATTTACAAATGTGTGCCAAACACAATATGTACATTGCGGATGTTACCACTCCGGCCAATTTCTTCCACTTGATGAGAAGACAAATGAAAACTAAATTTCGTAAACCATTAATTGTGTTTACTCCGAAAAGTTTATTGCGTCATCCATTAGCGGTATCTTCAGCAGAAGAATTAGCAAACGGGCAATTTCAAGAAATACTAGACGATCCAAATATAACAGATAAAAAAGCGATAAAATCTTTAGTATTCTGTACAGGAAAAGTATACTACGATATCATCGCTAAACGTGAAGAATTAGGAAGAAATGATGTTGCAGTAGTTCGTTTTGAGCAATTATTCCCATTAGCAACAGACCAAATTAAATCGATTATCAATTCGTATCCGAATGTAGATGATTATGTTTGGGCACAAGAAGAACCAAAAAACATGGGCGCTTACGGATTTTTATTGATGAATTTCGATTTAGTGAAATTACGTTTGGCTTCGCCAAAAGCATACAGTGCACCAGCAGCAGGAAGTTACGAACGTTCAAAAAAACGTCAAGCAAACGCTATTGCTATGGTTTTTGATAAAAAATTATTTCAATAACAATTATACAAAAAATTAATATAATTTTAGGAACCATTTTAGCCTAGAACTTAAAACGAAAAAATATGATTTTAGAAATGAAAGTCCCGTCACCGGGAGAATCTATCACCGAAGTTGAAATTGCAACTTGGTTAGTAAAAGACGGAGATTACGTTGAAAAAGATCAAGCTATTGCTGAAGTAGATTCAGACAAAGCTACTTTAGAATTACCTGCAGAAGCAAGCGGAATTATCACGCTTAAAGCCGAAGAAGGTGACACTGTAGCTGTAGGGCAAGTAGTTTGCCTTATCGACACAGCAGCAGCTAAACCAAACGGAGCAGCAACTGCGCCTGCTGTTGAAAAAGCACCAGAAGTAAAAAAAGAAGAAGTAAAAGCAGTACCAGTTGCTGAAAAAACATATGCTACAGGAGCACCATCTCCAGCTGCTAAAAAAATATTAGACGAAAAAAACATCAGTCCTTCTGACATCGTTGGAACAGGAAAAGGTGGAAGAATTACTACTGAAGATGCTGCAAATGCCATTCCGGCAATGGGAACATCAACGGGTGGCCCTCGTGGAACGGAAAGAGTAAAACTTTCTATGTTACGCAGAAAAGTAGCAGAGCGTTTAGTAGCCGCTAAAAACGAAACGGCGATGTTAACTACTTTTAACGAAGTAAACATGACGCCAATTAATATTATCAGAAATCAATATAAAGACGAATTTAAGGCAAAACACAATGGTATTGGTTTAGGTTATATGTCTTTCTTTACAAAAGCGGTTACAAGAGCGCTACAATTGTACCCAGATGTAAATTCAATGATGGATGGTGATCATAAACTAGCTTTCGATTTTGCAGATATTTCAATTGCTGTTTCAGGACCAAAAGGATTAATGGTTCCTGTAGTTAGAAACGCAGAATTATTAACATTCCGTGGTGTAGAAGCAGAAATCAAGCGTTTGGCTTTACGTGCACGTGACGGACAAATTACAGTTGACGATATGACAGGTGGAACCTTCACCATTACAAATGGTGGTGTTTTTGGAAGTATGTTGTCAACGCCAATTATAAATCCGCCTCAATCTGGAATTTTAGGCATGCACAACATTATTGAGCGCCCAATCGCCGTAAACGGTAAAGTGGAAATTCACCCAATGATGTATGTGGCTTTATCATATGACCACAGAATTATTGATGGTCGTGAATCTGTTGGTTTCTTAGTTGCCGTAAAAGAAGCGCTAGAAAACCCAATGGAATTATTGCTGGATAATAATCCTAAAAAAGCGTTGGAGCTGTAAAATTAGCTTTAGAATTGTCATTCTGAACTTGTTTCAGAATCTACATATATAAAATCCCAAATTCAATAGAGTTTGGGATTTTTTTTAATTTTTTACAATTTTCTTTACAACACTTTTTTTGTCTGTGGCTAATTTTATAAAATATACACCTTTAGCAACATTGGACAAATTAATTTGGATTTCGCCACCAGAATTGTCAAATTCTTTTTTAGAAAATAGTATTTTCCCTGAAATATCTGTTACTTCTATATTTTGAGGTTGCATGTCACCAATTTTTACATTGAAAATATCAGTTGACGGATTCGGATAAATTACAAAATTGTCATATTCAAATTCTGCTGAAGCAAGAATTGTTGGCAAAGGAGAACGCCACACTCCGCGACCATAAGTTGCTGCAGTAATGTTGTTATCAATATAGTTTATTTCTAAATCTGTAACTTTAACATTTGGCAAACCAGTATCAAATGGCGACCATGAAGCTGCAATATCATCGTAATAATAAACGCCTAATGTTGTCCCTAAATATAAAGAATTGACTGCATTATTCTGATGTGCAATACAAGTTCTTGAAATTGATGGCATCCCAGATGTTGTTATTGCTGAAAAACTAAATCCACCATTTAAAGACTTCATTACTTGAGATGAAGTGTTGTAATAAACAATGTTGCTGTCAGTTGAGTGAACTGTTAAACCTACAATAGTTGCAGTACTTGTGTGTAACAAAGAAAAAGTTACGCCTTCGTCGTCACTTTTATATAACTGTGAATTATTTGCGATATAAATAGTGTTATTGTTTGATGGATCAATAGCAATTAATTCCACATCTGTAGCTCCTATGCTGTCTGGTGTAGTGTTTTGAATAGCCCAAGTGTTGTTAACTAATTTATAGAAATTTCGATAAGCTGCAAATACTTCTCCAAAATTATTGATAGCTAGTGGAGTTACCCATTTTCCGCCCTTATCATTTGTACCCGTTTCGGCAACTGGTGCGCCACAGACATATCCGCCTGATGCACCTCCAGTTGTTGATCTATAAAATGATTGTCCATATTGAATAAAACCATATGATAAGTTTGAATTGTTGGGGTCTATCGCTACATCCATTCCATCGGCTCCATAAAAATTTTGCCATCTAATGCCGTTAAAAACATGACCGCCATTATCTTGCAAACCAGAAATAATTTTATTTGAGGTTTGTTGTGCTACAGCTATTTTGTAGGGTTGGCCAATTTGCATGGATTTTGTTAAATCGGTAAAATTTGTGCCCCCATTTGTAGTTACATAAATACCCCCGTCGCTACCACAATATAATTTATTCCCATAATATCTTAAAAAATGTATGTCAGCATGAGAATAAGATGCGGAAGATGGCGCACTCCAGCTATTGACTTGTGTCATAGTAACTCCGCCATTTACCGATTTATATATATTTAAAAAACCAGTGTAAATTTCGTCTGCATTAGTTGGTGAAGCTGTTATAGCCATATTAAACCAAGCTTGTGTGCTGGCTATTTGAGTTGCAGTAGTGTTAACGGCTGTAAAATTTGTTCCTCCATCTGTTGATTTGTATATTCCTTGAAAAATATTACCAGAAGTTACACTTAATGCATAAACAACGTTTGAATCGGCAGCAGTTACGGCAATTGCCATTCTGCCAGCTGTGGCGGGCAACCCAGAACCAACTTGTGTAAAATTAGCCCCAGAATCGGTTGATCTGTAAAATAATGTGGCAGTAGTTGCGTAAATTGTTGTAGGATCGTTTGGTTTAATCTTTAAATCTCGAGTTCCTGTAACACTTAATGTTTTTGTCCAATTGGTTCCGGCATCTATGGTTCTATAAACACCATTACTTGTAGCACACCATAATATGTTTGAATTGGTTGGATGGATATATAATTCTGGACAAGCACTACCTGTTAAAGCTTTTGTTAATCCTGTTAAATTCCATGATAAACCACCATTTGTTGATTTCCAAATCCCTTCGCTTGAAGAATCGCCACCGTCTCTATCGCCAGTTGCAATGTAAATAATATCTGAATTGTTATAATCAACAGCTATAGAATTTACTCCAATTTGCGGTAGATCATCAGATAATGTTACGAAGATTATGCCGCCATCTATAGATTTCCAAATGCCACCAGCTGGCATACCTACATAAATGATATTGGCATTTGCTGGATCGACAGTTATGCAACTTACTCTGCCTTGCCCAGATGACCACGAACCAGTATTAATATATGATTGTGTTCCGTGTATTGGTGTCCAATTACTTGTAACGGCAACAGATTGAGCATTTCGTTGTTGTTTTTTTTGATTGAAAGCCAACATCAAATCGTCGTAGTTTTCTAACGTTCCATCTTCTTTTATCTGATTTTCTACATTGGTGTACCAACGCATAAAAGGTTTGTGACCGCTAGCTTTGATATTTGGATTGTGTGTTTGCCAGTATTCGTCAAAACTGGCTTTCATTTCTGCTAAAGTTGCTTTTCCGTTTTTTTCGCCAAGAGCTTGCATCCAAGGTGCGTCTGGATTGTATTGGGCAGATAAAGTAATTGATACAATCAACGATAATGTTAATAATGATTTTTTCATATTCTTATTTTTTTATTATTGATTTTATTTGACTGTGAGTTTAATAAAATACAAACCATTTAAAATACTTTACAAATATAAAAAAAATTTACTGTTATTATCCTGAAATAGTGTTTGTTGCAAAAAAAATTCTGATGCATCTAATGCCTCTAAATTTTATAAATTAATATATTCAATTCCAATATTTAACTGTATTTTTGGAGAATAGGTAAAATCCACTTTTGGAATATTTTAATTCGTTAAAATTAAATATTGCCAAGCTTTAAGGCCAATTGGTGCATCAGATCTAAATTGAATTTTATCGCCCGTTATGTAATCGGTAAAATCGCCTTTTAATTGAATTTTTGTTTCAATAGGTTGATTCGACAAATTGGCAATATAAATGATTTTTTTACCGTCTTTTTCGCGTTCAAACGCTAAGATTTTTGTGTCGTCATTTGTTGTAATTCGCTTATATGAAGCTGGATTTTTTCCACCATTTAAAGCTGAATTTTCGTTTTTTAACATTCCTAATTTGGCTCTTAATTCCCATTCTTTTCCTTTGGTTTTTGGAATTGAATCTTTCTCGAAAAACTTCAAACTGTGTTTCAATCCATATTCATTTCCACTATACACTAAAGGCATTCCAGGCATAATATAAGTCAATGCGGTCATGGCTTCTTCAGCAGCTCCTAATCGAGATTGAATGGTTCCGTTCCAAGAATTTTCATCGTGGTTGTCTACAAAATTCATTAAAATATCGTTGGCTTCGTATTTGTTATTTTTCTCTACGATAAACTTATCCCAAGCCGCAACATTTTCTTTCCCTTGTGCGATTTTGTTACTGGTATGATGTCCGTCCCAACTGTATTCCATATCAAATAAATTGTCTTTCATCAATTCTGGCTCCCAGGCTTCTGCTAACATAAAGATATTTTTTACAGCACGTAATTCTGGAATGGTTTTTTGCCAAAAATCGGTTGGAACATTACCGGCTACATCGCAACGAAAACCGTCAATTCCTTCTTTTTGAAGCCAATATTTCATGTCGGCAGTCATTGCTGCACGAAGGTTTTGATTGTCGTAATTTAAATCGGCAACATCTGTCCAACCCCAAGTTTTTCCTGTTTCTGGATTGATTGGGTCGATAATTTCCCCTTTTTCATTTTTTGTATAATATTCTGGATGTTCTTTAATCCAAACATGATCCCAACCTGTGTGATTTGGTACCCAATCTAAAATTACATACATACCACTTTGATGCGCTGTTTTTACTAATTTTCTAAAATCTTCAATAGTTCCAAATTCTGGATTTACTTTTTTAAAATCAGAAACTGCATAATAACTTCCTAAATATTTATGTTGTTCCGCTGCTGGCATTTCTGAAGCAAATTTACTGTTATCGCCACCTGTTGCTTTTCTTTTCGTTTGCGAAATTGGAAAAATTGGCATCACCCAAATGACTTTTACACCTAATTGTTTCAAATTTGGAATGTCTTTTGTAAAAGCATTAAACGATCCTTCTGTTGAATATTGACGAATATTCACTTCATAAATTACGGCGTTTTCTAATTTTTCGCTTGTTAAATCAGGTGCATTTTGTCCGTAATTATTTGTAAAACTTAAGACAACAAATGCCAATATTGCTAATTTTTTCATAACTATTTAAATAAAAATTGTAAAGGTATTTCTAAACGTTTGTTCCAAGAATTTTCGGTATGATCTGCGTTTTCAAATTTTAAATTTTTTGAATTGGAAGCGTCGAATCCTTTAGATTTCAATATGTCATTAACGTCATTTTCATATTGAACGTATTCCGCATCTAAAGTTGCTGTACCGAAATCAAAATAAATTTTATGAGTATTTGGATTGGGTAATTTAGCCTTTAAATACTTGAAAAAAGCATTTGGAATAGGGTTGTTTTCCACATTTTTTAAACCAATCCAATGCGTAGACAAACAAGCGGCTTTTCCGAAAATTGTAGGATATTCGCAAAGGGCATAAATAGAAATTAATCCACCCATACTGGAACCCATTATGGCCGTGTTTTCTTTATCGGTAAAAACTGAAAAGTTGGCATCTATAAATGGCTTGACTTCGGTAACTAAAAACTTTAAATAGTTATCCGATGAAATTTGGGTAAAGTCTAAATTGATTTTTTTAGCTTCATCTATCACGAACTTTTTGTCTGTATCGCTTAAAAAATCAATGGCTTTCTGTGGAAAATAATTTAGACGTCTTATTTCTGGAATATTCCAAACGGCTACCACAATTACTTCTTTTATTGCTTTTTTTTGCATTAAAGAGTCTATTTTTTCATCTACGCCCCATTCTTGTTTGTTCCAAGTGGTTTTCGCATCAAAAAGCATTTGTCCATCGTGCATGTATAACACTTGGTATTTTTTGGTTTCTGAATATGCTTTTGGCAACCAAATATCAACTGTTCTGGTAGCTACATATTTTGATGGAAAGTTTTCAATACGTTTAATGTGACCTACAAAATCGTTATTATTTTGCAAATCACTGATTTTTATATTTTCTTGTGAAAAACACATACAACTAAACGCTATTAAAAACCAAAATCTCATTTGAATCTTATTTTTTTAATTCTAAAATTAAGCTCGATTTTCCTTCAATTGAAATTTCTGATTTTAAATCGAAATTTACATCAGAAATAATGTCTTTTCCACTTGAATAGGAAGCCAATCTTTCTTTGAATCTATCTAATTTTAAAGTTTGTTTGTCTTTGCTATTATTTACCACAACCATAACACTTTCGGTATCGTTGTAACGAAAATAAACATACACGTTATTATCTGGCAGATAATGCATTAATTTCCCATTATGAATTACAGATTTAGATTTTCTCCAATTGAAAACTTTTGATGTGAAATCGAAATATTTACCTTGTTCGACTGTTCTTCCTGAAGCCGTAAAAGCATTGTTTTTATCTGAAGCCCAACCACCAGGGAAATCCTGACGAATATCTGCATCGCCTTTGCCTTTATCACCCGCCATACCAATTTCTGAACCGTAATACAATTGAGGAATACCGCGCATCGTAGCTAAAATGGTTATGGCCATTTTATACTTATTTAAATCATTTTTATAGTTCTGATTGAAACGGTTGGTGTCGTGATTTTCTGCAAAAATTAATAAATTATTTGGGTTATCATAAAGAAAATCGTTTACAAAATTTTCATAAAACTTAATCATTCCATCATTCCAATTTGGATTGTCTTCGTTAAAAACATTTCCAAAAACATCATGCAAGGTAAAATCCATTACACTTGGTAAATAGGAATTATAGCTTTGAATTTTAGCAATTGGACTGTCTTTTTGCCAATACGAAATTTGTGCTTGATCGTGCATCCAAACTTCGCCAACGATATTAAAATAGGGATATTCGTCGGTAATGGTTTTTGTCCATTTTGCGATGCCTGCTTTATCGTTATACGAATAGGTATCTACACGAAAACCATCTAAATCGGCGTATTCAATCCACCAAATCGCATTTTGAGTCAAATAATTTAATACCAAAGGATTCGATTGATTCAAATCGGGCATACTTGGCACAAACCAGCCATCCATACAAAGCTTGGCATCTATCGCAGAAGCGTTGGTGTCGTATTGTGTGGTCATACGATAATTACTTTGTTTGTAACCAGGAAATTGATGAAACCAATCATACGTTGGCATATCTTTAAACATCCAATGTTCTGCACCCCAATGATTGGTCACATAATCTTTCACTAACTTCATGTTTCTCTTTTTCATTTCTGAAGAAAGGCGCACATATTCTTCATTTGTTCCATAACGCGCATCTATCTTATACACATCTGATTGCCCATAAGTATGATAAGAATAACCTTTGTCGTTATCTTCACACAACGGGGTGCTCCAAAGTGCAGTTGCCCCAAGTGATTGTATATAATCTAAATTATTTATAATACCTTGAATGTCTCCACCATGTCTTCCGCCAGGCAGACTTCTGTTAGCTTTTTCTTGTAAATTTGAATCCGAATCATTTTTTTCGTTTCCATTGGCAAAACGGTCAGGCATAATTAAATACATCATATCCGACGAGTCAAAACTTTTACGATTACGCGAATTTTCCTTTCTTTTTTTAATCGAATAGTTTTGATTAAATAATTTTTTACCGTTTTTGAAAGTAAACATCAACTCTTGTGCTGTTACATTTTTCAAATCAATGGTAACGAAAACGTAATTTGGATTCTCTGTTTTTTGAACCTGAGTAATAACTACGCCGTTTGAAACCGTTACGGCATTTTGTGCGATATTTTTACCATAAAACATAATTTGAACCTGATTGTTTGTCATGTTCTCGTACCAAAATGGCGGTTCTACTTTATCAATTTGTGCCGAAACACTTACTGAAATTGTAATTAAGAATAATAGAATTAATTTTTTCATATCTTACTTTTTATCATCCTAAACTCATTTCAGGATTTAAGTTAATGTAATGAGAAACTGAAACAAGTTCAATTTGACAAGCGTTGTGTATTATCATTTATTTTACCTCAACAATACTAATTCCGTAACCGCCACCAGGTACGGTTGTCATTTTTAGTTTTGATTTATGAGTTACTATTTGTTTGTTTATTTTATACACTTGCGGATTTGTTTTGTAATGTGCGTCGGCAGCATCGGCATAAATAGTTGCTTCATATTTTTTCCCTTTTTCTAAAAAGTCTAAAGAAATGGTTGAAGTTCTAGCGTTTAATCCGTTTACATTTCCAACAAACCAATTGTTTGAATTTTTATCCTTTCGTGCCGTTGTGATATAATAACCTGGTTCAGCTTCTACATATTTTGAAGTTGCCCATTCTACTGGAACATCTTTAATAAATTGAAAGGCGTCTAAAAATCGGTTATAATTTTCTGGTAAATCGGCCGCCATTTGTAGTGGACTATACATGACCACATACAATCCTAATTGATTGGCAATTGTAGTGTTACAATGTGAATTATTTCCTGGATTTAGTTTTGCAATATCCATTTCAAAAATTCCTGGTGTGTAATCCATTGGACCGCCCATTAATCTTGTAAATGGTAAAACAGTGGTATGATTCGCTTTAGAACCACCAAACGCTTGAAACTCTGTCCCTCTAGCGGATTCGTTTCCAATTAAATTTGGGTAGGTTCTGCAAATTCCTGTGGGACGAACGGCTTCGTGTGCGTTTACCATAATTTCATAATCTACCGCTTTTTCAATACAATATTGGTAATGATTTAAGATGGATTGACTGTAATGGTGTTCGCCTAAAGGCAAAATATTTCCTACATAACCGCTTTTTACAGCGTTATATCCGTTGTCTTTCATAAACTGATACGCTACATCTAAATGACGCTCATAATTTCTTGTTGCACCAGACGTTTCGTGATGCATAATCATTTTAATGCCTTTTGACTTCGCATATTCGTGAATTCCTTTTACATCAAAATCTGGATAAGCGGAAATAAAATCGAAAACATAATCCTTTTCTTTTCCGAACCAATCTTCCCAACCTTCATTCCAACCTTCAACCAAAACGGCATCAAAACCATGTAATGCTGCAAAATCTATATATTCCTTTACGTGTTTGGTATTCGCCGCGTGTTTGGCACTTTGTTTTACTTTAGTATAATCTGTAACGCCAAGTTGAACAGAAGGCAAATCATCTGTATAAGCCCAAGAATTTTTTCCCGTAATCATTTCCCACCAAACACCTACATATTTTACAGGTTTAATCCAAGTAGTATTTTCAATTTTACAAGGTTCGTTTAAGTTTAATGTCATTCTTGATGCTAAAACTTCTCTGGCATCATTACTAACGATAATGGTTCGCCAAGGCGAAACACTTGGTGCTTGAATGTGACCTTTATTTCCTTTTGCATCTGGCGTTAAGTGCGATTGAAATACTAAATTCTTATCGTCTAAATTTAAATGCATACACGAATAATTAATCAAAGCCGCTTCGTGAATGTTGATATACAATCCATCCGTTGTTTTCATCATTAAAGACGTTTGGACGCCTGTATCTGAAAATTGTTTTTGTGATGCGTTTTCTGAAACTGCACCTCTAAATAAATTTCTAATTTCAGATAATTTACTTTCAGTGTAGTCGTATTCTTGTGTATCGTAATCACCTGGTATCCAAAATGCGGTGTGATTTCCAGTCATTGCAAATTCGGTTCTTTCTTCTTTAATTACAAAATAAATTAAGTTTTTTTGCTGAGGAAATTCGTATCGAAAACCTAAACCTTCATTGAACAAACGAAAACGAATAATGATTTCTCTGTCGGTTTCATTTTGTTTTAATTTAACAGCTAATTCGTTGTAATGATTTTGAATTTGAGTTTCTTCACCCCAAACTGTTTTCCAAGTTTCGTTGAACGTGCTTTCTTTCGTATCAATCACTTTAAAATCGTTTAGTAACGACTTTTTATCTTTTTGTAATTCTAACCCTAATTTACTTTTTTTAATTACTTCTTTGTTTTTAAAGAAAAGCTGATACATAGGTGCGCCGTCATTTCCAATTGAAAACGTCATTTTAAAATTACCATTTGGCGATTGAAATTCTTGGGCAGAAGCACCAAAAAAAGCTGTTAAAACAAGGATAACCGAAAAAATATTTTTCATATTTAGTGTTTTTTAGATACTGAAACAAGTTCAGCATGACAATTCATTTTATTAATTTTTTACTAATTGTGATGCGCCATTAATGATTACTTCTACTTCTTGATTGCCTTCAACAGCAACTTTGGTTTCTTGATGGGTGACTTCAACTTTTACGATAGCATTTCTGAAATTTACTTTAAACGAATACCCTTTCCATTGTTCTGGAATTCTTGGTTCAAAGTGCAATTGGTTGTTTTTTACACGCATTCCTCCAAAACCTTCTACAATACTCATCCAAGTTCCTGCCATAGAAGTAATGTGTAATCCTTCGTGTACTTCTTTGTTATAATCGTCTAAATCTAATCGAGACGTTCTTAAATAAAACTGATAGGCCTGATCCATTCTTCCCAAAGCAGCAGCCTGAATAGAATGCACACAAGGAGAAAGTGAGCTTTCATGAACCGTAAATGGTTCGTAAAAATCGAAATGTCTTTCTAATTGTTCTTTTGTAAAATCATCTTCAAAGAAATAAAACCCTTGAAGCGTGTCTGCTTGTTTGATATATGGCGAACGTAAAATTCTATCCCAACTCCATTTTTGGTTAATTGGTCGTTGAGATTTTTCTAAATCTGAAACTTTTATTAATTCTTTATCTAAGAAACCATCTTGTTGTAAAAATACCCCATGTTCTCCTGAAAATGGGAAATACATATTGTCTGCGGTGTTTTTCCAAGATTGTAATTCGGTATCATTTAAGTTTACTTTACTTATAATTCTTTCGTAATCAGATGAATATTCCGATTCTACTTTTTCAATTTGAGCATACGTATAATTGATACACCATCTTGCGATATAATTAGTATACCAATTATTATTTACGTTATTTTCGTATTCATTTGGCCCTGTTACCCCTAAAATTACAAATTGATTTTTGTCTGTTGAAAAAGTGGCTCTTTGATGCCAAAAACGGGCAATTCCAATTAAAACTTCTAATCCTTTTTCTGGAATGTAACTGTAATCTCCAGTGAAACGGTAATAATTATAAATAGCAAATGCAATGGCACCATTTCGGTGAATTTCTTCAAAAGTAATTTCCCATTCGTTATGACATTCTTCACCATTCATAGTTACCATTGGATATAATGCTGCGCCGTTTTTGAACCCTAAGTTTTTTTCGGCATTTTCTATGGCTTTATCCAATTGATTGTATCTGTATTCTAACAAACTTTTGGCTACGTTTTGATTTTTTGTTGCCATGTAAAACGGAATACAATACGCTTCAGTATCCCAATAGGTAGATCCGCCGTATTTTTCACCAGTAAATCCTTTTGGACCAATATTTAATCGAGAATCTTTTCCTAAATACGTTTGATTTAATTGAAAAATATTAAAACGAATACCTTGTTGTGCTTTGATATCGCCTTCGATAGTGATGTCGCTCATTTCCCAAATCTTAGCCCAAGCTTGTTTTTGATTTTCTAATAAAGCTTGAAATCCTAAAGTAGTGGCTTGAATTAACACTTGTTTTGCTGAAGAAATAAGGTATTCTTCTTTATGATTGGTTGAAATCGTGTAACCACCATATTTTAGAATACCAACTGTTTGCCCTTGAGTAGCAGCAACTTCGTAAGAAAACATAATTTTTGATGGTTCTTTTGTAACCTCAACAGGTTTTACATCAACAATTTCATTATTTAAAATAATTTGATTTTTCATATAAGTAGCCACTGTAAACTTTGTTTTTAAAGTTCGAGCTACAATAAATGCACTATTTTCTTCATTTTTAATTTCTAAAGTTTCCCAGAATTTTTCTTCCCAATTGGTATCTTCATTTTCAATTCCGGCATCTAAATAGGGTTTAAAAACCACTTTTGCGTCGGTATTTAACGACGTAACATTATATTTTATCGCACCTAATTCATCAATATCTAATGATAAAAATCGAGTTACGTGTACTTTAATTTCTACATCATTTTGCAAAATAGCTTGAAAAGAACGTTGGTACCAACCTTCCTGCATGTTCAATTCACGTCTGAAGTTTGAAACCGATTTACAAGTTGCTAAATCTAATTTTTCGCCGTTAATTTCTAAATTAATTCCTATCCAATTTGGTGCATTTAGTACTTTGGCAAAATATTCAGGATAGCCATTTTTCCACCAGCCTACTTTAGTTTTGTCTGGATAATATACCCCAGCAATGTAACTGCCTTGAAAAGTATCACCTGAGTAATGCTCTTCAAAATTGGCGCGTTGCCCCATGGCACCATTTCCAATACTAAATAAACTTTCGGAAGATTTTACTCTATCCGCATCAAATCCTTCTTCTATGATTGACCAATTATTTGGTACGATATAATCCTGATTCATTTTCTTTTTGATTTGTCAATTCTCAATTAGTCAATTTGACAATTACTATTTATTAATTAATTGTGTAAAAAAATCGTTACTCATTTCTGTAAAATCTCTAAAACAAAAATCCGATTCGTGTAAAATTTCTTTCTCGCCAATACCAATGCTTGTCATTCCAGCTACATTTGCCGCTTGAATACCTGCTACTGAATCTTCAAAAACAATAGCATTCTTGTAATCAACCTGAACTTGGTTTGCTCCTTGCAGAAAAACTTCTGGATCGGGTTTGGCATTGGTTACATCATTTCCGTCAACAAGTGCATCAAAATAATGCAAAATGTTTACTTTTTCTAATATTGGTCGGGCATTTTTACTTGCCGAACCCAATACAATATATTGATTGTTGGTTTTTAAGAACTGAAGTACTTCTTCTACTCGAGGTAAAATTTCAGATTTGTCCATTTTTGAAACAAATGCTAAGTAGTCTTCATTCTTTTGGATTAACCATTTGTTTTTATCCTCTTGAGATGCTTGTAAGTTTCCTTGAGATAAAATAATTTCTAACGAACGCACACGACTTACGCCTTTTAGTTGTTCGTTGATTTCGTGTGTAAAACTAATGTTCAAACTATCGGCTAATTTTTTCCATGCCAAAAAATGAAATTTGGCTGTGTCAACAATTACGCCGTCTAAATCGAATATAAATGCTTTTTTATTCATTTTTTGTTTAACCTGAAATTGCATTTTTATCTGTAATAAAGAAATTACATAATCCTGCAATAATTAATAATAATCCAGCTAGTAGCATAGCATTTATATGTGCTTCACCAATTAATTTATACAAAAAATTGATTCCGCCTAGCGCCGCAATAATTTGAGGAATTACAATAAACATATTAAAAAGTCCCATCATCATTCCCATTTTATTAGGATTAACCGAACTTGACAACATAGCATAAGGCATCGATAAGATACTTCCCCAAGAAAAACCAATTAATATAAACGAATACATTAATGTTTCTGGTGTAGCATAAAACATGTAAATAAATCCTAATCCACCCAGAATCAAAGAAGCCATGTGAATGTATTTTCTATTTATTTTGTTTTTCATCGTATAAAAAGTAAGTAATAAGGCAAAAACCATAGAAGACAATCCATATACACCAGTTGCAGAACCTACTAAATCGGCTGCGTTATTGTATACTTTGTCTTTTGCTTGATATTCTTGCTCTTTTGATGAACTTAGATAAATAACTTCCTCTTTACTGTTTTTTAAAACAGCTCCTTTATCGTCTAATTTTGCAAATTCTTTTACATCTGGTTTTGGAGAATGAAAAACATGTTCTGTTAGTGCTGGTGTGGATAAACTCCACATGGTAAAAAATGCAAACCAACTAAAAAACTGAATTAAACCCAATTTTTTCATGGTAACTGGCATTTCTTTCAAGCTAATTACTAAATCTGGAATAAAACGAGAGGCTTTTTTTTCGGTAAGAAATTGATTTAAATCTTCAGGCGGGTTTTCTTTTGTTGTAAATATGGTGTATAAAATACTACCAAAAAACACAAATGCGCCAACAGAAAACGCTACAATAACTGATTGTGGAATGACGCCAGCTGCTGCTTCATTTGTTACACCTAATTTATTCACCAACCAAGGTAAATTACTGGCAATCCATGTTCCAATTCCGATGATTAATGTTTGAATCACAAATCCGTTTGAACGCTGAGATTCTGGAAGTTTATCTGCCACTAAAGCACGAAAAGGTTCCATGCTAATATTAATGGAAGAATCTAAAACCCATAGTAAACCTGCTGCAATCCATAATACAGGAGAATGTGGCATGAAAAACAGTGTTATAGAAGCTAAAATAGCTCCGATAAGGAAAAATGGTTTTCTTCTACCAAATTTAGGACTCCAAGTATTGTCAGATAGATACCCAACAATTGGTTGCACCAACAAACCAGTTAAAGGTGCGGCCACCCATAGACCTGGTATATCGTCTACTTCGGCACCGAGTGTTTGAAAAATTCTTGACATGAAGCCGCCTTGTAGGGCAAAACCAAACTGAATTCCTAAGAAACCGAAACTCATGTTCCAAATTTCCCAGAAATGTAACTTACGCTTTTCCATTTATCGTAATTAGTTATTAATACTACGACAAGCGCTTTTTATGTGCTTATCAAAACTTTACTTAATTTTTGAAGTGAAATATAAGCTTTGATTGACACAAATTAAAGTAAATTATTTTAAATAATCTAAAATTTGTGCCTCAAAAAAATGTGAAAAGTTTCATTAATAAATTTTAAATACTTGATTTTCAATTTATTAAAAAAACTATTACGTTGTCGTAGATTCTCTAAAAATTAATTCGGTTTCAATAATTTCTGTAGTGTATTGTTCGTCATCTTCATCTTTTTCAAGACGTTCAATTAGCATTTTGGCTGCTTTTTGACCCATTTTTATTCCGTTTTGACTTACAGTAGTAATTGTTGGTGTTGAAAATTGAGAAATAATTCCGTCTGTAAAACCAATAACTGCAATATCTTCTGGGACTTTTTTGCCTAATTTATTTATCGCTTTAATGGCTGTTACGGCAAATAATTCGTTAACTGCAAAAACAGCATCAATAGAATTATTTGTTATTAAATCGATAATTTGATCTTGACAATGTTCAATATCTTCCACTTTTATAATTAAATTTTCATTGGTTTTAATATCATAATTCGTAAGTGCTTTTAAATAGCCGTCTGTACGCAGTTTTCCTACGCTTACATAATCCACTGTAGTTATAAGGGCAATATTTTTATATTTATTAGTGATAAAAAATTCAGTAGCATTATAAGCCGCCAATTGATCATCAATAATTACTTTATCGCAAAAAACATCATTTGTTATGCGGTCAAAAAGCACCACTGGCATCCCCTGATTAATTACTTCTTCTAAATGGTGAAAATCTTTTTTTTGTTGCGTTTCTTTGGAAAGCGACATGATAAAGCCGTCTGTACTTCCATTAGCTAGCATTTCAAGATTTATCACTTCTTTATCAAAAGATTCATCTGAAAGCGTTACAATAACATTATAGCCAAACTCATTAGCAACGTGCTCAATACCACTAATTACAGTAGCAAAAAAATGATGTACAATTTCTGGAATAATAATTCCGATGGTTTTTGTTTTCTTATTTTTTAAACTTAACGCAATATTATTAGGTTTATAATTGTACAATTTGGCAAAAGCTTTCACTTTTAATCGCGTTTCCTCACTTATTTCATGACTGTCTCTTAATGATTTTGAAACGGTTGAAATGGAAATATCAAGCTCTTTTGCAATTTGCTTTAAAGTTACTTTTCTTCTCATTATAATTTTGAATTAAAGATGATTTTCGGCTACAATATACATTTTTTATTTTTAGTAGAAAAGTGGCGTTTTTTTTCGAAATTATGAAAATGGAATTTTTATGATAATAAAATTATTTATCCTGTTCATTTTCAACTAAAAAGATAAATAATTAATAAAGTTTTCAACACGAAAACGTTTTCGTAGCATAATATATTTTAATTGATTTTGATTAATGAAAAATTTACATAAATTTAACCTTTGAAGTGAATATATAAGCAAAAAACTGACTATTAATTTAAACAAAATGTATGAAAACAATGCTAAAAAAATTACTGTTTTTTATGCTCGTTTTACCTTTAAGTGTTTTGGCTCAAAACAGCTTAACTGGTAAAGTAACAGACGCATCTAGCAATCAAGCTATGTCTGGCGTTTCGGTAGTAATTACTGGGACATCAAATGGAACATTCACTAATTCAGATGGAACATTTACTTTAAAAAATGTAAAATCGGGAGACAATGTTTCTTTCTCATTTTTGGGATTTAAAACAGAAACTATTGCTTTCACTAATCAACAAAACATTTCGGTTTCTTTACAACAAGACGGACAAGGAATTGAAGAGGTTTTAGTTGTAGGTTACGGTAAAGTTAAGAAAAAAGACGCTACTGGCTCAGTAACGCAAATTTCATCTAAAGATTTTAACAGAGGGGCTACGCCAACTGTTGAAAATTTATTAAATGGTAGAGTTGCTGGTTTACAAATTAATACTGGTGGTGGTCCAGGTTCTAGTTCTGATATTAGAATTAGAGGTGGCGCTTCAATTACGGCAAATAGCAGCCCTTTAATTGTGGTGGATGGTTTGCCAATTTCTAATGAGTCTCCTTCAGGTTCAAGAAACTTTTTGGCAACTTTAGACCCAAACACTGTTGAGTCTATCTCTGTATTGAAAGATGCTTCTGCAACTGCAATTTACGGGTCTAGAGCTTCAAACGGTGTAATCATCATTACGACCAAAAAAGGTGGCAAAAAATTGAAAGTGGATTACAATTTTCAATATGGTAGTGGTAAGCATTATAGAAAAATTGATGTTTTAAGTTCAGATGAATTTGTAGCTAAAGTGCAACAATTATATCCTGCGCAAGCTGGATCACTTGGAGTGCCTTCTGGAATTGCAGACAACCCAACTACGCCGGACATTAATGAAAGTAGAACTATTTATAACACAGATTGGCAAGAGGAAATATTTAAACCAACAGATTATGTAACCAATAACTTGAACCTAAGTGGAAGTTTATTTGATAAAATTCCTGCAAGATTAAGTGTTGGAAACACGTATCAAGAGGGTTTAATAATGACCGACAAGTTTAACAGAAGTACAGCTGGATTAAATTTAAGTCCGAGTTTGTTTAAAGACCATTTGAAATTGACTTTAAATGCTAACATTTCTAATGAAAAAAACAATTTTGCTAGAACGCCTATTGGAAGTGCTCTTAGATTTGATCCAACTAAACCGGTTTACAACGCCAGTTCACCATGGGGTGGATTTTATGAGTATGCGGCACCAAATGGAAATTTAACAGCCTTAGCTCCAAGAAACCCAGTTGCGGAAATTATGCAAAGTACAAATGCTAGTAAAGTAAACCGTATATTAGGTAACTTACAATTGGATTATAAATTTCATTTTTTACCTGAATTAAGAGCAGTTGTTAACTTCGGTTATGACCAATCTAAAGGAGAAGGAAATCCAACCGTAGCTAAAAATTCTGCAGTTTCTGACGGAAATGGTGGAAATGCATTAACTGATAAATTTGGAGAGCGTTCTAACTATAGTTCATCTTTCACAAACAAACTACTAGACGGCTACTTTATTTATAACAAAAAATTCGGCCAATTAGATTTTGAAGGAACAGCTGGTTATTCTTACCAAAAATTTGAAGAAGAAAGATATAATTCTGGAAACCTTTTAAATCCTACAGGCAATTTTTCAGATATTGATAAATCAACAGACAGGGTTTTAATTGGTTATTTTGCAAGAACAAATTTAACCTATAAAGACAAATACTTGTTAACGTTAACGTATAGAAGAGACGGAACATCAGTATTTGCTAAAGAAAATCAATTTGGTAACTTCCCAGCAGCATCGTTTGCTTGGAAATTAAACAATGAGTTTTTTGAAAACAGCAAAACAATTTCTGACTTAAAACTTAGAGCGGGTTGGGGTATTACAGGACAACAAGATTTAGGAGGATTAAGAGATTACTGGCAAGCTCAATACGCTACTGGAACTCCTGGATCTCAATATGTGTTTGGAACATCACCATTAACGGTGGGTTTGCCTAAAGCTTACAATCCAAATTTAAAATGGGAAGAAACCACTACATATAATGTAGGTTTAGACTATGGTTTGTTTAACAATAGAATTTCAGGATCGGTTGAAGGGTATTACAAATTATCAGAAGATTTATTATTTAGAGCTCCTTTTGCTGACGGTTCTAACTTTTCAAACTTTGGACCACAAAACATTGGAAGTTTAGATATTAAAGGAGTGGAATTTACCTTGAATGCTGAAATTGTTAAAAAGGAAAAATTCAACTGGAATGTTAATTTTAATGCTTCTAAATTTGAAAGAAGAATTAAAGAATTGAAAACCGTTAATAATACACCTACTGGTGGAATTGGCGGTGGAACTGGAGCAAGCATTCAAGTATTCTCTGAACAATGGACGCCAAACTCTTTTTACGTATATAAACAATTATACGGATCAGACGGTATGCCGATTGAAGGTGCTTTTGCAGACTTAAATGGAGATAATATAATTAACGACAAAGACAAATACATTTTTAACAATACGGACCCGGATGTATTATTAGGATTTCAGTCTATTATGAATGTTTATGATTTTGACTTCTCATTTAACTTAAGAGCAAGTATTGGAAACAGAATGTATAACAATGTTAATTCTTCTAATGCTTATACTAATAACATGTTTGCCAATTCAATTTTGTCAAATGTTCCAACAAGCACTTTTGATTCTAACTTTACAAGTTCAGGAAACAACGTAATTTTCTCTGATTATTACATAGAAGATGCATCATTCTTAAGAATGGACAACATTACATTAGGATATACATTCCCTAATTGGTTAGAAGGTAAAGCTTCTGTAAGATTAAGCGCAGGCGTTCAGAATGCCTTTGTAATTACTAAATATTCAGGTTTAGACCCAGAAGTATTTAGCGGTATTGATAACACAATTTATCCAAGACAAAGACAATTTTTGTTTGGAGTTAATATGAAATTTTAAATAATTGAATTATGAAAAAGATAAAATTTAATTTATTGGTTGTCATTGGTTCTTTTGCATTATTAACATCTTGTACAGATGATTTAAACGTAATTCCAGAAGACGATGACATATTTTTAACAGAAGCGTATTTTAACTCTCCAGGTTCTTACAAAACAGGATTAGGAGGCGTTTATGCGAACTTATCGTTAACCGGTTTAAATGGAGCCGGATCGTCTAATATAGAAGGTTTAGATGCTGGAACAAGTCAATTTGGACGTTGTTTATGGAATTTACAAAACTTAACTACAGACGAAGTAATCTGGAGTTATGAAAATGACCCAGGATTGGCCGAATTACAAAGAAACACTTGGACGTCTAGTAATGTAATTATATTAGGTATGTACTCTAGAACTATGGCTCAAGTAGCATTTTGTAATGAGTATTTAAGACAAACCAGTGCTGCAAAGTTGAGCGCAAGAGGTGTAACAGATGCAGCTTTATTAGCTGATATTTCTTTATACAGAGAAGAAGCAAGAGCTTTAAGAGCTTATGCTTATTATAATTTGATGGATTTATATGGTAAAGCACCATTTAATACTGAAAATGAGGCTGTAGGGGTTGCAGGACCTGAATATAATAGACAACAATTGTTTACCTATATTGAAAGTGAAATGTTAGCGGTTGCTCAAACATTAAAAGCACCAAGAACTAATGAGTACGGTAGAGTTGATAAAGCATTCGCATGGATGGTTTTAGCTAAAATGTATTTAAATGCTGAAGTGTATGTGGGTCAAAACAAATACGACCAATGTGTAACTATGTGTAATAACGTAATTGGCGGAGGTTATACTTTAGAAGCAAATTACTTACATAACTTTACTGCAGATAATCATACTTCAACTGAGATGATTTTTACTTTACAGTCTGACGGTTTAGTAACACAAAATTATGGCCCTACTACAGTTATTTTGAATGGCCAGGTTGGTTCAGTTGAAAATAACGGATCAACATTTGGTGTTGGTGGCTGGGGAGGCGCACTTCGTTTAAGAAAACAATTTGTTGAGAAATTCTCAGCTGCAAGTTTTTCTTCTGATGAAAGAAAAACGATTATCTCAGGATCTAGACCAATTGAAATTTCAAATATTGCACTTCAAGGTCAAGGATATGTTTTAGGAAAATTTTCAAACAAAACATCTACGGGTGTAGCGGGTGCAAATCAAACTTTTGTTGATACAGATTTCCCATTATTCAGATTGGGCGATGTATATTTAATGTATGCGGAATGTGCAAAGAGAGGGGCAGCTAATGCTACGATGTCACAAGCCGTTACTTATGTAAACAACTTAAGAGAAAGAGCAAACAACAATACATCAAATAATATTAGTCAAACAGACTTGACTTTAGATTTTATTTTAGATGAGCGCTCAAGAGAATTACATTGGGAAGGACACAGAAGACAAGATTTAATTCGCTTTAACAAATATGTTGGCGGAAGTTACAACTGGGCTTGGAAAGGAAATAGTTCAAGTGGAGTAGCAATTTCCAGTCACTTCAAAGTGTTTCCTATTCCTTCAAATAGTTTAGCAGCAAATCCTAATTTAACACAAAATACAGGTTATTAATCATTAAAATTTAACAATTATGAAAAATATTTTTAAATCAATTTTAACAGTCGCTTTATTTGCTGGTTTGTCTTCTTGTGAAGAAGAAAGTAACTTAACTTACATTGAACCAGCAGCGCCATCATTTCGAATCATTACACCAACAACTGGTGAAGGTGCCATTTTAAGTGCCACCGCTTTAACAAATCCAGCCATTACATTAACTTGGGATTCTGCTCAATATTCTACACCTTCAAGTATAACGTATACCGTACAATTAGCGCCTAATGGTTCTGATTTTACTAATGCACAAGATTTATCAACTACTTCAAATAGAAATGCAACTATTACAGCTGGTCAATTAAACGTTCCTGCATTAACTGCTGGTGCTGTACCATTTGTTTCTACTCCTTTAGATTTTAGAATTAAAGCTACAGTAGCAGGACAATTACCATTATACTCTAATGTAATTACATATAATGTAACTGCTTTTGGTTGTTTAGGTCAATTTGCTGTAGGAGCTGGAATACCATCTGCAGGATGGAATTGGAATACTCCTGCGAATTTAATTTGCGATAATAATGTATTGACTATGAGAGTAGGGTTAATAAACGATGCTTTCCGTTTCTTTACACAAAGTGGTAACTGGGGTTCAGGAAGAAATTATCCATATTACAGTAACTTAGGATACAAAATTGTAAGTGTATTAATTAACGCTAATGACGGTGATAGTAACTTCAAATTTATGGGAACACCTGGTACTTACCGTGTAAAAATTGACGAAAATACTAAAACTATCGGTGTGGCTAAAAGTACAGTTACTACAGGTATTGAACCGAGTTCA
This sequence comes from Chryseobacterium gleum, assembly GCA_945881885.1. Classification (GTDB taxonomy): domain Bacteria; phylum Bacteroidota; class Bacteroidia; order Flavobacteriales; family Flavobacteriaceae; genus Flavobacterium. Next base: position 33,067 of record CAMCVI010000011.1, on the reverse strand, counting down.
TTCTGGTTAGTTGGTGCTGCCACTCCAGGTGGTTGGTCTTGGACTGGAAATAATGAAACTGAATTACCAGTTGTGTCTAATAACACATATGAAGTGCCAGTAAGATTAACTAATAATGACTCTTTTAGAGTATGGGAAGCTAATGATGGTGGTGATAGTTGGGGTTCAACTAATAGAAACTTCCCTTATTATGTTTCTAATGGTTACACAATTGACTCTGAATTAATTAATGCAGCTGATGGCGATAGTAATTTTAGATATACTGGTCCTACTGGAGTAAGATTATTTAAAATTAACACTACTACGAAAGTTATTTCTGTAGATTAATTTTAATTAAATTAAAGAAAATGAGCTATGTGAAATTCATATAGCTCATTTTTAATATAAAAAATCGAATACTAGTAAATAAAAGTTTTTTAATCGTACAAATGAAAAATTACAAATGAAAAAAGTCACACTTATAATTGTACTACTTTTTGCTTCTTTCGCTTTTACTCAAGTGCAAACCGTAACATATTCGATAAATCCTTCAACCTTTGAAGACAATCAATCCATTACTATTACAATAAATGGAAATTCAATAAATGAATCTAGCTGGGCAACTGGAAATAATTTATATTTATGGGCATGGTCGTTTGACAATAATGATAGTAATATTTTAGATTGTCCAACAAATGGAATCTGGACAAATTCTAACGAAACAAACAAATTAGTTTATAACTCTGGGAATGATACCTACACCTATACGCTTACGCCAAACGCATTTTATAACCGATACACAGGAATTGGTAAAATTGGCTTTCTAGTAAAAGCAAAAGACGGAACGGGTGATAAAAAATCACAAGACATTACCTCTGAAGTGGGTGCTTTTAATTTTAACTTAGCAACGCCATTAAGTTCAAATACAATATTAAATACTGGTGGAAGTATATTTATTTCGGCCAATCACACCAACGGAGCTGCAAATTATGTTTTAAAAGCAAATGGAACACCAATAAATACCAGCAATGCTGTAGCAACAAACTATAGCTATACCGCATCAAATATTACAACTAATACAAATTTTACTTTAGAAGTTTCACAAGGGACAGTTACAATGGCAAAATCGTTTGCAGTAATTGTAGCACCTTCTACTGTAACTTCTGCACTTTTACCAACTGGACTGGAAATTGGTATAAATTACAACAGTACAGATGCTACTAAAGCCACATTAGTTTTAGAAGCACCAGGAAAAGATTTTATATATGTGGCGGGAAGCTTTAACAATTGGCTGCCTAATGCTGCTTTCCTAATGAAAAAAAACACAACTGGTACTAAATTTTGGTTAGAATTAACCGGACTTACACCAGGTCAAATATATACGTATCAATATTGGGTGGTAGACCAAACACCAACAACCAATTCCCCGAATTTAGTAAAAACTGCAGATCCTTGTTCCACCTTGGTATTATCACCATACGACGATCAATGGATACCAGCAACAACCTATCCAAACATGCCTGCTTATCCGGTAGGACAAGAAAGAGAAGTAACTGTGCTTCAAACCGGTCAAACGCCATACAGTTGGCAAGTTACAAATTTTACAAAACCAAATAAAGATAAATTAGTTATTTATGAAGTCCTTGTAAGAGATTTTGATTCTGATAGTAATTATCAGGACTTAATAGATAAATTTGATTATTTCAAAAATTTAGGGATAAATGCTATCGAATTAATGCCCGTAATGGAATTTGAAGGTAATGAAAGTTGGGGGTATAACACGGCCTATCATATGGCTTTAGATAAATTTTATGGCACAGAAAATAAATTCAAAGAGTTTGTTGATTTATGTCATCAAAACGGAATTGCTGTAATTTTAGATATTGCATTCAATCACGCTTTCGGAAGAAATCCTTTAATAAGGATGTGGATGAATGATACTAATTCTGGCGTTCAAGATGGTTGGGGGCCGCCAAATACAGATAACCCCTATTTTAATACCGTTGCACTTCACAGCTATAGCGTGGGTGAAGATTTTAATCATACTAGTAATTTTACGCGTGAATACGTAAATAAAACTTTAAAACATTGGATAACAGAATTTAAAATTGATGGTTTTCGATGGGATTTAACCAAAGGGTTTACTCAAAATTGTACAAGTAATAATGAAACATGTACCAACGGATATCAAGCAGATCGTGTAGAAGTATTAAAGTTATATGCAGATTATTCTTGGTCTTTAGATCCAAATCATTATGTAATTTTTGAACATTTAGGATCTGATTTTGAAGAACAACAATGGGCAAACTACAGATTGTCTGAAGGTAAAGGAATTATGATGTGGGGCGAAATGTTTTCTCAATACAAAGAACTGGCCATGGGATATTCGAATACTAGTGGTAACATTTCTAGAATGGGGCACGTTAGCAGAGGTTTTAATGGAAAGCGCTTAATAGGTTACCCTGAAAGTCATGATAAAGACCGATTAATGTATGAAGCAAAAACATTCGGAAACAATTCTGGTACAAGTCCAGTTTTTAATAATGAACCCAATGCGATAAACAGAATGTCCGCTTTAGGTGCAATAAGTATGCTAATTCCTGGGCCAAAAATGATTTGGCATTTTCAAGATTTAGGTATGGATGATTCTATTTTTACTTGTTCAGATGGAACTGTAAATAGTCAAAATGATGCCATTCCTGGAGATTGTAAATTAGCTACAAAACCTCAACCACAATGGGTGGAAAACTGGTTGACAACAAGTCCGAGAAGTACGATTTATTCCAATTATGCTAAATTTACTAAACTTAAAAAAGGAGAAGCTGTATTTAGTGGAGATTATGCAATTGCTCCAGATGGTTCTGATAATTTAAAACAAAGGATTTATATTTATGATAATGCCTTGCCAACCACACAATTAAAAAATGTGGTCATTTTAGCAAATTTGTACACAAGTAACCAAAATATTGTTGCCGATTTCCCATACACAGGAACATGGTATAATTTAATGAATACTACCACAACAAATGTAACCGCAACAAATATGCAAATTACATTAGCTCCTGGGGAATTTAGAATTTTTGGAAATCAACTTTCATCTGTTTTATCTAATGATAGTTTTGAAGCAATTTCTAAAGTGGAACTGTATCCAAATCCTAGCACAAATGCTTTTCAAATTTCTATAGCTGCTAAAAAAGTAGAAATTTATTCACTTACAGGCCAATTAATTCAAACAGAAAACAATTGTGTAGCCAACAAAGAAATAAATATTTCTAACTTAGCTAAAGGGATTTATATTGTAAAAATCACCAATTCTGATGCGATGGCTGTAAGTAAGAAATTGATAAAAGAATAAGAAAAAAATTCAGAATAAAAAAAGGTGTCTAATTGACACCTTTTTTTATTCTGTATAATTTATACCAATTCTTGAACAAGTAAATGCTCAATAGCATTCCACAAACCTATTCGTTTTTGAAGTGATTCTTGAGCAACTTGTTCTACATCTTGCCATTTTTTAATATCATCGCCGCATAAGTAATCAATCATTTTCATAGCCATTGGCCCGTGTTCATCTGCATCTAGTTCAATGTGTCTTTCAAAGTAATAAATTAATTTAGACACATTTGTTTCTGGGAAGTTTTTTTGAAAACTTTTAACTATTTCAGTAAACATATTCGGAATTAAATCTTCACGACCAAATGTAAATGCCGATGCTATTTTATGTGGTTGTCCTGTTTCAATTATTGTGAATGAAAAGTGTAAAAAGTCTTTAACTTCTTCAGGTAAATTAGCGTTTTTTATCGCAACAAAAACATTTTTTGTGCTGGCCACTTGTTCTAAAAAATCTAAAACGGGTTGAGAACTGGCGCCGCATTCTTTCATGGCGTCTAAATACATTTCAAAATGACTTTGACGCGAACCATCTAACGCCAAATCAGATTCTTCTGCAACAACAATTTCATTAATCAAATAACGCAACTCCGGATTTGGTGAAGCCGTCCAAGGAATAGAAACAGAAGTTAAATGAATTTGTAATCCTTTTAACAGCGACATAAAATCCCAAACCGCATAAACATGATGCGTTAAAAAAATGTGTAAATCGTCAATTGTTTGAATTTTTGAGTATAAAGAATGATTTAACAATTCTTGTCTTAATGGTTCAATTTTGGTTCTTATCGTATTCGTGTTCATCGCGATGTTTTTATATTTCTAAATTTGTACAAAAGTAGAAATGCTTCTCCAAATAGAGAAGCATTTTATATCAATTTTATTTATTGTTTAATCAATAATTATTTGAAAGCAGGAAAACCAGTAACGTCCATTCCTGTTATTAATAAATGAATGTCATGCGTGCCTTCGTAAGTAACAACCGACTCTAAATTCATCATATGACGCATGATTGAATATTCGCCAGTAATTCCCATTCCACCTAACATTTGACGTGCATTACGAGCAATAGTTAAAGCCATGTCTACATTATTTCTTTTGGCCATAGAAATTTGAGCTGTTGTAGCTCTTCCTTCATTTTTTAAAACACCCAATCTCCAAGTTAATAATTGCGCTTTTGTGATTTCAGTAATCATTTCTGCTAATTTCTTTTGTTGCAATTGTGTTGCGCCAATTGGTTTGTCAAACTGAATACGTTCTTTAGAATAACGCAAAGCTGTATCATAACAATCCATAGCGGCGCCAATGGCACCCCAAGCAATTCCATAACGAGCTGAATCTAAACAACCTAATGGTGCGCCTAGTCCAGATTTGTTTGGTAATAAATTTTCTTTTGGCACTTTTACGTTATCAAAAATTAGTTCGCCCGTAGCTGATGCACGTAACGACCATTTATTATGTGTTTCTGGAGTAGAGAAACCTTCCATGCCTCTTTCTACAATTAAACCATGAATTCTTCCTTCTTCATTTTTCGCCCAAACTATTGCAATATCTGCAAAAGGCGAATTTGAAATCCACATTTTAGCACCATTTAAAAGATAATGATCGCCCATATCTTTGTAGTTAGTAATCATACTTCCTGGATCTGATCCGTAATTTGGTTCTGTTAAACCGAAACAACCAATCATTTCCCCAGTTGCTAATTTTGGTAAATATTTCATACGTTGTGCTTCATTTCCGTATTTCCAAATTGGGAACATTACCAATGAAGATTGTACAGAAGATGTTGAACGCACACCAGAATCACCTCTTTCAATTTCTTGCATGATTAATCCGTAAGAAATTTGATCTAATCCTGCGCCACCATATTCCACTGGAATGTATGGCCCAAAACCACCAATTTCTCCCAATCCTTTTACAATTTGTTTTGGAAATTCAGCACGTTGGGCATAGTCTTCAATAATTGGAGAAACCTCTTTTTTAACCCATGCTCTTGCGGCATCACGAACTAATTTGTGCTCTTCTGATAATAAATCGTCTATCAAATAATAATCAGGTGATTGAAATAAATCTGGTTTCATATGTAAATATTTTTATAAATCGATTTGAATGACAAAAGTAATTATTTTTTAACAAAAGTAAATTGATTTGTTAGATTTATTAAAAAACAAAAGTTAAAACTTACATTTTCAAATAAAAATCTTTGGTAAGTTCAATGTATTCTGGAGTGTATTGATGACGTGCCGTTTCTATGACTAACTCATCAATAACTGGTGCTTGTTCTATACGAGTAAATGCCAATAAACTTCTTTTAATTTCTGAAGTTGGCGTCCCTTTTACACGAGTAATTTTTAACGGAAATAATAATGATTGTTTCGCTAAAGCGATAAAATTTTCTTCTGCCGAAAAGGGAATAATTACAGAAAATATTCCGTTTTCTGACAATAATAAATAAGCAGCTTCAATTAACTCATCAAAAGGTAATGCGTCTTTAAAACGAGCCAAATCGCGAGATGCGTTGTCTGACTTATAATCTTCTGAATAAAAGGGCGGATTGGAAACAATGATGTCGTATTTTTCTTCGATTTCTTGGATTTCTGCTACAAATTCATCTAAACCAGCATGGTAGCAATACAAGCGGTCTGCCCAAGGCGAATTTTCAAAATTATCTACACATTCTTCATAGGCATTTTCTTCAATTTCAATGGCGTCTATTTGTTCTGAGAAACTTCTTTGGGATAACATAAGGGATATTATTCCCGTTCCAGCTCCAATATCAAGTATGTTGTAAGGGTTGTTGATTAAAGGTGTCCAAGCACCCAATAAAACACCATCTGTTCCCACTTTCATGGCAGATTTTTCTTGTTGAACTGAAAATTGTTTGAATGAAAAAGTCATAAATTAATTATGAATGTTGAGTAACGAATTTTGAATATTGAAATTGACTACTCCAAATACAAATCCACTAAACCAATTGGTGTGTTTAAAACCAATTCTTTTTCTTTTCTATTGACTTCAATAATAAAAGAGTCAATCATGGGAACTAAAATTTGTTTTTGTCCTTTGAAAATTTCAAAAATAGGTTGCGCTGCATTATCCAAAATGGCATGAACAGTCCCAATATCGCCTAAACGTTGGTCTGTAACTTTAAAACCTATAATTTCGTGAAAATAAAATTTGGTACCTTCTAGTTTTGGTAACATCGTTAGAGGCAAATACACTTCTAAATTTTTCATGTTTTCGGCTTCTAATTCCGTATCAACATCTTCAAATTTAACTCTAAGAAATTTATCTCTGTGGATAGATGATTTATCAATAAAAAATGGAACCAGATTTTTATTATATTCAATAAAAACTGATTCCAAATTTTGATAAAGTTCAGGTTCGTCTGTATCTAAAAAGATAAGTAATTCCCCTTTGAAACTAAATTTTTTAGCGATTTTGCCTAAATAGAAACATTCATCTTTACGCATTATCGCAGTATATATTAAGCTTCTTTTTCTTCGTTGTTTTCTTCAGCTGCAGGAGCTTCTTCAGTTACTTCAGCAACAGCTTCAACTTCAACTACTTCTTCTGTAGCAACTTCTTCAGTTACTTCAGCAACAGCCTCAACTTCAACTACTTCTTCTGTAGCAACTTCTTCAGTTACTTCAGCAGCAGCTTCAACTTCAACTACTTCTTCTACAGCAACTTCTTCAGTTACTTCAGCAATAGCTTCAACTTCAACTACTTCTTCAGCAGCAACTTCAACTACTTCTTCAGCTTTTACAGCATCAGCAATAGCAGCTATACGTTTTTCATTTGCTACTTGTTCTGCTTTAAAAGCTTTAGCTTTAGCATCTGCTTGCGCTTTGCTTAAACCATCTTTTTTAGCATCAACTTTTCCAGATTTAGCATCTAACCAAGTTGCTAATTTAGCATCTGCTTGTTCTTGTGTTAAAGCACCTTTTCTAACGCCACCATCTAAATGATGTTTCAACAAAGCACCTTTATAAGATAAAATTGCTTTAGCTGTGTCAGTTGGTTGCGCACCATTGTGTAACCATTGAACAGCACTATCAATGTTTAAATCAATAGTTGCAGGGTTAGTGTTTGGATTGTATGTACCTATTTTTTCTAGGTATTTACCATCTCTTTTTGAGCGGGCATCTGCCGCTACGATCCAGAAAAAAGGTTTCCCCTTTTTACCATGTCTTTGTAATCTAATTTTTACTGGCATAATCTTGTGGATTAAATTTGAGGTACTCGACCTCGGTTAATTAAGGGTGCAAATATAATAATAATAATCAATTTACAATGTTCAATGTTCAATTATTTTTAAATCAGCGTTTTAGTATGTTTTTTGACATTGATTTTTAACATTGATATTGAATTCGTATATTTGGACTTTATAAAAAATAATCATGGAAAACATAAAACAATTCGTTCAGGAAAACAAAGAACGTTTTATTAAAGAATTAATTGAATTACTAAAAATGCCATCAGTTAGCGCAGATAGTGCGTATGCTCAAGATGTAATTAATACTGCAGAAGCTGTAAAATCTAGCTTAGAAAAAGCAGGTTGTGATGTAGTAGAAATGTGCGAAACACCAGGCTATCCAATCGTTTACGGACATAAAATAATTGATCCAAATTTACCAACTGTTTTAGTTTATGGACATTATGATGTGCAACCCGCAGATCCTATTGAATTATGGACGTCTCCTCCATTTGAACCTGTAATTAAAGTTACAGAAATTCATCCGGAAGGTGCAATTTTTGCTCGTGGCGCTTGTGACGACAAAGGTCAAATGTACATGCACGTGAAAGCTTTTGAATATATGATTGCCAATAACAACTTGCCTTGTAACGTAAAATTCATGATTGAGGGTGAAGAAGAAGTTGGTTCTAAAAGTTTAAGTTGGTTCGTGGAACGCAACCAAGAAAAATTATCTTGTGACGTGATTTTAATTTCAGATACGGGTATGATTTCAAACACACAACCTTCCATTACAACTGGTTTACGTGGTTTAAGTTATGTGGAAGTAGAAGTAACAGGTCCTAATAGAGATTTACATTCCGGTTTATATGGTGGTGCAGTAGCCAATCCTATAAATATATTAACCAAAATGATTGCTTCTTTGCACGATGAAAACAATCATATTACAATTCCAGGTTTTTATGATGGTGTGGAAGAATTATCTTTAGAAGAAAGAGCCGAAATGGCAAAAAGACCTTATTCTGAAGACGCATACAAAAAAGCATTAAATATTGCAGACACCTTTGGCGAAGCAGGTTACACTACAAATGAGAGAAATTCTATTCGTCCTACTTTAGATGTTAATGGAATTTGGGGTGGCTACACTGGTGAAGGGGCAAAAACTGTAATTGCAAGTAAAGCATTTGCAAAAATTTCGATGCGATTGGTTCCAAATCAAGATTGGGAAAACATAACAGAATTATTTAAAAAACACTTTGAAAGTATTGCGCCAAGTGCAGTAACTGTTAAGGTAACACCTCATCATGGTGGGCAAGGTTATGTAACACCAACTGATAGTATTGGCTACCAAGCTGCGAATAAGGCATATACAGAATCGTTTGGTGTTGCTGCTATTCCTGTTCGATCGGGTGGCAGTATTCCAATTGTTGCTTTGTTTGAAAAAGAATTGAAAAGCAAAACTATTTTAATGGGATTTGGCTTAGATAGTGACGCCATTCACTCGCCAAATGAACATTATGGAATTTTCAACTACATGAAAGGTATAGAAACCATTCCGTTGTTTTACAAATACTTTACAGAAATGTACACGAAATAAAAAGAAGCAATTAATTTGCGAAAAGAAAACTTAATTATATATTTGCACTCCAATTATCGCGGGTATGGTGAAATTGGTAGACACGCCAGACTTAGGATCTGGTGCCGTAAGGTGTGAAGGTTCGAGTCCTTTTACCCGCACAAAAAAGCTCAAAACAATGTTTTGAGCTTTTTTTATTTTATACTCAGCATATACTTTTCTATCGCTTGCAATTCTTCATCCGTCATGGCTTTTGTAATTTCAAGGTTCGCCTTCATAATTTCATATTGCGAAGGATCAACAATCGGATCCATTTCACCTTGTAAGAACAAAGAAATACTTGCTTTTTTATCTGTATACATTTTAGAAATGTCTTTTATACTTGGCCCTGAAGTTGCAACATCTGCTTTATGACAAGTGGCGCACATGCCTTTTCCTTCAAAAAGTTCTTTTCCGAAATCTTCAGGCGTTTGATTAAGAGAAGTTTCTGCTTGATCCATAAAATCTCCCATAGCATTGGTCTCTTTTTTTTCGCCACAGCTAATGGTACTTATACCTATTAATAACGTAAGAAGTAATTGAAAATAACGTTTCATAAAATATTATTTATTTAAGAAAATAGCGGCTTCTTTAGCAAAATAAGTCGAAATTAAACTGGCACCTGCGCGTTTGATGCACATCAATTGTTCCATCATAATTTTGTCGTGGTCTAGCCAACCTCTTTCTGAAGCGGCTTTAATCATAGCATATTCACCAGATACATGAAAAACCGTTACGGGAACATTCACCGCGTTTTTCACTTCGCGAACAATATCTAAATAAGCAATTCCAGGTTTTACCATGACCATATCGGCACCTTCTTCTACATCCCAAAGCGCTTCTTTGATGGCTTCGATACGATTGGCATAATCCATTTGGTAGGTTTTTTTATCCTTTGGAACGGCAACATCGGCTTCTCTTGGCGCACTGTCTAAGGCATCACGAAACGGACCATAAAATGCCGAAGCATATTTCGCCGAATAACTCATAATGCCCACGTTCTGGAAACCTGCAGCATCCAAACCTTGGCGCAAACGCAAAACTCGTCCGTCCATCATATCGCTTGGCGCAACAAAATCGGCTCCCGCTTGCGCATGCGAAACGGCCATTTTTACTAAAGCGTCGCTAGTAGCATCATTTGCCACATCGCCATTTTCAATGATTCCGTCATGACCGTAAATAGAATACGGATCCAAAGCCACATCGGGCATCACAATCATTTGAGGACAAGCCGTTTTAATGGCGCGAATAGCTTGTTGCATCAATCCGTTTGGATTCCAAGCTTCTTTACCTGTATTGTCTTTTAAAGAATCATCTACTTTCACATAAATATTCACGGCACGAATCCCTAAATCGAATACTTCTTGAATTTCTTTCACCGTTAAATCAATCGAACGACGAAAAATTCCTGGCATCGATGGAATTTCAACTTGCACATTTTCTCCCTCTGCAATAAACATCGGAAACATAAAATCGCTCGGACTTAATGTGGTTTCGCGAACTAAACTTCTTATGGATTCGTTTACTCTTAATCTGCGACCTCTTTGTAATGGGAACATATCTTTTAGCTTTATAGCATTCAGCTGTTAGCTGTTAGCTTTATTTAATTTTTTTATTAATCCGTTTAACATTTTTTTTACTTCTTCAATCTGTAAAAGAAGTTTTTGGGCTTTTTCTAACTCAATAAATTTTAAATCTGTGCTCAACAATATTTGATATTCTAATTCATTTGCAGAACCAAATGCAATATATAAAAATCTACAAAAATCTTTATCCGAATTTCTCCCACATCCTTCTGCAATGTTCGTTGGAACAGAACTGGAAGATCTTTTCATCTGGCTAATTAATCCGAATTGTTCTTCTTTTGGGAACGAATTGGTGTTTTGATAAATATCAAGCGTTAACTGATGTGATTTTTCCCAAACTAAAAATTTCTTATAATCTCTCATATTTTTGAGCTTTAAGCCGTTAGCATTTAGCTATCAGCTTATCTTTTTTATAAATTTAGCTAACCGCTAATAGCTGACAGCTTGTAGCCAGTTAATTGGTTTTTCTAATACTTTTAACACTTTTTCTTCTTCACTTCCTACTTCAGGATGATGGTCGTAATGCCATTGCACATGTGGCGGTAAACTCATCAAAATCGATTCGATTCTTCCATTGGTTTTTAAGCCAAATAAAGTGCCTTTGTCGTGAACCAAATTGAATTCAACATAACGCCCTCGGCGGATTTCTTGCCATGTGCGTTGCACCTCTGTAAATGGTATCTCTTTCCTTTTTGCTACGATGGGTAAATAGGCTTCAAGGAATGAATTTCCCACTTCGGTTATGAAATTAAACCAATCTTCCATTTTCATTTCATCAGATTCCTTACAATAATCGAAAAATAAACCTCCAACTCCTCGCGCTTCATTCCTGTGAGCGTTCCAAAAATAATCGTCACATTGTTTTTTGTATTTCGGATAAAAATCAGGATTATGTTTGTCGCAAGCGGTTTTACAGGTTTGATGAAAATGAATCGCATCTTCTTCAAACAAATAATAAGGCGTTAAATCTTGTCCACCGCCAAACCAACTATTGATTACATTTCCGTTATCATCGTACATTTCGAAATACCGCCAATTCGCATGAACTGTTGGCACCATTGGATTTTTTGGGTGAATGACCAAACTCAATCCGCAAGCAAAAAAATCAGCTTCGCCTACGTTGAATAGTTGACGCATGGCTTCAGGTAATTTTCCATGAACCGCAGAAATATTAACACCGCCTTTTTCAAATACGGAACCATTTTCTATCACACGCGTTCTTCCACCACCGCCTTCTGGTCGTTCCCAAATGTCTTCTCGGAATTTGGCAACACCATCAATGTCTTCTAATCCTTTACAGATTTGATCTTGGAGGTTTTGTATGTATTGGTAGAATTTGTCTTTCATTTAAATAGCTGTTAGCTAATAGCTGTCGGCTGTTAGCTTATTTATTGTATTCTTTCACCGCTTCCACAAACGCCTTAGCGTGATCCACAGGAATATTCGGTAAAATGCCGTGACCTAAGTTGACGATGTAATTGTCTTTTCCAAATTCGTCTATCATTTCATGCACCATTTTTTTGATGGTTGGTATTGGTGACAACAAACGACTTGGATCAAAATTGCCTTGTAACGTAATTTTTCCACCAGATAAATAGCGCGCATTTCTTGGTGAACACGTCCAATCTACTCCTAAAGCCGACGCTTTTGATTTGGCCATATCGTTTAAAGCAAACCAACACCCTTTTCCGAAAACTATAACTTTAGTATCGTCAGCCAAAGCATTTACAATTTGATTGATGTACTGCCAAGAAAATTCTTGATAATCTACTGGAGACAACATACCGCCCCAAGAATCAAAAATCTGAATGGCGTTACAACCTGCTTTTACTTTTTCTTTCAAATATAAAATCGTTGTGTCTGTAATTTTTTGTAATAAAACATGTGCTGCAACAGGATTGGAGAAACAAAATCCTTTGGCGGTATCAAAACTTTTAGATCCTTTTCCTTCTACTGCATAACAGAAAATAGTCCATGGCGAACCTGCAAAACCAATTAATGGCACCTCATCGTTCAACATTTGTTTGGTCAATTTAATCGCATCAAAAACGTAACCCAATGTTTCGTTGACATCTGGAACAAACACTTTTTCTACATCTTGCGAAGTCCGAATTGGATTTGGGATTATCGGTCCTAAATTGTCTTTTAATTCTACGTGAATTCCCATCGCTCTTGGCACGACCAAAATGTCTGAAAACAAAATCGCCGCATCTGGTTTGACTATACGAATAGGCTGAACAGTTATTTCTGCGGCTAATTCTGGTGTTTCGCAACGGGTAAAAAAATCATATTTGTCACGTAATGCTCTAAATTCTGGCAAATACCTTCCTGCTTGACGCATCATCCAAACCGGTGGGCGTTCCACTTTTTCGTTATTTAAGGCCCGAAGGAATAAATCGTTTTTTATCATATTTTTTGTATTAAACCTTATAGTTTATAATGTATAATATTCTATAGCTTGCTCTATTACGTTTTCAACACTTGGTTGGTACGCTGTTTTTATGTTTTTAATTTTATTTTCAGATAATACATTTCTTAAGGCATCAGCTGTTGTGTTTCCGATGCAAAATAATTTTTCGTTGCCAAGTGTATTTTTTTTCAAATAACTGGTTACTGCAGATGGGCTGAAAAACAAAATTCCATCTACTTTATCTGAGATTTTGTGCGGTGTTAAAGTTGTATCGTACACTTTAATTTCATTGAACTTAATTTCGTTTTCGCTTAACATTTCTGGCAAAGTATCTTTACGAAGATTGCCGCTAAAAAAAGTAAAACTTTCATCGGCATACACTAGCGTAATTATTTCAGCTAAATCTTCGGCATAACCAGTATAAGCTTCAACTGTAAATCCATTTTCGTTTAATAATTCTTTGGTTTTTAAACCTACACAAAAAACGGTTTTTTGCTTTAATTGCTCAAATGTTGGATGTTGCAAAATGCTTAAAACGGCATTTTGACTCGTAAAAATTAAGTTTTTGTTTAGGTTTTTGATTTCAAATGAAGCATTTTCTGTTTTTATAAAATCTGCTTCAATTACTTGAATAGTTGCCTTGACTAATTCTTGTTTTTGAATTGGTGAAAGTAATTTGGTAGAAAGTAGTGTGGTTTGATTTGTCATGGTTTTTTATTTTTCTTTAATTTCTGACATCAATTGAGCACCACCATCATCCAAAATTTCTTGAGCGGCATAAAATCCTAATTTTTTCCATTCAGAAACAGCAACAGTTTTGGTGATTTCTAGTTTTTGCTTACCGTCAATTGACAATAAAACACCTGTAAAATCAATTACATCATCTTTTTCGTTATAAGTAGCAATGGCTCCAATTGGTGCAGTACAACCGCCTTCTAAGGTTCTCAAAAACTGACGTTCTATATAAGTACAAATTTCTGTTTCAATATGATTCAATTGCGAAACCGCATCTAATGAAAAGAAATCATCAGCATTACAAACCACCATCATGGCGCCTTGTGCAGGTGCAGGAATCATCCAATCTAAAGTGATGAAATTATCTGGTTTCAAATTAATACGGTCCAAACCAGCTTCTGCGAAAATTGCACCGCCCCAATTTGAATCAGCTACTTTTTGCAAGCGTGTATTTACATTACCACGAATATCTTCTATAGTATGCGTTGGATATTTGTGTAACCAACTTGCTTTTCTTCGTAAACTACTGCTTGCAATGGTGCTATTTTCTTCGGTTAAAAAATCTAAATTTTCTTTATAAACCAAAATATCAAATGCTGAAGCTCTTTCCAAAACGGCACCTTGTACAATTCCATTAGGCAATAAGGTCGGTACATCTTTCATAGAATGTACCGCAATGTCAATTTTACCTTGAATCATGGCTAAATCTATTGTTTTCGTAAAAATTCCGGTAATTCCTAATTCGTACAATGGCTTGTCTAAAACAATATCGCCATCTGATTTTACTGCGATAATCTCTGTATTGTAGCCCAAATCGTTCAACTGTTTATCTACTGTTTTGGCTTGCCAAAGTGCTAATTCGCTATCGCGTGTTCCTATTCGTATGGTTTTACTCATGTATGTTATTTTACAACTGGTTCTATTTGAAAAACTTTGTTAATCCAGGCTACACTTTCGTCCACAACTGTGTCGTCATCTTTTAAATGATTGGCAAAATGACTAGTTATTTTTTGAATTAATTTTGCGGTCACAATTTCGGTATATTCTTCATTGAAATCGGCATTTTTCTTTTTTAAATGATTGATTTCTGATACTTTAATGGCATTTAATTTGGCTTTTAATGCATGAATAGTTGGCGCGTATTTTCTACCTTTGGACCATGTTAGAAATTCGGTTAAAATTTCAGTAATAATGTCTTCGGCTGCAGGAATATATTGTTTTCTATTTTCTAAAGTTTCATCTGTAATTTGCGACAAATGATCCACATGAACTAACGTAACGAATGGATTTTGTTTTACATTTTCATTGACATTTTTCGGTATAGATAAATCCAAAATTAACAAGGGCTTCTTTAAATTTAAAATATCATAATCAATGGTCGGATTTTGAGCTCCTGTAGCAACTACTACCACATCTGCTTTTTGTAATTCTATTTGCAAATCTGCATAATCTTTAACAATTAAATTGAGTTTTTTTCCCAATTTTTCTGCCTTATCTTTGGTGCGATTAATTAATGTAATTTGATCGTGTTTAGAGTGTTTGACTAAATTTTCACAAGTATTTCTTCCGATTTTTCCGGTGCCGAAAAGTAAAATGTTTTTATTAGAAATGGCTGCTACATTCTTAAAAATATATTGCACTGCTGCAAAGGAAACAGAAGTAGCGCCGGTAGAAATTTCAGTATCAGTTTTAACTTTTTTACTGGCTTGAATGACTGAATTTACCAACCGTTCTAAATACGGATTTGCTAAATTATGTTTTTTACTTTCCACGAAAGCATTTTTCAATTGGGCAATTATTTCAAAATCGCCTAAAATTTGACTATCCAAACCAGTTCCTACTCTAAAAATGTGATTTAAAGCTTCTTTTTGCTTGTATACGTATGCGTATTTTTGAAATTCTTCAACGGTTCCTACACTATTTTCGCATAGCAAATGAATCAATTGAAAAGGATGCTGGGCAAAACCGTAAATTTCAGTTCTATTGCACGTTGAAGTAACTAACAGACTTTCTATACCATTAGTTTTTGCCTGTTCCAACAAATTGGTTTTTGCTTGTTCATTTAAACTAAATTTACCCCTAATTTCGGCATCTGCTTTTTTATAGCTTAAGCCGATGGCATAAAAAGTAGTTTGTTTTGCTGGTGAATGATTATCCATAAATTGCTTTATCTCTTAAAGATGCACAAAATTATTGTTTCCTTGTGAACAAAAACAACGCTCAAAGTACTTTTTATAACGAAAATAGTTTTTTTTAAATAAATTGTACTTATTTTGATATAAACTACTAACTTTGTAACAAATTCAGCACCAAACAACTGCTTTGTTTAGATTAATTATAAATAACAAGCTTGTTTTTGTTTAAACAATTCATAAAAAAATAACGCTATGAGTTCATTTGAAGAAATTAAAATTGACACCGATTTTACTTTACTGCGTTTTGAAAACGATTCTGAAACCACCGAAACGTTAGAAAAACAGGTGGGTTCTGGATTAATTCAGTTTCATTTTAACGTGAAAGGAAAAGCAAAATTTATTTTTAACAATAATTCTTACACTTTAGATTTGAATGAGGAAAAAGCACTTTTACTTTACAACCCTCAAAAGGAATTACCACTTCATTTAGAAATTGCTCCTAAAAGTTGGATTATTTCTATTTTAATTTCGATAAAAAAATTCCATACTTTATTTTCTTCTGATTCAGAAATGATTCCGTTTTTGAGTAAAGATAATTTAGAAAAAAAATACTACACCGAGGAGGGTATCAGCCCATCAATGGCAATTGTGTTGAATCAAATTTTTCATTACAACCAAAATTCGTCTATTAAAACGCTCTATTTGAAAGGAAAAAGTTACGAATTGTTAAGTTTGTTTTTTAATACCAACGAAGATCCAAATGCAGAACATTGTCCGTTTTTATCCGACGAAGAAAATGTATTAAAAATTAAAAAAGCCAAAGAAATTATCATAAAAAACATGGCAGAACCGCCTAGTTTGCAAGCATTAGCCGATGAAGTAGGTATTTCATTAAAAAAATTGAAAGCTGGTTTTAAAGAAATTTATGGCGAAACTGTTTTTAATTTTTTATTCGATTATAAAATGGAATTTGCTAGAAAACTTTTGGAAACCGGTTCATATAATGTTAATGAAGTAGGATTGAAAATCGGGTATAGCACTTCGAGTCATTTTATAGCTGCATTTAAAAAGAAATTCGGCACTACACCAAAAAAATATTTATTAAACCTAAACGTTAATTTATAAAACTACATAACAATGAAAGGAGTATTATTAGTCAATCTGGGTTCGCCTGAAAGTCCAACTGCAAAAGATGTAAAACCTTATTTGGATGAATTTTTAATGGATAAATACGTAATTGACGTTCCGTTTTTATTACGCGCTTTGTTAGTTAGAGGGATTATTTTACAAACTAGACCAAAAAAATCGGCTGAAGCTTATGCTAGAATTTGGACTGATGAAGGATCGCCATTAATTGTAATTTCAAAAAAAATGCATGAAAAAGTAAAAGGATTGGTTGACATTCCAGTGGCTTTAGCAATGCGTTATGGAACAATTACTATTATTAAAGGATTGCAAGAATTACACGATAAAGGCGTAACCGAAGTGATGCTTTTCCCTTTGTATCCGCAACATGCCATGGCTTCTACCACTACTATTTTAGTATTAGCAGAAGAGCTTCGCGCCAAGCATTTTCCAGATATGAAATTTACTACGGTTCCTGCATTTTATAACAAACCAGGTTATATTGAAGCATTATCCAATTCTATAAAAAAGCATTTAGAAGGTTTTGAATACGATCATTTGTTGTTTTCGTATCATGGTGTTCCAAAACGTCATATTCGCAAAACAGATATTACCAAATCACATTGTAAAATGGACAGAACTTGTTGCAACACGCCTTCGCCAGCACATGAATTTTGTTATAGCCATCAATGTTATGAAACGACCAAACAAGTAGTGAAAGCATTAGGAATTCCGGAAGGAAAATACAGTCAAACTTTTCAATCACGATTGGCTGGTGACAAATGGCTTACCCCTTACACAGATGTAGAAGTGAATAAAATGCCAGAAAAAGGTATTAAGAAATTAGCGGTTGTAACCCCTGCTTTTGTGGCAGATTGTTTAGAAACTTTGGAAGAAATTGCCATGGAAGCCAAGGAAGAATTTTTACATCATGGTGGTGAAGCGTTTATGGCTGTACCTTGTATGAATGACGAGGACGAATGGTGTGGCGTTGTGGCGAATTGGATTGAGGAATTTAAAAATAGTAAATAGTAATATATGTACGAATACATAAAATCCTTACACTTAATCTTTGTAATCACTTGGTTTGCGGGTTTGTTTTATATTGTGCGCTTGTTTGTATACCAAATTGAAGCTAACGAAATGCCCTCGCCAGAAAAGGAAATTTTACAAAAGCAGTACAAAATAATGACATATCGTTTGTGGTATATTATTACTTGGCCAAGTGCAGTTTTGGCTACCCTTTTTGCGTTATTATTATTGCATTTAAACCCCGCTTTTATAGAAATGCCTTGGATGCAGGTAAAATTGGGGTTTGTGGTTTTGCTATTTATCTATCATTTTAAATGTCAAAATATATATACCGAATTACAAAATAACCAAGTAAAATACACTTCCAACTTTATGCGATTATGGAACGAAGGTGCCACAATAATTTTGTTTGCCGTAGTTTTTTTAGTAATTTTAAAAAATGCAATCAATTGGATTTATGGTGTAATTGGAATTGTATTATTTTCGGTATTAATTATGCTAGGATTTAAATTCTATAAAAGAATCAGAAATAAAAAAAGTGATTAAGTTTTTTAAAATACACACGCTCTCGTTACGACGTAGAATATTTTTGTCAATGTTGTTTTTAACAACGGTTTCAATGGTATTAATTACGGTTGTTTCTTTAATTCACTTTAGATATGAAGCTAAAGAATATCATGAAGAACGTTTGTCTCGCAAAGAAAATGCAATAAAAGAACATATAGAATACATTTTACAAACTACGCAATACCCGCTCAAAACTGCAAATATTCCTACTATTTTTAAAACTAGAATTCTTGAATTATCCGATATTCATAGTCTAGAAGTTAATTTTTTTGATTTAAACGGAAAATTATTAATGTCTTCCAATTCAAAAATTAATAACATTAAAAAGTCAAAAATACCTGCAGAAATTCTTTTTAATTTAGGAAAATCATCAAAAAAAAGAATTGTAATTACTAAAACTAAGGAAAATGAAACGTATTTAAAATCTTCTTTTAGTTACATAAAAGACACCAATTTTAAAAACCTTGCGATTTTAAATATTCCATACGAAGAAAACAGCGATTTTTATAACCAAGAAGCGAGAAATTTTTTAACCAGATACACGCAAGTCTTTGGAATTATGTTCCTTATTTCTATTTTAATTTCTTACTTATTATCGAGCAATATTACTAAGTCTATTTCTCAAATTTCAGAAAAACTAGGCATTACACAATTAAATGAACGCAACCAAAAACTAAAACTTCAACCGGGAAATCAAGAAATTAACGGGCTCATTTTAGCCTATAACAATATGGTGGATACCTTAGAAGATAGTGCGCAAAAATTAGCACAAAGCGAACGAGAACACGCTTGGCGCGAAATGGCAAAACAAGTGGCTCATGAAATTAAAAACCCGCTAACGCCGATGCGTTTAACCATTCAAAGTTTTCAAAGAAAATTTGATATCAACGATCCAGAAATAAGTCAGAAACTTGAAGATTTTTCAGATACGCTTATTCAACAAATTGATACCATGACCACTGTGGCAAGTGCTTTTTCTAATTTTGCCAATATGCCAACACAACAAAATGAAAGGTTAAATATTGTGCAGGTTTGCAAAACGGCGTTGGAAATTTTTAATGAAGATTACATTGATTTTAAATCTTCCGAAAAAGAAATTTACACCTCTTTTGACAGAACGCAATTGACAAGAATTGTAACTAATTTGGCCAAAAACGCCATTCAATCAATACCTGAAAACCAAGAAATAAAATCAGTTGTAGTTGAAATTTTAAAAGAAAATACAAATTTTGTTTTAAAGATTTCGGATAACGGAATTGGAATTGCAGCTGAAAACGCAGCCTATATTTTCGAACCAAAATTCACAACAAAAAATTCAGGAATGGGATTGGGATTGGCTATCATTAAAAAAATTATTGAGAATTATAACGGAAGCATCACTTTTGAATCCGAGGAAGAAAAAGGAACGCTATTTATTGTAAAATTACCTATAAAAGACTAAAAATGGAAAATATTTTAATTGAAAAACAAGACAATTTTGCTGTTGTTACTATAAACAGGCCTACAAAATTAAACGCTTTAAACAAAGCTACAATTGAAGAATTACACGAAGCTTTTACCGCTTTAAATACTGATAGCTGTACGAATGTGATTATATTAACTGGTAGTGGAGAAAAAGCGTTTGTTGCTGGAGCAGACATTTCTGAATTTGCAGATTTTTCGGCTGCTGAAGGTGCGCAATTGGCAGCAAAAGGTCAAGAATTATTATTTGATTTTGTACAAAATTTACAAACACCTGTTATTGCGGCAGTAAACGGATTTGCATTAGGTGGCGGTTTAGAGCTCGCCATGAGTTGTCATTTCAGAATTGCCTCATCCAATGCAAAAATGGGATTACCTGAAGTCACTTTAGGCGTCATTCCAGGATATGGTGGCACACAACGATTGACACAATTAATCGGTAAAGGAAGAGCAATGGAATTGATTATGACCGCCAACATGATTGACGCAGAAACTGCAAAATCTTACGGTTTAGTTAATCACGTGGTACCGCAAGAGGAATTAATAGACTTAGCGAAAGCATTGGCTACAAAAATAAGTCAAAATTCAAGTGTGGCAATTGCAAAAGCTATTGAAGCGGTTAACGCGAACTTTAAAGATGGTGTTAATGGGTTTGAGGTAGAAATTAAAAACTTTGGCGCTTGTTTTGCCACAGCAGATTTTAAAGAAGGTACTACCGCATTTTTAGAAAAAAGAAAAGCGGTTTTTGTAGGAAAATAAAACAAGTCTAAATTTAATTTAATAAAAAAATCCCGAGCAATGCTCGGGATTTTTAATTGTATAGAAAATTGAATTATTTTTTCTTTTTTCCGCCTTTTTCTGCTTTTGCTGCTTCTTGAGCCGCTTTCATAGCAGCACGAGAAATTCTTACTTGACAAACAACTGTGTTGTCTGGGTGTAAAATTTTGTAAGCTGTGGCAGCTAATTTAGTAACATACAATTTGTTACCCATTTCTAATTCAGAAATGTCTGCAACAATAGAATCTGGTAAGTTAGCAGGTAAAGCTCTCACTTTTAATTTACGTTGGTTTAAACGTAAAACCCCTCCTAATAAAACTCCTGGAGAAGTTCCAGTAATTTTAACAGGTACTTCCATTGTGATTTCTTTTGAAGCTTCTAATTGATAAAAATCAACGTGTAAAATTTTGTCAGAAACTGGGTGAAATTGAATATCTTGTAAGATACCGTCAAATTTCTTTCCGCCTTCTAATTCAATTACTACAGTGTGCGCTTCTGGAGTGTAAACTAAACTTTTAAATGCTCTTTCTTCAGCACTAAAATGCACTGGATTTTCCCCTCCGTAAATAACGCAAGGAACCATTCCAGCATTACGTAAGGCTTTAGTAGCTACTTTGCCCACGCTTTCTCTTTGTGATCCTTTGATCGTAATTGATTTCATTTGAAATAAATTAAAATTAATAAAAAATAATTGGTTAGTAGTTTAAAGGAATGAACATCTTCAAACCGACTAACTTTACATTAAAAACTTCCCACTTATAGAAGTATTGTTTTGAACCATTTGCATTACTTCTGCAAATAACGGCGCACAGCTCACTACTTTTATTTTCTTAGATTCTTTCTTTAACGGAATAGAATCTGTAACGATTAACTCTTCTAATTTTGAGTTTTCAATTTTTTCGTACGCGTCGCCAGATAAAATAGCGTGTGTACAAATGGCTCTTACACTCAAAGCGCCTTTTTCAATCATCACATCAGCGGCTTTTGCTAATGTACCTCCGGTATCAATCATGTCATCTACTAAAATAACATGTCTTCCTCTTACTTCACCAATCAATTCCATAGTGTCAATTACATTGGCCACTTTTCTTTGTTTATAACAAATAACCACATCAGATTCTAAGAATTTTGAATAAGCATAGGCTCTTTTAGAACCTCCCATATCCGGTGATGCGATTGTTAAATTTTCTAATCCTAAACTTCTTACATAAGGTAAAAAGATAGTGGAAGCAAACAAGTGGTCTACTGGTTTTTCAAAAAACCCTTGAATTTGATCTGCATGTAAATCCATGGTCATAATTCGGGTAGCTCCTGCTGTTTCTAATAATTTGGCTACCAATTTTGCCCCAATTGGCACTCTTGGTTTGTCTTTTCTGTCTTGTCTTGCCCATCCGAAGTATGGGATTACTGCTGTTATATGTCTGGCAGACGCTCTTTTAGCCGCGTCAATCATTAATAACAATTCCATTAAATTATCTGCACTTGGAAAAGTGGAACACACTAAAAACACGCGAAGCCCTCTTATCGATTCTTCAAATGAAGGTTGAAATTCACCATCACTGTATTTTGAAAATGTTACTTTACCTAGCGGCACGCCGTATCTACTGGCAATTTCTTCTGCTAGATACACACTTTGAGAACACGCAAATATTTTTGCTTCAGGCTCTTTGTATGACATTTTAATTTGTTGTTTAGTAGTTACTTAGTTGTTGTGTTGTGCAATTTGGGTGCAAAGTTAGTAATTTAATCGAACTCTGAAAGTAAAATTTTAAGTATTTTTACAATGAAATTGTAAACTTTAGTTATATTTGCACTCACTTTAAAAAGCCATAAAGTAAATAATCATTTATTTTTGCTTTTCAATGCCCGGATGGCGGAATTGGTAGACGCGCACGACTCAAACTCGTGTTCCTTGGAGTGTGGGTTCGATTCCCACTCCGGGTACTGTATGAGACTTATCAAGTTTTTCTTGGTAAGTTTTTTTGTTTTCAAGTTCATAATTCTCTGAAAAAGAACTAGTTAGTTCAAACAAAGCACCTGTTTTTGAGGTTAGATATTCTCTATTTTTTAATGAGTAGCGTAAACCTTCAGGAAACAACAATTTTTGAAATACCCTCTTTTGGTTATACTCCAAACTTTCATAGAATTTAGAGGGGTTTACAGCAATTTTTGCGAAATATTTTATTCCTTTTTCGTGGTTAGATTTTTTTGTTGGCAAATTTTCAATTTCTGCTATTTTTTGATTGTATTGTTCTTTTAGTTTTTGATTTTGTCTTTCAAAAATATCTTTTGAAATTTCATTTATTGCAAATCGATATTCCATTAAATCCATTTTCTCTTTTAAGCCATTTATCTCTGAAGTTAGCATTCTTTTCTTATCTTTTGAATTATCTTTTTCATGTTCCAAAATTAATTTTAATTGTTCAATGAATAATTCTTTAAGTTTATCATTCAGTTTTAAATTGTCAATTATTTTTAAAAATGTTGGATTAACACCATCATTATATGAACTCGATTTTGTTTCTGCATTTGCTGTTTTATTACAACAATTACATTTGTAATAGAATAAATCTTTCTTTTTGTTTTTATAAGACGTCATTGTATTTTGACAGTCTCCACAAATTAAATATTTTGGAACCAATGGTGTTTCAGTTTTTCCGCTAAGTTTTTCAATACCTATTTTAGTAGTATCGTTAATAATTTTTTGAAGTTTTTGATATTCTATTTTTGATATTAATGGTTCCCAACTTCCTTTAATATATTTTTCATCTAAAAGGGAATTGCATATTCTTCCAGCATAAAATTCATTTTTCCACATATTTGTCATTGATTGGTAAGCCATTCTGATTCCTTTTGCAGCTAACCATTCAATTATTTGTTTATCTGTGTATGATTCATAAATTTTTTTTCTGAAGGCTTCTTTAAAGATTAATCCATCCTTATTTACTTTTATCTCTTGTTTGGCTTGTACAAATTCATGTTTTTTTACTCTTGGCCCATAATGGTCATAACCTTTAGGTGTTCTTCCAAACAATTTGCCATTATTTAATGCATTTATTAATCCTGGAATTATGGTATCTTGTCGATTAAAATTTTCTTTTTGTGCATAAAGTAGTTGCGTGGAAAACTCATTTTCAGCACGATCATTAAAAGTATTATACCCGGAGCTGACTGAATATAAGAACACATTGAATTCTTTTCGTAAACTGACAAATAATTGAATATGTTCTGCACCAGCTCTTCCAAATCGACTGGGCGACCAGATTAAAATTATCTTTGGTCTTTTAGAATAGTGCGTTTTCTTCAGCTTACTAATTAGCTCTTTGAGCGTACTTTGAGTATTGATCTTTTTAGAACTTTCGTATTCTGCATCAAATTCTTCTGCAATATTTAGTCCGTTTTCATTTGCAAAGTTTTTAATTCTGTTGACCTGGGTTTCTATACTCCCATTGTTCATGAATTGCTCTTTGGTTGAAACTCTGGTATATGACCAAACAGTTGTTCCAAAAAAGTCTTTAAGTTGAAGGTTTTTAGTTTTCATCTTTTATTTGTTCTAAAATTAATTTTGTAAATTCATAAAGTTGTAATGAAAGTTCATATAGAATTTCCTCGTCAACGTTTTTTAATATTTTTTTAATAGCTTCTGGTTTCAGTAATTGACTATTACATCTATTTTGATTTGAATAATGGCCCATATCTAGATAAAGATATAACGGGCTGATTCTTCAGGAACCGATTAAGTTTTACATTTCTCATAAACTAGGCTTTTATAGTTACTTTATAATTTCCTTGACTTCTAGTTTCTATAGTAATCTTTGAGCCATTAGGGAGCTTATTTGTAAGGAAAAACTTAGCTAACTCTTCTGGTTTTTTATGTTCTTCGGTAATTTTAATTATTTTTGGCAATCCATTTTGCTGCAAATCAATCTCTAATAGTTTAGGTTTGTCAAAAAACAATACTCTTCGAATTTGGTTTTCTATAGAAGATAAATACTCCAAATCTGTATTGCTCTTTCCAATTTCAATTCCAACTAATTTTGAAATTAGAGGTAGGAATGGAATAACTATTAAGGTTTCACCAAAATACAAATTGTTTAAATCAGCAGTTAAACCAACATTGCTAAAATTAAAAGAATATTTGCCTGTCTTAGGGCAATAAATAAATGAAACAACACTTCTATTTGAAATCAAACAACTTTTAAATGCATCTGTAAAAGGATTTATCTCTTTTCTGAAAATTGTATTCATTACGTGATCAGACTTTATTAACTCTTCAATTGACTTTTTTTCAGATAAATCTAAATTTTCATAAATAAGTGCTTCTTTAAAAACTCCATCTGCGTATTTTTTTTCAAATGGAACTACCCAAATGTTATCAGAAAGATTTTGTAATTTTTTGGTGTTTACTCCAATATTTGATAATTCATTGATAATTAATATCCAAAGTGCCTCCGACATATTCATATACCCTTTTTTTTCCTTTAAGAAAAAAGGCAAAACATTACAATTTCTCCAATAATTAAATTGTCTTGCGGTTATGTTCAAGTTTTCGGGCAAAAAGCAATCGTTTGAAATCAATCGTCCTATTTTTATTCTCTCATTTTTGTTCATAAATCAAATTATTTTTGTAATTTAAGTAAAAAGATGTTAACCATTTGGTAAATATATAAATTATTTTTTATATTTGAAAAAAATTTAATAGATATTTTTATGATAAAGAAAAATTTAATAAATAAAAGGTTTTCAAATAGAACCTATCCACGAAAGTTATGTAAAAAAACCGACTGTAACATGGAATTTATTCCAACAGATGGACGACAAGTTTATTGTTCTTCACAGCATCGCATCGATAGCAATAATGATAAACGAAAAGTAATTGATAAAATTGAAAGTGATTTCAAAAAAAAAAGCAAAAAAAAATAAACAGATTATGATAAAAATTAAGGAAAGTATTAATTATATCAAATCGGGAGTTACAAATAAAAGCCTATTACTCTATGAGGGCTTTGAATTTCCTATTTATCATAGAAAACAAATTGATTCAGATACAAATCGTGAAATCCAAATTTGTTATGATTATGGGTTGATTTTAATTGATGCAAAAAACGATAATTATATAATAGAAAAAATACCCAACAAATGAAATTAAGAGACTTGACGACCGCAGAATCATTTCCTCTTGCTTATCAGCAGGATTTATTAAAAAAACAATCAGAGCATTTTGTAAATAAAATTATCACCACTGGGAATTTTGAAAGCGGTTATGAAAACATGCCTATAGACTTTCCTCAAGCATCAAACAAAATTCCTCTTATTATTGAGACAATACCGCCACAATATTTAATTACAACTTACCTAAAAAACAATTGGAAACCAATGTTATTTGCTGGAATAGTTGTTGCGGTTTCAGCTTCTATTTACTATAATTTAAAACGTAAAAAAGAGAAAAAATTAGAAGGAAACCAAACTCCAAAAACTCTTTATTACAATCTGCCCAAAAAATCAATGTAAGTCAATAAAAATTGATAAAAATCAATTTAAATTATTGTATTTATTTACAAATCAATACGTAACTATTTATAATTTTTAATTGAAAATCGTCAATAAAAGTGTGCTGATTTAGTTTAAAACTTAAAGCGTATTTTAAAAATTATTAAATTTGAATTATTAACTAAATACGCTCTTAGGAAAAAGGCCGCTTTAGTTTAAAGACATACAATAATTGCTTCATAATGTTATCAAAAACAGGATGGTAAAACATTACCTAACGATTAATAATTTCTAAAATAGCTTTATTATTAAACGACTTCAACATTACTTTTCCTTCCTTATTAACCAAAAAATAACAAGGATTTGAATAGGCATTTAATACTTGTTGATATGCTCTATTAGGGTCTAAAGATTTTAAATTAATTGCGGCGGTATCAAGTTGGTTTTTTTCAATAAACGGCAACCATTTGTCCTCCTCTTTATCATTTAGGATGGCTACCCATGCTGTTTTTTTATTTGGGTATTTTTCCTTAATATTTACCATAAACTTTTTTATTTCTGGCAGTTTATCTATGCAATGTTGGCAAGTTGGACTAAAAAAAGTGACTAATGTATATTCATTTTTGGAGTAAATATCTTGAATTTTTACAGCTGTGCTGTCTTTCTTAGCAAAAGTTAATTCTGGAAAAACACTATTTAATGGCACTTTTTTATTTGTATCGTATTCATTGGTGAATTTATTCATATCGGTATCTGAAAACGATTTACAAGTATTGTCCTTGATATAATTTTCATACAGATGATTGTATGCGATTTCTAAATTAGAACTTTCAAAAAATGCTAAATTTGCCGAGATGTACTTTGTAAAAATGGCATAATTTTGTGTTTTACAATCCAGGCCTTTCAATAATTTGTCAATGTGTTTAATGTAATTCTCATTGGTTAATGGCAAAATAGTTACCAGTTTATATAATAATTTATTGATGTTTGGTAAAAATGCCAATCTTTTATCATTTGAATTTACGGTATCAAAAAACGAATCATAAGCTACTTGCTGATCATTTGCGTCTGTAATTTTTGGTAATTGCGTTTTGTTTTCTGCCCAAAAGTAAATGTATAACATTGTATTTGGATATTTATTCTGAAGTTGATTTCTGCTTTCAGCTTGTTCAAGTTTTGATAGCGCGTTGGTTTTTCTTTGATAATCTAAGAAATCTTTATTTAGCGCATTTGATAGAATTTCCCAATTTTGAATATTGGTTCCAGATGCTTTTAACTGAATTGAATTCCCATTATCAATAGCCAATTCAATAAAATTTGGATTCGATTTTAGCGCTAATTTATAAATAGCCCCAACAATCTTTTTTGGTTCGTTAAAAACTACTTTTTGAACATTACTTTTTATTTTTACACTATCTACCACGAATGTTTTTTTGTTAATTCCGTATACAAATGAAAGTTGTAATGTTTCGTTAAGTAAATTTTGAGTTTGAATTGTTACTTCATAACCTTGTTTTGTTACAGGCTTTATATTAGTTTTATTTTGAGAAAAACCAAAACTTAATATTAAAAAAAAAGATAGAATGTAAAATGCGTTTTTCATGTGTGTATTTTTTAAGCATATAAAAGTATTAAATACTTTTGTTTTAATGTTTGTGAAACAAAAAAATCTAATCTATTAGGAAACAGATTAGATTTTTAACACTTCTATTGTAATTAATTATTCTATAATTATAAACTCTGATCTTCTGTTTTCTTGGTGTTGCTGTTCAGTACAAGTAATTCCATCTGCACAGGCATTTACTAATCTCGATTCGCCATAACCAGAGGCTTTTAAACGTTCTGAAGAAATCCCTTTTTTAATTAACCAGGCTTTAGTGGCATCAGCTCTTTGTTGAGATAATTTTTGATTGTATTCCGTTGCATTTCTACTATCGGTATGCGATCGAATATCAATTTTCATTTTTGGATATTCTTTCATAATATCCGCAATTTTTTGTAATTCTACTGCCGCATCTTTTCTTATAAAATACTTATCTAAATCAAAATAAATAGCAGGAATTTCTAAAATCTTAGCTACATCTACTTCCGAAAGTTCTAATTCTTTTTTCTTTAGTTTAAAAACGATGTCCGCTTGTTTTTCCTTTGATGAAATTGGTCCTTCGTAGGTTTCAAAATTAGGGTGTGTGATAGTAATAAAGTACTTTTTGCCTTGCTCTAAATTAGGAATTTCAAATTTTCCGTTTTTAGATATTATCTGTGCAATTTGTTTTTTGTTTTCGTCAACAATAATTGCACTTGCTTCTACAGTTTGACTATTTACTTCTTCAATAACTATTGCATTTAACTTTAATGTCTTTGGAATTTCTAACCCTTTAAAGCGGTATATGTCGTCTTTACCTTTATTGTCTTCTGGACGATTTGAGGTAAAATAACCATCTTGAGCATCACCATTGTAAATTAAACCAAAATCATCAAATGATGAATTTATAGGTTTTCCGAAAGTTTTAATTTCATTTGATTCATTTTCTAAATCAACGTAAAACATATCCAATCCACCTAATCCGGTTCTGGCATCTGATGCAAAAACTAATACATTGTCTTTAGTAATAAATGGGAAGGTTTCTCTTCCTTCTGTATTAACATTTGCACCTAAGTTTTCTGGTTCACCAAAAGTATCGTTTTCTAAAATAGCTATTTTGTAAATATCAGACATGCCTTTAGTTCCTGGTCGGTTTGATGAAAAATACAATAGTTTTTCATCTGGAGAAAGCGCTGGGTGTGCGCAACTAAAATTATCGCTATTAAAGGGCAATTCAATTACATTTGTCCATTTTTTGCCATTAAAAGTAGCCTTATATATTTTTAATAAAACCGTATTTAAAGTATCTGTTTTCGCTTTTGTTTTTAGTTGGTTGTTTCGGGTAAAATACATCGTTTTCCCGTCTTTAGTAAATACCGCTGACGATTCATTATAAAATTTATTTATTTTAGCATTTAATCCTTTTGAAGCCTTAATAATGGTATCGTTTTCAAAATCTACAACATACAAATTAGTGTACGATTCGTTGGTCCAATTATGTTTGGTTACCATTGTTTTTTTGGTTGCTTTTGTAGAAGTAAATACTACTGATTTTTCTCCTAAAAAGGCAGGTGAAAAATCAAAGTACTCTGAATTTATCCCAGCATTCTTTACGTTAGCTTTATTAGCGAATGTAGAAATTTGTGCTAAATATTCTTTATTTGAATTATACACTTTTACACGAGCATCATTTGGATATTTAACTCCCATTTTTTGCATAATTATATCCGCTTTTGTGTAGTCACCTTGCGTTTTTAATGCATTTACATATTTATTATACGTGTTTGCAGAAAGCACATCCGTAAGAGTAAACAAAGAATCATACCAAATTTTAGCAGGTGCAAAATCTGCTTTATAATAATACGAGTTTGCTAAATTTTCATACAATTCTTTTGACTTGTATCCGTCTTTTGCTAATGCTTCATATAGTTTTATGGCTTTTGGAAAGGCCAATTCATCATACTTTTTTTGAGCAAGATTTAAATTGTTTTTTTGAGCTACTATGACCTGTGTACCAATCAGTACAATCCATAGTGAATAAATTAATTGCTTTTTCATAGTTTGTTTTTTAGAAAAATCTTGGCGATACTACTTGTTTCTTTCTGCTGAATTCATATCTCAAAAATAATTCATGAGAACCCGAATTATAATTGGCTAATTTGGTAACTTCTGCATCGTATCCGTATCCAATAAACCAATTGTCGTTTACTTGAAATCCTGCTAAGGCACTCATTGCCGCATCCCATCTGTAAGCAGCTCCTAAAGTAAATTTTTCTTGAAACATAAAGTTTGCTGAAAGATCCAATTGTAAAGGAGCGCCTTCGACAATTTTAGCCAAAAATGCAGGTTTAAATTGAATAGAAGGATGTATATCGAATACTTTTCCTCCAATAATATGATAGTGCATACGCTCATAAGGAACTGAAGTAGCACTATACGCTATTTGCGATTTATCAAAATGTTGCGTTTCTAACATGTTTGGAATAGAAATCCCAAAATAAGTGTTTTCAGAATACCAATATGCACCCGCTCCTAAATTTGGAGAAAAACGATTGTCAATGTTATACTGTGCTAACGCATCTCCTTGATTATATATGTGTAGTTTCGAAAAATCTACATTTAATAAATGTGCAGTTGCGCGAAGACCAAATGCCAATTTATAGGTATCAGAAGTGTTAATAGTGTAGGAGAAATCTGCTGAAATAGTACTTTCTTCCGATGGGCCTATGACATCATTCATAAAACTAAGTCCTACACCAACATTTGAATTTCTTACAGGAGTGTGCATTGCAAATGTGTTTGTGGTTGGCGCACCATCTAATCCTACCCATTGTGTTCTATGCAACCCAAATATGCTCATATTACCCCTTGAACCTGCGTAAGCGGGATTGATATTCATGGTATTGTACATGTAATTAGTATATTGGGCATCTTGCTGTGCGTGAAGCGTCGCAATCGCAAAAAAACTAAAAATAATACTTCTTAAAACTTTTTTCATAGTATTGCTTTATTAAAAAGGGGATGAAGTGTTATTTCACCCCCCTTATTTGTTTTTATTTGTTTAGATATAAATAACCTACTCGTTGTTTCCATTCACCAGTAGCATTTTTGTATTTTAAGATATACCAATACGTTCCTACTGGTAATTCTGAAGATTGGTTTATGGTTGCTCTTCCTTCAGAAATACCTCTAAAGAATTTACCATTTTGACCATATCCTTCAACTCCAAATACTTTAACACCCCATCGGTTATAAATTTCTAATGAATTTTCTGGGTATCTTTCAATGTTACGAATTACTAACACATCGTTATCACCATCTCCATTTGGTGTAACCAAGTTGAAGATTTCCAAATCATCATCAGATGGAGTATGATTATTTACTTCTAAATAATCTGGAATTCCATTACCGTTTGGATCAAATGGTTCGTTTGGATTTGGTCCAATTTCTTCGCCATTTGATAATCCATCTCCATCACAATCTCCTTCTAAGAATGCTTGACTTAATGGTAATGTTGCATTTGCCATTATTGCATCACAGCCATCAGCTGGATCTGTTCCGTCAATAATTTCCTGACCATTTGTTACCCCATCGCCGTCACAATCTGCATTGTTCCAGCTTGCTGCTTGTGGAAGTGTAATACTTGAAGCTTCAAAATCACAAGGGTCATAAGGATCAGTTCCGTCTAAAATTTCTTGAGCATCTGTAACTCCGTCACCATCAGCATCTAAATCTAAATAGTTTGGTGTGCCATCTGCATCTGTATCATCATTTCTTGGATCGCCATTGTTATCCACATCTTCATCAATAGTGTCGATTCCGTCGCCATCATCATCAATATCATAAGGATCAGAATTTCCATCTCCGTCGGTATTTGGTGGATTTGCTCCGCCGTTAGCACTTTGAGGTACTCCGTTTCCATTGATTGGTCCGTCTGCCATTCCGTCTCCATTGGCATCAGTTCCATTAGATTCAAACACATCTGAAATTCCATCATTATCACTGTCTTGGTCTAAGTAGTTTGGTGTTCCGTCACCATCTGTATCACATAATGTTACAGCAGGTGTACAAACTGAATTTTCATAACTGTCTAAGATGCCATCATTATCAGAGTCTAAATCTAGATAATTTGGAATACCATCGCCATCTGTATCAGTTGGCACACATGGAGTTACTCCCGTACATGCTGCATCTTCTATACTGTCTGGGATACCATCACCATCACTGTCTTGGTCTAAGTAGTTTGGTGTTCCGTCTCCGTCTGTATCGGTTGGTGTACATGGAGCTGTTCCTGTACAACCAGCGTCTTCTGTTGCATCTGGAATACCGTCGCCATCAGAATCAATATCTAAATAGTCTGGAGTACCATCGCCATCTGTATCAGTTGGTGTACATGGAGTTACTCCCGTACATGCTGCATCTTCTATACTGTCTGGGATACCATCACCATCACTGTCTTGGTCTAAGTAGTTTGGTGTTCCGTCTCCATCTGTATCAGTTGGTGTACATGGAGCTGTTCCTGTACATCCAGCGTCTTCTGTTGCATCTGGAATACCGTCGCCATCAGAATCAATATCTTGGTAATCTGGTGTTCCGTCTCCATCAGTATCTATAGGGTTATTTGGATTAGATCCAGCTTCGGTACTGTCTGGAATCCCATCTCCATCAGAGTCTATCTCTTCAAAATCAGGTATTCCGTCTCCATCTGTGTCATCTAAACCTTCTGTGTTATTTGTTAATCCATCGCCATCACAATCAGCCGCTTGCCAAACTGGATTTGAAGTGTTTGGTGTTGAACCAGCAGTGTATACACATGGATCTAAAGGATCGGTATCAGTACCATTAGGGGTGCCATCACCATCACAATCAGCTGCTAACCATGCTGCGCTTGGAGCACTTGTTACACTTGAAGCGTTGTAATCACAAAAATCGTTTGGATCTGTTCCGTCGATCGCTTCTTGCGCATCATCAACACCGTCTCCGTCTGA
>CAMCVI010000010.1 GCA_945881885.1 Chryseobacterium gleum | reverse complement strand
AAAGACATAATTCTTATGGAAATAATTGCCATAGCCCTGATTGGAGCGGCATCCTTTTTGTATAATGGACTTTATTTTTCTTAAAGACAATTATACAAAAAGATAGAGCGGAAAGCAGGATGAGCTGCTAATTAAAATTCAATGCTTTTATTGGAGCTATTTTTGTGATTAAATAGGATGGAATCAGTAAAATCAATAAACAAATTAAAATTGTTCCAATATTTAAAAGAAATATGTAAAAGAAATTAATGTCAATAGGAACTGAAGAAACGTAATAACTTTCTGGGTTGAGTTTGATAATTTGGAATTTTTTTTGAATTATTAATAACAAAATAGCGATTCCATTTCCCCAGAACAATCCTCTAGAAATTAAATGAGCGGCGTTGTATAAAAATATTTTTCGGACGGACCAATTATTCGCTCCAAGTGCTTTTAACATTCCTATTAGTTGGGTACGTTCGAGAATTAAGACTAATAGCGCAACCACCATATTTATAGTAGCTACAGCTATCATGATGATGAGAATTACCAAAATATTAAAATCGAAAAGTTTAAGCCATTCGAAAATACTAAAATATTTTTCAGCAATAGATACACTATTAAAAGTAGGCGGGATGGTTTTATAGATTTCTTGCGCTCGATCGTCTAATTTTGAAAAGTCGTCAATAAAAATCTCATAAGCACCAAACTGATTGGGTTGCCATTTATTAATACGTTGTAGATGTTGCATATTGCCAATTATATAAGACGAATCGAATTCTTGAAAACCGGAGTTGTAAATTCCTGCAATTTTAAATTTTCTTACACTAGGTAATTTGCCTTGAGTTTTCATAAAAAAAGTAGAGAATGAATTGCCAACTTTCAATTTTAATCGATTGGCTAGAAACTGAGAAATCAATACCTCATTAATATCACCGTCTTTATAAGTTGGGATTTTACCTGCAATTAAAAATTCTTCCAGATTTTTCCATTGGTAAGAAGCATCTACACCTTTAAAAATTATGCCTTCTACATCCGTTTTAGTCCTAATTAAAGCGCCTTTTGTAATAACGGGTTGCACGTGCGCAATGTATTTATTTTTTTTTAATTGAGAAATTGGGAATGTTCTATAATCGAAAGGTTCAGCAGTTACTTGAGATTGGTTGTCGTCAAAATTTGAAACAATAACATGCCCGTTGAAAGCAGCAATTTTTTCGCGTATTTTTTGTTGCAATCCAACGCCAGTAGCCACAGAAATTATCATCATAAAAATACTTAAGGCAATGGCCCATATGGCGATTTTTATAATTGGTGAAGAAACACTACTTTTATAACTTTTAGAAACTATAAGTCGTTTCGCAATAAAATATTCTAAATTCAAAATAAACTTTTATGAAATTTGAGTTCAAAAATACGTTTTTATTTATTTTAATACTATTATTTCCTTTTGGATGTTCTTCTTTGAAAAAGTCAAAAGTCGAAAGTCAAAAGCCAAAAGCCTTAGAAACACCAAGTCAAAAAATCAAAAACTTAGCCATAAAAACAGGTGCTGAAAACTACGAAACCTATTTGCCTTTATTTGAAAATAAGAAAATTGGTATTGTTACCAATCCGACTGGAATTGTTGAAAACAAAAAGCACTTGGTTGATTTTCTTATAGAAAAAAAAGTTGATTTACAAAAAATATATGCTCCAGAACATGGCTTTAGAGGAACCGCTGACGCGGGAGAAATCATAAAAGATGGCAAAGACATAAAAACCAACTTACCCATAATTTCGCTATACGGAAACAACAAAAAACCAAAATCTGAGCAATTGGCAGGTATAGATATAATGCTTTTTGACATTCAGGATGTTGGGGCTAGATTTTACACCTACATTTCAACCTTACATTATGTGATGGAAGCTTGTGCGGAAAACAATATTGAACTTTTAGTTTTAGACAGACCCAATCCGAATGGAAGTATTATTGATGGACCCTTATTAGAAATGGAACAGAAAAGTTTTGTAGGCATGCACCCCATTCCTGTTTTACACGGTATGACTATTGGAGAATATGCTAAAATGATAAACGGAGAAAAATGGTTAGCCAACGGAATTCAATGTAAATTGAAAGTGGTTCCTTGTACATACTATAATAGAGAAATGAAGTATAATTTACCAGTAAAACC
Organism: Chryseobacterium gleum; assembly: GCA_945881885.1. Taxonomy (GTDB): domain Bacteria; phylum Bacteroidota; class Bacteroidia; order Flavobacteriales; family Flavobacteriaceae; genus Flavobacterium. The sequence continues at coordinate 80,405 of CAMCVI010000010.1, read as the reverse complement.
TTCTCCAAATTTACCAAATGATCAATCGATAAATTTATATGCTAGTTTGTGTTTTTTTGAAGGCACCAACGTAAGTGTAGGAAGAGGGACAGAAAAACAATTTCAAATTTATGGTTCGCCATTTTTACTTAAAACTGATTTTTCTTTTACCCCAATTCCGAATTTTGGAGCAAAAGAGCCTATGCATAAAGATGTTTTATGTTATGGAGAAGATTTGACAAAAATCAAAAAAGTAACACGTTTAGAGTTGAAATGGCTAATAAAAGCGTATGCCAATACTTCTGACAAAGCTATCTTTTTTAATGATTTTTTTACCAAATTAGCTGGAACTAAAAAACTACAAGAGCAAATTATTGAAGGCGTTTCTGAAAAGGAAATTAGAAAAAGCTGGGAAGTTGATTTGAGTACTTTTAAGGAAATAAGAAAGAAATATCTAATTTACAATTAAATTACAAAGGCATTTTTAATTTCATTTTCTCTACAATATTAAAAGCAGCAGGACAAACGGAAAGGTTTAGTAAAGTTAAATCCGTAATTTGATTGAATTTTTTTCTGTCGGTATGCGGGAATTCTCTACATGCTTTTGGTCGCACATCGTAAATAAAACATTTATTATCTGCATCTAAAAACGTGCAAGGCACTGATTTCAATACATAATCATTATCTTCATCTACACGTAAAAACTGAGTGATAAATTGTTGTGGTTTTTGTTTTAAATGTTTCGAAATTCGCTCCACATCGGCATCTGTAAATAATGGACCTGTCGTTTTACAGCAGTTGGCACATGCTAAACAATCGGTTTTTTTAAATTCGGCATCATGTAAATCTTGCATCACATAATCTAAATTTTTAGGCACACGTTTTTTTAACTTATCGAAATATTTTTTAGTTTCAATATGTGTATCTTTGGCTAGTTTTTGAATTTCGTTTAATGATGGCTTCATTATTAAATTGTATGATGAAATACAAAGTTACGATTTTGAATATAGATTTATGAAAAACAAATGTTGAATTTTGAAACACAACGATGAAAGACCTTTTCGGAAAAGCCATATTAGATTACCAAACGAATAATTTACCTGAAGATATAATTACCGAAACGTCTATTTCTGAAGCTGATGAAATGTCTGTTTCCTATTTATTTAGAACTTATAATGAAATGCCAAAATTGGAACAAAAAGCTTTAGAATTAGCCAAAGGAAAAGTCTTAGATATTGGTTGCGGTGCTGGAAGTCATTCCTTGGTATTACAAAACGATAGAAATTTAGAAGTCACTGCTATTGATATTTCTGAAAATGCAGTGAAAGCTTGTCAACTTCGAGGTCTGAAAAATGTATTTGTTCAGTCTATTTTAGATTTAGATGTAACCATAAAATTTGACACCATAATTCTTTTAATGAATGGCACGGGCATCTTTGGAACATTGAAAGAAACAGGCAACTATTTACAGAAATTAAAATCGTTATTAAATGAAAACGGTCAGATTTTAATTGATTCTTCTGATTTAATTTACATGTATGATCAAGATGAAGATGGCGCGTATAGCATTCCTGCAGATGGTTATTATGGAGAACTGACTTTTACGGTGCAATACAAAGGAGAAACAGAAGACGCTTTTCCTTGGTTATATTTAGATTACAACACACTTCAAAACGCAGCAATTGCAAATGGTTTACAATGTGAATTAATAATGGAAGGTGAACATTTTGATTATTTGGCAAAGTTATCTGTTTAAATTCCAAATTAAGGAATATTCAAATATTTATGAGTTTGTAAAGACACGCGCCATTTTGGATTATTCATCACATAATCTACAATTAGTGGTGTCATTTCTTCTTTTTTGCTCCATTCAGGTTGTAAGAATAAAATAGCGTTTTCATTTGTTTTTTCTGCTTGTTCTTCGGCGAAAATAAAATCGTGTTTATTATGAATAATCACTTTTAACTCGTTTGCGATGGCGTAAGCTGAAGCTACAGGCAATTTATTTTTCTTGGGCGACAAACAAAACCAATCCCAAGTTCCGGTAACATCATAAGCGCCAGAAGTTTCAATATGTACAATTAATCCTGCATTTTTTAATTGCGTAGTAATCGGATTCATATTCCATGTTAAAGGTTCGCCTCCAGTAATTACGATTGTTTCTGCATATTTTTTGGCATTCGTAATTATATTTTCAACTGCAGTTGGAGGATGTAAATCCGCATTCCAACTTTCTTTTACATCGCACCAATGGCAACCTACATCACAACCACCCACGCGAATAAAATACGCTGCCGTTCCGGTGTGATATCCTTCGCCTTGAATGGTGTAAAATTCTTCCATTAAGGGAAGCATTTCGCCTTTGTCTACAAGTATTTGAGTTTCTTTATTAAGCATATTTTATATATTGAGTGCAAAGGTAATTTATTTAGGGTAAAAGCTAAAGGGTAAATGGCAAAAGTTTATCCGATGGAAATTGCACATAAAAAAACCGATAACTTTCGCTATCGGTTTTTAATAAATATTATATTATTTTATTTATTTAATGCTTGTAATGATTCTTTTACGAAAACATCATTTGGATTAATTTCAGCTGCTTTTTTGAAATTCTCTATCGCTTTTACTTTATCTGTTGTTGCATAATTTGCTCCAATATATGAGTAGGTTTCAAATAGATTTTCTCTTACTGCTGCTTTTGCCAATTCTGTTTCGCCTTTAGCGGTTACTGTTTTCACATATCCTTCATAATCTAAAACAGCTTGTGCATTAGCTTCTGGTGTACCAATAACTCTATTTAATTGTCCTTTGTAAAAATATACATCTTGAGTATTTGGAGATATTTTAATAGCTTCAGCATAAGCGTTATTTGCTTTTACAAATTCTGCAGTTAGTGTTGCTTTTTGTTCTGGTGTTTTACTTTCTGCATAGAACAAAATTGAATTCCCTAGTAAAAAATTATCACGGCTGTAACTTTTAGAATTAGTGTTTTTAACTGCTAATTCAAATAATTTTGCAGCTTCTAAATACGCTTTTCCAGAATACAATTTAATTCCGATTTCTGTAAATTCTGTATTTAAATTTGGATTTAATTCTGCCGCTTTAGTTAAATCTGAAATCGCTTCATTGAATTTTGCCTGGTTAGAAATAATTCCTTTATCATCCATTGAAGTGGCTAATTTCGCTTTTGCCAAATACAAATAATCTTTTCCATTTATTTTTTTAACATCTACTTTTGTCATGTACTCGGTAAGTGACTTAATCGCGCCATCAGGATTTCCGTTTTCAGAATAAGCATATCCTAAATATTTGAATACTTTTGGATTTACTTTATCTAATTTTTGAATCGCTAGAGCTTCTGTTTCTAATTCTTTCCATTTTTTTGATAAGATTAAGAAATCGGCATATTTGATTTTCGCATCTGTAGAAACATCTGTTAAACCCATGTACTTTTTATAATCCTCTAATGCGGCTGCAATTTTTTCTTCGAAAAGCGATTTTTTTGCATACGCCCAAGCTAAATTAGTTTCTGCTTTTTCACGGAAAGCTGGTCCGTAACTTGGATTGATTGCTAAAATATCATTAAATGCTTTTAACGCTTCTGGAAACGCTTGTGCATTTCTTGTGATAATTGCCAATTGCAAAGGTGCTCTTAATGATGTTTTGTCAAGTTCGCCCGCTGTTCTGTAGGCCACGTAGGCATCATTGATGTTTTTATTTGCAACCAAAGCATCACCTAATGAAATGTGTGCTTGAGCTGATTTTGCATCTGCTGCCACCGCTAATTTAGCTGCTGCTAAAGCTTTAGAAACATCTGGATTGGCAGCTTTTAAATAAGCTTGCGTAATAAAAATTTGTTCTTCAGTATTTTTCTTTTTAGCTATTGCTAATGCTGCTGAAAAATTAGCTTCTGCATTTGAAGCTTTTCCATCTAACAAATCTAACTGACCTAAACCAATTAAATTTAAATGACCGGCATCTTTTGCTGCTTTTCCTTTATCAAAATATACTTTAGCCGAATCTTGTTTTTCTAAAGCTAAATATACTTGACCTAAATAAAAATAATTTTTACCTTTATCTGGTGCTGTTTCAACCATTGACTTTAATGATTTTCTAGCTTCTGAAAATTTTTCGGCATCAATTGTTTTCTTAACTTGTTCTAAATCTTGAGCATTTACCGCAACTGCAGCAAAAATAGTGGCAAAACTTGATAAAATAATTGTTCTCATTTCTACTTTTTTATTTCTGTTTATTATTTTTTATAATTCTGATTTCTCTAGTTGGAATCTTAATTGGCGCTAATCCTGATTTAAGAGTAATGCGTTGTCCTACTTCGCTTTTTACAAAAGAAGCAAAACCCATGCCTAAACCTGTTCTACCTTGATAATTTAACAAATATATTTTTCTTATAAATGGATATTCTTTTGTTTCTATGTATGATTGAGTAGGTTTAACCGCTTTTTTACCGCTTGCTCCTACTGCTAAAACTTTTACTTTTTTTATTGTGCTTTCCAATTCAATTGATGGATTCAAAAGCCAATTTACGCCCACAAATCCAATTGAATTATTGTTTTCAGAAACAAATTTAATAACTTCTAGGTTGTTTTTCAATGCTGTGACACTTTTTGATAAAGATTTAACATTCGCTTTATCCATTAAATAACTTAATGTACTAGAATTTTCGTTATCAAAAACAAATTGAACACTTGTGTTTTTTCCTTTTAAAACATCATAAATTTCTGAAGTTGTAATAGTAGTTATTGAATTTCCTGCTTTGACAATTAAAGCAATGGCATCAGAACAAAAAGGTGTGTTTTTGCCAATTACATCAGTAGCTTTTAATTTTTCTTCTTGAGCTTTAGTCAATTCATGGGAAAGTACTGCTAAATCAATTTTTCGTTGTAATAATAAATTTACAATATCCGAATCTGATTTTGGAATAAGTGTAATGGCGGCTTTTGGATATTTACTTTCAAAAACCATTTCTTGATCTTCCACAATTGGCAACAAAGATTCGTCTACATAAATTGTGGCTTTTCCCTTAACATAAGATTCGTCTTCAGTACTATTTTCAGATTTTTTACAAGCGAAAATTACTGAAACAATTAGTACATAAACGATAGAAATTTTTTTCATGTTACTCATCCTCTTTTTTTATTAATCTGTAAAACCTGAAACCTGCGTAAAGTAATAGCAAACCTGCAAATATTCTTCTTCTTGTTAAGGATACTTCTAGTGGAAAATTTTCCCAAAAAGCTACCAAATAGGCCAAGACTAAATAAAAGCAGAATATTAAAAGTCCTAAAATAAACAGAAATCGCTGTTTGGGCGATTTCTGTTTTAATTTATTTAACCAATTCATATTATTCGTTAGCTGTAATTTGAATGGATATAGGCAATGTATAGTATTGTTTTACATTTCTACCATTGTATACACCTGGTGTCCATTTTGGAGATCTACTTAAGATTCTTGTTGCTTCTTTTCCTAAACCTAATCCTGTTGGATTCTCTTTAAGAATTACGATATCACTGATTGCTCCATCTAACCCAACTACGAATTTAGCGACAACAGTACCCGTAGTAGTTTCGTCTACATCTGGTAAACGGAAAGAACTTGCGATTTGCTTTCTAAATGCGTTCATACCTCCAGGAGGTGAAGCAGAAACTTGTACGGTATTAAAGATTTGATTGTAATCTGTATCATCTCCTTTTTGATCATCCTGCGCTAATTCAGCACCTTTGTCAAGGTTTGCATTTGCATCTCCTTTCGCAGTTTCTGAACCCGATTTTTTGTCAAGATCAATTGGAGGTATTTCATTTTCAACTGTTTTCTTATTTACAACAACTGGAGGCACATTTTTTACAATGTCTACCACAGATTTTACCTTTTTGATAGGTTCAACCTTTTTTATTTCAAAAATTTTCTTGTCCTTTTTAATAGGTGTTTTCACTTTCTTAAGTTCAACCTTGGTGATTTTTTCTTCTGCTTTATCTTTACTTTTCATAGAAAGATACAAAGCAAAAACCAATGCGATAAAAAATACTGAAGAAATAATTAATGCAAAAACTGTTCTTTTTGAACTATTTGTTCTTAATTCGTATGCACCATAACTTTTATTACGTCCTTCGAATATATTGTCAAGTAAACTAGCTTCGCTAATGTTTTGAATTTCACTCATTTTTCTATATTTAAAGTTATGTTATTTAATTTTATTGTCTTCAAGCATTTTCAAATCGCCTGGAGTTACATCAACAATTGAATACGAAAATGGTTTCACTATTGCCATTTCATCTAAAATGTCAACTAAATTTTTGTAGTTCGCCGATTTACTTGCTTTAATAAGCACAGTCATTCCTTGTTTCTTAGGGTCTTCAATACGCTCCAAAACAAATTTGTTATGAGCAATTAGTGCTTTCCTAATACCTTTTCCACCATAATTTTCCAATTTTGGTTTACCATTAATTCCATCTTCCATGTAAGGCGCATCTGTAAGTCCTATGTAATAAACTAACTTGTCATTTTTACCTAAAACAACAGTTAATGTTCTGAAAGCAGGGGTTTCTGGCGGATTTTCAGGCTCTTTTACTGTATTATCTGGTAAAGCCAAATCCATAGATTGTGGCTTAGATAATGTGGTTGTTAGGATAAAGAAAGTAATTAATAAGAAAGCTAAATCTACCATCGCTGTTAAATCAACTCCTGGATTCGATTTTTTACTTCTTACTTTACCGCCTTTACCGCCACCGCCACCGGTATTTAATTCTGCCATGTTATTTTTTTATTTTAATTAAAAATCTTCATCTCTTAGAGAAGTTACTAAATAAAAATCATTCATGTTTTGTTTTTGAAGAATATCAAAAACATTCTTAACAACTGGATATTTTTCTTTAGAACTACCTTTTATAGCTATTTCAATCTCCTTAATCTTTTCTGCGCCTTTAGCTTGTTGTTCCATAACAACTGCTGCATTTGCATAATATATCCAGTAAGACAATTCATTTTCAGAAATATCTCCTTTAAAAGGAATACCAACTTGTGTACCTGGTCTATTTCTTTCAGCATTTTTTAAAGCTAATAAAGACTTTAATTGCTCCAAAGGCACACCGAATGAATCTAATAAAGAAAACTCATTTATTTCTTGAGGCGTGAAGGCAATATCATATTTTAACGACATAGCTTCTAAAGCAGCAATTCTGGTTTCTCTTTCAGACATTCCAATATATACTGCGCTATCACCAACTGTAATAGTAAGTAAGTTTCTTTCTGGCAATTTAGCTTTTATTGTTGACGCAGGCGTATCTACTGGCTTTGGCTCAGGTACTTTTGATGTTGCTGTCATGATAAAAAAGGACAATAACAAAAACGCAACGTCACACATGGCCGTCATGTCGATTCTTGTGCTTTTTTTAGATGTTTTTATATTTGCCATTTTACTTTATTTTAACTTAATAATTATTTTATGAAATCTTAGTTGCTTCCTTTAGCTCTTTTATAAGCTTGAGAAATTGCGAAACCAGCTTCGTCGATAAAATAAGTTAAAGTATCAATTTTTGAAGTAAAATAGTTATAAGCGATAACTGCTAAAGTAGAAGTTGAGATACCTGTAGCTGTGTTAATTAACGCCTCAGAAATACCATTTGCTAATTCAGCTTGGTCTGGAGTACCTTCTGCTAATCCCGCGAATGCTTTAATCATACCAGAAACCGTTCCTAATAAACCTAATAAAGTACCAATTGATACTAATGTAGAGATAATAGTTAAGTGTTTTTCTAACATTGGCATTTCTAATGCTGTAGCTTGTTCTACTTCTTTAGTAATGTTTTCAGAAGCTGTATCAACATCTAACCCGTCTTTTTTAACTTGTTCTGATTTTAATAAACCTGCTTTTATTACATTGGCAACAGAGCCTTCTTGAGCATCACATGCAGCTATAGCACCTTGAACGTCTCCAGTTTTAATTTGAGATAAAACATCTTTTACGAAGTTATCTAAATTTCCTTTTCCAGCTGCTTTTTTCAAAACGTTAAATCTTTCTACAGAGAAAACGATAGTCATTAATAATAATCCCATTAATACAGGAACAATCATACCACCTTTGTAAACCATACCTAAATAGTTTCCTGGTAATGGCTGTCCTAATGGATCACCTTTAATAAAGTTTGCTGGTGCTCCCATTACAAATTTCCATAATAAAGCTCCGATAACTATACAAATTACGATAGTTAAAGCTGCAAAAACACTACTTCCTTTGCTTCCTTTGTTCTCTACAGAAACGTTTAAATCCTGTCCCATTTTTTAAAATTTTTTAGTTTGAATTGATTAATTATTTGATTTCATTTTTATTTTGATAGTCGCAAATTTATGTGAATTAGATTTGAAAAAAAAACTAATTTCATAAAATTTACATTAACTTTTTGCAAATATGCAACAATCATACCAAAAAACAGACATAGCAAGATTATTTTCAAGTTTTAGTGTTGTTTTTTAGTAATTATTCAATAAAATTGAGATAATAATATGACTTCTAATGTTAAGATACTGTAAAGTTTTTCCGATTTTGATTAATTTTTACAAAATCAAATACAATTAAAGTTTCGAAACAAGGCACTGTGGAATTATTTCTTCTTCACACCGATAAAAATTATTTTTTTAGAAGATCAATAATCTTACTTTCTACTGCTTGACTGTTCCAAATTTCGTTAATATTTTCCATTTGTAATACTTCTTGCATGATTTCGTTTTGTCTGTCGCCAATTGCTAAAGCTTCTGAATAAGGTTGATGACTAAAAGTTACACGAGAATATAACGGCACCCATAATTGAGGATATTTATCTGAAAACCATTTTTCTATTTTCTTTTGTAATAAGAAATTGGCATCTGCTGTTTTAGAGCTCATTTCCATAAAATTTCTGTACGAAAGTTCGGCAATAGCATCTGCATTTGGTTTTCTAGAATTTTCGTAATCGTTTAATAAATTAGCCCAATCATCACCATATTTTTCAAACATTTCTTCTAAAACGGTAATGTCTTCAAATCCCGCATTCATTCCATGCCCATAAAAGGGAACAATGGCATGACAAGCATCGCCAATAAGAGCTACTTTATCGCTGAAAGTCCAAGGAAAACACTTCATAGTTACCAAATAACTTGTAGGATTTTTAAAAAAATCCTCGACTAAATCTGGTATTACTTCTTTAGTATCAGGAAAATGATTGGCAAAGAAACCGACCAATTGTTCCTTGTTTTTTATAGATTCGAACGAATTTTCACCATCATGCGGCATAAAAAGCGTACACGTAAAACTACCATCTAAATTGGCCAAAGCCATTAACATGAAATTGCCTCGAGGCCATATATGTAAAGAGTTTTTATCTAATTTGTGTGTGCCATCAGCGTTGGCGGGAATATTTAATTCTTTGTATCCTATATTTAAAAATTCTTGAGAATAATTAAACATGCTTTGGCGTTGCATTTTATGTCTAATTCTTGAAAAAGCACCATCGGCACCAAAAGTAATGTCATAATCATGAGTTGTCCACTCACCTTTTTCCGAATCGCCTGTAGAGATTGTTGCTGTATTTAAATCTACATCCCAAATTTTTTCTTCAAAGAAAAAAACTACGCCTGCTTTTTCTGCTAAATCCACCATTTTTTTATTCAACAAACCTCTTGAAAGTGAATAAATTACTTCGCCGTCTTTTCCGTAAAACTGTTCATTAACGGTATCTTTTTCGGTATGAATGGCTCGTTTATCAACAGGGATTCCTATTCCTAAAACTTCCTGATCTAAGCCCACTTCGCGTAATGCTCTTACACCTCTATCTGACAAAACAAGATTAATTGATCGTCCTGAAAAATTGATTTTTCGAATATCTGGACTTCTGTCGTATACGTGAACGGTGTGACCTCGTTTTGTAAGATAAATTCCTAATAAAGTTCCAACTAATCCAGAACCTACTATTGCAATTTTTTTTGGTGTTTGCTTTAACATATACTTTGTACTACTTATGTAGTTTAAATTAAATCTGTTTGGGTTTGATTTTTAAAACTCAATTCTATTACCAACGTTTAGTTTTTGTGATTTGGCAAAAATGCCACACATATGAAATAACATTCTTGCGCCTACATTTCCGTCCCAATCGTCATTTTCTCCTGGTGCCACTTCTACTAAATCAAAACCAATTATTTCTTTACCCGAATTTGCCAATAAATTAAATAAATAGGTAGCTTGTTCAAATGAAAAACCACCAGGAACTGGCGTTCCAGTATTTGGACAATACCAAGGATACATTCCGTCTATATCAAAAGAAATAGTGACTTTCTGTGGTAATTGTGTAATAATTTCTTCACATTGTTGTTTCCATGTTTGTCCTTCAAATGTTTTAGCTTTCATATCTGCATCTGTATGAACAACAACTCTTCCTTTGGCATCTTTAACTATTTTTACCTCTTGTTCGCAAAAATCTCTAATGCCAACTTGAACAATTTTTGAAACTTGAGGAATTTGTAATGTGTTATACATGATAGAAGCATGAGAATAGGTAAACCCTTCGTAAGCCACGCGCAAATCCATGTGTGCATCTAAATGTAAAATACCAAAACTTTCGTGTTGGGTAGCCAAAGCTTCATAATAACCTAACGGTGTACTATGATCGCCACCTAAAAGCGCTACTTTTTTTCCTTTATTTTGCCAAAATAATACTTTTTCTTTCACTTCTGAATGAAGCGTTCTACATGCAGAATTAATTTTATGTAAATCTTCCAATAAAGCAGGAAACGTTTCCAAATCTTCCCCATTTTCCAATGTTTGAATAATAGGTTGAGCCAAATCTTTATACTTTTCAGAATTTTTTGCCCATTGTTTTGGAGCTTCATCCATATATATCCCTAATTTCCACAATTCTGGAAAATCTTGATGCAATAAATCTACTTGAAATGAGGCATCAAAAATTGCAGCAGGACCTTCAGAAGCACCCGAACCATAACTCACTGTGACTTCCCAAGGCACTGGAATAATAATGATTTCAGATTCTTCTGCTGTAAAAGGCAATCCAAAAACAGTAGCATCTGCTAAACCAGGTTGTGAAGGATCGAAATTTGTTATTTTTTGTTTCTTATTATGCATAATAAAATTATTTTTTCTGAAAATCCGAAAATCTGAATATCTAAAAATCAATATTTCTATTTCAAAATTCCTTTTTTCAAAATTTGGCCGAAATTATAAATGTCTTCAAAAGAGGTGTAAAATGGTACAGGTGCTAAACGAATAACATTAGGTTCACGCCAATCTGTAATCACACCGTTTTGCATTAAATAAGTAAATAATTCTTTACCTTGTCCGTGTAAATATACCGACAATTGACAACCCCTTTCAGATTGATTAGTTGGGGTGATGACTTCAAAATTTGCTTGTGGTATTTCCTTATCAATTTCATGAAGAATGAATTCTAAATAGGAAGTAATTTGATTTCTTTTCGCGATTAATTTTTCCATGCCAACTTCCGCAAACATTTCGACTGTTGCCAAATAGGGTGCCAAAGACAAAACAGGTAAATTGCTTACTTGCCAGCCATTTGCGCCTTCAACCGCATCAAAATTGGGTTCCATTAAAAAGCGTCGGGATTTATTGTGCCCGTACCAGCCTGCAAATCGGTCTAAATTTTTATTCGAGTGGTGTTTTTCATGTACAAAATATCCAGAAGCATTTCCTGGACCTGAATTCATATATTTATAACTACACCAGGCGGCGAAATCTACTTGCCAATCGTGTAAATTTAATTCTATATTTCCAGCAGCATGTGCTAAATCCCAACCTACTATAGCCCCTGCTTTATGTCCGGCTGCCGTGATGGTATTCATATCAAAAACTTGACCGGTATAATAATTTACGCCACCGATGAAAACTAGGGCCAACTCATCGCCTAATTCTTCAATTTTGGCTAAGATATCTTCTGGTCGCGTGGTTAATTCGCCTTCTCTTCTTTTGATTTCAACAATAGCTTCTTCTGGATCAAAACCATGAAATTTCACCTGACTTTGCAACATATATTGATCGGATGGAAACGCTTTTTCTTCGCATAAAATTTTAATTCTCTTGCCTTTTGGTTGGTAAAAGGAAACAAAAAGCAAATGCAAATTTACAGTTAAAGTATTCATTACGCCAACTTCTGATGGCTTAGCGCCAACAATTTTAGCTAAAGGCTCGCAAAATCTTTCATGATAATCCCACCATGGTTTTTCTGAATAAAAATGACCTTCAACAGCCATATTTGCCCAATCATCCATAATATCATCTACATATTTTTTGGTGACTTTTGGTTGTAATCCTAAGGAATTACCCGTAAAATAAATCACATTTTTATTGTTATGTTGGGGAAAATAAAATTCGTTTTTATACGATTTTAATTCATCTTGAGCATCTAAGCTTTTTGCGAATTCATTTGTATTTTGAAAGTTCATTTCTAGTAGGTTTTAAAGCGTAAAAGTAACAAAAAAATAAGAGATAAAAAAACCCAACTAAATGTTGGGCTTATAGTTTTAGAATCTGAATTTAGTGAAGATAGTCAATTAATTTGATTATAAAATCAACATTGCATCCCCATAAGAATAAAAATTATACTTTTCTTTAATGGCAATTTCGTATGCTTTTTTCATTAAATCATGACCGCAAAATGCAGCAACCATCATTAATAGAGTTGATTTTGGTGTATGAAAATTGGAAACCATCGCATCAGCTAGACTAAAATCGTATGGTGGATAAATAAATTTATTTGTCCAACCTGAATAAGGATTTAAAGTTCGCATAGATGAAACGGTACTTTCCATGGCACGCATAGAAGTAGTTCCGATACAACATACTTTATTTTTCTTAGTTCTGGCGCCGTTGATAATATCACAAGCTTCTTGCGTTACGACCATTTCTTCCGAATCCATTTTATGTTTTGATAAATCTTCCACTTCAACAGGATTAAAAGTACCTAAACCTATGTGCAAAGTAACTTCGGCAAAATTAATTCCTTTGATTTCAAGACGTTTCATTAAATGTTTAGAAAAATGCAATCCAGCAGTTGGCGCCGCTACAGAACCTTCTTCTTTAGCATAAATAGTTTGATAGCGTTCTGCGTCTTCTGGAGTTACTTCACGATTAATGAATTTTGGGATAGGCGTTTCACCTAATTCTATTAATTTTTCTCTAAATTCTTCATAAGAGCCGTCATATAAAAAACGTAATGTTCTACCGCGGGAAGTAGTGTTATCAATAACTTCAGCTACTAAAGAATCATCATCTCCAAAATATAATTTATTTCCAATTCTTATTTTACGAGCAGGATCAACTAAAACATCCCACAAACGTTGTTCTGCGTTTAATTCTCTTAACAAGAAAACTTCAATTCTTGCGCCAGTTTTTTCTTTATTTCCATACAAACGAGCTGGAAAAACCTTGGAATTATTTAGCACCATTACATCTCCATCATCAAAATAGTCAATAATATCTTTAAACATTTTATGTTCTATTTCTCCTGTTTTTCTATGAATAACCATTAATCGAGATTCATCTCTGTTTTCTGAAGGAAATTCGGCTAATAATTCTTCTGGTAAATTAAACTGGAAGTGTGATAATTTCATATTTTGAGTTTAAGAGATTATGATTTAAAACCTAATGGATTTTAAATGAAATGCAAATATACAATTGTGAGATAGGCGATGTCAAGTAAAAACGTATTTATTTTTAAATAAGCCATAAAGACGCAACGTCGCAACGTATTATTTTGTGATAGAATTAAGAGAATTTCTAAAAACTCCAATTATATTTAATTTTAGCGAATCAAAGTGTATTTAATTTTAAGTAAACACCACCGCGTAAAAATAAAAAATCCCGATAAATATCGGGATTAATTTAATTTATTTTCTGTCGTCAAACTTTACAAAATCTCTTAATGGATGACCTGTATATATTTGTCTTGGGCGACCAATTGGTTCTTTATTTAGACGCATTTCTTTCCATTGTGCAATCCAACCAGGTAATCTTCCAATTGCAAATAATACTGTAAACATATCAGTTGGAATTCCTAAAGCTCGGTAAATAATACCTGAATAGAAGTCAACATTAGGATATAATTTTCTTTCTACGAAATACGGATCTACTAAAGCAGATTCTTCTAATTTTTTTGCAATTGCTAAAATTGGATCGTTTACACCTAATTCTGCTAAAACTTCGTCTGCAGCTTTTTTGATAATTTTAGCTCTTGGATCGAAATTTTTATATACTCTATGTCCAAATCCCATTAAACGGAATTCGTCATTTTTATCTTTTGCTTTTGCTAAATATTTGTCTGCATCACCACCATCTTTTTGGATAGCTTCTAACATTTCTAAAACTGCTTGATTGGCTCCACCGTGTAATGGACCCCAAAGCGCAGAAACTCCTGCAGAAATTGAGGCAAATAATCCAGCATGAGAAGAACCAACCATTCTTACAGTAGAAGTTGAACAGTTCTGTTCATGTTCAGCGTGTAATATAAATAATTTATCTAAAGCTGCTACTACTGTAGGGTTAACGCTATATGGTTCTGTAGGTAATTTAAACATTAATTGCATAAAATTATCTACATATCCAATGGTGTTGTCGTAATAATTTAATGGGAATCCCATGCTTTTTCTGTATGTCCAAGTGGCTAAAACCAAAAATTTACCAATGGTTTTGCAGATGGCTTCATACATTTCTTTTTCGTTTTCAACATTTACAACTTTTGGATTAAAAGCAGTAAGTGCGCTGGTTAACGCAGATAAAACCCCCATTGGGTGGGCTGTTTTTGGAAAACCATCAATGATGTTTTTCATTTCTTCATTAACCAAAGTATATTTATGAATACCTTTTTCAAAATCTGCTAATTGAGTTTTAGTAGGTAATTCTCCAAAAATAACTAAATACGATACTTCTAGAAAACTAGCTTTAGCGGCTAAATCTTCAATAGAAAAACCACGGTATCTTAAAATACCTTCTTCACCATCTAGAAATGTAATATCACTTTTACAAACACCTGAATTTTTATATCCTGGGTCGTAAGTAATAGCGCCTGATAAATCTCTTAATTTACTAATATCGATAGCAGTTTCATTTTCGCTTCCCACGATAATAGGAAGTTCATATTTGTTACCATTAATTTCTAAAATTGCACTTTTTGACATGATAATATGTATATTTTATAAGAATAGATTTATATTTTGCGAATTTAATCATTAATTTTTGAATTTTAAAATTAATATATAGTTAAATTATACATAGGTATACATAAAATCTATAGTATAAAAAGATTTAAAATTACTTTACTGATTGCATAAATTAAGCAAAAAACAATCTTAAAAAATACTAAAAAGCATAAAAGTTACAAAAAAACATCTAAAAGGTTTTGAAGCCGATTAGGAGTTAGATATTTAAATTTTGAGATGCTGAAACAAGTTCAGCATGACAAAAAAGTTTTATTTTACTTTAAAAGCTTTAGCGCCTGGAAAGTAGGCTACTTCATTTAATTCTTCTTCAATACGTAATAATTGGTTGTATTTTGCCATACGATCTGAACGAGAAGCTGAACCTGTTTTAATTTGTCCACAATTTAACGCAACTGCTAAATCGGCAATCGTATTATCTTCTGTTTCTCCAGAACGGTGACTCATTACTGAAGTATAACCTGCATTATGTGCCATATTTACCGCCGCAATCGTTTCAGATAATGTGCCTATTTGGTTTACTTTAATTAAAATTGAGTTGGCAATTCCTTCTTTAATACCACGTGAAAGTCTTTCTACATTAGTAACGAATAAATCGTCACCTACTAATTGTACTTTGTTACCAATTTTGTCAGTTAAGTATTTCCAACCTTTCCAATCGTCTTCATACATACCGTCTTCTATAGAAATAATTGGATATTTTGAAGCTAATTCAGCTAAATAATCTGCTTGTTCTTCAGAAGTTCTGATTTTTCCACCAGCACCTTCAAATTTTGTGTAATCGTATTTTCCATCTACATAAAATTCAGAAGCTGCACAATCTAAAGCTATCATAACATCATCTCCAAAAGAATATCCCGCTTTCTCAACTGCTAATTTTATAGTATCTAAAGCATCTTCTGTTCCGCCAGCTAAATTTGGTGCAAAGCCACCTTCATCTCCAACTGCTGTAGACAAATTTCTATCGTGTAATACTTTTTTAAGGTTGTGAAAAATTTCAGTTCCAATTTGCATAGCATGAGTAAATGAAGTTGCTTTTACAGGAATTATCATAAATTCTTGGAATGCAATCGGCGCGTCTGAATGCGAACCACCATTGATAATATTCATCATTGGAACTGGCAATGTATTTCCTGAAACACCTCCAACATATCTGTATAATGGCATTCCTAATTCATTTGCAGCTGCTTTCGCTACGGCTAAAGAGACACCTAAAATAGCATTTGCTCCTAAATTAGATTTATTTGGCGTACCGTCTAATTCAATCATCATTTTATCAATAGCATTTTGTTCAAAAACTGACATGCCGACCAATTCTGAAGCTATAGTTGCGTTTACATTTTCAACTGCTTTTAAAACACCTTTGCCCATATAAGCTTTTCCGCCGTCACGTAATTCAACTGCTTCATGTTCGCCAGTAGATGCACCAGATGGAACTGCTGCTCTTCCTAAAATTCCGTTTTCAGTAATTACATCAACTTCAACAGTAGGATTACCTCTTGAATCTAATATTTGTCTTGCGTGAACTTTAATTATTATGCTCATATTTAGTTATTTTTTAAATTCTTAATTATTAACTTAACAAAGTTAAATATATTTTGTTTTTTGCAACTAATTAAAATTAAAACTTATAAACGATAACGTTTTAGTTTTGAGATGTTTTTATATTGGCGATAAACTCATCAAATAAGTAACTTGAATCATGTGGTCCAGGACTAGCTTCTGGATGATATTGAACAGAAAAACAGTTTTTAGATTTCATTTTCATTCCTGCAACGGTTCCATCATTTAAATGAACGTGTGTTAAATCAAAATCTGGATGACCTTCTAATTGCTCTTTATTTACAGCAAATCCGTGGTTTTGAGAAGTGATTTCACCTTTCCCAGTTACCAGGTTTTTCACCGGATGATTGATTCCTCTGTGTCCGTTGAACATTTTATATGTGGAAATGCCATTAGCTAAAGCAATTACTTGATGTCCTAAACAAATTCCGAATAAAGGTTTGTTTTCAGCTAAAATATTTCTGGCAACTTCTTGCGCAGCAGCTAGCGGATCTGGATCTCCAGGACCGTTTGATAAAAAATATCCATCTGGATGAAACGCTTTCATATCGTTAAAAGTGGCATTATATGGAAACACTTTAATATAGCAATCCCGTTTGGCTAAATTTCTTAAGATATTTGTTTTGATTCCTAAATCTAAAGCGGCAATTTTAAAAGTTGCATTTTCATCTCCAAAAAAGTAAGGTTCTTTGGTAGAAACTACAGAAGCTAAATCTAAACCTTCCATATTTGGCGCTTGTTCCAATTTTATTTTCAAGTCTTCTATTGAAGTTCCATCTGAAGAAATAATTGCATTCATAGCGCCGTTATCTCTAATATAACTAACTAAAGCGCGCGTATCAACATCAGAAATTACTATTAAATTTTGTTTTTCTAGGTAGTCATACAAACTTTCAGAAGCGTCTACTCTAGAATAATTCATACTAAAGTTTTTACAAACCAAACCAGATATTTTAACAGCATCTGATTCTACTTCATTTGTATTGACCCCATAATTACCAATATGCGCATTGGTTGTAACCATAATTTGCCCATAATATGAAGGATCTGTGAATATTTCTTGATAACCTGTTGTACCTGTATTAAATGCAATTTCCCCAAAAGTTGTTCCTGAAATTCCAATTGATTTTCCGTAGAAAATAGTCCCGTCTTTTAATAAAAGTACTGCTTGTTGTTTGTTATTGTATTTCATCAGTTATTGTAGTTTTTAAAAAAGATATACACATCTAATTTTAAGTTACCTTATTTATGTTGCAAAATTACGTTATAGTATTTATAAAAAAAAAGGATAAACAAAAATTTGTTTATCCTTTTTTAAGTATTTTAAATCAATTGTTTCATGATTATTCAGAAGCTTCTGTTGTTTCGGTTGTTTCAGTAGTATCAGTTGATTCAGCAGCTGGAGTTTCCGCTACAGTTTCATCTGATTTTTTTGATTTACCTCTACGAGTAGATGCTTTTTTAACTTCTTTTTTAGCAGTTGAATAAATTGTATTAAAATCTACAAGTTCAATCATTGCCATATCAGCGTTATCCCCTAAACGGTTTCCTAACTTAATAATACGAGTATAACCTCCTGGACGATCAGCAACTTTATCAGCTACTTCTCTGAACAATTCAGTAACAGCATATTTACTTCTTAAATAAGAAAAACAAATACGTCTGTTGTGCGTTGTATCTTCTTTTGATTTTGTTACAAGAGGCTCAAAAAATTGTTTTAAAGCTTTCGCTTTAGCAACAGTTGTATTGATACGCTTGTGTTCAATTAGAGAACATGCCATGTTAGCAAGCATTGCTTTTCTATGACCTGTTTGTCTACTTAAATGATTGAATTTTTTTCCGTGTCTCATGACGTAATTATTTTATCTTCATCTTGCATCAATCCGCTTTGGAGAGCAAAATATGAATGAATTATTCTTTATCTAATTTGTATTTTGCTAAATCCATTCCGAAAGTAAGGTTTTTAATAGCCACTAACTCATCTAATTCAGTTAGGGATTTTTTACCAAAATTACGGAATTTCATTAAATCGTTTTTATTGAAAGAAACTAAATCTCCAAGGGTATCAACTTCAGCTGCTTTTAAGCAGTTCAAAGCTCTTACTGATAAATCCATATCAACTAATTTAGTTTTCAATAGTTGTCTCATGTGTAATGATTCCTCATCATAAGATTCAGTTTGAGCAATTTCATCAGCCTCTAGAGTGATTCTTTCGTCAGAAAACAACATAAAATGGTGAATCAACGTTTTAGCTGCTTCTGTTAATGCATCTTTAGGATTTATTGAACCATCTGTTTTGATTTCGAAAACTAATTTTTCGTAATCTGTTTTTTGTTCAACACGGAAGTTTTCAATAGAATACTTCACATTTTTTACAGGCGTATAAATAGAGTCTGTAAAAATTGTTCCAATAGGAGCATTAGGTTTTTTATTTTCTTCAGCAGGAACATAACCTCTACCTTTTTCGATAGAAAGTTCCATGTTGATAGTTGTTTTGCTGTCTAGATTACAAATTACTAAATCTGGGTTTAAAACTTGAAAACCAGAAATAAATTTTTGGAAATCACCAGCTGTAATTTGATCTTTACCAGAAAGAGAGATAGAAACTGATTCGTTATCTACATCTTCAATTTGACGTTTGAAACGTACTTGTTTAAGATTTAAGATAATTTCAGTTACATCTTCTACTACACCAGAAATTGTTGAAAATTCATGTTCAACACCCTCTATTCTAACAGATGTAATAGCAAAACCTTCTAATGCAGAAAGTAAAACTCTTCTTAAAGCGTTACCAACTGTCAATCCGTAACCAGGTTCTAAAGGTCTAAATTCGAATTTACCTTCAAAATCGGTTGAATCGATCATGATAACTTTATCGGGCTTTTGAAAATTAAATATTGCCATATCTTCGACTAATGTCAATTATTATTTGTTATACAACTCAACGATTAGTTGCTCTTTAATATTTTCTGGAATTTGAAGTCTTTGAGGAACCGTTACAAACGTACCTTGTTTCGTATCATTATTCCAAGTAATCCACTCATATACTGAAGAATTGTTTGCCAAAGAGCTTTCAATTGCTTCTAAAGATTTAGATTTTTCACGAACTGCAACAATATCGCCAGGTTTTAAGTGGTAAGAAGCTACATTTACCAATTCACCATTTACTGTGATGTGCCTGTGAGAAACGAACTGACGTGCAGATCTACGAGTAGGTGCAATACCCATTCTGTAAACTACATTGTCTAAACGAGCTTCACAAAGTTGTAACAAGATTTCACCTGTTACACCTGAAGCAGCTGCTGCTTTTTCAAATAAATTTCTGAATTGACGCTCTAAAATACCATAGGTATATTTTGCTTTTTGCTTTTCCATTAACTGGACAGCGTATTCAGACTTTTTACCTCTTCTTTTTGCCAAACCATGTTGACCAGGAGGATAATTTCTTCTTTCGAAAGCTTTATCTTCTCCGAAAATTGCTTCACCAAACTTACGGGCGATTCTTGTTTTTGGACCAGTATATCTTGCCATTTTACAAATTTTAATTTAAGGTCGGGATTATGAATTAAGGTCTTTCCTTCGATAATCTAAATTCCTACCTATGTTTTATACTAATTGTTATACTCTTCTTCTCTTTGGAGGACGACATCCATTATGCGGCATTGGAGTAACATCAATAATTTCAGTTACTTCTATTCCACTATTATGGATTGATCTGATAGCAGATTCTCTACCATTTCCTGGACCTTTAACGTAAACTTTTACTTTTTTAAGTCCAGCTTCAAGAGCTACTTTTCCACAATCTTCAGCGGCCATTTGGGCAGCGTATGGAGTGTTCTTTTTAGAACCTCTGAAACCCATTTTACCAGCTGACGACCAAGAAATAACTTCACCTTTTTTGTTTGTTAACGAAATGATGATGTTGTTAAAAGTAGCGCTAATATGTGCTTCTCCAGAAGACTCAACGATAACTTTACGTTTTTTTGCAGTTGCCTTAGCCATATTATTTACTATTTAGTTGCTTTTTTCTTGTTAGCAACAGTTTTTCTTTTACCTTTTCTTGTTCTCGAGTTGTTTTTTGTTCTTTGACCTCTTAAAGGTAATCCTGCTCTATGGCGAATACCTCTTTGACATCCGATATCCATTAAACGTTTGATGTTTAATGTGATTTCTGAACGTAATTCACCTTCGATTTTAAATGATGAAACCGCTTCACGAATTGCTCCGATTTCGTCATCATTCCAATCAGATACTTTTTTATCTTGGCTTACTTTGGCTTTTTCTAAAACCTCAATAGCTCTACTTTTACCCATACCAAAAATGTATGTTAAAGCGATAACTCCTCTTTTGTTTTTTGGGATATCGACCCCTGCTATTCTTGCCATAATTATCCTTGTCTTTGTTTAAATCTAGGATTCTTTTTGTTAATAACGTATAATCTTCCTTTTCTACGCACGATAATACATTCTGCGCTTCTTTTTTTAACTGATGCTCTTACTTTCATCTTAATTTGCTTTATGCTATATGCTTTATGCTTTAAGCTAACTGCTTATTGCCTATTGCCTATTGCTTTTTTAGTATCTATAAGTAATTCTAGCTTTTGACAAATCGTAAGGGCTCATTTCAAGTTTAACCTTGTCTCCTGGTAGTAATTTAATGTAATGCATACGCATTTTACCTGAGATGTGAGCAATTACAACATGTCCGTTTTCTAATTCCACTCGGAACATTGCATTAGATAATGCTTCTACAATGCTTCCGTCTTGTTCTATTGCTGATTGTTTTGCCATAATTAATTAAGCGACAGCTTTTCTATTTTTACCACTTTTCATTAAACCATCATAATGTTTGTTTAACAAATATGAATTAATTTGTTGAATTGTGTCGATTGCAACTCCGACCATAATAATTAACGAAGTACCACCATAAAAGTAAGCCCACGCGCCTTGAACATCTAACATTCCGTGAATAATAGCAGGGAACACTGCAATTAAAGCTAAGAATAATGAACCTGGAAACGTGATTAGAGACATTAACTTATCAAGGAAATCTCCAGTTTCAGCCCCTGGTTTGATACCTGGAATAAAACCTCCACTTCTTTTTAAGTCATCTGCCATTTTATTGGTTGGTACCGTAATAGCGGTGTAAAAATACGTAAAAATAACAATTAATAAGGCAAAAACTACATTATAAACTAAACCGAAAGGATCTTTAAACATATTTGAAATGCTTAAAGCCGTGTCCGACTTAGATAATCCAGCTAATGCAGCAGGTATGAACATGATTGCTTGCGCAAAAATAATTGGCATAACACCTGCAGAATTCAATTTTAATGGAATGAATTGTCTGTTATCATCCATTGAATCTGATTCGAAATCTCCAGAAACTGATCGACGTGCGTATTGCACCTGAACTTTTCTCAAAGCCATAACTAATAAAATGGTAGCTATAATAACCAATAACCAAATAATTACTTCGATAATTATTTTCATTGGGTTACTACTGTTAGTTCCTACTTCTTGTATAAATGCTTCTGGCATTCTTGCCAAAATCCCCACCATAATTAATAGTGATATTCCGTTACCAATTCCTTTTTCTGTAATTCTTTCTCCTAACCACATTGCGAAAATAGTTCCCGAAACGATAATTAATACAGACCCAAATAAAGGGAAGAAAGTAAAGAAATCAGGATTTACAAATGCTTCAGCAGGTAAGGTTTGTTTTAAATTAAAAATATAACCTGGCCCTTGAACCAATGTAATTGCTATAGTTAACCAACGTGTAATTTGGTTAAGTGTTTTTCTACCACTTTCACCATCTTTTTGAAGTTTTTGTAAATAAGGAATCGCAATTCCCATTAATTGAACTACAATCGATGCAGAGATGTAAGGCATAATACCTAATGCAAAGATAGAAGCTTCCGAGAAAGCACCACCTGTAAATACATTAATTAACCAACCGATTCCACCTTCTGTTTGATTAGATAGACTTTGCAATTTAGTTGAATCAATACCTGGTAAAGTTACTTGTGAGCCAAAACGGTACACAAGTAATATTCCAAGAGTCACTAAAATTTTATTTTTTAGTTCTTCTATTTTCCAAACATTGATAAATGATTCTATAAATTTCTTCATAGTGATACTAATTAAAGAATTACTACTTCTCCTCCAGCAGCTTCGATGGCCGCTTTTGCAGTTGCAGTAAATTTGTGAGCACTAACTTTTAATTTTGTTTTTAGCTCACCTCTTCCTAAAATCTTTACTAAGCTATTTTTGGTAGCCAAACGTGTTTCTACAAATACTGTAAAATCTACAGCTTCTGAGATTACACCGTTTGCTACTAAACCTTGTAAAGTATCAAGATTTATACCTTGATATTCTACTCTATTGATGTTTTTAAAACCAAATTTTGGTACTCTTCGTTGAAGGGGCATTTGACCTCCTTCAAAACCAATTTTCTTTGAATAACCAGAACGAGATTTGGCTCCTTTGTGACCTCTTGTAGAGGTACCACCTTTACCAGAACCTTCACCTCTACCTACTCTTTTGTTTTGGTTGTGAACAGAACCTTCTGCTGGTTGTAAATTACTTAAATTCATAACATGTATATTGTTATTTAGTTTCTTCAACAGAAACTAAGTGTTTAACTTTATTTACCATTCCAAGTACAGCAGGACTTGCGTCGTGCTCAACAACTTGACCCATTTTTCTGATACCAAGAGCGATTAATGTTCTCTTTTGGTCTAATGGACAGTTGATTTTACTTCTAACTTGTTTTACTAAAATTTTCATATCTCCTTGATTTATCCTTTAAATACTTTATCTAAAGATACTCCTCTTTGTTTTGCAACGGTAAGAGCACTTCTCATTTGTAACAAAGCATCAAAAGTTGCTTTCACTACGTTGTGAGGATTTGATGAACCTTGAGATTTAGATAACACATCGTGTACACCAACTGATTCTAATACCGCACGTACAGCACCACCAGCAATAACTCCAGTACCGTGTGAAGCTGGCATTAAGAATACTCTAGCACCACCAAATTTACCTTTTTGCTCATGAGGAACAGATTGTCCACTTAAAGGAATTTTTACTAAATTTTTCTTAGCATCTTCTACTGCTTTCGCAATTGCTTCAGAAACATCTTTAGATTTTCCTAAACCGTGACCTACTACTCCATTTTCATCTCCAACTACAACGATAGCTGAAAAACCAAAAGCTCTACCACCTTTAGTTACTTTAGTAACACGATTAACACTCACCAAACGGTCTTTTAATTCAAGACCTGCTGGTTTCACTAATTCTACGTTTTTATAATTTTGATACATACCTTAGAATTTAAGTCCTGCTTCTCTAGCGCCTTCAGCTAACGATTTTACTCGTCCGTGGTATAAGTTTCCTCCTCTATCAAAAGAGATAGTAGAAACACCAGCTTTAAGTGCTTTTTCAGCGATCAATTTACCAACTGCATTTGCAGTTTCGATTTTAGTACCTCCAGTAACTCCTTTATCTCTCGATGAAGCAGCAACTAAAGTAACACCGTTTACATCATCTATGATTTGTGCATAGATTTCTTTATTGCTTCTATAAACAGAAAGTCTAGGTTGAGCAGCAGTTCCGCTTACAGTCTTTCTAATTCTAAACTGTATTCTTTGTCTTCTTTCAGATTTTGTTAATGACATAACTTTATATTTTAAGCTGATTTACCTGCTTTTCTTCTTACTTCCTCACCTACAAACTTAACCCCTTTACCTTTGTACGGTTCTGGTTTACGGAAAGCTCTGATTTTGGCAGCAACTTGTCCTAATAATTGTTTGTCAAATGAAGTTAATTTCACTATCGGATTTTTACCTTTTTCCGAGATGGTTTCCACATTCACTTCAGAAACTACTTCTAATACGATATTGTGTGAAAAACCTAAAGCTAAATCTAATTTTTGCCCTTGGTTTGATGCTCTATATCCTACTCCAACTAATTCTAATTCTTTTGTGAAACCGTCTGCTACTCCAATAATCATGTTATTGATTAATGAGCGATAAAGTCCGTGTTTCGCTCTCTCATTCTTATGGTCAGATGAACGTTCAACGATAACATTGTTATCTTCAATTTTGATCGTTACATCAGAATATTCCTGAGTAAGCTCGCCTAATTTTCCTTTTACTGTAACAACAGCGTCTTTCACTTCTACAGTTACTCCTGCTGGTATTGCAATTGGATTTTTACCTATTCTTGACATCTTATATGGTCTTTAAAATTAGTATACGTAACAAATTACTTCACCACCAACATTTAATTGTTTGGCCATTTTACCAGTCATCACTCCTTTTGAAGTTGACACGATAGCAATACCTAAACCATTTAAAATTCTTGGGATATTCGTAGAACTTGCGTATTTACGTAAACCTGGTTTACTAATTCTTTGGATATCTTTAATTACAGACTCTTTAGTATCTTTATCATACTTTAAAGCGATTTTGATAGTACCTTGAACAGTAGCATCTTCAAACTTGTAACTTAAGATATATCCTTGATCGAATAAAATCTTTGTGATTTCTTTTTTCAAGTTCGAAGCAGGAATTTCAACCACTTTGTGGTTTACTCTAGCTGCATTTCTTACTCTAGTAAGATAATCGGCAATTGGATCTGTATACATATGTATAAATTTGCGATTATGGTTTTCAAAAAGCACTCGCTTCCTGAACCTTTAACCAATTAAAATTATTTTTTGGTTTGCAAAAGTAATAACTTTTTGCGAGATTACCAAGAAGCTTTTTTAACTCCTGGTATTAACCCTTGATTAGCCATTTCACGGAATGTAACACGAGAAAGACCGAATTGACGCATGTACCCTCTTGGTCTACCAGTTAATTTACAACGATTGTGTAAACGAATTGGTGAAGCATTTTTAGGTAATTTTTGTAAAGCTTCATAATCTCCAGCTTTTTTCAAAGCTTTTCTTTTTTCAGCATACTTATCTACAACAGCTTGTCTTTTAACCTCACGGGCTTTCATTGATTCTTTTGCCATAACTTAGTTCTTTTTGAAAGGTAAACCTAATTCGGTTAATAATGATTTTGCTTCTTTGTCTGTATCAGCAGAGGTAACAAAAGTAATATCCATCCCTGAAATTTTGTTTACTTTATCAATATCAATTTCTGGGAAAATGATTTGCTCAAGTACACCTAAGTTATAATTACCTCTTCCATCAAATCCTGTAGATTTAATTCCACCAAAGTCTCTTACACGAGGTAACGATGAAGTAATAAGTCTATCTAAAAACTCATACATTCTTTCTCCACGTAAAGTTACTTTAGCACCAATTGGCATTCCTTTTCTTAGTTTGAATGAAGCAACGTCTTTCTTTGAAATAGTAGCAACTGCTCTTTGACCTGTTATTTTAGTTAACTCATCAACAGCGTAATCTACTAATTTTTTGTCAGACACTGCGGCACCTACACCACGGCTAATAACAATTTTTTCCAATTTTGGAACTTGCATTACATTTTTGTAACCAAATTCTTCTTTCAAAGCAGCAACTATTCTGCTTTTATATTCTTCCTTTAGTCTTGGTAAGTATCCCATAACTATATAACTTGATTAGATTTTTTTGAAAATCTTACTTTTGTTTCTCCATCCATTCTAAATCCTACTTTAGAAGTTTCTTTAGTTTTAGCATCAATTAATGCTAAATTAGAAATATGAATAGGAGCTTCTTTTTTCACGATTCCACCTTGTGGGCTTTTTGCACTTGGTTTCGTATGTTTTGAAACCATGTTTAATCCTTCCACAACAGCTTTGTATTTATCGCGAAGTACACGTAAAACTTTACCTTCTTGTCCTTTATGATCACCAGCATTAACTCTTACTAGGTCACCTGATTTTATTTTAATTTTCATCATTTCCTTGAGAATTAAAGCACCTCAGGTGCTAATGATACAATTTTCATGAATTGTTTTTCACGAAGTTCTCTAGCTACTGGACCAAAAACACGAGTGCCTCTCATTTCACCACCAGCATTTAATAACACACATGCGTTGTCATCAAATCTAATGTATGAACCATCGGCTCTTCTCACTTCTTTTTTGGTACGTATTACAACTGCAGTTGATACAGATCCTTTTTTAACATTACTGTTAGGAGCTGCGTCTTTTATTGAAACTACAATTTTATCACCCACAGATGCGTAACGACGTTTCGTTCCACCTAACACACGGATAGTCAAAACTTCTTTTGCTCCTGTGTTATCTGCTACTTTTAATCTTGATTCTTGTTGTACCATAATTACTTAGCTCTTTCAATAATTTCAACTAATCTCCAACATTTTGTTTTACTTAAAGGACGCGTTTCGCTAATCTTTACAGTATCACCAATATTACAGTCGTTTGTTTCGTCGTGTGCAACATATTTCTTAGTTTTCAACACGAACTTACCATACATAGGGTGTTTTACTCTTTTTGTTTCTGAAATAACAATAGATTTATCCATTTTATTACTAGTAACTACACCAACTCTTTCTTTTCTTAAATTTCTTTTTTCCATCTTTCAGCAGAATACAATTATTGTAACTCTCTTTTAGTAATTTCAGTAGCAATTCTTGCTACAGATCTTCTTAATGTTCTCATTTGAAGCGGATTCTCGATTGGAGAAATAGCATGAGCCATTTTAAGGTCGTTATACGTTTTCTTTACCTGAACAAGCTTTGCTTGTAAGTCAGCTACAGATAGATTTTTTATTTCAGATTGTTTCATAATTAATTTTTATTATGCTTCGAAATCTCTAGCAACGATAAACTTAGTTTTTACAGGAAGTTTTTGTGCGGCAAGACGTAATGCCTCTTTAGCAACTGAGATAGGCACTCCGCCTACTTCAAACATAATTTTTCCTGGTTTTACAACAGCAGCCCAATATTCAACTGCTCCTTTTCCTTTACCCATACGTACCTCAAGTGGTTTTTTTGTAATAGGTTTGTCTGGAAATATTTTGATCCATAATTGACCCTCTCTTTTCATGTAACGTGTTGCAGCAATACGAGATGCTTCAATTTGACGAGACGTGATAAAAGAAGAATCCATAGATTTAATACCAAACATTCCGTTAGAAAGGATGTGCCCTCTTTGAGAGTTACCTTTCATTCTTCCCTTTTGTACCTTACGATATTTTGTTCTTTTAGGTTGTAACATTTTGTCTTTAATTTAAAAAATTACTTTCTTTTGCGTGGAGCTGGTTTACCGCCTTTTCCTTTTGAATCAAAACCACCTCTTTCAGTAGATTTTGGACCTTTTTTGTCCATACCTACTAATGGAGATAAATCTCTTTTACCATAAACTTCACCCTTCATTATCCATACTTTGATTCCCATTCTACCATAAGTAGTATGTGCTTCAGATAATGCATAATCAATGTCTGCTCTGAAAGTTGATAATGGAATTCTTCCTTCTTTGAAACCTTCAGAACGCGCCATCTCTGCACCATTTAAACGACCAGAAATAAGAACCTTAATACCTTCTGCGTTCATTCTCATTGCTGCTGCGATAGCCATTTTGATAGCTCTTCTGTAAGAAATACGACTTTCGATTTGACGAGCAATAGAGTTACCGACTAAGTAAGCGTCTAATTCAGGTCTTTTGATTTCGAAAATGTTAATTTGAATTTCCTTATCTGTAATTTTCTTAAGTTCTTCTTTTAACTTGTCTACCTCTTGTCCGCCTTTTCCGATAATAATACCAGGTCTAGCAGTAGTGATAGTAACGGTTACAAGTTTTAAAGTTCTCTCGATAATTATTTTTGATACACTAGCTTTCGTTAAACGTGCATGGATATACTTTCTGATTTTATAATCTTCGGCGATTTTATCCCCGTAATCATTTCCACCATACCAGTTTGAGTCCCATCCTCTGATGATACCAAGTCTGTTTCCTATTGGATTTGTCTTTTGTCCCATACTGTTAATTAATTACTTAGTGTGTTATTGATAGCTCCTAAAACCACGGTTACGTGATTAGAACGTTTTCTAATTCTGTGTGCTCTACCTTGAGGTGCAGGACGTAATCTTTTTAACATCATACCACCATCAACGCGAATCTCTTTAATAAATAAGCCAGCGTCTTCCATACTAGATCCTTCGTTTTTAGCTGACCAATTGGCGATAGCTGATAAAACTAATTTCTCTAATTTTTTTGAAGCTTCTTTTGGACTGAATCTTAATATATTAAGAGCATTTTCTACCTTCTGACCTCTTACTTGATCCGCAACTAAGCGCATTTTTCTAGGTGAAGAAGGGCAGTTATTTAACTTTGCAAACGCAATTTGCTTATTAGCCTCTTTTCTTGCGTCAGCGGCTTCTCTTTTACGAACTCCCATGACTTCTTATTTTTTACCTTTATTTTTCGCACCAGCGTGACCTCTAAAAGATCTTGTTGGTGAGAATTCTCCTAATTTATGACCCACCATGTTCTCAGTTACATAAACTGGAACGAACTGACGGCCATTGTGAACAGCGATAGTTTGTCCTACAAAATCTGGAATAATCATAGATGCTCTAGACCAAGTCTTCACAACATTTTTATTACCACCTTCTATATTCTCTTGTACTTTTTTCTCTAATTTAAAGTGTACAAATGGTCCTTTTTTTAATGAACGTGCCATATCTAATTATTTCTTTCTACGTTCTACAATATACTTGTTACTCGGGTTAACCTTAGAACGAGTTCTATAACCTTTAGCTGGTAAACCTTTTCTTGAACGTGGGTGACCTCCTGAAGAGCGTCCTTCTCCACCTCCCATAGGGTGATCAACTGGGTTCATAGCTACTGGTCTTGTTCTAGGTCTTCTGCCTAACCATCTAGATCTACCTGCTTTTCCAGATACTACTAATTGGTGGTCAGAGTTAGATACTGCTCCAATTGTTGCCGAGCAAGTTAACAAGATTAATCTTGTTTCTCCTGATGGCATTTTAATTGTTGCATATTTTCCATCTCTAGCCATTAACTGAGCAAATGTACCTGCCGAACGAGCGATTACCGCACCTTGACCAGGTCTTAATTCGATACAAGAAATAACTGTTCCTAATGGAATTTTACTTAAAGGTAACGCATTTCCAATTTCTGGTGAAGCATCTTCTCCTGAAACTATAGTTTGCCCAACTTGTAAACCATTCTGTGCAATAACGTAAGTTTTTGCTCCATCTGCATAATATAATAATGAGATGAATGCTGAACGGTTTGGATCGTACTCGATTGTTTTAACATTAGCAGGAATACCCGCTTTTGTTCTTTTAAAATCAATCATACGGTACTTTTGTTTATGACCACCACCTGTATAACGCATGGTCATTTTTCCTTGACTATTTCTACCTCCAGAGTTTTTTTTCGGTGCGATCAATGAACGCTCCGGCTTATCAGTTGTAATAGTGTCAAAGCTATTTACAACTCTAAAACGCTGACCTGGGGTAATAGGTTTTAATTTTCTAACTGACATTGTTGTATATTAGATATTAGTATAAAAATCTATCGATTCTCCTTCTTTAACTTGAACAACTGCTTTTTTATAAGCATTTGTTTTTCCACTGATTAATCCGCTTTTAGTGTATTTCACACTTCTATCAGCTCTATAGTTCATTGTTCTTACAGCAACAACAGTAATACCAAATGCAGCTTCAACAGCTTGTTTGATTTGTACTTTGTTAGCTTTCTTTTCAACTATAAAACCAAAACGGTTAAAAACTTCTCCATCTTTAGTTAACTTTTCAGTTACAATTGGCTTGATAATAACACTCATGATCTGAATTATTTACTTAAATTAGCTTCTATCGCTTCAATTGAACCTTCTAAAAGAACCAAACTTTTTGCGTTTAAAATTGCATAAGTACTTAATTCTGAACTAGTTACAACAGAAGTTGTTTTTAAATTACGCGACGACAAATATACATTTTTATTTGAATCGCCTAATATAAATAGAGATTTTTTGTTTTCTAACCCTAAAGCATTCAATACATTAATGAATTTTTTAGTGTTTGGTGCGTCGAAAGTAAAATCTTCAACAACAAGAATATTTGATTCCAAAGCCTTTATAGAAAAAGCAGATTTACGTGCTAATCTTTTTAAGTTTTTATTCAATTTAAATGAATAACTTCTTGGTCTTGGTCCAAAAACAGTACCACCACCTTTAAATAAAGGAGATTTTTTTGATCCTGCACGAGCAGTACCTGTACCTTTTTGTTTTTTAATTTTACGTGTACTACCTGCAACTTCAGCTCTTTCTTTAGCTTTATGCGTTCCTTGCCTTTGGTTTGCCAAGTATTGCTTAACGTCTAAATAAACAGCATGTTTGTTAGGTTCTATAGCGAAAACGGTATCGTCAAGATTTACTTTACGACCTGTTTCTTTTCCGTTGGTATCTAAAACTTTTACTTCCATTACTTCTGAATGATTACATAAGAGTTTTTGCACCCTGGTACACACCCTTTAATTACTAAAAGATTTTTTTCTGCAACAACTTTCAATACTTTTAAGTTTTGAACTGTTACATTATCTCCACCCATTCTTCCGGCCATTCTCATTCCTTTGAATACTCTAGAAGGATAAGATGACGCTCCAACAGATCCTGGTGCACGTAAACGGTTATGTTGACCGTGAGTGGCTTGACCTACCCCACCGAAACCATGACGTTTTACAACACCTTGAAATCCTTTACCTTTCGAAGTTCCAACAACATCAACAAATTCACCTTCAGCGAATAAGTTTACATCAATTGAATCTCCTAACTTAAACTCCGCATCAAAACCTTGGAATTCAACAACTTTCTTCTTAGCAGCAGTTCCAGCTTTCTTGAAGTGACCTTCTTCGGCTTTTACTGTATGCTTTTCAGTTTTGTCATCGAAACCTAATTGAAGGGCTTCATACCCATCAATTGCATTGGTTCTGACTTGGGTTACAACGCATGGTCCAGCTTCAATAACGGTACATGGAATGTTTTTTCCATTCTCGTCAAAGATGCTAGTCATACCGATTTTTCTTCCGATTAACCCAGACATAAATACATATTATTTAATTAAACATTGATTTTCAGCACGATTGCTGAATTTTTTCAAGGGTGCAAATATATAAATATTTTATTATTCTCAAAAATAAATGTTAACTTATTTTTAAGAATAATAAAAATCTAGTATTTTTCCCTAGAAAATATAAAAAAACCGAGTAGTATTTCAACTCGGTTTTTTAATTATTATGAAATAAAATTATACTTTAATTTCTACTTCTACACCACTTGGTAATTCTAATTTCATCAACGCATCAATCGTTTTTGAAGAAGAACTATAAATATCTAATAGTCTTTTGTATGACATTAATTCAAACTGCTCTCTAGATTTTTTGTTTACGTGTGGAGAACGTAGTACTGTAAAAATTCTTTTGTGTGTTGGCAACGGAATTGGACCTGTTACTACAGCACCTGTACTTTTTACAGTTTTTACAATCTTTTCAGCAGACTTGTCTACCAACATGTGATCGTAAGATTTCAATTTTATTCTGATTTTTTGACTCATTTTCTTAAGAATTAAGCGTTACCTTTTGCTTTTTTAATTACCGCTTCTGAAATATTAGCAGGTGTTTCAGCGTAGTGTGAGAACTCCATTGTTGAAGTTGCTCTACCTGAAGACAATGTTCTTAATGTAGTTACATAACCGAACATTTCTGATAATGGCACATCTGCTTTGATAGTTTTAGCTCCGTTTCTGTCACCCATGTCATTCACCTGACCTCTACGTCGGTTAATATCACCTACGATATCTCCCATGTTTTCTTCTGGTGTAATTACTTCCATTTTCATGATAGGCTCTAATACGATTGCTCCTGCAGCTTTTGCGACTTCTCTATATCCCATTCTTGCTGCTAATTCAAAAGAAAGCGCATCAGAATCGACAGGGTGGAAAGATCCGTCAGTTAAAGTTACTTTTAAACTATCTACTTGGTATCCTGCTAAAGGTCCAGATTTCATAGCTTCACGGAAACCTTTTTCTACAGATGGAATATATTCTTTAGGAACGTTACCACCTTTTACCGCATTAATAAACTGTAATCCAACAGGAGCTTTACCGTCAACTAAATCAGCTGGTTCTAATGTAAATACGATATCACCGAATTTACCACGACCTCCAGATTGTTTTTTGTATGTTTCTCTGTGTGTTGCAGTTTTTGTAAATGCTTCTTTGTATTCAACTTGAGGCTCACCTTGGTTTACTTCAACCTTGAATTCACGTTTCATTCTATCTACAAGAATATCTAAGTGTAACTCACCCATTCCTGAAATAATAGTTTGACCAGAAGCTTCATCTGTTCTTACTGTAAATGTTGGATCTTCTTCAGCTAATTTTGCTAAAGCCATACCCATTTTGTCAACGTCTGCTTTTGTTTTTGGCTCAATAGCAATACCAATTACTGGCGCAGGGAATTTCATTGACTCTAAAATAATTGGGTGTTTTTCATCACACAATGTATCTCCAGTTTTGATATCTTTAAAACCAACTGCCGCTCCAATATCTCCAGCTTCGATATATTCGATTGGATTTTGTTTGTTGGCATGCATTTGGTAGATACGAGAAATTCTTTCTTTATTACCAGAACGTGTATTTAAAACATAAGATCCAGCATCCAATCTTCCTGAATAAGCACGGAAGAAAGCTAAACGACCAACGAAAGGATCAGTAGCAATCTTAAATGCCAAAGCTGCGAATGGCTCTTTAACATCTGGTTTACGTAAAATTTTAGTTTGATCTTCTTCTAATAATTCAGCGTCATTAGGGTGAATTCCTTCAATACCTTCTTTATCCATTGGAGATGGTAAGTATTTACATACTGCATCTAACATGAATTGTACCCCCTTGTTTTTGAAAGACGAACCAGCTATCATAGGAATAATTGCCATATCCATAACCGCAGCTCTTAGTGCAATGTTGATTTCTTCTTCAGTAATTGAATCCGGATCTTCCATGTACTTATCAAGCAAGTTCTCATCGTAATCAGCTACTGCTTCAATAAGGATATCTCTGTATTCTTTTACTTCAGCAAGCATGTCATTTGGAATATCAACAACTTCATAAGTTGCTCCCATTCCAGCATCATCCCAAACAATTGCTTGGTTTTTTACTAAATCAACAACACCTTTGAAATCATTTTCTTCACCAATAGGTAAAGTAATTGCAACTGCGTTAGACTTTAACATATCTCTTACTTGTTGACATACCATCAAAAAGTTAGATCCTTGTCTGTCCATTTTGTTAACGAAACCGATACGTGGTACTTTGTATTGATCTGCTAATCTCCAGTTAGTTTCAGATTGTGGTTCAACACCATCAACTGCACTAAATAAGAAAACCAAACCATCTAATACACGTAAAGATCTGTTTACTTCTACAGTAAAATCAACGTGTCCAGGTGTATCAATAATATTAAAGTGATAAGGCAATGATTCCGGCAACAATTTACCTTGTGTAGTTGGAAAATTCCACTCACAAGTTGTAGCTGCTGAAGTAATTGTAATACCTCTTTCTTGCTCTTGAGCCATCCAGTCCATTGTTGCAGCACCATCATGTACTTCACCAATTTTGTGTGATTTACCAGTATAGAATAATATACGCTCAGTTGTTGTTGTTTTACCAGCATCAATGTGAGCAGCAATTCCAATATTTCTTGTATATTTAAGTTCTCTAGCCATCTCTATTCAAATTAAAATCTAAAGTGAGAGAATGCTTTGTTAGCATCTGCCATTTTGTGAGTATCCATTCTTTTCTTAACGGCTGCACCTTCTTCTTTGGCAGCTGCTAAAATTTCTGCAGCTAATTTACCAGCCATAGATTTTTCATTTCTTCTTCTAGTGTAAAGAATTAACCATTTAATTGCCATAGATACTTTTCTATCTGGGCGAATTTGCATTGGTATTTGAAATGTAGCACCACCCACTCTACGTGATCGTACTTCCACGTGAGGCATAACGTTTGTTAATGCATCTTTCCAAATTTCTAATGCTGATTTCTCTGCATCTTGTTTTTTTGTCTCAACTATTTCTAAAGCATCATAAAATACTTTAAAAGCAACTGATTTTTTACCATCCCACATTAAGTTGTTTACGAAACGTGTTACCAACTGATCGTTGAATTTTGGATCTGGCAAAAGAGGTCTTTTTTTGGCCTGTCTTTTTCTCATGTCTTTTCTTTAAAAGTGTTAAATAATTACTTTTTAGCTGCTTCTTTAGGGCGTTTTGTACCGTATTTAGATCTACGTTGTGTTCTGTCTTTAACACCTGCGGTGTCTAAAGCACCACGCACAATGTGGTATCTAACTCCTGGTAAATCTTTTACCCTTCCACCTCTAACTAATACTATCGAGTGCTCTTGTAAATTATGCCCCTCTCCAGGAATGTATGCATTTACTTCGTTTCCGTTTGTTAAACGAACCCTAGCTACCTTTCTCATTGCTGAGTTTGGTTTTTTTGGAGTCGTTGTGTAAACACGAGTACATACACCTCTTCTTTGAGGACATGAATCTAAAGCCGCCGATTTACTCTTCTTAGTTATTTTGGTTCTTCCTGTTCTAACTAACTGCTGAATTGTTGGCATAATTAAATTTTAATTAAACTTTGTTTATTGTTACCTTATTTTAAGGGATGCAAAGGTAGAAATTAATTTTAATTATCCAAACTCTATATTATTTATTTTTAATTTTCTAACTTTTTGATAACCAGATATAGCCGTATGTCTTAAAGTAAAAATGTCTAAAATCTTAAATTTGTGTTATTTTTAAAATTAAACCCCAAAATAAACATTATAAAAATTACGTTATATTTGGGCTATGAAATATCTAATATTCTTATTTTTATTTTCACCTTATATATACAGTCAGCAATTTTATTTAAAAATTGAAGGAAGTTCCTCCATTGAAAATAAAATAATTGACAGTATTGGCTACACTAAAAAACATACTGAAATAAAAAGCATTTTAGAAACACAAAAAACAGTCAGTCAAAGTTTATTAAAAATTGGTTTTTTAGAAAACGAATTGCTTCAAAGCAAAAAAAATAACGACAGTAGTTTTACCTTTATATATAGATTAGGAAATCTGACTAAGAACATCGAAATTAAAATAGATAGTTTAGCAAATGAAGTGAAAGAAATTTTAAACTTAACTACTTCTGAAATTATTTTGCTGTCACAGACAGAAAATTACATGAATGAAAAATTAAATGTCTTAGAAAAAAAAGGTTTTGCCCAATCCAAAATACAACTAAGAAATTTTACTAAAACCAATACCCATTTACAAGCCGATTTAGTAATTGAATTAAACAAAATCAGAAAAATCAACCAATTGGTTTTTCAAGGATATGATCAATTTCCAGAGGGTATCAAAAAAGTTTTTTTAAGAAAATACAACGCTAAACCTTTTAACAAAGCTGTAATTAAAAAAATTCATTCCGATTTTAATGCTTTGCCTTTTGTATCGCAAATAAAATATCCAGAAGTTTTACTAACAACCGATTCTACCAAAGTTTATTTGTATTTAGAAAAAAGAAAAAACAATAGTTTTGATGGTTTTTTAGGATTTGGCAACAAAGAAGAAACCCAGAAATTGCAATTTAATGGTTATGTGGATTTGAACTTATTCAACAATTTAAATTCTGGAGAACGCTTTAATTTGTATTGGAAAAATGATGGCAACAAACAAAGTACATTTAATGTCAATTTAGATTTGGCTTATATTTTTAAGAGTCCGATGGCTTTAAAAACAAATTTAAAAATCTTTAAACAAGACACCATTTTTCAAAATAGTAGTTTTGATTTCGATTTGGGTTATATGATCAATTACAACACCAAAGTTTTTGTGGGTTATAAAGACAACGTTTCGGAAGCCATTCAAAAAATAACATCTTCTACCATTAAAGATTTACAATCAACATTTATCACTTCCGTTTTTGAACATAAGAAAACAGATTTTGATACTTCTTTATTTCCAGATAAATTTAGCGTTTTTACAAAATTTGGAATGGGAAACCGAACTACAAGCGCTATTAAAACCAATCAGTTTTTTGCTCAAATTCAGCTGCAAAAATTGCTAGAGCTCAACAAAAATAACTTTATTCATATAAAAACAGACACGTATTATCTGCAAAGTAATGATTATTTCACCAACGAATTGTACCGATTTGGAGGCATTCAATCCATTAGAGGATTTAACGAAAACAGCTTGCAAGGAAATATTTTTACTGGTCTTTTTGCAGAATACAGATATGTTGCGGCACCCAATTTATATTTTTACAGCATTACCGATTTTGGTTATTACCAAGACAAAGCCAACGATACAAAAGACCAACTTTTCGGATTGGGTTTTGGTTTCGGATTATTAAGCAATGGGGGCTTATTTAATTTAGTGTACGCCAATGGAAATACCGGAAACCAAACCATAAAACTATCCAATTCTATCGTGCAGATTAGTTTTAAAACGTATTTTTAAAATAAATTGGAATAAACTTGCCTATATTTGCACCATGAAAAACGACAATCAGATTTTTGGAATAAGAGCCATTATTGAAGCCATACATTCTGGCGCAGTTATAGACAAAGTATTTATTCAGAAAGAAGCTCAGGGCGACTTAATGAAAGATTTGATGAAAGCTATAAAAGCAAATAATGTCAATTTTAGCTATGTGCCTGTAGAAAAACTGAATCGTTTTACTTCTTTAAATCACCAAGGTGCGGTGGCAACAATTTCGCCAATTGCTTTTCATGATTTAGATACTTTAATTGAACAAACTTTAGAAAGTGGTAAAACGCCTTTATTCTTAGTTTTAGATCAATTATCAGATGCAAGAAACTTTGGTGCGATTATTAGAACGGCAGAATGTGTTGGCGTTAATGGCATTATTGTTCAAAAACAAGGTTCCGCTCCAGTAAATGGCGACACTGTAAAAACCAGTGCTGGTGCCGTTTTTAATATTCCAATTTGTAAAGTAGATCATATTAAAGATGCCGTTTTTCATTTACAAAGTTGCGACATCAAAACCGTAGCAGCAACTGAAAAAACCGAAAAAACCATTTATGATATCGATTTTAAAGTTCCAGTAGCGATTATTATGGGTAACGAAGAACGTGGTGTAAACCCATCCGTGTTAAAAGTGGTTGATGAAAAAGCAAAATTACCTATGTACGGAACTATTGAATCTTTGAATGTTTCCGTTGCATGTGGTGCTTTTTTATATGAAGTAGTGAGACAGCGTCTTACTTAATTATTTTTCATTTTCAAAAAATCATAAATCACTTTTACTGAAGATTTAAAATACGAATCTACTTCGGTTTCCTCAACAATTTCAGGTTTTGGAGGATTGATAAAATTGCCGTTTTCATCAAATTGTTTAAAGAAAGGTTTATCTGTTGGGTCGAAATCTGGATGTTCCCAATCGTAAAAAATAGGTTTGTCAAACTGAAGTGTTTTCATGAAAATTGCCATAATCAAACCCGTTACAAAACCTGCAAAATGTCCTTCCCAGGAAACATTTCCCTTTAACGTTTCTGCATTGGGAAACATATACCAAATAATTCCGCCATATAACAAAACGATGGTTAAAGACAAAGCGACTAATCGGTAATATTTGGTTAAAATGCCTTTAAAAAAGATAAAACTCACCAAACAATACACCAATCCGCTAGCGCCAATGTGATAGGAATTTCTACCCAAAAGCCAGGTTCCTAACCCAGTAAATAAAATACCTAAAAACAGCACTTTAAAAAACTGTTGGCGGTAAAAATACTTCAAAGCCATTACCAAAAAGAAAATCGGAATAGAATTATTTAGCAAATGTTTGAAATTTCCGTGAATAAAAATCTGTAATGGAATGCCACGCAAACCTTTAACCGTTTTAGGCAGAATTCCGTATTGAAACATTTCTGGAAAATAATGCAGATTCAAATAATACGTCATCCATAAAAACATTACAAAGAGTAACGGAAATAGTATCACGGAAAGTGAAAAATAAAAATTTTTATCTATTGATGATTTAAGCATGTTTAAGAAATTTCAAAAATGAAGCCAAAGTACAAGATATGAAATTTTGGCATATCATATTAAAATTAAAAAAAATTGTTTGGGAAGTCTGCATTGTTTAAATTTGCTTTATGACAACACCTTTAGCAGAACGAATTCGTCCGAAAACTTTATCAGAATACATTAGCCAATCTCATTTAATAGGCGAAAACGGCTCGTTGACCCAACAAATTGCAAAAGGATTTATTCCGAGTTTAATTTTATGGGGACCTCCTGGAACGGGAAAAACAACCTTGGCACAAATTATGGCTCAGGAAAGCCAACGTCCGTTTTACGAGTTGAGTGCTATTAATTCAGGCGTAAAGGACATTAGGGATGTTATTGAAAAAGCCAAACAAAGCGGTGGTTTATTCACAGCCAAAAATCCAATTTTATTTATTGATGAGATTCATCGTTTTAGTAAATCGCAACAAGATTCGCTTTTAGCCGCTGTAGAAAAAGGTTGGATTACTTTAATTGGCGCCACTACTGAAAATCCGAGTTTTGAAGTCATCCCTGCACTTTTGTCACGATGTCAGGTTTATATATTAAATGCGTTTACAAAAGAAGATTTAGAGACTATTTTACACCGAGCCATTGCAACAGACGACTATTTAAAGACCAAAAAAATTAGTTTAATTGAAACCGAAGCTTTATTGAGATTATCAGGTGGTGATGGTAGAAAATTATTAAACGTTTTTGAATTGGTAATTAACGCAACTGAGGGCAAGACCATTGAAATTACAAATGAAAAAGTAATGCAATTGGTACAAAAAAATACTGTGTTGTACGATAAAACAGGCGAACAACATTACGATATAGTTTCAGCATTTATAAAATCAATTCGTGGAAGCGACCCGAATGGTGCGGTTTATTGGTTAGCCAGAATGATTGAAGGTGGCGAAGATGTAAAATTTATAGCCCGTAGAATGTTGATTTTATCAAGTGAAGACATTGGAAACGCCAATCCAACAGCTTTTATTATGGCAAATAATACCTTTCAGGCCGTGAGTACAATTGGCTATCCAGAAAGCAGAATTATTTTAAGTCAATGTGCCATTTACTTGGCTACTTCTGCAAAAAGCAACGCCAGTTATATGGCTATTGGAAAAGCGCAACAAGTAGTAAAACAAACAGGAGATTTAGCAATTCCTATACATTTAAGAAATGCGCCAACCAAATTAATGAAAGAATTAGGTTACGGCGAGGCATATAAATATTCGCACGATTTTGCTAATAATTTTGCCGAACAAGAATTTTTACCAAACGAAATTTCAGAAACTACTTTCTTTGAACCAGGCGAAAACGCAAGGGAAAAAGAAATTCGTCAGTTTTTAAAAAACCGATGGAAGAATAAATATGGATATTGATTGGGTGTTGGGTGTTGGTTATAAGGGAAATTAATCTTTTAACTAAAACAAATACTCCTCAACCATATATTTATCACCAATATAATATTCAAAAACACCTTTGTTTCCGGTTTTAGTAAATACACCTATTTCATTATCTCTGCTTGCAATAAAAACATTTCGATTTTTAGTTTTTTGCATACTTAAAAGGACAAAATTATTACTGTCCCTTACTTCAGTTACATGAAATCCATCAAATATTTCCTCCATTTTGCAATTTAAAAACGTTTTAAATTCTGAAACTTTGAGTGTTTCATCTAATTCTGGTGTTGCAACAACTTCTTTTTCTTGAATAACTGTGCCGCTGTATTTTTTTAATTCAGGACTCAACAACTTAATTGTTTCAATATAAGCGTTTTGAATGTCTTTTTCTTTTGTTCTTACTTCATCGGTTTCAAATAGTAAATTATTATTACAATCTAAAATTTGAAATTTCAATTTCGTTACAAACAAATTACTTATATCCAATAAAACGCCTGTTAAAGCATTACATCTGTTTTGAGCAATTTCTGCAGGCAAAACTTCATCTTCAAAAAACACTTGATAATTATTTGAAACTAAAATGGCTTTTAGCATATTGTTAATGTTGTACGTATTTTTTTCTTTTTGAAATTCGTATTTATTAGAAATAATAATTGCCTTGTTTTGCTGTGCAAATGAGTTTATTGATAAGAAAACCAATGCTAAAATGGAGAAATTTTTCATCATAATAAATTTTTTAATTGGGTTAAACTTTGTATTTGAATTATTTGATTTTGCGAAATCATTTCCGCTTTTGGATTAAAATAAACGGCTTTTATTCCGAAATTTAATGCACCTAAAACATCTGCTTCTAAACTATCACCAATCATTATACTTTGGTTTTTTTCTGCATTTGCGACAGATAACGCATGTTTAAAAATATTTTCATGAGGTTTTTTATGTCCCGCAGCTTCAGAATTGGTAATGGTAACAAAATATTTATCCAAGTTGCTTTTTTGTAATTTTACATCTTGTACAAATGAAAATCCGTTGGTAATAATATGTAAAACATATTTTTCTTTTAAATATTCCAAAGTTTCAATTGTGCCTTCAATTAAATGATTATTTGAAGTTAGATAGTCAATAAATAAATTCGAAACAGCATCAATTTCATCAGATGTAATAACATAATTTAAAGCTTCAAAAGAGTCTTTAACCCGATTTATACGAAGTGTTTCTTGATCAATTTCGTTTCTCTCATATAATTTCCAATACGCAACATTTATAGGATTATAAATTTCCATGAATACTTCAGAATCAATATCAAAATTTAGTTCTTGAAATATTTTTTCAAACGCTAAACCTGAATTTTTTTCAAAATCCCAAAGCGTATGATCTAAATCGAAAAAAAGGTGTTTTATATCTTCCAAATTTATTTTCCTTTTACAATTTCGGCATTATCACAATTATAAATCCAATCTTCTACGTCATCTTCATTCGGGCGAAACGTACCTTTTATGGTTAGATAAGTATCTGTTTTTAATTTTGGTGTAGCGCCTTTAAATTTAATACCCATAATGGTTTCTGGACCTGATTTTCCGCAGAAAAAACAAGAAGCAAAAACGTTTTTGCTTAAAGCATAATTTTTGTTATCAATAGGCACAATAAACCCACTCATTACGATTGTTTTTTTGGCTAATTTTTTCAATTTGGTATTGATAATTGGAAAATCAACTTCGCCGTAAGAAACATGCTTTTTCTTCATGTATTTAATTTCACCTAACAATTTCCAGGTCAAAGTATCTGTTGCAGCAAATGCTTTTTTTGAATTGGAAAAAGTAACTTTTTCACTTTGATTTTGAAAACTGAATAAGAAAACGCCAATTAATAAGGCCGTCATTATTTTTATTGAATTACGCATTTGCTAATGTTTTTGATATATTAATTGTATATGCTTTTATGGCCGGAATTAAAGCGGCTAATAAACCTATTAAAAGTGTTAACCCAAATAAAAGTCCTTCTTTTTCCCAGATAATTTCCATAGGATCAAATCCTAATTTAAAATCTGATTCTGATGCTTTTGATAACAGCACTATTCCTACTCTGCCCAAAACCGTTCCGAAAAAATACCCTACAATGCAAAGTAAAATACTTTCGAGTAACACCACTAAAAGCAATTGGTGTTTTTTGGCTCCGTTTACGCGCATTAAGGCAAATTCCGCTTTTCTTTCTTTTAAGGTATTGAATAATGCAATAAAAATTGATATTCCAGAAATTAACATAATTCCGAATGCCAAATACTTCAATGCATTTAATCCAACGCCAAACATGTCGAACAATCTGTTCATTTGATAGGTTGGCAAAGCCGCTTGCATTTTGGTGTTTTGTGCAATAATATTTGGCCACATAAAAACACCCATTTTGTTTTTAAATTCAATTAAAACGGAAGTGATTTCCATATTTGGCTCATCGATAGTCATATCAGATTCGTGCTCGTCATGAATGTGACCTTCTTCTCCATGTGCAGGATTTTCGGCAACTTCTTCGTGACTTTCTTCGTGACCTTCATCTTGGTGCATTTGCCAAACGGTTGGAATATTTGACAAAATTAAATTGTCAATTACTTTTCCAGTTTTAGAAGCAATTCCTACAATGATATATTCTCCGTGGTCATGAACTTCACCTTCAGCGGCACTTCCGTGGGTTCCTTTGAAAGTATCACCTAATTTTAAATTCAGTTTTTCGGCAACTTCTGCTCCAATTACGACTTCAAAATTGTGATCAAATACTTTGCCTTCCGCTATTTTAGCTTGGTATTTTTCTATATAATCTGGTGTTGTTCCTACGATTTTGAATCCCACGTAATTGTCGCCATACGCTAACGGAATGGCTTTTTTTACGTACGGATGTTGCATCCAAACTTTTACCGAATCATAACTTATATTTCCTGTTGGATCATCGACTTGATAAACCGACGACAGCACGAGTTGTAAAGGACTTCCTTGCGCGCCTAAAACCAAGTCGACACCGTCTAAATTGCTTTGGTATTTTTCCTCGAATTGTTTTTCAACTAAAATTAAAATTGTTATAATGGCTACTGAAGCCGTTAATAACAAAATACTCAAAATGGTATTTAAAGGTTTGAACCAAATATTTTTCCATGCTAATTTTCCGATCATACCATTGTAATTTGATTGGTGAATTTGGCTTTAATACGACTATCATGCGTAACAATAATTAAAGCGGCTTTGTATTCTTTAGATAATGATTCCAATAAATCAATTACATTGTCTGCATTTTTAT
This sequence comes from Chryseobacterium gleum, assembly GCA_945881885.1. Taxonomy (GTDB): domain Bacteria; phylum Bacteroidota; class Bacteroidia; order Flavobacteriales; family Flavobacteriaceae; genus Flavobacterium. The sequence goes on along the minus strand of CAMCVI010000010.1, from coordinate 36,901 downwards.
CATCTAAACTTGATGTTGGCTCATCGGCTAACAGTACTTTCGGTTCGTTCATTAATGCACGAGCAATAGAAACACGTTGTTGTTGTCCAACACTTAACTGACTTGGTTGCTTGTTAGCTTGTTCTGCAATGTCTAATTTTTGTAATAATTCTTTAGCTCTAGCTTTATGTTTTTTTCCAGAGGTCAACCAACTTGCCATTTCTAAATTTTCTAAAACAGAAAGTGATGCAATAAAGTGCGATTTTTGAAAAACTACTCCAATATTTTTACCTCTAAATTGGTCTGCTTTACTGCCTTTAAGATTTGTGAAATCTGTATTATCGATAAAAATTTCTCCAGAATGCGGTTGCAACAAACCTGCTAAAATGTGCAAATAAGTGGTTTTTCCTTTTCCAGAATTTCCTGTAACCAAAATGGTACTGCCAGCCTGACAGAATAAATCGGGCATGATGAAACTTTGATTTTTATCGTAAGAAAATGTAATATTTTTTGTGCTTATCATATTGTGTAATATTATGTGGCAAGATAAGAATATTGGAATAAGTTTGAAAACGTATTAACAAAATTTTATTTCAATTAAATAAAAATTATTATGGTTCGTAATCTTCTACTAATAATCCTTTTTCTTCATTGTAATAAATTGCTAATGAGCCATCAATAAAATCAAAATGAATAAAATTCTCATTATTCATATCATAATCAACAACAGTATTTACTGATAAAAGCGGTGTTTTAATTTTCTCTTTCCAAATAGTTGCAGTACTTACATCCACTCTTTTTAATGAAAGTACATCTCGAAAATTGGCCGCCAATGCTTTTTGTTCTTCTTCAAAGTCATAAGTTATTGATATCGTGTAACCTGAATCTTCATCATTAATTTTAAAGAAATAAGTTGTTGATTTATCAAAGACAATTTCAATAGTATCTACAAAAACAAATTTTTCTTCTGGATTTACTAAATTAATCCAAAAATGATAAAAAATTGCAGAAATATTTTGATGGTTTTTTATTTGCGAAACCAATGCCAAATCGGAATTGGAAAATTGATATAATTCTTTCATTTTTTTTCTGAAGTTTTATTTTTACAAAAGTACATTAAGTATTTATCATAATTATTAAATAGGTACACGGATTTTTATGATTTTGCTGATTCTTCTTATTATAGAATTACGTTAATTTGATATGCAATTTTAAAAAATTATTTGCAGATTTACTTTCGCTACTGATTCAAATTAGTTTTCTAATCGTTAGAGAATACAATTCTTTTAAATTCAGGTTTCTCTCCAAAATTAAGAATCAAACCTACTTCTATTTCAGTAGATTTTAAATAATTATACAATTGACTTGAATGTGAACTTAATAAAAACTCGGTAGCTTTTAATTCTAAAATTACTTTTTCTTCAACAATAATATCAGCGAAATAGTTCCCAACTAATTTATTTTTATAGTAAACATTGATTTGCTTTTGAGGTTCAACTTCCAAACCTAAATCTTCCAATTCTATTAATAAAGCTTTCTCATATACCTTTTCCAAAAAACCAAAACCTAGTGAATTATACACATTATAATACGCTCTAAGTATTTTCTCAGTAATAGATTTATGTTTAAAATTATCCATACTTATTTTTTAATCTGTTAAATCAATAAAAATCTGTGTACCCATACTAAAAAATACCCGAATCTTTAAAACTCAAATAACCAAATTCAGTAATTATAACATGGTCTAAAACTAAAATATCTAAATTTTGGCCAGCTAGTGTTAACTTTTTTGTTAATTGCATATCGGAATCACTGGCTTGTAATTTGCCTGAAGGATGATTGTGCGCTAAAATTATTGAGGTGGCATGGTATTCAAAAGCGGTTTTGAAAACCATTCTATTATCTACAACTGTTCCTGTGATACCGCCTTTGCTTATTTGTGATTTATGAATTACTTTATTGGAATTATTTAAATACAATACCCAAAATTCTTCATGAGGTAATTCGCCAATTATGGGTTGCATAATTTCGAATATACTTTTACTTGATGTGATTTTAGGTAATTCCGTTGCTTCTTCTAACCTTCTTCTTCTACCTAATTCTAAAGAAGCAACAATACTTATGGCTTTAGCTTCGCCGATACCTTTAAATTGAATTAATTGATGAACTGAAAGCTTACTAAGTTGATTGAGATTGTTGTTTGATGCTGCTAAAATACGCTGACACAATTGTACTGCGCTTTCATTTCTAGAGCCTGATCCTATTAATATGGCTAATAATTCGGAGTCAGATAAGGTTGATTTACCTTTAAGTTGTAGTTTTTCACGTGGTCGATCATCTTCGGCCCACTGATTAATTGGCGTGTACATAAAAATTTATTTTGGCGTTTATAAAATCAAATTTAATTTAAATATACCAAACAAGAAATAATTTTCGTGTTTATTTAATAAAAAAAAACTCCAAAAGTTATAAACTCTTGGAGGTTTTCAAAAATTAGCACATTGACTAATTATCTAATTGACCAATTTTTTAACTTCATCAAAGTTCAAGCCACCATAATTACCAGAACTCATTAATAATAAAGCAGAATTATCAAAATCTTGTGAAAATAAATAATCTTTAAATTCTGCTGGGTTCGTATATATAATTAAATCTTTTCTATTGAATGATTGTGCAATTTGTTCATAAGAAACTTCATCTAATTGTTTTATTTTTACCGCATCTGGTGAGTAAAAAACAATAGCTACATCTGCTGCGTCTAATGCACCTTCGTATTCTTTTAAAAATTCGGCATTTAAACTACTATAAGTGTGTAATTCTAAACAAGCGATTAGTTTTCTGTCAGGATATTGATCTTTTACTGCTTTTGTAGTTGCTGAAACTTTACTAGGCGAATGCGCAAAATCTTTGTATGCGACTTTATTTGCAAACTCTGCAATTTTTTCTAAACGTTTTGAAGCTCCTTTAAAAGTAGCTATTGCCTCGTAAAAATCAACCTCATCTACGCCCATACATTGGCAAATCCATTTGGCACCAGCTAAATTATTTAAGTTGTGTGCTCCAAAAACTTCAATTGGCATCGGTCCTTCGGGCGTATCTAATAATGTAGTTCCGTTTTCAACAGTATAACTTGGTGTTTGATAGGCAATTTTACGAATTGGGTTTGAAGTTTCATCAGCCACTTGTTTTACGGTTGCGTCTTCTTCATTATAAACTAGAATGCCGCCATTTGTAATTTGCGAAGTAAAAATACTAAATTGTTCTACATAATTTTCAAACGTTGAAAAAACATTAATATGATCCCAAGCAATACCTGAAAGTAACGCAATATTTGGTTGGTACAAATGGAATTTTGGTCGTCTATCCATTGGGGATGACAAATATTCGTCGCCTTCTAAAACGATAAAATCGTTAGTTTCTGTAAGGTGCACCATCGTATCAAAACCTTCTAGTTGGGCGCCAACCATATAATCAACTTCAATATTATGATAATGCATTACGTGTAAAATCATAGAAGTGATAGTTGTTTTTCCATGCGAACCACCGATTACAACTCTGGTTTTGCTTTTAGATTGTTCATATAAAAATTCTGGATACGAATAAATTTTCAATCCTAATTCTTGTGCTTTTAACAATTCTGGATTGTCTTCTTTTGCATGCATTCCTAAAATAACAGCTTCAATATCAGTTGTAATTTTTTCTGGAAACCAACCCATTTCTAAAGGCAATAATCCTTTTTTCTCTAATCTAGATTTTGAAGGTTCAAAAATAGCGTCATCGCTTCCTGTTATTTGATATCCTTTATTGTGTAAAGCTAAGGCTAAATTGTGCATGGCGGCTCCGCCTATGGCTATGAAATGTGTACGCATTTTGTATGGTTTATGGTGAAAGGTACAGGGTGAAAGGTAACGTTTAACATTTACCCAAACCCATTACCTAATTACTTTTTAATGTTTTGAGCTTTTTCCTTGTCTTTTAATTTATTCATGTATAAATCGTATAACTTGGCATACGTTGTAGCTGATTTTCCAATTTGATGTGCTTTTAGTAAATTAACTTCCGCCGCTTTGTATCTTTTGTAATACACATCAATGTGCGCTTTTGCTAAATAACCTTCTAATTTTGAAATGTTCATAATTTCGTCAGCGTACCTTAAAGCTTTGGTTTCGCTACCACCAATAATTACTGGTAATTCGATATATAACATTACTAACGCCCATCGAGATTCAACATGTTTTTTATCTAAATTGGCCGCCGTTAAAAAAGCAGTTTCTAAATCGTCAATCATACCAATCGCTTTAAACTTATTAACGGATTTGGCTTTCATACCTAATGCGCCACCATATTTATACCAGTAATTAGCGCTGTTTGGGTTTTGTTGTTTTAACTTATTATAATACTTAATTGCTTCATCCCATTTTTTTGAGTTGCCTGCAATATCGCCCAAATACTCAATAGTTTTTTGATGATTAGGCGCAGATTTTAAGTAATTTTCAAACAACCCTTTGGCTTCCTCAAACTTTTTTTCTTTATATAGTTTTTCCGCTTTTTCAAACAAAATCTGAGAAAACAAGCACTGAGAAAACAGTAAGAAAAAGAATAGGGCTTTTTTCATAATTTTAATTTATATTCAAAAATAAGAAAACAATTCGTTTTTTTCAATAAAAAGAACTGCAAAATAGATTTTATCATTATTTAAAAGGATGACGCTGTTGCCAAACAGTTTCAGGTTCTAAATTTCTGAATATTTTTCCTAAAAAAGTATTTAATATTTTATTGTTGTGAAAAATAAAACCGGTCATTTTTGTGGGAGTCGCGCCTACAGAACTTTTAATTTCTAGGGCGGTTCTTCCAAAAATAATTTTTTTGAATTGATGTGTGATTCCAAATTCTGTCATGTTGTATAACATATTTAAATACAACATTTTTTCTTTTTGAATTTGGTCATCGTATCCTAAAAAATAGGTTTCTAAAACACCGTCGTTTAATAAAACGGAATGAAAACCAATTAGTTTTTCATCCAAAAAATAACCAAAAATTTTAAATCCATTTCCACATTGTTTTTTAAATGTTGAAAAATGATTTTCTGCCAAGAAAAAAGTATTAAAAGGTGCGTTTTTGGCAACATGATGATACAATTCATTAATTCTGTTTTCATGAAAAACAACCTCATCAAAATCTAATTCCTTAACCAAAATCCCTTCAAATTTTGTGTGCGTTCTTTTGTATTGATCTCGATATTTTTTTGAAAAGGCGTTGTAATAATCATCTTTGACGAGCCATGATGAAGGTAAGTCAAAAATCATGTTGGGTTGGGTGTTGAATTCGTAAATGTTCTTAAAAGCAAACTTTTTAAATTCGACAGCGCAATCTTGATAAAAATCTTTAAAAGAAACCAAATGAATTTTTATTCCTTTTTGTTTGAAAAATTGGATTAATTCATGAGAACATTGGGTTAATAAGTAACTAATATTTTCAAAACTTATTTGTTTATTAAAAGTAAAACTGTTTTGTCCAGTTATCATATTATTCCCAATAAACAATGTATGCGAAGCGAAATTTCGGAAAATAAAATTTCGGATGAATGTTTTGAAACAGTTGTCTCTTTCTCCAAAAGATTCTAATTTATTTAAATCTAAATATTGGGCTAACGAAACGCCAATTAATTCGGCATTTTCATAAATTCCAATATAAAAACATTGCATATTTGTAGGCGCAGAAAGTTCTAAAACATTTAAATACGGTAATTGCAGAAAATGGTTTTCAGCGGCAACTGTATTCCAATTTTCTGGCAAATCTTTGCTAGTTTCGAATATTTTTATTGTGATTTTCTCCAAGGCGTAAAAAAGTCCCACAAATGTAGGACTTCTATTTTATAAATAAATATAAATTGTAATTATCTAATTAAATTTAGCAGTTTTAATGCTTTTCATCAGTTCTATATTTACAACATCCATGTATTTTTGCATATTGTGCGTCAGTAGCTTTTATGTCTTTAGTGTCATGTCCAGCAATTGCTACTGCTTTTTCTACATCTAAAACCTTACATTTTGTTTCATCAATGATTAAATGTAAATCTTGGTCTTCTACATGCCAAATAGCGCTTTTTACTCCTTTTACAGAATAAGCGGCTTTTTCGATACGTTTTTTACACATATTACAAACACCATTGACTTCAACTTCTACTTTTTTATTTTTATTTGGTTGTTCTTGTGCGTTTACATTAATTCCTAAAAAGGCAATTAAAATTAGTAATACTATTTTTTTCATAATTTTTGTGTTTAATGATTTATTTGATTTTGTTCTTTTTTATCTTTTATTTTAAATCTTATTCCTGCGTAATACATTATGCCAAAAACTGGGCCATAAATCATTGTACTATCAAAATATGGACTATTAGGATTATCCGAAGCAATTATAGCATTTTTTTGTTTAAAATTACCTAAATTTTCAGTCCCAAAATACATTTCAAATGTACTTGAAAATGTTCGCGTTATTTGTGCATTAATAAGCTGGTAACTTGGCGTAAACTCCGATAATTGATACTGAACTGGGTTTGCCTGTGTATTTGGCAATCTTTGCTGACCAATCCAATTAAAAGTAGCATCAAATTTCCATTGTTGTCCTTTTTCCAAAATATGTGTTTCATAAGCAATATTAGCAAAAAAACGATTTTTGGCTTGTAACGGCTTGTCTAATAATCCTGTAGCGTAATCCGTTTTAACATTTAAATATTTATAAGCCGTTCTTAAATTTAAGTGCGTCATTAAATTAATATTCCATTCTAATTGAAAAGATTCCGCAAAACTTTTCCCATTTAAGTTAGAGAAAGTTACTTGTCTTGCATTTTCTAAATCTACCACAATTTGATTACTAAAATCGGTTTTATAATAATCTACAACAATCTCATTTTCTTTTCCAAATATATAAAATTTCTGAATAAAACTCGCGCCATAATTCCAAGCTATTTCTGGATTTAAACCATATAATTTTCCGTTTTCATTTTTAATAATAATGTCTCTAGAACTAGCCAAAACATTTATATTTTCAGCAAAAATATTGGAGGCTCTTTTTCCTCTACCTGCAGAAAAACGAAACGTAGTTTTTTCAAACGGATTATATTTAACATGTGCTCTAGGCGTAAAAAACAAGCCCAATCTGTTATGACTATCGGCTCTGGCGCCTAAAACGAAACTAAGATTATTTAAATTATCGTAGGAATATTCAAAAAACGAACCAATTGAGGTATCAATTCTATCGTATTCTGCCATAAAATTGGCTTCTAAATGTTCTTGAAATTTATCAAAATTAAAATTCAAACCCGTAATAAATTTATGTTTAGTATTGTTAATAATCGAATTAAAAATAAGATTAGAAAAATAATTTTTATGATGAATATGATGCACTTTATCACCAAATTCCGAATGCATTTTATTGTATTGAAAAGCCTGTTGAAACCCAATACTTTGAAATGGCATGCTTGGATAAACATAGCCTATTTTGTTGGAAATTTCTATTTTGTCCGTGTTCACATGACTGGTCCATAAATTTGGATTCATAACCATTTCGTGCGAATTATCGTTTATAGTTCCCCCCGTTTTTTCGTCAGAAAAATATTTGATATTTAAGAATGATACAATTCCTTTTTCTACATTATTATATTGCCAACGATTTAAAATATTGACTTGTTTTCCTAACGGATTGTCTAAAAATCCATCATGATTCATATCATTTTTAATATTTCTAGTATTGCCGTGCAAAAGAACCAAGGAACTTAATTTATCTGAATATTTATTTGCAAAATGAGTATTCAATTCATATCTGCCATCATTTGAAGCATAAACATTGGCGAAAAACGGATCTTCTTTTTGTGGTTTAACCAGTTCATAATTTATTTGACCCGAAATACTTTCATATCCATTCACCACGCTTCCGGCGCCTTTTGTAATTTGAATGCTTTCTGCCCAAGTTCCTGGAATAAAGTTTAAACCTGTAGCTTGTAAAGCTCCTCTTATAGCTGGAATATTTTCTTCACTCATTAAAATATACGGACTGGTTAATCCTAACATTTTAATTTGCTTATTCCCAGTTACAGCATCAGAAAAATTTACATCTATAGACGGATTGGTTTCAAAACTTTCAGATAAATTACAACAAGCCGCTTTTTGCAATTCACCTTGTGATAAATTTTGAGTATTTGTAACTGCTTTTTGTTTTCTTCCCAATGTATTTTGCTTCTTTACAATATTTACAGTTGCAATATTGTTTCCCGATTCGATTTTTGCTAATTGAATTGTAAAATCTGATTTTACGCTTTGTTGAATTTCAAGGGTCTGAAATTCGCTTTTCTCTATTACTAATAATAAATTACGGTTTCCTTGAATCAAACTAAACAATCCGCTTTCGTTAGAAAACAATACGGCATTTAATTCTGGAATTGTAATTTTTACATTTGTGATAGGCTTGTTTTCCGAATCGGTAATTTTTCCCTGCACACTATTTTGTGCTAAAGAAAGAATGGGTAACATAACCAATAATATTATTTTGTACATAATAAATTTTATAAAGTTTATAATTTAAATAACTAAAAACAATACAAATTATGCGTAAAAAATAAGTTGAGAATAAAGTTTGTAAAAGGGGGGTGCATTGGAATTACAGTAGTAAGGTGCTGTTTTCCTTGGTAATAATAAAAAACATGTTTGATTTGAAAAAGCAGTTGTTTGATTTTCAAAAAAAAGTGTTGAAATAGGATTTGAAAAATCTTTTGTTATAGAATATTCTATTTTTTTTTCAACTTTTATTTCCTCATTTGAGCAACAACCTTTTTCGTCAGTTGCATCTTCAGTTGCACAACATGAACCTTCAGTTGCAGAGTCTACTAATTTATTTTCATGATAAACCAAAGATACATAAGCAATTTGGTCATTACAAAAATGCAATACCAAACTAGCACTACTATTTACTAATAAAATAAATAATGCCAAATAAATGCTTATGTGTTTTTTAAAATTCATTACTGCAAATTTATAGCTTTATTTTATAACTTATTGTTTATTAACACTTTTTTGATAAAAAAAAGCTGGGACAAATAAAATTAAAAATAAAGGTTGAATTAGAAATCTTCTTACATAGAAAACAAATAAATAATCTGGCGATTTAGAAAAATGTAATAAACTGAAAAAAAATATTATCAAAACAACAAAGAAAATAAATAATAAAAAAGAGGTTAGTTTTACTATTGAAAAATCCTTAAATAAAAAATATAGTATCAGAATTGTGAGCATTCCGTTCATAAAATACCTCAATAGAAGTCCAAGAAATAATTTAAAAGTATCAAATTCTGGCAAAATTTTATTTTTTGTGTCACCATGAAAAAAATCTAAAAAAGGATCGTAAAACAAATCTTTTTCAAACATTCTAATTAGTAATAAGAAAACTACCAAAATGCCAATAAATGATATATTTACGGCTTTATTATTTCGATTTTGCATAAGCTGAAAATTTAATAACCCAAATAATCCATAACACAAAAACCAATCCATAAATAACTAACGGGAATAAAATATCATGTAAAAAAGTGCCGTATTCTGGATACTTATAAAGTCCTGCCGTAAGCAAAGCAATTCTGAAAATATTCAATATAAAAATCACTATTGAACCCAAAAAAATATACAAAAAAGTAGCAATAAATTTATTTGAAAACGAAAATATAAAGGCTGCAAATAAAATAATTACACTTACCGAATTGCAACCTTCCACTATTCGAGCGATGTATTTAGAATTATAAATTATTTTATAGGAAGGTTCTAAATCATGCTTTATTATCTCGCAACTTGCATCAAAAAAAACGAGAATGTTTTCCGTTTGTTGTGCTACAAAATGCGTAATACCATCTACCTCATTTTTTTGTACATGGTATTGATTTAAATAAAGCGAGTAAATTATCGTAACAATAAAATAGCTCAAAAGAAACTTTAAGAGAAAAATAAAAAATACTTTATGTTGCTGTAATATGTTTTTCAAAATTTTAAATTTTAACAAAAATATAATTTTTACTTTCTTATTAATGTATAATTTTACAAAAAAATTAAAAATGGAATTTGAACTTATAAAAACAGAAGTAAAAAACATCATTAAAACTAATGAAAATAGAGATGAAAAGCTTTCTAATATTTGTCAATTATTACAAGATTCTATTTCATATTACAATTGGGTTGGTTTTTATTTTGCCAATCATGAAACCAAAACTTTACATCTTGGTCCTTACGTAGGAGCTGAAACGGATCATACCGTAATTCCTTTTGGAAAAGGTATTTGCGGACAAGTTGCAGAAAGCAACGCTAACTTTGTGGTACCTAACGTTTCCGCCCAAGATAATTACATTGCTTGTAGCTTTACCGTAAAATCGGAAATTGTTGTGCCTTTATTTGTAAATGGAATAAATATTGGTCAAATAGATATCGATAGTCACGTGATTGACCCATTTACAGAAGCAGATGAACGTTTTTTAGAATTTGTAACCGAACAGGTGGCTTCGCTCTTCTAAAAAAATAGTTACACCCGTTACATTAATTTAAGTAACGGATTTTTTATTTACTTCCAGTATTGAAAATCAAATTATTCTACTTAATTTTGTTTATTATTTTTTAATTAATGTTAAACAAAATGCCTGTTACGCAAAAAACTGAATTAGACGACATCGCCATTGATAGAATTATCGAAATGGCTTGGGAAGACAGAACACCTTTTGATGCCATAAAATTTCAATTTGGCTTAGCTGAGGCGGATGTAAAAGCTTTAATGAAAAAAGAATTAAAATTTTCAAGTTACAAACTGTGGCGAAAACGTGTTGAAAATTGTAAAACCAAGCATGCAGCAAAACGTGCTGATGGTATTGACAGATTCAAATGCAAATTACAAAGAGCTATTTCTAATAATAAAATATCAAAAAGATAAAAGAAAAAATGGAAAACAAAAAGCCTGATAATGTTGTTTATTCAGAGGAAAATGGATACAATGCAAGTTTTTTACCTTATGCAACAACTGTAAGTGCGCCTATAATTAAAGTTGATGATGTTGCCGCATGGAAAGGCAGGGGCGTTAGAAATGTGAACAAAGAATTTGAAAATAAATTCAATGAACTAAAATTACAGTACCAAAATTTAATGGAAGAATTTGAATGGAATGAATTGGTTTACAATTCAAAATTTTCATTTGAACCAATTATCGGAGAGATTTATCATTTATATTCATCGGGTAATGCCACTTATTTTTTGTCCTTAATTCCACCAAACGAATGGAACAAAGAGCATATTGGAACCTTTCAATTAAATAGCGATAAAAAATGGGTGAAACTTTAGTAAAACATATTACCCATGAGCAAATTTTGAACATGGAAAAACAAGAACGTGTGCACTTTGCAAATAGCTTAGGTGGTTTTAAAAGCATTGGATTAATTGGCACACAAAACATAAAAAGTCAAACCAATTTGGCTATTGTAGATTCTATTTTACATATTGGAAGCAATCCACCATTATTTGGAATGGTGTTTCGTCCAGGAGCTGTTGCACGTCACACGCTAGAAAATATTTTAGAAACAGGTTTTTATACCATCAACCATATTACCGAAAAAATTCATAAACAAGCTCATCAAACATCAGCTAGATATGACAGAGATTGCTCAGAATTTGACGAAACTGGCTTAACAACTGAATTTAAAAATAACTTTTTTGCGCCTTTTGTAAAAGAAAGCAACATACAATTGGCCATGGAATTTAAAGAAAAAATAACACTTTCAATCAACAATACGGTTTTATTAATTGGTGAAGTGAAAGATGTTTATTTCCCAGAAAACTGTTTGCAAAAAGATGGTTTTCTAGACATTGAAAAAGCTGAATCCATAACTTGTTCCGGATTAGATAGCTATCACAAAACTAAGCAGATTTCAAGATTGAGTTATGCCAAACCTGATAAAACAATTACTTCACTAATTTAATTTTGACCAAAAAAGCGATCAATATTGTATGGTTCAAACGTGACCTTCGTTTGGTTGATAACGAAGCACTTTACCATGCCAACCAATCTGATTTGCCTTTAGTGCTAATTTATTTTTTCGAACCATCCGTAATGAATTATGATGATTCAGATGTGCGACACTGGCGATTTATTTACGAATCCATTCAGGATTTGAATAAAAAACTAGCCCCTTTTAATGCGGAAATCTATTTTTTTCATAACGAAGTAAAAACCATTTTTTCTGAATTAATAAAAAAATTCGAAGTGAAAACCGTTTTTTCCCATCAAGAAATAGGAAATAAAGTAACCTATGACCGCGATTTGGAAATGAAATCGTTTTTCAGTTCCAACGAAATAACTTGGAAAGAATTTCAAATGCACGGCGTTATTCGCAGATTAAAATCAAGGCAAAATTGGGACAAACGTTGGGAGCAAGTCATGCGCGATACTCCTAAAAACATAAAAGAATCCGAATTAAAAACGATAGAATTAGACTCTGAATTATATAACGCTATAAAAGGAGACGAATTACCCATCCAAATTACAACTCCGAACCCCAACTTTCAACGAGGTGGTGAATATTGGGCGTGGCGTTATTTGGATAGTTTTGTCAAAGAGCGCTATGTCAATTACAGCAAACACATTTCGAAACCAGATTTAAGCAGAAAAGGCTGTAGCCGATTGTCTCCCTATTTATCCTATGGAAACATTAGTATGCGGATGATTTATCAATATACAAATCAGCATTACGAAACTTCCAAAAACAAACGAGCCATTCTGAATTTCGTTTCCCGTTTGCATTGGCATTGCCATTTTATTCAAAAATTTGAAGACGAATGCGAAATGGAATTTGAAAACGCAAACCGAGCTTATGACACTTTGATTAAACCCAAAAACGAAACCTACATTAAAGCTTGGCAAGAAGGAAAAACGGGTGTACCAATTGTAGATGCTTGCATGCGATGTTTGGTTGCAACAGGTTACATTAATTTCAGGATGCGCGCTATGGTCGTATCGTTTTTTACCTTTAATTTATGGCAAGATTGGCGCGAATTGCATTTCTTGGCGAGACAATTTTTGGATTACGAACCAGGTATTCATTACCCTCAAATTCAGATGCAATCAGGCACGACAGGAATTAATACCATACGAATTTACAGTCCGATAAAAAACTCCGAAGAGCATGATGCTGATGGTATTTTTATTAAAAAATGGTTGCCCGAATTAGCTGAAGTTCCAGTTTCATTGCTTCATGAACCATGGAAAATGAACGAAATGGAACAGCAATTTTACAACTGTATCATCGGGAAAGATTATCCCGCACCAATTGTAAACATAGAAGAAACAAGAAAATATGCCAGCGATATCGTGTGGAGCTTTCGAAAAAAAGAAGAAGTGAAAGAAGAAGGCAAACGAATATTGAAAAAACATGTAAGTAATCCGAATCGAAAAACAAAAAAGAAAACACAATAATGGCACTATTCTTAAAAGCAGATTGGGAAAATATCATCATGGCAAATTATGAAATTGATCCACAAATTTTACTTCCGTACCTGCCAAAAGGAGTTGAAATCGACTTGTTTGAAGACAAATGCTACATTAGTTTAGTGGGCTTTATGTTTAAAAATACTCAATTATTTAATGTCCCAATTCCGTGGTTTGGAACTTTTGAAGAAATTAACTTGCGCTTTTATGTTGTTCGAAAAGAAGGCAATCAAATAAAAAGAGGCGTAGTTTTTATCAACGAAACCATTCCGTACCCAATTGTGGCTTGGGTTGCCAATAAATTATACAAAGAGCATTATACTGTTGTACCGACAAAACACGAACAAGAAGTAAATTCAGATTTCCAAAAAATAAAATTTGAATGGCTGGTAAATTCCAAATGGAATAACATGGAGGTATCGTATTCATTCGGAACGGACAAAATGAAAAACAATAGTTTAGAACAATTTATTTACGACCATTACTACGGCTTCACCAAAGTAAACGACACCAAAACAGAAGAATACAAATTGCAACATCCAAGTTGGAAAACGCATACCATTTCAGATTATAAAATTGAGTGCGACTTTCAAGCGATGTATGGAACGGATTTTGCAATTCTTAATGAAACAAAACCAGCAGCAGTTTTTATTGCTAAAGGATCCAAAGTAGGAATCGAATGGGAAAGAAATCAACTAGCAGTGTAAAATGAAAGGAGTAAAAAAACAAAACCTACCGACTAAACTGTGTATCGTTTGCCAAAAACCATTCACTTGGCGGAAAAAATGGGAGAAAGTTTGGGACGAAGTAAAATATTGTAGTGATAGATGTAGGAATGAAAGATTAAAAAATTGAATGATTTAAAGATTGAAAAATTGAAAATCATACAATATCTTTAAATTTTTTAAATCCTTTAATGTTTAAATAAATAAAATGTCAAAAACGTTACGATTACTTCTCGGAGATCAATTAAACTGCAATCATTCTTGGTTTCAAGTTGTGGATGGTTCCGTGACTTATGTTTTGATGGAAATTCGCACAGAAACCGATTATGCACAACATCATATTCAAAAAGTGGTTGGTTTTTTCTCGGCAATGCAACAATTTTCGGCCGAATTACAATCGCAAAAACATCGAGTTATTTATTTGCATTTGAATGATGCATCCAATTTACAATCGTTTAAAAAAAATATTCTGTTTTTAGTTGAAAAAGAGCAATTCACCCATTTTGAATACCAATTTCCTGACGAATACCGTTTGGATGAACAGCTGAAAAATTTGTGCCAATCGCTATCTATACCAACTTCAGTTTGCGATTCGGAACATTTTATGAGTTCTAGAAACGAATTAGGTGATTTTTTTGAAGGTAAAAAAACATTTTTGATGGAAAGTTTTTACCACATGATGCGCAAAAAGCACCATATTTTAATGAATGGCGATAAACCTTTGACTGGAAAATGGAATTATGACGGCGAAAACAGAAAAAAATTGCCAAAAGATCACAAATCAACCCCGCCTTTGGTTTTCAATAATAATGTTTCGAAAATCGTTTCTGAAGTTCAAAAAACAGACATCAAAACCATCGGAACTATTGATGCTGAAAATTTTGTATGGCCCGTCAACAGAGCCCAATCCTTAGAATTACTCGATTTTTTTGTAACCGAATGTTTAGCGCTTTTTGGAAGTTATCAAGATGCTATGACACCAAACGAATGGTCGTTGTACCATGCCAGAATTTCGTTTTCGATGAATATAAAATTGATTTCACCTTTGGAAGTGATTAATCGAGCCATTACAGAATGGGAAAATCGCCCTGAAGAAATCGCTTACAATCAGTTGGAAGGATTTGTGCGCCAAATTATCGGCTGGCGCGAATACATGCGTGGAATTTATTGGAAAAAAATGCCAGAATTTGCCACAATGAATTATTTCAATAACGAAAACCAACTTCCAGCATGGTTTTGGACCGGCAAAACAAAAATGAATTGTTTGAAAGACACGATTAACCAATCCTTAAATTACGCTTACGCCCACCATATTCAGCGATTGATGATTACTGGGAATTTTGCCCTATTAGCCGGAATTCATCCTGATGAAGTCGATGCGTGGTATTTGGGTATTTATATTGACGCCATTGAATGGGTGGAAATTACGAATACACGCGGCATGAGTCAGTTTGCTGATGGCGGTATTGTTGGCACAAAACCCTATGTAAGTTCAGCGTCTTATATTGACAAAATGAGTCATTTTTGCGGAAGCTGCTATTATAAAAAAGCAATAAAAACGGGTGAAAAAGCCTGTCCGTTCAATAGTTTGTATTGGAATTTTTATGATAAAAATGAAGACAAATTAGGCAAAAATCCCCGCATCGGAATGATGTATAATGTATGGCGAAAAATGAAACCCGATGATAAAGTCGCCTTGTTAGAGCAAGCGGATTATTATTTGAAAAACATCAATGAGTTATGATAAAAACAGCAATTGTTTGGTTTAAAACCGACTTACGAATTGAAGACAACGAAACCCTTGTGAAAGCAATAGCCATTAGCGAGAATGTAATTCCCGTGTATTGTTTTGACGAATCCCATTTTGAAACCACTTCCTACGGATTTAAAAAAACAGGCAGTTTTAGAGCACAATTTTTGTTGGAATCACTTCAAGATTTAGACGCAAGTTTAAGAACTTTGGGTTCGGGATTACTTATTTTAAAAGGAAAACCTGAAATAGAAATCCCTAAAATTGTAAATCAATGTAAAGCACAAAAAGTATTTGCCAAACGAGAAGTTGCTTTTGAAGAAAGACAAACGGAGAAAAAAGTGCAAGATGAATTATTTAAGTTGCGCTGCGAATTAGAAAAAATTAGCACAAGTACGTTATATCATGCCGAAGATTTGCCTTTTTCTATCAAAGACATTCCGGATGTGTTTTCTAATTTCAGAAAAAAAACAGAAAAAGATTCCGAAATAAGAGCGCCATTTGAATCACCGACGAAAATTAATTCACCTAAAATTTCAGCTTTGCAATTACCAACTTTAGAAGATTTAGGCTTAGCCAAAACTACAATCGATTCTAGGGCAGTTATACAATTTAAAGGTGGCGAAACGGAAGCCATTCAGCGATTGCATCATTATTTTTACGACACACAATGCTTGTCTTCTTATAAAGAAACTAGAAACGGAATGGTGGGTGCTGATTATTCTTCAAAATTTTCTGCTTGGTTAGCAATGGGTTGTATTTCAGCGCGATTAATTTATGCAGAAATTAAAAAATACGAAAAGCAGTTTGGCGCAAATGATTCCACTTATTGGTTGGTTTTTGAATTACTTTGGAGAGACTTTTTCCGATTTATGTTTAAAAAACACCAAACGAAATTTTTCTTGTACGAAGGAATAAAAACCGAAAAAGTGAATTCGAAATCCTTAAATGAAAAACTGCTTTCGCAATGGATAAATGGTGCAACAGCTTCTGACTTTATCAATGCCAATATGCTCGAATTGCAACAAACCGGATTTATGAGTAATCGCGGTAGACAAAATGTTGCCAGTTATTTTTGCAATGAACTCAACATGGATTGGCGATTTGGCGCAGCGTATTTTGAACAAGAATTAATTGATTATGACGTTTGTAGCAATTGGGGAAATTGGGCGTATTTGGCTGGAGTTGGTAATGATCCAAGAGGGCATCGTTACTTCAACATTGAGAAACAAGCTGCCGATTATGACAAAAATAAATTGTTTAGAAATTTGTGGTTGAAATAAAAAGAGCTAAAAGTTGCAACTTCAAAATTAATTTGTAAATTTGCACCCGTATTGAGATAAACTCAATCTACATAATAATCATTTAAATAATATTAGCATGTATTTGACTAAAGAAACAAAAGCTGACATCTTCGCTAAACACGGAGGAAAAGCAGAAAACACAGGTTCTGCAGAAGGACAAATTGCATTATTCACGTTTAGAATTTCGCACTTAACAGAACACTTGAAAAAAAATCGTCACGATTACAACACAGAAAGATCATTAGTGCTTTTAGTAGGTAAAAGAAGAAGTCTTTTAGATTACTTAAAAAAGAAAGATATCTTAAGATACCGTGAGATAATTAAAGAATTAGGAATTAGAAAATAATACACTAAAGGGGCTTTGCGCCCCTTTTTGATTATAAGCAACGCAGAAAAGTTTGGTTTTTCATTGGGTTAGACACAACTACAACAACTTACAACAACAACACAACTAACCCTTTGTATAACCTTTGAGAATTAAATTTATGATTCCACAATTATTTGTAGAAAAAATCGATTTAGGTGATGGCAGAAGCATCACAATCGAGACAGGTCGTTTAGCTAAACAAGCAGACGGATCTGTAGTAGTAAGAATTGGAAATACTGTAATTTTAGGTACAGTTGTTTCCTCAAGAAAAGCAAGCCCAGGCATTGACTTTTTACCTTTGACGGTAGATTACCGTGAAAAATTTGCAGCAGCAGGTCGTTTTCCTGGTGGTTTCTTCAAAAGAGAAGCGCGTCCAAGTGATAGCGAAGTGTTGACGATGCGTTTAGTTGACCGTGTATTACGTCCGCTTTTCCCATCAGATTACCATGCGGAAGTGCAAGTTATGATTCAATTAATGTCTCATGACGAAGATGTTATGCCAGATGCTTTAGCTGGATTAGCGGCATCAGCTGCACTAGCTTTGTCAGACATTCCTTTTGAAACCTTAATTTCAGAAGCTAGAGTGGGAAGAATTGATGGAAAATTCATCATCAACCCATCTCGTGCACAATTAGAATTATCTGATATCGATATGATGATTGGGGCTTCAACTGATTCTATCGCTATGGTAGAAGGAGAAATGAAAGAAATTTCAGAAGCTGAAATGGTAGAAGCCATTAAATTTGCTCACGAACACATTAAAGTACAAATTGCTGCACAAGAAAGATTGGCGCAAGCATTTGGAAAAAAAGAAGTTCGTACGTATGAAACTGAAAAAACGGATGACGCTATTTACGCTAAAGTAAAAGCAGCGGCTTACGATAAAATTTATGCTATTGCAAGTAAAGGTTCGGCTAAACACGAACGTTCAGCTGCATTTGACGCTGTAAAAGAAGAAGTTAAAGCTTTATTTACTGAAGAAGAATTAGCAGAAAACGGAGATTTAGTTTCTAAATACTTCTACAAAACTAATAAAGAAGCGGTTCGTAATGTAACTTTAGATTTAGGAACTCGTTTAGATGGTAGAAAAACTACTGAAATTCGTCCTATTTGGAGTGAAGTAAATTACTTACCATCGGTTCACGGATCGGCGTTGTTTACACGTGGAGAAACACAAGCTTTGGCTACAGCTACTTTAGGAACTTCTAGAGAAGCCAACCAAATTGATTCGCCATCGGAACAAGGAGAAGAAAAATTCTATTTACACTATAATTTCCCACCATTTTCTACAGGAGAAGCGCGTCCGTTGAGAGGAACTTCAAGAAGAGAAGTAGGTCACGGAAACTTGGCGCAAAGAGCTTTAAAAAACATGATTCCTGCTGATTGTCCTTATACGATCCGTGTAGTTTCTGAAGTATTAGAATCTAATGGTTCGTCTTCAATGGCTACGGTTTGTGCGGGAACATTATCATTAATGGATGCTGGTATTCAAATGATTCGTCCCGTTTCTGGAATTGCGATGGGATTGATTACTGACGGAGATCGTTTTGCTGTTTTATCTGATATTTTAGGTGATGAAGATCATTTGGGAGATATGGATTTCAAAGTAACTGGAACTTCAGAAGGGATTACAGCTTGTCAAATGGACATCAAAATTGACGGATTGAAATACGAAATCATGGAGCAAGCTTTGGCTCAAGCTCGTGATGGTCGTTTGCATATCTTAGGAAAATTAATGGAAACATTAGACAAACCAAATGCTGACGTTAAAGTACATGCGCCAAAAATTATCATGAGAACTATTCCTGGTAACTTTATTGGAGCGTTAATTGGACCTGGTGGAAAAGTAATTCAAGAATTACAAAAAGCTACGGGTTGTACTATCGTAATCAACGAAGTGGATGAGCAAGGTGTAGTTGAAATCTTAGGTACTGATCCAGACGGTATTGCGGCTGTATTGGCTAAAATTGATTCGATCATTTTCAAACCACAAATGGGAGAAGCTTACGAAGTAAAAGTAATTAAAATGTTAGATTTTGGTGCGGTTGTAGAATATACAGATGCGCCAGGAAACGAAGTTTTATTACACGTATCTGAATTGGCATGGGAACGTACTGAAAACGTTACGGATGTAGTAAATATGGGCGACGTATTCCAAGTAAAATACCTTGGTCTTGACCCAAAAACTAGAAAAGAAAAAGTGTCAAGAAAAGCACTTTTACCAAGGCCTCCAAGAGAAGAGAGAAAAGAATAATTTATTTTTTATAGTTTACCAAAAACCCCAATTTATAATCTGAATTGGGGTTTTTAATTTTAAGCAAATGTAGATTTGTAGTTTTTGTTTAATAGTTAGTTTTATTATTTATAGGATTTTTTTAACTTTTGTTATACTTTTAACCTTTTATAAAAAATTAATTTTACGTCACTATTTAATAAAATAAAATGACTAAAACCGTTGGCATAATTGGAGCTGGAATTGGTGGCCTTGCATTAGCAATTCGACTAGCCAATCAAGGGTTTAAGGTAACAATTTTTGAAAAAAATAGTTATCCAGGCGGTAAATTGAGTGAACTTAAAATAAACGGATTCCGATTTGATAAAGGGCCATCCTTATTTACAATGCCTTCGTTGATAGATGAATTGACTAATTTACAAGGAAGCGCCCATACATTTGAATACCTGAAATTAGATGTCATAACTAACTATTTTTATTCGGATGGAACACAACTAAAAGCGTCTGCTAATTTGGAAGAATTTGCAGAGGAAGTGCATTTAAAACTACATGAAAAAAAAGAAATAGTTTTAAAACACATCAAACGCAACGCTTTTTATTTTAAAACGACTGAGGATTTATTTTTAAAACAATCGCTTCATCAACTGAAAAATTTTATTAATTTTAAAACTTTAAAAGGTATATTATTTTCTCCTTTTTTGGGATTATTCTGTACAATGCACCAAAAAAATTCGCAAACATTTTCCAATCCAAAAACAGTACAACTTTTCAATCGATTTGCGACTTATAATGGTTCAAATCCATATAGAGCACCTGCATTAATAAATATGATTTCGCATTTAGAGTTTAATCTTGGGGCTTATTTACCTAAAAAAGGAATGCACCAAATTACAACACATTTGGTCAAACTAGCAGAAGAAGCTAATGTGGAAATTAAATTTAATGCTGCTGTTGAAACCTTAGAAGTTGGAACTAATAATAGAATTTCCGCCATTAAAAGTAGTGGAGTAAGTTACACTTTTGATATTGTGGCAAGTGATGTAGATATTCATGTACTTTACAAGTATTTGTTGCCAAAATCTTACACGCCTAAAAAACTAATTCAACAAGAAAAATCAAGTAGTGCGTATGTTTTTTATTGGGGAATAAACAAAGAATTTGCAGCCTTGGGATTGCATAATATTTTATTTAGCGATGATTACAAAAAGGAATTTGATCATTTGTTTTCAAAACAATTTCCAACTGATGATCCTACGATTTATATCAATATCACTTCAAAATATTGCAAAACGGATGCGCCAGAAGGTTGTGAAAACTGGTTTGTAATGGTTAATGTGCCGCACAATAAAAACGAAAGTATAGATTATGCAGCAACTATTCGAAAAAATGTTATTGCTAAAATTAATGCGATGCTGGAAACCGATATTGAAAAATACATCATTTCAGAAAGTACGTTAAGTCCCGTTGATATAGAAAACCAAACTTCGTCTTACGGCGGATCGCTTTATGGCAATTCTAGTAATAATCAATTTGCTGCGTTTTTAAGACATGCCAACTTTTCATCTAGTATCAAAAATTTGTATCTTGTAGGCGGAAGTGTGCATCCTGGTGGAGGAATTCCATTGTGCTTGTTTAGCGCAAAAATAGCCAGTAAACTTATAGTAGAAAAAGAATTGAAATGAAAGAAACATACAAATCATATTTTTTATATTTCTTAATTCTGGTATATATTTCTGGATCGATTGGGTTTGTAGTTAATCCTACTTTTTTTAGTCCATTTACACCTTATACCTTATTACTTACTTGTCTAGTTTTTTTAATTCATAGTCCAGTTGCCGACAAAAAATTTATTTTAGCCTTTTTTTCCATTGCTTTTTTAGGTTATATTTTTGAAGTAATTGGCGTAAAAACTGAGTTAATTTTTGGAAAATATTCCTATGGGGATGGATTGGGTTTAAAATTACTTGAAGTACCACTAATAATTTCTATCAATTGGGCAATGCTTATTTGTGCTGGAATTAGAATAGTAAGTAGTATCTTTGTAAACAAAATAAAAGTATTGGTTGTTGCAGCTTTACTAGTTACACTTATAGATTTATTGATAGAACAAGTGGCACCAAAACTTGATTTTTGGCAATTTGAAAGTGGGTTACCTGGTATACATAATTATTTGGGTTGGATTGGAGTTGCTTTTTTTATATCGTACTTTTTTTATCCAATAATCATTAAAGCCAATCGAACGGTTTCTTTAATTATATTGATTTTACAAATTATATTTTTTACATCATTATTTATATTTATTTAACATGGAAATACTAATTAATTGCAGCATTGTTTTAGTTACATTTATACTAACTGAATTTTCGGCTTGGGCAAATCACAAGTATGTCATGCACGGATTTATGTGGTATTTTCATGCTGATCACCACAAAAAAGACCATAAAAGTTGGTTTGAACGAAATGACTTGTTTTTTATCATTTATGCTGTGCCAAGTTGGTTGCTTATTATGTTTGGCATGATGAACCAATATGCTTGGTATACTTGGGTTGGTTTTGGTATTTTATTATATGGTTTGGCCTATTTTGTTGTACACGATTTAGTAATACACCAACGTTTCAAAGTACTTACTAAAACAAAAAATGTCTATGTTTTAGCATTGCGTCGCGCACACAAAATGCATCACAAAAATATAGGAAAAGATGGTGGAGAAAGTTTTGGAATGCTAATTATTAAGAAAAAATATATTCAAGATGCCTTAAAACAAACTAAAATTGTTAATGCATAAAACAGCATGTTTCTGAATAATTATCCTAATCTTCATAATAAGTTTACGCACTATTATAAAAGTATGTTCTGTATATTTTTCATAAGCTACACATAAATTAAACAATCAAATGGAATATACAAATGCTGCGTATTGCCCGATTTGTAAAAAAACCGAAAGTACTTTTTACATGTCTACAAAAGCACTGATGCACGAGACAAATAATGAGCTTTACACTTTTAATATTTGCAATAATTGCGAAGCAGTCTTTTTAACAAATCCAGTAAATCAGGAAAGATTAGACCATTATTATACTGAAAATTACTTACCATATAGAGGTTCAGCAGCCTGGGGAAAGTACAGTTCATTTGTAGCTAACAGTCAAAAAAAATTAGATTTAAACCGTGTTAATTTTGTAAAAAAATATCTTAAAAAAAATAATCCTAAAGTTGATGTTCTTGATGTAGGATGTGGTAATCCAAGTTTTTTAGAAATTTTAGAACAAAAAGCAAAAGCAAAATGTACTGGAATTGATTTTTCGAATTCAGGTTGGAAGGGCAAAAATTTTCCCAACTTAGAACTTAAAAAAATCGCGATTGAAAATTATGTTTCTGATAAACAATTTGATATTATTACATTATGGCATTATTTAGAACACGATTACAACCCGAGTCAAACAATAGAAGCACTCTATAATTGTCTTAAAATTGGAGGGAAACTAATTATTGAAGTACCTGATTATAATAGCATTAGCGCAAAAATTCAAAAATCAAATTGGCAAGGTTGGCATAGTCCAAGACATATTTCGTTACCAACCAAAAAAAGTTTTGACCTGTTGTTTCAAAAAGACAAATGGGAAATTAAAAAACATTTACGATACGGAACCCTTGATGCGTTTACCCTTTGGTGGCTTGGCAGCATGCAAAAAAAAGGGATTGATTGGTCAGGTAGTATGTCTAATCATTTTTGGATGCTTGTACTTTTAAAAGTGGTTACATTTCCTATTTTTGCATTTGAAAAACTATTTCCAATGGGCATACAAATAGTAGTTATTGAAAAAAAATAATCTGGATTACGATCATATATCAATCAAAATATAATACAAACTCATGAGCCAAATAACCACTTGTACTTTTTTTAAATTGGAAACTTTTTCCAATAAACTTTGGGCATTTTCACAAATGCAACTTGGACATGCGCATTTCAAAAACATTGAAGGATTAGTCTTCTACAAACTTTTAGGCTCAGGTGCTGAAAACGGTTTCAGTTCAAAGCCAAACTTTGGTACTTATGCCTTATTATGCATTTGGGAATCTGAAATACAGGCAACTAATTTTTTTGAAAAAAATTCATTTTTTAATAACTATAAATCTAGAAGCGCTGAGTCGTTCACCGTTTTTGCACACGCAGCAGAAGCACACGGAAAATGGGACGGAAAACAACCATTTGTTTCCAATGCAACTTTGGCTTTAGACAAGCCAGTTATGGTTTTAACAAGAGCTAGTATTCGGATTTCAAAATTGATTTCTTTTTGGAGAAAAGTAGGCAAAGTGAGTAAAAGTTTAGAAGATTACGATGGATTAGCGCTGTCAATTGGCGTTGGCGAATGGCCTTTAATCCAACAAGCTACTTTAAGCATATGGAAAACGCAAGCAGAAATGATTGATTATGCTTATAAAAATGAAAAGCACAAAGAAGTTGTTCGTCTTACCAGAAAATTGAAATGGTATAAAGAAGAACTATTTGCTCGATTTATTCCGTATAAATTTTTAGGAAAATGGAACGGTAAAGATGTTGCCAATTTCTTAGAGTTCTAGCATGTTTTCAAATCTTATTTAATTAACTTTTGTGTACATCTTTAAACTTAAACATATCTATCAAACGTTGTTCTTTTTCATTATCAAAACCACAAGTTGATTTAAACTCTTTTGGATTTTCATAAGTCCCAAACAACATGTCCCACCATACAATATCCCCGTAATTATTTGTATGTTTATCATATTCATGATGAATTCTGTGCATTTCAGGTCGTTGAAAAATGTAACCAATCCATCGTGGTGTTTTCACATTTGTGTGATAAAAAAATTCTCCTAAAGCTGTAAACAAGGTATAAACTGCTCCAGCTTCTACACTTAAACCTAAAGTAGTAAATACCAAAAAGCTTCCAATTATAGAATTCACTGTCATTTCAAGTGGATGTTTATAAAAAGAAGTAATAACCTCCAAACGTTGTGGACTGTGGTGAATTTGATGAAATCTTGTCCAAAGAAAATCAAATTGATGGCGCCATCTATGCCACCAATAAAAAATAAAAGTTGCTATAAAATATGCTATAAAACCACCGAAAAATGGATTTACGTGCTTTGATAAATGAAAAAATGAATATTGCGAAAACCATATTTCCCAAGTAAAACCAGCAAGAGTTACAACTCCAAGTTGAATAAAATTTAAAGCTAAAACTCTAATAGTCCAAGTGGGTACTTCAGGTAATTTCCAACCTGGAGTAAGACGTTCTAATAAAAAACAAAGACCAAATACAATAAAAATAATAGTGAGTGTCATAATAATTTTAGATTTACAATTAATAATAAATCAAAAGTACTTGTAACTCTAAATTAAATTGATGCACCTAAGTTAATAAATAACTAAATTATTCTTTTTCTAATTCTACTCAAAGATTGTGGTTTTACTCCAACATAAGAAGCGATAAGATATTGGGGAATTCGCTGAACTAAATCTTTATAATGTTGTAAAAAATATCTGTATCTATTTTCTGGATTGTATTGATGTACCGTTAAAAGTTGATTTACCATTATAACAAATCGATGTTCAATAATTATCCTGCCAAGAAGGTTAGCATTTTTTGATTTTTTGTATAAATTTTGGAGATCCTCATAATTAATTACCAAAAATTCACAATCTTCAAGCGCTTGAATATTTTGTATGGAAGGTTGCCTTGAAATAAAACTTCCATAATCTGAAACAAATTCGCCTTCTTTGGTAAATTCTAAAGTAGCTTCTTCTTCATTATTATAAACAAAATAACGAACTAAACCTTTTACTAAAAATCCTAATTTTGAATTTACTTCTGTGGATTGTAAATAATATTCATTTTTCTTTAATGAAAATATTTTGAATGCATTTAAAATTAGTTTTTCTTCCTCAAAATCCAAAGGCGCTAATTTCTTTAATGAAGCTAAAAGTATATTGTGAGAATTCATTTTTTTTTCACAATATTAAAAAAATAAAATCAGTAAATAAATTAAAGAATGTAAATAATCGTTTATTTTACGTAACTAAAGATTTTTATAACTTTTTGTAACTTTTTACTTTTTCTTGCGTATAACAATTAGAACATTTAAAGTGAAGGGGAAATTCAATGAGACAACTTAAAATAACCAAGCAGGTTACCAATCGTGAAACTGCTTCCTTAGACAAATATTTACAAGAAATTGGTAAGGTAGATTTAATTACTGCCGATGAAGAAGTAGAATTAGCACAACGAATTAAAGCAGGTGACCAGCGCGCCCTAGAAAAATTAACGAAAGCTAATTTACGTTTCGTTGTATCCGTTGCCAAACAATATCAGAATCAAGGATTAACATTACCCGATTTAATTAACGAAGGCAATCTAGGTTTGATAAAAGCAGCACAACGTTTTGATGAAACACGTGGTTTCAAATTCATTTCGTATGCAGTTTGGTGGATTCGCCAATCGATTTTACAAGCACTCGCAGAACAATCTCGTATCGTAAGATTGCCTTTGAACAAAATTGGTTCGATCAATAAAATCAACAAAATGTATGCTTTATTGGAGCAATCTAATGAAAGACCACCTTCTGCTGAAGAAATTGCAAAAGAATTAGACATGACGGTGAATGACGTAAAGGAGTCTATGAAAAACTCTGGTCGTCATTTGTCAATGGATGCCCCACTTGTTGAAGGAGAAGATTCCAATTTATATGACGTTTTACGTTCAGGGGAATCACCAAATCCAGATAGAGAATTAATTCACGAATCATTACAAACTGAAATTGAGCGTGCTTTAGAAACCTTAACACCAAGAGAAGCAGATGTAGTGCGTTTATATTTTGGATTAAGCGACCAGCATCCAATGACGTTGGAAGAAATTGGCGAAACATTTGATTTAACTCGTGAGCGTGTGCGTCAAATTAAAGAAAAAGCCATTAGAAGGTTAAAACATACCTCAAGAAGTAAGATTTTAAAAACATATTTAGGATAAATTTAGTCGGAAAGACTAAAGCCAAAAGTCTTAACATCAAAACTCCGGAAACACTTTCGGAGTTTTTTTAAAATATCAATTTTTGCACAAACAATATACTTAAATGAAAAATACACTTATCGCTCCTTCAGTTTTAGCTGCCGATTTTGCTAATTTACAACGCGACATTGAAATGATTAATGCCAGTGAAGCTGATTGGTTTCATATTGACATTATGGATGGCGTTTTTGTTCCTAATATATCTTTTGGGATGCCAGTTTTACAAGCTATTTCAAAACATGCCACAAAAACTATAGATGTACATTTAATGATTGTAGATCCCGACAGATACATTACTACTTTTGCCAAATTAGGCGCGAACGTTTTAACAGTTCATTATGAAGCTTGCAACCATTTACACAGAACTTTACAAGCGATAAAAGCCGAAGGTATGAAAGCAGGTGTGGCAATCAACCCACACACTAGCGTTAAGGTTTTGGAAGACATTATTCAGGATATTGATTTGGTTTGTATCATGAGTGTAAATCCAGGTTTTGGCGGACAAAGTTTTATTGAAAAAACATACGACAAAGTAGGCCAATTGAAAGAAATGATTTCAAGATGCAAAACTAATACTTTAATTGAAATTGACGGCGGTGTAACCAACAAAAATGCGAAACAATTATCAGACGCTGGTGCAAATGTATTGGTTGCAGGAAACTACGTTTTTGGAGCTGTAAATCCAACTGAAACAATTGCAGATTTGAAAAATATCACAAGATAATATTCCTTAAAAAAGAAATAGATTAAATCCTTTACTTATTCAAGTGAGGGATTTTTTTTTACTCATCTAGAATGTCTTTTGCCATAACTTTTTTTAAATTTGTATTATTATAAAAACATATATTTGAATAATTATAAAACGAAGAATTAAATTTAATAAAATATAAATAATGAAATCGGTATTTAAAATAATTTTTTTAATAATTATACTCCATTTATTCTCCTGTTCTTCAAGAGAACAAGAAGTTAGTACTCCAATTACAACTACTCCTATGCCGGATGATTTTATTCGAGGTGCAGATATGTCCTATTTACCATTAATAGAAAGTGAAGGCACTATTTTCAAGAAAAACGGTGTATCAGAAAATGCTTTAACCACTTTAAAAAATGCAGGTTGCAACACCATTAGAATAAGAATTTGGAAAAATCCATCTGATAATCATTCTGGCCTTGCAGAAGTAAAAGCTTTAGCATTGAGAGTCAAACAAGCCGGGATGAAAGTTTGGATAACTGTCCATTATTCGGATACTTGGGCAGATCCTGGTAATCAAACTTCACCTTCAGATTGGACAAATTTATCATTTGCGAATTTAAAAACAGCCGTTAGTAATTATACTTCGTTAGTAATGACAGAAATTCAACCTGATATCATTCAAATAGGTAATGAAATTAACACTGGATTTCTTTGGCCTCAAGGTCATTTAATTAATAACGAATCGCAATGCTTACAATTAATTGCAGCTGCTAGTACAGCAATTAGAAGTCAATCTACAACAACTAAAATAATGATTCACTATGCAGGAATTGGAAGCGGCGCTACTTGGTTTTTTAATAAAATGAGTAGTATAAACTATGATTATATAGGTTTGTCTTATTATCCCATTTGGAACGGAAAAGTTCTTTCTGATATAAATACTACGCTTACTTATTTGGGACAAACCCACAACAAAAAAGTTATTATTGCTGAAACAGCTTATCCTTTTACATTAAATTGGAACGATTGGACTAACAATATTGTTGGACAAAATGATCAATTAATTACTGCGTATTCAGCAACAAACGAAGGACAAAAAAATTATGTTTTGGCCATAAAAAACCTCGTAAAGCAAAATGCTTACGGATTAGGTTTTTGCTATTGGGGCGCAGAATGGTTAGCATTTAGAGGTCCAAATGCAACAAACGGTTCTTCATGGGAAAATCAAGCTTTATGGGATTTTAATAATAATGCGCTTCCGGTGATGGATGCTTTTAATCAAAATTAAAAATTATAGCCAATTATTACAGGAATTTTAGTAGCATTATACACCGTTTTCTGGTAGTTACAACTAAACATAAAAACGAAAAACCTTCGCCAATAATTTTGACAAAGGGTTTTTTGTGACCTCGGCAGAATATAATTTGTTAAAGGTTTTCTACGGTTTTATTAGCTTTTTAGCGGTTTTATTGGTGCTTTGAAAAAGATATTTTTTAAAAATGTGGTCACAAATTGTCAAAATAGGACATAAATGGACACAAAAATGGTCACATTAATTGGATAAAAAATAGCTCATTTATAACTTTAAAAATATTAACAATTTAATTTTTTTTAAGTATGAGAACAAAATTTTACCTACGCAAAGGTAGTGAAAAAAGCACAATCCAATTTGAATTTAGAAGTGGAAAAAATGCAAGATTTAGAGCATCAACCAATTTTGTTATTAATTCCGATAAAGATTGGGATTCTAACAAACAAAAAATGAAGTTACCTTCGTCAACTTTAAATGCGAAACTTATTAATAGTAAGTTATCGGAATTTGAAAATCTGTTAAATGATTTGCTTTATAAACAAAATGAAAAGCAAGTAGAAATTGATGCTATTAAATGTATTTTCACTAAAGTATTTGACATTTGTGAAAAACCTATTTCAAAATTTCAAAGCAAAACTTTTAGCGAAAATCAAATGGACTTAGATGTAAGCAAAGATTTCATTAAGTATTACGAATGGTTTTTAGAATTTTACTCTAAAAACAATTCCCCCTATTCAAAAAAGATACTTACAAAAGGCACTTTAACAACGTTAAAAAGTTCTTTAAATGTTGTTAAAAATTTCTTGATTTATAAAAAAATCAGAAACTTAAATTTTGATGACATAAATAGGGATTTTTACAATGAATTTATTGATTATTTAACAAATGAAAAAAAATATACCAAAAACTATGTTGGCACTGTAATTCAAAAACTAAAAACGGTCATGGGGTATGCGTACGATGAGGATAAACACACTAATCTTGAATTTAAGAAAAATTATTTCTCAAAGGTTGCTGAGGTTATAAATCATCCGTATTTAAGCCAAGAAGAATTGTTGAAAATTGAAAATTTGGTTTTAGAAGATGAAGAACTAAATATTACAAGAGATATTTTCCTTATTGGATGTAATACTGGTTTACGCATAGGCGATTTATTAAATTTTTTAAAAAAACCTGAAATAATTACACAAGATGAAACTCAATTTATCCAGATTAAACAATCTAAAACATCGAATTTAGTTGTTATCCCAATTAATTCTGTTATTAAAAGAATTTTAGACAAAAGAAATGGTAACTTTCCTAAATATCTTCACCAAAACACAATAAATGAACATTTAAAATTAATTTGTGAAAAAGCAGATATTAATGAAAATTACAAATTTATTAGAACTGAGGGAGGAAATCAAGTTGAACGTTTAGAACCTAAATATAAATTTATCTGTACTCACACTGCAAGAAGGTCATTTTGTACTAATGCGTATCATTCTGGAATACCTCCTCACGATATTATGGCAATTTCTGGACATAAAACAGAAAAAATATTTTTTAATTACATCAAAGTTGAAAAAGAAGCAAATGCTTTGAGAATTTTTAAACAATATGCTTTTCTCCAATAATACTGTTTTAATTTTAGATGTAAAAAGGGCTTATAAAGCCCTTTTTGTATATAATAAATTTGATTTTTCCATAATAAGTGATTAGTTAATATTTGTGTTTTTAAAATACGTTATAATAATAATTTTAAATAAATAGTATCTAAAAAATTTTAATTCATACATTTGTTAAGTTAATTTTATTGAAAATAGCGTTTTGCTGATAATCTGTAGTTGAAAGGTCGAAATTTCAAATGCATACAAGAAAGTCAGAGTGAACGCTCATGCGATATGCGTGGGCTTTGCTTTACTTTGTATGCGGGTATTCGACCACCTCAACGACGGGTAATGTAAACTGTCCCACGCTGTTTTTTTATGGTGTAAAGCCAACTTGGGGCGGTTGGTTTTTAAATTATGAAAAATAGTATTTCAAAACCACTAAATTTACTTTTGCTTTTATTAAGCGTAAGCTTGTTTTCTCAAAAACAAGTAATTTTGCCGAGCATCAACAGCCCTTTTCAAACAAAAAAAGGTACTCCAAGTCAAAATGTTTTAGTTCTTAAAACCAATGACACAATTAAAAAAGCAAAACTTCAAATAGAAAACTATAACCGTTCTTTTTATGTTGATTTATCAAAAGAAAATAAAACAACAGAACAACTATCTGAAGATTTTAACTCTTGGTTCAATTTAGATACTAATCATTCTTTTGTTTTACTATCTTCAAAAACAGATGAATTAAATGTATCTCATAATTATTACCAACAATATTATAAGGGTTTATTTATTGAAGGTGCGATATTGATGTTACATTCTAAAAATGGTATCGTTTATGCATCAAATGGGCAAATAGCTCAATTTGACAAAGTAGAAGTTGTTTCAAACATTTCTTCTGAAAATGCCGTTATTATTGCTAAAGAATATCTAAAAGTTACCGATTTAATAAATACATATCCTGTAGAAACTTTGATAGCTAAAATAACAAATGGCGTAAGTTTTGAATACAAATATACTCACAAGGTTCGTATTGATTCAAATAATCCATTTGTAATGGCTAATATTTACATTGATGCTAATAATGGCTCTGTGTTAAATAATATTAGTTTGATAACAAATTGTATGAATACAACTTCTGAAAAGGTAATTGAGAAAAAACCTTTCATGCCTTTTATCAATGATACCAGTAAAACAGAAAACACAGTATTATCAGACACACCAGCAACTGCAAATACATTATATAGCGGCACTCAGACAATTGTTTCGGATAGTTTCAATGGTGCATATCGATTAAGAGATAATTCACGAAATATTCAAACTTTTGATGCTACTAATGCAAGTACAAGTACTTACAATCTAAATGGCTACCCAAATTCAATTGACTATGTGAATAATTCAACCACTTGGTCTAATTATCCAGCTTTAACAAAATTTAATATATCAACTTTATCCACAAATAATTGGTGGAATTTTGGAATTGGTGATTCATCTCCTGATTTATACATTAAAGTCAAAAATGCTTCTAATGTAATTGTTTATAATGGTAGAAATTCATATCGAAATAATGCATTTCCTACAATTATAATTCCATTATATGTTCCGCTAATATCCCCCCAATATACAGTAGAAATTTGGGATTACGACCCAGTTGGTGGTGACGATTTTGGAGGAAGTTGCACTATTACATCTAATAGTGGAAACTGGTCAGCAAATGGAAATAGTGGAAATTACGTTATAAACAATAGCAATCCAGCTTTAGATGTACATTGGGGAATTGAGAAAACTTATGATTTTTATTTGAACGTATTTAATCGCAATAGTTATGACGGTAATGGTAATGTAATTAAAAATTATATAAATCCACCTAATTTACAATATCAATTCAATAAAGACCCAGAAAATGCGGCTGCAGTAAAATCTCCATATAATTTTATGATATATGGAATGGGAAATGAAATTACATCTAATCCATTTGTTTCTATAGACCTTGTAGGCCACGAATTTACTCATATGGTTGTTGAAAAAAGAAATTCTGCATTTGCAGCATTAGAATATCAAGGAGAATCAGGAGCTTTAGATGAATCATTTGCTGATATCTTTGGAACATGTATTGAGTTTTATACCAAACCAACAACTGCAAATTGGACTTTATTTGAAGAAATAATATTACCTGTTGGGAATTTTGGACGTTCTATGTCAAGTCCAAATTTAAGGCAACAACCTGACACATATAAAGGACAATATTGGAAAAATCCAACTAATATTAATTTCGATGATGGTGGTGTTCATTATAATAGTGGTGTTCAAAATTTTTGGTTTTATTTACTTGCTCAAAATACTTCTTCACCAACAATAACTGGAACTAATGATTTAGGTAATCAATATTCAGTAACATCTATTGGAATAAACAAAGCAAGACAAATTGCTTATAAAAACTTAACTACTTATCTTCAAAGTCCTACTTCAACCTATATGGATTCCTATATTGGTTCATTATTAGCCGCACAAGAATTATATGGTAATCCTTCGCCAGAATATACAGCTGTTAGAAACGCTTGGTATGCAGTTGGTATAGGAAATGACCCAAATAGTTTTTGTTCTGGAACTACTTCTTTAACTGCTTCGAGCGGAACTTTTACAGATGGTAGTGGTTCTGCAAATTATGGTAATAATTCTACTTGTAAATGGGTAATTGCTCCTGCTGGTGCTACACAAATTTCTTTAAATTTTACAATATTTAACACAGAAGCCTCTTATGACTTTGTTAGAGTTTATAATGGTCCAGATGATACATTTCCTTTATTAGGCACTTATTCTGGAAGTACATTACCTTCTTCAATTTCGACAACTGCTGGTGTGGGTGCAATGTGTGTAAAGTTTACATCTGATACTTCCAATACATTTAGTGGCTGGTCAGCTAACTATACTTCTGTAGTTACAACTCCTACATGTAATGGATTTACAGCTTTAACAACACCAACTGGTTCATTTAACGATGGTTCTGGTACTAATAATTATACTAATAATCAGCAATGTTTTTGGTATATAGCCCCTCCATGTGCCACAAGTGTAACATTGTCATTTTCTTCTTTTAATACAGAATTAAATTATGATGGCGTAGCTATTTACAATAGTTTAACTGCTACTACCCCAATTGCAACATATTCTGGAACTTCATTGCCTTCATCTGTTACTTCTTCAACTGGTGTTATGTTAGTTGCATTTATTTCTGATTTTTCAACTCCTTCTCAAGGATTTACAGCTAATTATACATCTACTGGTACTTCATTTTGTTCTGGCACAACAAATCTTAATACTCTGGATTATGGCACAATTTCTGATGGTAGTGGTAGTAATAATTATTGTAATAATAGTAATTGTTCTTGGTTAATTCAACCACCAAATGCTACAAGTGTAACTTTAAATTTTACTGCATTTAATTTAGAACAACCTTCAACAGATGGTAATTCTATTTATGATTTAGTTGAAGTTTTTGATGGTACATCTTCAAGTGCAGCTTCACTTGGTAAATTTACTGGAAGTAATATTCCACAAGCAATAACTTCAACTGGAGGTAGTATATTTGTTAAATTTACTTCAGATTTTTCAGATTCATACCAAGGTTGGACTGCAAATTACACATCAACTCAAAATTCTTATTGTAATTCAACGACTACTTCATTAACAGCTACAAGCGGAGCATTTACTGATGGTAGTGGAGTAGATAAATATGCAAATAATAGCGAATGTACTTGGTTAATTCAACCTACAAATGCAAATACCATAACGTTATCATTTTCTTCATTTGATACGGAATTAAATTATGACGGGGTAATAGTTTTTGATGGAACAAATAGTTCAGCTCCAGTATTAGGTCAATTCACTGGTACTACTTTACCAACATCAGTTACATCAAGTGGCGGTAGCATGTTTGTAGCTTTTATTTCAGACGAATCTTTTAGAAGTAACGGCTGGAACGCAAGTTATACAAGTACAATATTATCATCCGATACTTTTGACTATAATAATTCAATTAAACTATATCCAAATCCTACAACTTCAAAAGTCTTTTTTGATAACACAAATTCAAATTTTAACGAAGTAGTTATATACAATTACTTAGGTCAAGAAGTAGGTAAGTCGAAATTTTCAGAATCTGTAAACAATCAAGAAATTAATTTAAGCAGTTTTGCTTCTGGAGTTTACGTGTTGAGGTTTAGTAATTTGGAAAGCCATTATTCGGTTAAAATTATCAAAAAATAAATAAGATTTTTGTACTATAAGGTTATTTAAATAAGTTTTAAACCAATTAAAGAGAGGGCAATTGCCCTCTCTTTTTATTATAAAATCAAAAATTCTGACCTTTACTTGCTGAAAGTCAATGTTAATAATCCAAAGCCAATTGTAAGTCTATTAATAGGCTTTAAAGATGAGCTTGAGATTAAAGGTTCTAAAGCCTTTTTAGAATATCTTAAAGTTAAAAATTACTTTAGAATTTAGCTATATTTTATTATATTTGAAAACCAAGAAATAATTACAAAAACAATGTTTGAACAAACTTTCAAGAATATAGATGACATCTTACACAAAGATGCTGGATGCGGTAGCGAATTAGATTACGTAGAACAAACCTCTTGGGTGTTGTTTTTAAAGTACTTAGATGATTTAGAAAATGATAAAGCAACTGCTGCTGAATTGACTGGAAAACAATACAAGCCACTTTTAGATACTGAATACCAATGGAATGTATGGGCAGCTCCAAAAGGAGTAGATGGAAAGATTGACCACAACGCTGCCTTAACTGGCGATGACCTCGCCGATTTTGTAAACATTCAACTATTTCCATATCTTAAAAAATTTAAGGCAGATGCCGTTAGTGCAGATACAATTGAATATAAAGTTGGCGAGATATTTAGCGAACTAAAGAACCGCATACAAAGCGGATATAACCTTCGCGAAGTAATTAACCGTATTGATGAACTTCGCTTTCGTACACACGCTGAAAAGCACGAAATGAGCCATTTGTATGAGTCCAAAATACAGAATATGGGTAATGCTGGGCGTAATGGTGGTGAGTATTACACGCCAAGACCACTTATTACAACTATTGTAAAAGTGGTTGCTCCAGAAATAGGCAATACAATTTACGATGGTGCGGTGGGTAGTGCTGGTTTCTTATGTGAAGCTTTTGCCTATTTACAAAACAGCAAAAAACTAACGACTACAGATGTAGAAATTTTACAAAAAAGGACCTTTTACGGGAAAGAAAAAAAGTCATTGGCTTACATTATTGGTACAATGAATATGATTTTTCACGGTATTGAAGCTCCAAACATTGTTCACGCTAATACCCTTGCTGAAAACTTAGCTGACATACAAGAAAAAGACCGTTTTGATATTATATTGGCTAACCCTCCGTTTGGTGGTAAAGAACGTGCCGAAGTACAACAAAACTTTCCAATTAAAACGGGTGAAACCGCTTCATTATTTTTACAACACTTTATTAAAATATTAAAGGCTGGTGGTAAAGCTGCGGTGGTAATTAAAAATACCTTTTTGAGTAATACCGATAATGCTTCTGTGGCATTACGTAAAGAATTGTTGGAAAGTTGTGACTTACATACTGTATTAGATTTGCCTGGTGGAACTTTTACTGGTGCTGGTGTAAAAACAGTGGTGTTGTTTTTTGAAAAAGGAAGTGCTACCAAAAAAGTTTGGTTTTACCAATTAAACTTAGACAGAAACTTAGGAAAGACCAATGCACTTAACGAAAAAGATTTAGCTGATTTTATAGCATTACAAAAAACAAAAGCTGATAGCGACAATTCTTGGAGCATTACTGTAAAAGATATTGACCAAACCACTTTTGACCTTAGTGTTAAAAATCCTAACAAAAAAGAAGCTGCCGCTTTACGCCAACCTCAAGAAATTTTCGAGGAAATGAAAGCTTTAGATAAAGAAAGTACTGATATTTTAAAATCAATTTTGGAACTGTTATGAAACAAGGTTGGGAAATAAAAAAATTGGGCGATATCATTTTAGAAAATAAAAAATCTATTTTAAAATCTAAAGGAAATGAAGAAGGCGAATATCCTTTCTTTATTAGTGGTAAGAAAGTAAAAACATATAATAAAAGTATTATTGATGGTCATAATATTTATTTGCCAACTGGTGGAAATTTTTATGTCCACTTTTACGAAGGTAAGGCATCTTATTCTACTGATACTTGGTCAATAAAAACAAAAGATAATACTGATATTAAGTATTTTTATTTTTTTTTACTACTAAATCAAGAATACATTAATGAAAAACATTTTAAGGGTGCAACTATAAAACATTTACAAAAAAATGATTTTAGAGAAATTGAAATTCCTCTTCCGCCTATTGAAGAACAA
>CAMCVI010000009.1 GCA_945881885.1 Chryseobacterium gleum | reverse complement strand
AAGACAAAAATTAAAGAAAATTGCAATTATTAATCGCAGAATTGAGTACCAAAAATTAAAATTAACAACAAATCAAAAAAAACATTTATCTTTGAATTATTAACTAAATACTCTCTTAGGAAAAGTCCACTTTAGTTTGAAGACATACAAAATATTTGAAGGTAGATATTACAATGATGGAGAAATAGGCAACCCTATGGTTTTAGAATTTCATAACGATGGTTATTTTAAAGAATCTTCAATCAAATATTATAATAAGTTTTCTTATAGAACAAAAGAAAATATTTGGTATGGTGGAAAATATAAAATATATAATAACAATATTGAACTTGAGTCATTTGCTCCTTCAAGAGGTAGCAAAACAAAAGTTTATGTTAAACTACTTATCAAAGGTAGATTTGATGGAGATAAAATAATTTTTGACGATAAAAAAAACAACACATTAGTTTCTGTATATCAAAAAAAACAAAAAATTGAATAACAAAAACAGCTGGTAACAGGCGTTTGGCAAGATTGCGAATTTTGTAGTAAATTCACGTTTACATTTCGCAAGAAATTTTATCTTTAACAGAAAATAATCGGTTCCGTAGTTCGCAACCTCGCCAAGCGCCGGAACGTTACCAGCTATGTTAAATTAAAATCCTAAAAATAACAACAATATGAATCAAGGAATAAGACAAGAAACATTTGAACGAATTTTTAAAGAACATTTAAAAATTGAAACGTATTCAAAATCTATTGACAGTTTATTCAGCCCAAGGCTCAAAAATAAAATAGATTATAAACCTTATTATCAGCGAAATTATGTTTGGGACTATAATAAGGCCACATATTTCATTGAAAGCATTCTTTTAGGAACCGAAATTCCTCCACTAATATTTTTTGTCAATAACTCGGAAATTGAAATAATTGACGGTAGACAGCGCTTCGAGACAGTTTTGAGATTTATGGAAAATAAATTTGCTTTGAAGCCAAAAGGATTAAATATTTTAACCCAACTAAAAAATCATAGTTATGATGATTTAGCTAAAAATGATCGAGAAATTATTGACAAATTTTTAGATGCTAAACTTAGAATAATTGAATTCAAATTAGTTAATGAACCCCCTTTAGACAAATACTTAGAAGATAGAATAAAAAAGGAAATATTTTCACGATATAATTCTGGTATAACTCCATTAAAAAAGGCTGAAATTGATAATGCAATTTATGATGATGATGCACTTTCTTCAGAAATAAAATCATTTTTAGAAAACAATGAGGAGATTGTTCAAAATATTTATTCTTTATTTTTTAAAAGTAGGTCTGGTGTAAAGGAAAATCCTCCTTTAGAAAATATAATGACTTTTATTAGAAAAAGCCTTGTTCTTCCAATGACCCCAATTACCTACTATGCTCAAGGATCGGGAAGGACCAATCTTCTTACCAAACTTTATGAAAAAATATCAGATGATAGTGTAAACTCTGAACAGGAGACTTTAAATAATCTTCTTAAAAAAATTGATTTTATTAAAGAAATTAAAACAGAATCTGAGAACAAGAATCTTAAAAGCAACAGGCTTGCCTTAGAGTGCTTTTTATGGGCTCAAGGCATCTTGGAATTAGAAGAAGAAAATGTTGTTTATGATTCAATTCTAGCCAAAGAGATTGCTGAATTTATCAATTTAAATATTGAGTTCTATACCGAAGTAGATTATGGATTCAATAAAGAGGTCATAACTAGATTTTTGAAAACAACAGAATTTTTGCAAAACAAATTTGAAATTGATACAAGTGTATATATCAAGCCGAACGACCTTAAAAAAGCTGAAATAAAAGAGTTAGTCAAACCAAATGATACAGCAACAAAACTTTCAGAACTCGAATCTTTAAGACTTAATAAACCTGAGCCATCTCGAATCTCTATTGATGATGTGGTAAGGCTAATGAACAAGAGAAGATTTTTAGTAAGACCTTCTTATCAAAGAAAAGAAGTTATAAATCCTTCAAAGGCATCCTCAATAATTGAGAGTATCTTGTTAGGTATTACGTTGCCAGCAATATTCATTTTTAAAAAGATGGATGGCACAAGTGAGGTTATTGATGGCCAGCAAAGACTTTTAACTCTTCTTGGGTTTATAGGTGCTGAATATATTGATGAAAAAGGAAAATTAAAAAGTTCAAAAAACCATAAATTTTCATTGAGAAAACTTCGTATTTTAAAGGAATTAGAAACAAAGAAATTCGACCAACTTAGTGATGAGCAGAAAAATAAAATTTACGACTTCCCACTATATTTAGTTGAAATAGATGAAAATCAAAATCCTCAATTTGATCCAATTGATTTATTTATAAGATTGAATGATAAACCCTATCCAATTAGAGAAAACTCCTTTGAAATGTGGAATTCCTGGGTTGATGTTGATATTATTCAAAATATAAAGCAACAAAAGGTTTCTATTGAAAGTTGGTTTTATCTTAAACAATTAAGTAAAGCTAACGACCGAGATAGAATGGAGAATGAAGAACTTTTAACTTCATTAATATTTTTAGAATACTCTTTATTGTCCAATGACAATAGAAAGATATTAGATATTTATCAGAAGACAGATAGACTAAATGCTAGAATTGGTGATAAAATTTTAATTAGTAGTCTTTTGTTAGATATAACAGAGGACGGCAGTATTAAAAAGCCAATCTTTGAACAAGCTCATAAAAACATCAAAAGTTTCATCAAAAAGCTAAAATACATTCTTCTTGATAAAGACAAAACTAAAGACGAACTATTTGACTATTTAAGAACGGAATTAGATGATGTTTTAAAAGCTGAAAAAAAACCAAAGTATTTTAGAAGAACTATGCAGGACTTTTATTTCCTATGGTACTTTATAAGCGAAATCAATTTTGAAATGATTAAGTTTTACCGCATAGAAATTAAATATGAAATAAAACAGATGTTTAATTACCTAAAAAATATTCCTGAGTCAGACTGGAAAGAAAATAGAGGCATGTCTAGGTTTAAATCCGATGCACTTTTATTTAAAGCCAAATACAAAATAGATCAGCGTAAAATAATTCTTAGTGAGAAGGATAAATTAAAACTAATTCACTCACAAAGAAATGAAAGCAATATTTCGGGTGCACCTATTTTTCTCGGAGACGATATTGAAGTTGATCACGAATTTCCAATAGCAAAGGGTGGTAAAGATGTAATTGAGAATTTAAAAATAGTTCACAAAGATGAAAATCGTGAAAAGGGTTCCAAAACATAACACAGCTGGTAACAGCGTGCAAGCGCCATAACCCTGCCGCAGGCGCGACACAGGGTTACGATCGCCTGCACGCAAAACGTTATAAAACACAAAAAAAGCTGTTTATGGCTACTCGCCATCATTTATGTATAAAAAACCAACTACTTATGCATGAACCAATTGGTTCCGTCATCATAATAAGCTTTAAATTCTGTGTTTACAGGCGTACCATGTAAAATACGATTGTTATAATTTTTACGTGTAATGTAGTTAAAAGCGCCCATATCGCCAGTAAATGATGTGGTGTTGTCTGAATTATAATTTTCATGAATCTGCCATATAGATTCAATTAAAGGTTTAATGGTTTGAATCGTGCCACCGATAACGCCACAATTTAACAAACGCTCCGACTTATTTTCAGATTCCACTTCAGCATAATCTTTAATTTTACTTCTTAAATGCGAACCGTGCAATTGCATCCATTCATTATCCCAATTCGTAGGTTCATCACCACAGAAAACAAAATTGGAATTAGCTGTAAATAAAGGTTGAATAAACGGGTTTTTTAATACCAAAACATCAGATACATCCGTAACAAATAGCGACTCTATTGTATCGCTATATTTTTCTAAGAATTGGTTGTAAACACAATATCTGAAAACATTTGGATTAAAACGAATATCATGCGTTATTTTAATAAATAGTAAATGTGCTGATTGGTGTTTTAAAACCGTTGCTTCTGAAAAATTATTATGAAAAATAATGGCTTGAAGATTTAATTTCGCAATAGAATTGGCCCATTTTTCAATGATTGAAAAATCATCGTCTGAAAGCATTTGACTTCTATTTACGTCATAAACACCTGAAATATGGCATCCTAATATAACGTTATTTGACAATTGAAGGTTTGAAGGGATTTCCAATTAACTCAAATTATTTAATTTTACTTTTGCACTTATGCTGTCTGGATTATTTCTGTAATAAACATAAGTTCGTAAATCTAATTTCTCTACGAAATATAATTTTTCTGCACATTCGTAAAAATGAGCATCAGCGCCATACATATCTAAAAAATTTAAGCTTGTAAACACTTCTTTTTTTCCAAAAAGTGTAGCAAACAAAATGCAATCATCCACATGAACAACCTTATTTTTATTGAAACGATCAGGCACATAATAATCGGATTCTTTGTTTACAATGGTTTCCGTTGTTGAAGCTATCAAATCCAAAGAATTTATTTCAGATAAGCAAAGTTCTAAATGATTTGGTTTGTACTCGTCATCTGCATCAATAACGGTAATATACTCGCTATTGGTAAGCAAAATGCCTCTATTTATAGACTCAGATTGACTGCAGTTTTTATGACGCAAATAGGTAATTTTATTTTCATGCTGTATAGCATATTTTAAAATTAAACTTTCAGAATCATTCGTGCTTCCATCGTCTATAATTAGTAATTCAAAATCTTGGAAAGTTTGTTGCAAAACCGAATCTATTGCTCTTTTTATACTATCAAATGGTGTATTGTATACAGCCATTATTACAGCTACTTTATTTTTACTTTTCATATTTTAAATAATGAACACAAAAGTAGTTTTAATAAATATAAATCATGTAAAATAATTCTTAAATTAATTCTACTGCTAAAAAAATATTATTTAAAATACCATTTAATTGCTATTCACAGCCGTTTAAATATTAAAAAATATTGTACGAATTATCATACAAACAAAAATTTAAGAAGACCATTAATTTTTCTTATCGTTTTGTATTCAATAAGTTAACATTTGCATGCTGCATAAAAAATTACCTAACAATAATTTAATTTATATATAATAGTATGTTTAAAAAAAAATTGATGGGTTGTTATAATTTAGCAACAATTAATTTAAAAACTAAAACAATGCAAAAAAATTCATTCTTAAAAGTATTTGTAGCTTCAGTAATGGTGGCTACAAGTTTCGTATCTTGTCAAGATGATGACGAAACTACAACAACTCCAGAGGAGACTGTTGAATTCAAAAATCGTTCTATTACTCCGTCATTCATTAAAATGGCACCAGAGTTTTCAAACGTAGGAGTTTTCACTTTAGTAAGTAGTGAAGATGCCATTCCAAATTCTAATAATATGGTTTATGGTGGTGCTCCAGATGGTCAAGGATTTATCGCAAATCCTGATGGAAGTGGGTATATTATGGTAACAAACCATGAAAATACTTGGGCAGTATCTAGATTGTATTTAGATAAAAAATTAAACATTACTAAAGGTGATTACATTGTAAATACTGATGGTGGTATGTTTAGATTATGTTCAGCTACTATGGCAACTCCTGCTTTACACGGATTTGGACCTACATTTTTAACTACAGGTGAATCTAATGCAAACGCAATGACGCATGCAATTAACCCAATTGGTATGGCAAATCCTGGTGATCAGT
Organism: Chryseobacterium gleum; assembly: GCA_945881885.1. GTDB lineage: Bacteria > Bacteroidota > Bacteroidia > Flavobacteriales > Flavobacteriaceae > Flavobacterium. Next base: position 81,754 of record CAMCVI010000009.1, on the reverse strand, counting down.
CAAGAGTTTTACCAGCTTTAGGAAAATTTAGTGGTGAAAATGCTGTTCCATTACACAAAAATGCTTTCCCAGGTAAAACAGTTATTATCTTAGGAGAAGATTCAGGTAATGGTCAAGTATATTTATATGTTTCTAACACTGTTGGTGATTTACAAAATGGTAAATTATATGCTTTAAGAAGAACAGACTTAAACCAAATTGAAACTGCAATGACATGGAACAATAACTATCCAGTAGAATTTGTAGAAGTACCAAATGCTAAGAACTTAACTGGTGCTGAAATGGAAAGTTTAAATTCAACGCTTAAAGCTATTCAGTTTGCACGTGTTGAAGATTTAGATTACCGTAAAGGATCTGCTGCTAACAACAGAGAAATTTATTTCGTAGCAACAGGTATTTCTGGAACTACAGAAAAAACTTACATGGGAAGAATGTACCAATTAAAACTAGATGCTGCTAACCCTTTAGCAGGAACTTTGAAAATTGTTGCTGACGGTGATATTTCTCCAACTGGTGTTAACGTAAAAGGACAAGATATTATCAATCCTGATAACGTTTGTGTAACTGAAAACTTTGTTTACATTCAAGAAGATGGAGATTCATTTTTTCCAGAAGCTACTCACAACTCATTAATTTGGCAGTATAACATTGCTACAGGTACTAAGAAAATATTTATGGACATGACGCACAGAGATGCTAACATGTTAAATACTAAGTACAACCCAGCTGGTACATATCAAATGTTTTATGGAATTTGGGAACACGGAGCAATGGAAGATATTTCTGATGTAGTTGGTGTACCAGGTACATTTACAATTAACGTACATGCACACACTTGGGTAGAAGGAAATAGATTTTTAAATCCAAGTAATGCTAACTCATTACAATCTTACAAATCTGGTGGACAAACGCTTATTTTAAAGAATGTTCCAAGATAATAACATCTAAATTACCATTAAACCTTCACTTATGTATTTAAGTGAAGGTTTTTTTATTAAACTATCAAATTAAACAAAATGAAAAAAACTATTATTTTATCCTTCTTACTAGTTACTCTTTTTTCTTGTGTAGATAATAAATATCTAACTTTAGAAAAAAAATTATTTGCAACTATTGCTACAAAAATAGATACCTTAACTGCTGCTTTAACTGATATTGAAAAGACAAAAGATGAAAAAGAGTTAATGCTAAAATTTAAGGAAACTAGAAAAGAGTATAAAAAAATAGAACCATTTGTAGAATATTATTTTCAAGGTTTTTCACGAAGAATAAATGGACCTGCTTTACCAGAAATAAAAACGGATGATAATATGGTAAACGACGCGTCGGGTTTTCAAGTAATTGAAGAAATTATTTTTAGCGGTGATGTGGACTTAAAAGAACTGCAAACACAAGTTCGTATTTTAATTACCGACTTGAAATTTATGCAAAAAAATATTAAAGACTTACCTATTCAGAATCATCATTTTTATGAATTAATGCAACATCAAATTATTAGAATTGCTGCACAAGGGATAACAGGTTTCGATTCTCCTGTGGCATTTAACTCTATTAATGAAGCTAAATATGCTATTGAAGGTATTGAAGAATTTTATTTAATATATTGCGATATCAACAATCAAGAAATAGATGCCGACATAGTAAATTTGACTAAAAATGCAGAAAAATACATTGATGCCCACACTGATTTTGATACTTTTAATAGACTCGAGTTTATAAAGCAACATTTGATGCCATTGAGCGTTGCTTTTGAAAAAGAGTTTAAAACAGTTATTGAAAAAACACCAAACTTTACTGAGAATAAAGTTTTTTATGGTCATTTATCAGATTTAATGCAAGGCAAAAAACTCAATCCTGATGCCTTTTCTCCTTATGCAGAATCAAAATCTACGCCTGAAAAAACAGCTTTGGGAAAATTACTTTTTAATGATAATGCTATTTCTCGAAGCAACCAAATGAGTTGTGCCACTTGTCACAGTGCAGAAAAAGCATTTGCAGATGGTAAAAAGCTTTCAACTAAAAATATTCATGAGAATAGTTTCAATCGAAATTCTCCTACCGTATTATATTCCGCTTTTCAAAAATCATTTTTCTATGATATGCGTTCCCAAGATTTAGAAAATCAGATAGAAAGCGTTATGAAAAATCCAGCCGAGTTTAATCTTTCTCCAAATGAAATAAAAGAAAAAGTTGCATCAAACAAAAATATGGTTGCATTGTTTAAAAAAGCGTATCCCAACAAAAAAGAAATAACTACCTATGAAATTAGAAATGCCATCGCTTCTTACGTTAGAAGTTTAATGCCTTTTAATGCAAAAATCGATCGTTATTTTGCTGGAAAAGCTTCACTAACCGCAAGCGAAACAAATGGATTTAATTTATTTGCGGGAAAAGCCAAATGTGCTACTTGTCATTTTATTCCACTTTACAGCGGTACAGTACCGCCATGGTACAACAACTCAGAATCTGAAGTTATTGGTGTGCCAAAAAGTAACGTTTGGAAAAATGCCGTTGTAGATGGTGATGTGGGCAGGTTTAAACTAAATGCATTAGCGCCACTTAAATATTCTTTTAAAACACCAACGGTAAGAAACAGTGAAAAAACTGCACCTTACATGCACAATGGCGTGTACAATACTTTAGAAGAAGTAATAAAATTTTATCAATTAGGTGGCGGAAACGGAATTGGTATGAACTTAGAATACCAAACCTTACCTTTTGATAATTTGAAATTGTCTGAAAAAGAAAAAGAAGATTTAATTAGTTTTATAAAAACATTGACGGATAAAAGTGAGGATAAATAAGCAATTAGTATTTGTACAATTGGTATTTATTGGCTTATGTTCTTGTTCAGAAGATAGCGAAATAATACCATGCAATTTGCAAGATACCATGTTGGTATCAAGCACTGCTTCACACCCATGTTCAGGAACTGGGACCATACAAATAACGGGACCAGTTGGTGCTAATTTTCAATATAAAATTGATAATCAGCCATTTCAAAACCAACCTACATTTTTAAATGTAAAAGTGGGCAAACATGTTTTGATAGCGAAAGATGAAAATGGTTGCGAAATAAATAAAGAAGTTATTGTGGCTACCATTCCAAAAGGAAATACATTTAGCCAGGTGAGTCAAATTTTAGCCAATCGTTGTGCTAGTTGTCATTCAGGATTTAACCCACATGCCGGACTTAATTTTACAGAACCTTGCGACATACTCAACCATTGGGACAGAATACAAGCCAGAGCAGTAAACGGTATACCAACAACAATGCCACAAGCAGGATTGATTCCGATAGCAGAGCGAAATAAAATTATGGAATGGATAACAAATGGCCATCTATATGAAAACTAACTGTTTTTTAGTAGCATAACCACCAAAAAGAAACCACCAGTGGAGAAAAATAGTGCACGGTTAGGATTGAAAACACCTCCGTTGTGGTTCTGGAATGATAATTTGGGGTTATAGACCCTGAATTTGGGGTTAAGAGCCCCGCGGTTAGGGTTAAAGAATAATAATTTGGGGTTAAAGACCCTAAATTTAAGGTAACAGACCCCAATTTTGGGGTTAGGAACCCCGATTTTGACGTTGAGAACCTCAACGGAGGAGTAAAAGACCCCATCAGAGGAGTATGGAACCCCAAAATATCATTTGCAAACCCCAACGGAGGGGTTTGGAAACCCAAATTAGTGGAAAACAACCCCAAATTAGCATTATTTAATAGCAATTATATTTTCTTGGTTTTTACCAAATACATTAAAACTGCAATTGGAATTAATAAAATGCCAATAAAAATTAATCGGGATTGAAATAAACTTGGCACTAAAAGTAAAGTGATTAATAAACCACCAATTGCCCCACCTAAATGTGCGGTATGACCAATATTATCATACCTTCCTTTCATACCATAAACGGAATATCCCAAATACAAAAAGGCAAAAATATAACCAGGTATTGGAATAGCAAAAAACATTCTTAACTCAATTTCTGGATACAACAAAATAGCACAATAAATAATTCCAGTTACAGCACCAGAAGCACCAATAGCAGAATAATTGAGTTCGTTTTTGTGAATGTAATACGTTAATACGCTACCCATTAACATACTTCCAAAATAAATAATTAGAAAATTTAGGGTGCTAAATTCTTGGGTTAAAAAATTGGCGAAACTCCAAAAACTAAACATGTTAAACGCAAAATGAAACCAATCGGCATGTAAAAAACCAGAAGTAATCATACGAAATTGCTCTCCCGATTTAATTTTTGAAATGTTAAACTTAAAACGGTCAAAAAAAGCAACGTTGGACAGACCCATAAACGTAACCAAGGTTGTAATTGCAATAATAATGGTGGAAACAGAATACATATAAAATAATTTTAATGAAGCTAAAGGTACTATAAATATTGAAAAAATAATAAGAAAAACATATTATGGCATAATTTTCTAAGAAATAACAAAACATGTATATTTGTAAAAAATACATTCATGCAATTTCTATTATATATTTTAATTTACCCTTTCATTTGGATACTATCTATTTTGCCGTTTCCGGTATTGTACTTATTATCTGATTGTGTGTGCTTTCTAGTTTACCGCATTTTTAAATATCGAAAAAGAGTGGTTCGAGGAAATATCGCGCTAGCACTACCTCATCTTTCCGAAAAAGAAAGAACCATTATAGAAAAGAAATTCTACGCTCATTTGTGCGATTTGTTTTTAGAAATGATCAAAACATTATCTATTTCAAAAAAGGAAATTGAAAAACGCTATACCTTTTCAAACATGGAAGTGTATTACGATTTGGAAAAAAAAGAAAAAAGTATTGCCTTATTGTGCGCGCATTATGCCAGTTACGAATGGGCAGTTTCTATGAATTATCATATTCATTTTATGGGTTATGGCGTGTATAAAAAATTAGCCAATCCGTATTTTGATAAATTGGTAAGGAAAATACGTTCTAAATTTAAAAGTCAATTGATAGATAGTAAAGAAACCATTCCCACAATGGCCTCTAATTTCAGAAATAAAAATTATAGTTTATATGGTTTAGTAAGCGACCAATCACCAAAAGTAAGCACCACTCATTATTGGCAAAAATTTATGGGAATAGAAGTTCCTGTGCATACCGGAGGGGAAATGTTAGCCAAAAAATACGATATGAATGTGATTTTCTTAAAGACAAAGAAACTAAAACGCGGGTATTATGAAGCTAGTTTTGAAGTACTTTCTGACGGCAATACCAAAGATTTTCCAAATTACGAAATCACCGATAATTTCCTAAAATTAGTAGAACAACAAATTTATGACGCCCCAGAATTTTATTTATGGACGCATAAACGTTGGAAGCACAAGAGGTGATTTGGGTAAAAGGTTTTGGGTAAAGGGTAAATGGTAAAAATTTAATATATATTTCTTTTAATTAAACCAACTTTTCACCATTTCAACTTCCGGTCTACTATCATTTTTATGATTGAAATCGTTTTTAGTAGGATGGTACACGTAATCTTCTTGCCAAGTGGTGAAGTTTTCAGCTACATCAATAATCGCATCACAAACCAACTGAATTTCTTCTGTTGTAGTTGTTGGGTGAATTGACATTCGAATCCAACCTGGTTTATTTGTCAAATCACCTTCATTTATACTACATGTGATAGAATTTGAAGTTTCTTCGTTTACATTCAGTAAATAATGTCCGTAAGTTCCAGCGCAACTACAACCACCACGAACTTGAATACCGAATTTATCGTTTAGTAATTTTACACCTAAATTAAAGTGTAAATCGGTAATGTAAAATGAAATTACCCCTAACCTATCCGTATGTTCTGCTGCTAAAATATGTATGTTTTCTATTGGTGCTAATCGTTCAAAAATATAGTCTACCAATTCGTGTTCCCTATCTAAGATGTGTTGCACCCCCATTTTCTCTTTTAGCTGAATAGCTAGTGCGGCTTTGATCACTTGTAAGAAACCAGGCGTTCCACCATCTTCTCTATCTTCAATATTGTCGATATATTGGTGTTCGCCCCAAGGGTTGGTCCAAGAAACCGTTCCGCCACCCGGACAATCAGGAATGTTGTTTTTATATAATTCTTTATTAAAAATCATCACACCACAAGAACCAGGTCCGCCTAAGAATTTATGAGGTGAAAAGAAAATCGCATCTAAATACGCTTCTTTATCTTCTGGATGCATATTAATTTCCACGTAAGGTCCTGAACAAGCAAAATCTACAAAGCAAACGCCATTATTTTGATGCATAATTTTAGCCACTTTATGATACGGCGTTTTTATTCCAGTTACGTTAGAGCAAGATGTAATAGAAGCAATTTTAAAACTTCTATCCTTATATTGGTGTACTAATTTTGTGAAATTATCTATAGAAAACAAACCGTTTTCATCTGCAGGAATCACTACAACGTCTGCAATAGTTTCTAACCAAGATGTTTGATTAGAATGGTGTTCCATGTGCGAAATAAACACAATTGGTTTAATTTCATTTGGAATGGTGGTATATTCTTTTAAGTTTTCAGGAATGCGCAAACCTAAAATACGCTGAAATTTATTTACTACCGCTGTCATTCCCGTTCCGTCTGTAATCAATACGTCGTTGTCGGTTGCGTTTACATGGTCTTTTATAATATAACGCGCTTCATGATACGCCATAGTCATAGCCGTTCCAGTAATAGAAGTTTCTGTATGTGTATTAGCCACAAAAGGGCCAAAAGTATTCATTAGTTTTTCTTCAATTGGTCGGTACAATCTTCCGCTTGCCGTCCAATCAGTGTAGACAATACTTTGTTTCCCAAAAGGCGACACAAAAGATTGATTAATACCGATGATATCTTTTCTATACTGCTGAAAATAAATTTCCAACTTAGATTTTGTTTCTATTGCAATCATGCTATGAAATTTGCTACAAATATACATTTTATTAAATATCTTATAAAAATTTTATTCTGTAACTTTGTAAATTATTTTAAACCCATGTCAATTCAATTTCTTCATAAGTTTACCACAAATTTGCCTTCAGATCCTATTGAAGAAAACTATACGCGTCAAGTCAGTAACGCTGCTTTTTCTTATGTAAAACCGAAAATTCCTAGTCGTCCAAAAATACTTCATATTGCTAAAGAAGTTCAGAATTTAATTGGTTTTTCAGATAATTTTGTACAATCTGAATCGTTTTTAAATTTGGTTTCTGGTACAGAAATTATTGGAAACTCGAAACCATTTGCTATGAACTATGCCGGGCATCAGTTTGGTAATTGGGCTGGACAACTTGGAGATGGAAGAGCAATTGTACTAGGTGAAATTGAACATAACAATCAGCTTTTTACCTTACAATTAAAAGGTGCTGGTCCTACGCCCTACTCCAGACGCGCTGATGGTTTGGCGGTTTTAAGATCGTCTATTCGAGAACATTTATGTAGTGAAGCTATGTTTCATTTGGGCGTTCCTACAACCCGTTCTTTATCATTAGTTTCCACTGGCGATGAAGTGGTTCGAGATGTCATGTACGATGGAAATGCCGCGTTAGAAAAAGGCGCAATTGTGTGCCGAATAGCACCAAGTTTTATTCGTTTTGGAAGTTTTGAATTGTTTGCATCACAAAATGACATTGAAAATTTAAAATTACTTGCTGACTATACAATTACAACTTACTATCCTGAAATTAAAATAGACGGAAAAGAAAAATACATTGCATTTTTCAAAACTATTGCCGAAAAAACAAGAGAAATGATAGTGCATTGGCAGCGTGTAGGATTTGTGCATGGCGTAATGAATACCGATAATATGAGCATTCACGGCATAACAATTGATTACGGACCTTACGGATGGCTTGAAGATTACAATCCGAATTGGACACCCAACACAACTGATGCAACTGGCAAAAGATACCGATTTGGCAACCAATCAAACATTGCTTTATGGAATTTATACCAATTGGCCAATGCACTTTATCCGCTAATTGAAGAAGCTGCACCTTTGGAAGAAATTCTTAATGATTATGCCCAAAAATACGATGAAGATTTTTTAGAAATGATGTTGAAAAAACTCGGAATTACATCAAAAAATGACGAAAACGAAAATCTGATTCAACAATTGCTATATAATTTAGAACAAACGGAAACTGATTATACGATTTTCTTTAGAAATTTAAATCAGATTGAAAAAACAGATACTAGTGAAGATTGTGTAGCAAAAATTACCGCTTCCTTTTACAAACCTGAAGAAGTTAGAGGCATTGTTTTAGAAACTTGGCATTTTTGGTTTGCGCACTATCTAACACTTTTGAATAAAGAAGTAGTTACAGACCAAGAACGAAAAACACTCCAAAATTCGGTAAATCCAAAATATGTTTTACGAAATTATATGGCGCAAATGGCGATTGAATTGGCAGATAAGGAAGATTATTCGTTATTAAATGAATTGTACAAACTCCTTTTAAATCCGCATGATGAACAACCCGAATTTGAAAAATGGTTTGCTAAAAGACCCGATTGGGCAAGAGAAAAAATTGGAAGTTCTATGCTGAGTTGTAGCTCTTAGGTTAGACTTGTTAGACTACACAGACTTGTTAGATTTTTAGATTAAAAAAACCGATAGATAACTATCGGTTTTTTTTATACTTTTTCGTAACGTTCCATTTCGCGGTCGTAAAATTCGCCAGCTAGCGTAATTAAATGTTCCATTTCAACTTCAAGTTCTTTTTGGTCTTCTTCTTCAACATCTTCTAAAAATTCTACAGAATCGTCTTTTAGATTGATAAAAAATCGCGGATATTCTAAATGAATAACAAAAATATCATCTGGAAAATCGGTGTTGTCACCTGTTACAAATTTTGGTAATTCCATGTTTTAAAATTTTGAATTGTAAATTATAAATTTTGAATTTTCAAAAGTACAAATTTTTTGTCTTTCATCTTTAATCTTTAATCTTTTGTCTTTAATCTATGATCTATTTTCTAAATTTATCTATGTTGTTTTAATAGAAATCTAAATCTTAGATAAAGCAGCAATGCAGCAGCTGTTAATCCTGCTAATAATCCAATCCAAACACCTTCAGCTTTTAAATTTGTATACAATCCCAAATAAATGGATATTGGAAAACCAATAATCCAATACGCCACAAAAGTTAAATACATGGGTACTTTTACATCTTGCAAACCACGTAAAGCGCCTAAAACTACCACTTGAATACCGTCTGAAATTTGGAAAAATGCCGCAATAATTAATAATTTTGAAGATACAGAAAGTACTTCTTTCACTTCAGTTGCATTTAATGCCATTTCTGAATTTACAAAAAACGAGGGAAAAACCTGACTGCCTAACATAAAAATTAGTGCGAAAATAATTTCTAAAATTATTGCCATTAAGAAAATAGAATGGGCTACCGTATTTAGTTTTTTATAATCATTCAATCCTTTCTGATTGGCTACCCGAATCATAGCTGTAACACTTAATCCCATGGCAAACATAAAAGTTAATGAAGCCAAACTTAATGCAATTTGATTAGCTGCTTGACTAGTAGTGCCTATCATTCCACACAACCAAATGGCCCCTGTAAATAATGCCACTTCAAAAAACATTTGCATAGAAGAAGGAATACCCAACTTAATAATTTTATCTGAAACACTTTTTTGAAATGATTGCCAACCAAAATTCTTAAAGAAAGATTTAAATTTATCGTTTTTAGACAAAATATAATGCATGTAAATTACCATAAAAATACGTGCTATTAAGGTACCTATTGCCGAGCCAACAATACCCATTTTAGGAAACATAAACAATCCAAAAACCAATAAAGCATTAATTACTATATTTATAATGTTTCCGTAAATTGTGGCATACATGGAATATTTTGTTTCGCTCATTCCATCTGCAAACTGTTTGTATGCTTGAAAAATTACAAGTGGTACTAATGAAAAGCCTACAATATCTAAGAATGGTTTGGCTAATTTCACTACATCTGCAGGCTGGTTCATGAATGACAATAAGGGTTTGGCAAAAAGTAATAAAAAGAACAATCCAAAACCTAAAATGGTACATAAAATTAATCCGTTTTGAAAAGCGGTTCTTCCACCTTCTCTATCTTTTGTACTGTCAAATTCGGCTATAATTGGTGTAATAGCTGTAGAAAATCCAATTCCTATTGACATGCCTATGAATATAAAACTATTTCCTAAAGAAACCGCAGCTAATTCTGTAGAACCCAATTGTCCTACAAAAATATTATCTACAACTCCAACTAGCGTGTGACCCACCATTCCTAAAATAACAGGTAAAGCTAAATTGAAATTATATTTGAATTCTTGGAAGTATTTTTTCATTTTGTTACACAAAGGTTCGCAGAGGTTCGCAGAGTTACACAGAATACAAAAATAATTTTGTGAATCGTTTTTGTGTTTCTCAGTGTGTCTCTGCGTAATATCTTATTTTAATTTTTCTATTAACTCTTCTATCGAAACTATTTCTTGTACACCAGAAACCAAATCTTTAATTTTATATTGATTTTGTTTCATTTCTTCTCCGCCTACTAAAACGGCAAATTGAATGCCTTTTTTCTCAGCAAATTGGAATTGTTTGGCCATTTTAGCTGCATCTGGATACATTTCAACTTTAATTCCGTTTTGTCTTAATTGCGCAATGGCTTTTAATGAAAATAACGTTTCGGCTTCACCAAAATTTATAAATAATGCTTTTGAAGTTGTAGTTACTGTTTCTGGAAACAAACCCAATTCTTCTAAAACCAAATAAATTCTATCTAATCCGAAAGAAATTCCTACGCCACTCATATTTTTTAATCCAAAAATACCTGTTAAATCATCATAACGTCCACCACCACCGATGGAACCCATAGCTACCTCTTTTGGAGCTTCTACCTCAAAAATAGCACCTGTATAGTAATTTAATCCACGAGCTAAAGTAACATCTACATCTAAATTTGCAGATTGCAAACCTAATTCATGTATGGCATTACAAATAAATTTCAATTCTTCAACACCTTTTAAACCTTCATTTGAGGAAGCTAAAAGCGTGGCTAACTTTTCAATTTTTTTATTGGTATTTCCAGTAAAATTGAAAAGCGGTTGTACTTTTTCAATAGCTGCTTCTGAAATTCCTTTTTCAAGCATTTCTTTTTTCACACCGTCTTCGCCAATTTTATCTAATTTATCTAAAGCAACCGTGAAATCAATTAATTTATCTGAAGCGCCAATCACCTCAGCAATTCCGGATAAGATTTTACGATTATTAATTTTTATGTTTACCCCTTTCAAACCTAAAGCAGAGAAAATGGTATCGTATAATTGTACAAATTCCACTTCTTGCCAAAGCGAATCACTTCCTACGACATCCGCATCACATTGAAAAAACTCTCTAAAACGTCCTTTTTGTGGTCTATCCGCACGCCAAACAGGTTGAATTTGATATCTTTTAAACGGAAATTCTAATTCATTTTGATGTTGCACTACATAACGTGCGAAAGGCACGGTTAAGTCGTAACGTAAGGCTTTTTCTGAGATTTGACTTGTAATTTTTTTGGTGTTTTTTCCTGATAAATCTTCATCAGCAACTTTTTCTAAATACTCACCAGAATTCAATATTTTAAAAATTAGTCTGTCGCCTTCCTCACCATATTTTCCCATTAAAGTATCCGAATTTTCAAAAGATGGGGTTTCAATAGGTTGAAAGCCAAATTGTTCGAAATTTGATTTTATGATAGAAAATATATAATTTCTTTTTGCTACTTCTGTAGATGAAAAATCGCGAGTTCCTTTTGGAATACTTGGTTTTGATGCCATAATAGTAATAAGTTAATATGGCAATTTGCCAATTATCAATTATTGAAATGCAAATATCTGACTTTTAAATGGATTCGCAAAAATCAATGGCAAAAATCAATGGCAATGACAATGGCAAAAATCAATGGCAACATCAATATCTGTTTTTGAATTTTCAATTATCAAAAAAAATGTAACAAAAACATAAAATAAACTACAAATAGATATGATTGGATTATTTAAAGAAAATACAAAAATTGCTATTGATTCTATTAGAAGTCAGGCACTACGCACCTTTTTGACAGTATTTATTATTGTTATTGGGATTACTTTTTTGGTAGGAATTTTAACTTTAACCAAAGCATTAGAAAACAATCTATTTGGAAATTTTGCTTCAATGGGTGCCAATACTTTTTCAATAAGTCAGTATGATTTTTCAGAACAAATTAAACGAAATGATCGTGCTCAAAAAATTAATCCTATAATAAGCTATCCACAAGCAAAGGCATTTAAGGATAAATTTAATTTTCCGCTTACCGCCACATCACTTTCATTTACTGCTTCAGGGAATGCAGAAGTAAAATTTGAGAATAAAAAAACAGATCCAGAAATTACCGTTTTAGGCGCTGACGAAAATTTTATTCCAAATAATGGTTTCGACTTAGAATCGGGTAGAAATTTTAATTCATTTGACGTAGATAACAATAATTATGTATGTATCGTAGGTGCCAACTTTAAAGATGGTTTGTTTGAAGGTGTAAATCCTATAGACAAAACTATTTCTGTACGAGGTGCCAAATTTAAAGTCATTGGATTATTGAAGGAAAAAGGGGCCACTTTTGGTAACAATCAAGATTTACGAATTATTATTCCGATACAGATTGGTCGTTCTATTTTTTCTCAGCCAAATATTAATTATGATATAGCTGTAAAAATTAGTAATAAACAATTATTGGACGAATCAGTTGACAATTCGATTTTAACCATGCGTCGAGTTAGAAAATTAAATCCAGTAGAAAAAGACAATTTTGGTATCAAACGTAGCGACGATTTAATTCAGAAATTAGGAGAAAATATTGCCATAATTAACATTGCAGCAATAGCTATTGGTGCTATAACTATTTTTGGGTCTACAATAGCATTGATGAATATTATGTTGGTTTCCGTTTCAGAAAGAACACGTGAAATTGGGATAAGAAAGGCGCTTGGTGCAAAAAGCATTACCATTGCTTGGCAATTTTTCACAGAAACCTTTGTTATTAGTCAAATTGGTGGCATAATTGGAATAATTTTAGGATTATTACTTGGCACATTAATTGCAAACGTAGCGGGTTTTGAATTTGTGATACCTTGGGCGGCAATTATTGCAGCATTTGTTACCACGTTTATTGTCACCATTATTTCTGGTTTGTATCCTGCAATAAAAGCATCAAAATTGGATCCAGTTGAGGCGTTGCGTTATGAATAAATTTTCAAAATTCGTCGAATTTTGAAGTTATAAATTACAACAAATCATTCTGTCATTACCCATAAAATCTTTACGAAGTTCGATATTTTTGAAATCTAATTGCTCTAATAATTCAACCGTTTCTTTTGCTAAATATTGATTGATTTCGAAAAACAATTTTCCGTTAGGCACTAAACTTTTCAATGCCAATTGAGCAATTTTTCTATAAAATAATAATGCATCTGTATCATCCACGAACAACGCTAAATGCGGTTCGTAATCCAAAACATTCTTTTTAATTTCATACTTCTCTAAATTTCGGACATATGGCGGATTGGAAACTATGATATCGAAAAGAAGATTTGGAGATTTGAAGATTTGAAGATTTGAAGATTGTAAAATATCTTGAAGAATGAAATTCACTTCAACTTGGTTGTCTAAGGCATTTTTCCTAGCCATTTCAAGTGCTTTTTCAGAAACATCAATTGCAGAAACGTTAGCATTAGGAATTTCTTTTTTTAATGCAATAGGAATACAACCTGAACCAGTTCCTATATCTAGAATTGTTAGATTGTTAGATTTTTGGATTTTTAGATTTTCAACTTTCAACTTTTGACTTTCGACTTTTGACTTTTGACTTTCAACTATCCACTCTACCAATTCTTCTGTTTCAGGACGTGGAATTAACGTGTTTTCGTTGACTTCAAATCGTAAGCCATAAAACCAGGCTTCACCAGTAATATATTGAATTGGTTTTTCGGTTTTAAGTTCTGAAATTATGGTTTTCCATTTATTAAAATACGATTCTGTAATTTCAAAATCAGGATTTAGAGAAACGTCAATTCTTTTTAAATTATGAACATATTCTGTCAAAATAAAAAAGAAACTTTCTATTTCAGAAACATCCTGAATGGTTTGTAATTCAGAGAAAAAATAATCTTTTAAGTTTTTAATGTTCATATTATATTTTTTAAACACCGATTCACACAAATTACCACAAATTAATCGGTGAAAATTTGTGCAAATCTGTGTTAAACATTTCACAAATCTTTAATCATAAATACATCACAAGCATTGTGTCCGGTTGATCCCATCGGACCATCAATATATGTAAAACCAGATTTTACGTATAATTTTTGCGCATCTTTCATAAATGGCAAGGTTTCTATGTAGCATTTATCATAACCCACTTGTTTGGCAAATGCTAAACATTTTTGCATTAATTCATTTGCGATTCCTTTGCCGCGGGCCTCTTTTGCTAAATACATTTTTTGCAATTCACATATTTTAATTTCGGTATCAATTAAATTTCCAATACCACATCCACCCAAAATAATTTCATCTTTTTCTACTACAAAATAAATTTCGTTGTCAGCTTGATATACTTCAAATAAAGTGGTCAAATGTGGATCGGCATAAGCAGTTCCAACTTTTGGAGCGTCTAATTCTTCAAAAATATTTCGAATTACTGAAGCAATTTTCAGATTGTCTTTAGGTTCAATTTTTCGTATTATGTAGTCCATTTGCAAATATAAAATGTAAAAGTACTAAATTTGTAAGATGATTGAGCATGAAATTTACATGAAACGCTGTTTGCAATTGGCTAAAAATGGTTTAGGAACCACATATCCTAATCCGTTAGTAGGAAGTGTGATTGTACATAACGGAAAAATAATTGGTGAAGGTTGGCATAAAAAAGCAGGCGAACCACATGCTGAAGTTCATGCAATAAACTCAGTAAAAAATAAAGCATTACTTTCTGAAAGCACCATTTATGTGAGTTTAGAACCGTGTAGTCATTTTGGAAAAACACCTCCATGTGCTAATTTGATTATCGCACATAAAATTCCAAAAGTAGTAATTGGTTGTATCGATAGTTATTCAGAAGTATCTGGAAAAGGTGTTGATAAATTAAAAGAGGCAGGGTGCGAAGTTGAACTAAATGTTTTAGAGGCAGCATGCTTAACAATAAATAAACGATTTTTTACATTTCATACTAAAAAACGACCATATATTATACTAAAATGGGCAGAAACGGCAGACGGATTTATTGCGCCTTTTTTACCCAATTCAAAAACCTCTTTTGCTATATCAAATACCTATTCTAGACAATTGGTGCACAAATATAGAACGGAAGAACAAGCCATTTTAGTTGGAACAACAACTGTTTTAAATGATAATCCAAGTTTAGATTCCAGAGATTGGTTTGGGCAGCAACCTACTCGGATTATTATTGATAAAACTAATAAAATTCCAGATGATTTTAATGTTAAAAATAAAAAAAATCCAACAATTATTTTCACGGAAGAAGAAAATTATGTACATTCGATAAATATCGCTTTTGAATGTATACAGTTTGATACTCATTTGATTTCTAATATCTTAACTCATTTATTTGAAAAAAACATTCAATCTGTTATTGTCGAAGGCGGCACACACACCTTGCAACAATTTATAAATAACCATTTATGGGATGAAGCAAGGGTTTTTATAGCTGAAAATAAAATTTTAAATGGTGTAAAAAGTCCTGACTTTAATTTTACCCCAGAAAAAACTATAAAAATTAAAAATAACCAACTAAAAACATACATAAATTATGATTGAGGCAATTATTTTTGATTTAGGAGATGTATTTTTAAACTTGAACCATCAAGCGAGTGTTGATGCATTTAAAAAATTAGGATTAAAAGTTTGGAGTGATGATTTAAAAGCCGCTGCTATTTTATTTGAAACAGGGAAAATAGACGAAATGCAGTTTATGGAAACCATTCAGAGGCACCTACCTAATGCCGAGCTTATAGAAATTAGAGAAGCTTGGAATGCCATTATTGGAGATTTTCCATTAGAACGATTAGAATTTTTAGAAAAATTAAGAAATAAGTACGATATCTTTTTATTAAGTAATACGAATCCGACACATATTGATAAATTTGAACATCGGGTAGGATTAACTTTTGCAAGAGAATTTTACGCTCATTTTAATAAGATTTATTTTTCCTACGAAACCAAAGTAAGAAAACCAGATGAAGCGGTTTTCAACTTAATTATCAAACAAAATAATTTAAATCCAAAAAAGACACTTTTCGTTGACGATACCCTTGAACACATTGAAACTGCAAAATCTTTGGGTATTAATACTTGGCAAATAATTGTTGGTCAGGAAGATGTTACCAATTTATTTGATAAAAAAATATTATAAAATTTCATTTATTTTATCAGAAACATATTTTGGTGGCACAATTGGCTTTCCTGTTTTTCTATCTACAAACACAAGCATAGAATAGCCGGTTGTTAACAATTGATTATCTTCATTGTAAATTTCATAATCAAATTCTATTTTTACAGAGGTTTGACTTTTTAACAGTGTTTTTACGCGTAATAAATCGTCGTATTTTGCTGGTTTTTTATAATTCATTTCTAAAGAAACCACCGGCAACATTACACCATTATCCTCCATCCATTTATAAGAAACACCTAAGTTTCTTAACCATTCTACCCTACCCATTTCAAAATATTGTGCGTAATTTCCGTGATATACCACGCCCATCTGATCAGTTTCTGCGTACCTAACTCGTACCGTAAATTCGAATTCTCTCATTGTTAAAAATTATATTTTTTTTGTTGTTAAAATTAATGTTAATTAATTATTAAATTAAAAACAAAAATACATACAACAATATTTTTTAAATTACAATAGCATTTCATTTTTTTTAGAATAAATTTATTCACATATTTGCTCTACCAATAAAAATCTACATAAAAAAAGGCTTACACTTTTTTTTCTCAAAATTAGATTAAAAACTTTTTTTAAAAATTACAACAATGATGACTAATGCAGCAAAATCTGTTTGGAATAATTGCTTGTCCTTTATCAAGGACAACATACAGGAACAAGCCTATAAAACATGGTTTGAGCCTATTGTAGCAATTAGTTTATCAGAAGACAATGCTTTGCATATTCAAGTTCCTAGTAAATTTTTTTATGAGTGGCTTGAAGAGCATTATGTTATTATTTTGAAAACGGCTTTAACTAAAGAACTTGGAAATCAAGCAAAGCTAGTGTATAAAATTAAAATGGAAAACACTTCTGGTAATAAACTTCCATTTACTGAACAAATTCCTAGCACCTATCGAAGTTCTGTAAAAACACAAGAAATTGATGTGCCGATTGTGAATAAGAATCCAGAATTAAAAAATCCGTTTATTATTCCTGGTATCAGAAATGTAAAAATAGAATCTCAATTGAACGCCAATTATAGTTTTGATAATTTTTTAGAAGGAGATTCTAACAGATTGTCAAGAAGTGCTGGAATGGCCGTTGCAAACAAGCCTGGTGGTACTTCATTTAACCCATTACTGATTTTTGGAGGTGTTGGTTTAGGTAAAACGCATTTAGCACATGCTATCGGTGTTGAAATTAAAGATAAATATCCAGAAAAAACAGTTTTATATATTTCTGCTGAAATTTTCACCCAACAATATATTGAATCTGTAAAGAAAAATACTAGAAATGATTTCATTCACTTCTACCAACTTATTGATGTTTTAATTATTGATGATGTTCAATTTTTATCAGGAAAAGCAGGAACACAAGATGTATTTTTCCACATTTTTAATTATTTACACCAAAACGGAAAACAAGTTATTTTAACTTCAGACAAAGCGCCAGTAGACATGCAAGACATCGAGCAACGCTTACTGTCTAGATTCAAATGGGGATTGTCTGCAGAATTGCATCAACCTGATTACGAAACAAGAATTTCTATCTTAAGAAACATTTTATACAGAGATGGCGTTGAAATGCCTGATGAAATTTTAGAATACGTAGCCAAACATATAAAATCAAACGTTAGAGAATTAGAGGGTGCTATTATTTCATTAATTGCGCAATCTTCATTCAACAAACGTGAAATTAACCTAGAACTAGCCAAACAAGTTGTAGAGAAGTTTGTGAAAAATATCAAACGTGAAATTTCTATTGACTACATTCAAAAAGTGGTTTCAGATTATTTTCAATTAGATACAGAAACTTTAAAATCTAAAACCAGAAAACGTCACATTGTTCAGGCACGTCAGTTAGCCATGTATTTTTCTAAAAAGTTCACTAAAGCTTCATTGGCAAATATTGGTTCGCAAATTGGAGATAGAGATCATGCAACCGTATTGCACGCGGTAAAAACAGTGGACAATTTAGTAGCTACCGACAAACAATTTAAAAAGTTTGTGGAAGACATTAACAAAAAGCTAAGTATTTAAAATGCCTACCAAGGTTTTAATGGTTTGCTTAGGCAATATATGTCGTTCACCATTAGCAGAAGGCATTTTACAATCAAAACTCCCAAAACAAGAATATTTAATAGATAGTGCTGGAACTGCAAATTACCATGTTGGAGCACCACCAGACAAGCGTTCTATTTTAATTGCCAAAAAATTCGGCATCGATATTAGTCAACAAAAGTGTAGACAAATTACTAAATCTGATTTTGAAACTTTTGACCATATTTATGTAATGGATACTTCTAATTACAACAACGTAATAGCTTTAGCACCAGATGAACAATCAAAACAAAAAGTTAAAGTAATTTTATATGAATTACATGCAACCAATGAGTTTGAAGTTCCAGACCCGTATTACGGAGAAATAGAAGATTTTGAACAGGTGTTTCATTTGTTAGATGAAGTATGTGTAAAAATTGCTGAAAAATTAAATTACATTAGTATAAAATAGACTCATTTTCTTTACTAAAAAATAAAAGATGAATACAAACTCAACATTTGGTAAATTATATTTAATACCTTGTACTTTATCAAATCCTGGTGAAGTATCAGTTGATCCAAACGATGTGTTGCCACAAACTATTAAAAGGTGTATTGAACTTTTAGATCATTATATTGTTGAGAATGAAAAAACTGCTAGAAAATGCATCAAGGCGATTTGTCCCGAAAAACCACAACCTAATTTGCAATTGTGGTCATTAAATAAACATACGGAATTTGCCGAGCATTATGAAATGATTCAACCGCTTTTAAACGGCATAAATATGGGCGTAATGAGCGAAGCAGGATGTCCGGGAGTTGCAGATCCTGGAGCTGTAATAGTAAAATTAGCTCATGAAAAAGGCATTCAGGTAATACCACTTGTTGGACCAAGTTCTATTCTTATGGCATTAATGGCTAGCGGCATGAACGGTCAAAGTTTTGCTTTTACGGGCTACTTACCTATTGACAAAAACGAAAAGAAAAGTGCTTTGAGAAATTTAGAAAAATGGTCTCAAGAAAAAAATCAGGCACAACTTTTTATGGAAACGCCTTACAGAAATAATAAATTTTTAGAAGATATTTTAACCACACTTCACCCACAAACTAATTTGTGTATAGCATGCGATATAACTTTGCCAACAGAATTTATAAAAACAAAAACCGTAAACGACTGGAAAAAAGAAAAGGTCGATTTACATAATCGACCTTGTATTTTTATTATTCAAAAAAATTAATCTGTTACTTTTGCGAATCTATTTGATATTACGTTAGAAGTATCATAGCCGTTAAATCTTTTAATGTATGATCTTAAAGAAGTTCCAAAACCATCTTTAAAACCATTTTTTCCATTACTTCGAAGATATGCTTTTACTGAGCTCGCACCTGCTAAATGCGCTGCAGCTAATAATCCCGATTCTGAAATTTTGATTCCGTTAATTATTCTACCTGAATAATTTTTAATTTCTTTTCTTAATTCCCATTTATTTATACACAATAAGGCATAAAAAGCATCTTCTTGTAAATTAGGGTTATTAAGGAAGTTATTGAAGTTGTAAACACCAATGTGTCTTAATGTGCTTCTTCCGAATTGGTATTTTCCCATGTAACCGTAAGGATTAACCAAAGTGTAAATACCCGCTGATTCTTTGACACCTAGGGCTTGTGTGAAACCGATAAAAGTATTTCCTGTATAAGGTATAGAAAAATTCAACTTTACCGATTCGTCTTTTGAAGGTACTCGATACTCGTAAACTTCGGAATCATCGATATGAAATCCTGTTACTGATTCCTCTTTAAATGCACTAAAACCAGAACTAATTATAGCAATAAATGCAATGGCAACTCCAAAATAAAAAATGTCTTTTCTCATGTAAATTTATTTCTCAAAAGGGTAAAAAAATGAATTTTTTACATTGTGTTTGATTGACATAAATCAGACCACTCCTATTGAATTAACTTTGCAAAGATACAACTATTTTTATTATTTTTCTGAATATCAAGCAATTAACATTTTTTTAAGACGAAAAAACGATTAAAATTGAGAGATAATTATACTGATTAATAGGTGTTTAGACAAAACATAAAATTTAGAATAAAAAATACAAAAATTGAAAAAATAAGTGAAATTTTAGGGTATTAAATGAAAAATCAAGTCATAAAATTACAAAAAAAGTAAGATAAATAGCTATTTGAAAAATGTATTTATAATATGATTTGTATAGATAAATGCACCTTCGTTATTCAAATGACCGCAAGATGCAAAATAACGATCATTTGTTACGATATTTTCAAAATTATTGATTTCTGGATATTGTTTTTTTACTTTATCAAAATAATCTAATCCTTTAGTGTTTTGACACATTGGTGTCATCACAACAATTAAATTGATATTGTTTTGTTTACAGATTTTTTTTATTTCTTCGTAATATTTATTTCGGATCACTTTTAAGGTAGAAATATCATTTTTCATGCTTCCTTTTTTGTCTGAAATTAAAGGATAATAGCCTTTATTTTGTAGCGTGTTAGTCGGTTTTTTGGAAAGAACTTCATAAACTTCTCTAAAACCAATTTTTGCATCAAATTTTATATATCTATAAAACGGTAAATAATAGAGTTGTTTAAAATCTGATTGGTTTTTATAATGTTCTTTGATAATAGTATTTGTGTGAATATAAGGCATAAAACGTGCAGTTGTTCCTTCGTCTCTTTTTTCATTACAAATACTTAAATCAGCTTCCAAAATTAGATTCTTAATTTGAAATTTATTGGCAATCATTACTTTTAATAACAAAGACGTTTCGAATAAATGCGAACCGCTAATACCATAATTAAACGATTTTAAACCTTTTTTTTCGAACAAATTTGTAACAAAATGGTTATTGGCTCGAGAAGTTCCCATAATAATGACATCGTATTTCTTCCCAAAGGAATGGATTACATATTCAACTTTATTTCGTTCAGATGATTGAGAAATTATTGTAGTAAAAATAAAATCTAACAGCAATGAAGCTATAAAAAATATAAAAATAAATACGACTGATAGTTTAAAAAATCGTTTCATTAAAACTGAAAATAAATAAATTCTTTATAATCAGAAAAAACGCCTAATGCTAAAATAGTCAAAATACAAAACAATAATTTTATGTTTTCATATTTTCCAGAAATGGGTTCTGTTTTGTATTTATGAAACCATTCAAATAAAATAAAAGTACCAATTAACCATAACAATTCTGGTGCATAGCGAGCGTTATTTAAATATTGACTATCAAAATTCAAATTGGTAAACATGTTTTTTATATACAAAATAGCATCGGAAATAGATTTTGCTCTAAAAAATATCCAAGCAAAAGTGGTCATTGAAAAAGTGATAAGTATCTTAAAAAGCGTTTTTAATCCATTAAAATTAAATTTAAAATGAATGTCTTCTATATTATTTCTGTTTCTATTTAACAATAATAAGGGCAAAAAGTAAATGGCATTTAGCAAACCCCATGCAATAAAAGTCCAATTGGCACCGTGCCAAAAACCACTGACTAAAAATATTACAAACGTATTACGAACTTGCATCCATTTTCCACCTTTGCTTCCGCCTAATGGAATGTACAAATAATCTCTAAACCATGAAGATAATGAAATGTGCCAACGTCGCCAAAACTCAGCAATATCTCTTGAAAAATAGGGGAAATTAAAGTTTTTCAATAAATCAATTCCAAATAATTTTGAAGTGCCTAACGCAATATCTGAATATCCTGAAAAATCGCCATAAATTTGAAAAGCAAAATAAATTGCACCTAATAATAAGGACAACGAATTCATTTGTTCCTGATGGTTGAAAACTTCGTTAGCATACAACGCACAAGAATCGGCAATGACAACTTTTTTTACCAATCCCCAAATAATTTGATGAACGCCTTCTTTGGCTTTTTCGAAATTAAATTCTCGTTTTACTTTTACTTGAGGCAGTAAATGTGTGGCTCGTTCAATAGGTCCGGCAACTAATAATGGAAAATAGCTTACAAAAAGCGAATAATCGATGAAATTCGTTTCTGCTTTAATGCGTTTGTAATAAATATCGATAACGTAGGATAAGCCATGAAAGGTGTAAAACGAAATTCCGACAGGTAAAATTACTTTTATTAATAATGGATTTACTTGAAATCCAAAACCATTGATTAATTCGGTGAATGAAGTGGCAAAAAAGTTATAATATTTAAAAATGCCTAAAAATCCCAAGTTGATTATAATACTCAACCAAAACCAGAATTTACTTTCCTTAACTGATTTACTTTTTTCAATTTGAATTCCTGAAAAATAATCTAAAAGAGTTGAAAATACCAATAAAAAAAGGAATCGCCAATCCCAACAAGCATAAAAATAATAACTTGCAATAATTAATAAACTATTTTGCCAAGATTTATTTTTATTGAAAACAAACCAATATAAAATAAAAATTATGGGTAAAAAAACAGCAAAATGAAGTGAATTAAAAAACATTTTTTATGATCCAATAGCTTGATAAATGAATCCTATTTTTTCTAATGCTGCTTTGTTTAATATGTTTCTTCCGTCAAAAACAAAAGCAGGTTTTAGCATATTGTCATATATTTTTTGCCAATCGTAGGTTTTAAACTCGTCCCATTCTGTTAAAACAGCTATAGCATGTGCGTTTTTACATGCATCATAACCGTTATTTTCCACTGAAATGTACTTTTGATTTTGCTCATCTGAACGAGACTCTAGATAATTTAAATCCGAAAGTATTTGTTTTTCTTTTACCTTAGGGTCAAAAACTGCAATGTTTGCACGCTCACTTATTAAATCATTTGCTACATAAATGGCAGCTGATTCTCTAGTGTCGTTTGTATCTTTCTTAAAAGCCCATCCTAAAAAAGCAATTTTTTTACCTGAAACTGTATTATATAAAGTACTAATAATATTATTTGAAAAACGACGCTTTTGGTGGTCATTCATTATGATTACTTGTTCCCAATAATCGGCAACTTCATTTAATCCGTATGATTTAGCGATATACACTAAGTTTAAAATATCTTTCTGAAAACAAGAACCGCCAAAACCAACTGATGCTTTTAGAAATTTTGAACCAATTCTACTATCTAAACCAATGGCTTTTGCAACTTCATTGACATCGGCACCAGTTTTTTCACACAATTCACTCATCGCATTTATAGAAGAAACGCGTTGCGCTAAGAAAGCATTTGCTGTTAATTTTGACAATTCAGAAGACCACACATTTGTAGTCAAAATAAGATCTTTGTTTACCCAATTTGCATACACCTCAACTAATTTACGTATGGCATCTTGACCTTCAACAGTAGTGTCTCCGCCAATTAGCACTCTATCAGGAGCAAACAAATCTTCTATTGCGGTGCCTTCAGCTAAAAATTCTGGATTCGATAAAATTTGAAAATTTACACCGTTTCCTGTATTGTCCAAAATATCTTTAATCGCTTGAGCAGTTCGAACAGGAAGTGTAGATTTTTCAACTACAATTTTATCTGTTTTAGCCACGCGTGCAATTTGTCTGGCGCACAATTCGATATATTTTAAATCTGCAGCCATACCTTTTCCTACGCCATAAGTTTTTGTAGGTGTATTTACAGAAATAAAAATTAAATCTGCTTCGTCAATTGCTTGATCGACTTCAGTTGAAAAAAATAAATTTCTTCCTCTTGCTTCAGCAACTACTTTATCTAATCCCGGTTCATAAATGGGTAATAAACTCAAATCTTGATCGTTCCAAGCATTTATTCTATCCTGATTTAAATCAACAACAGTTACTTTTATATGTGGGCATTTTTGAGCAATAACGGCCATTGTTGGTCCTCCAACATAACCTGCACCAATACAACAAATATTTTTAATCATCTTTTTAATTTTCTTTAACTTTAATATTTTTTAATCTGTGAAATCTTAAATAGATTTCATTGAAGATTCAAAAGGAATTCTTTGTAATAAACTTCTTCCTAATGTAACTTCATCTGCATATTCCAATTCGTCACCAACAGAAATTCCTCTGGCAATTGTAGACACTTTTATTGTAAATGCTTTTATCTGTTTAAAGATATAAAAATTTGTGGTATCGCCTTCCATAGTGGAACTTAATGCAAAGATTATTTCTGAAACTTTCTCTTCTTTTACTTTTTCTACCAAAGAATTAATATTTAATTGGCTTGGTGAAATACCTTCAATAGGAGATATTTTACCTCCTAAAACATGATAAATTCCTTTATACATTCTAGTGTTTTCAATAGCCATAACATCTCTTACGTCTTCAACTACACAAATTATTGAATGGTCTCTTGACGGATTATTGCAAATTTCACAAACTGCAAAATCAGAAATATTATGACAATTTTGACAATAAATAATTTCATTTCGCATTTTAGTTAGTGCATCTGTCAATAATTGCGTTTGATTTGCAGGTTGTTTTAGCAAATGCAACACCAATCGCATAGCTGTTCGTTTCCCAATGCCGGGCAACATTGCGACTTCATTAACTGCATTTTCCAATAATTTTGACGAGAATTCCATTTTGCAAATATATTAAAAAGAAAAAACCTATCTACATAAATGCAAATAGGTTTTTGAAGATTTTATTTTGTGCTAATTTTAATAAATATGCTACGAATATGCATTATTCTGTTATTTTTGTAAAAAAAACTCATGCAACCAATTACAATTCTACTCTTTTTTGTTTCTTATTTCATTGTTTTATTTGGAATTTCCTATTTCATGAACAAAAAATCAGGCAGTAGCAACGATACTTTTTTTAAGGCAAATAGCAAATCGCCTTGGTATTTAGTAGCTTTTGGTATGATTGGAACAGCACTTTCTGGTGTTACTTTTATTTCAGTACCTGGTGCTGTATCGTCTAATCAGTTTGCCTATTTTCAATTTATTTTAGGCAACGCTATTGGATTTATTATAGTAGCCACCGTATTATTGCCATTATATTATAAACTAAATTTAACCTCAATTTACACGTATATTGAACAACGATTAGGATATTTTAGTTATAAAACCGCTTCTTTTATATTTTTACTAAGTAGGACAATCGGTTCGGCTTTTAGATTATATTTAGTTGTTTTAGTATTACAAAATTTTGTTTTTAACGCTTATGGGATACCATTTTGGGCAACAGTTTTAATTAGTTTAGGACTAATTTTTGCCTACACCTATAAAGGCGGATTGAAAACAATTATTATTACAGATACACTTCAAACAGTATTTTTAGTAAGTTCTGTTTTCTTTACCCTTTACTTTGTTTGTGATAGTTTGGATTTAGGTTTTAGTGAAGCGATTTCTACAATTAATAATTCTGAATATTCTAAAATTTTCTTTTTTGAAGATTTTATAGGTTCAGGTCAACATTTTGTAAAACAAATTTTAGGTGGAATTTTTGTAACTATTGCTATGGTTGGTTTAGACCAGGACTTAATGCAGAAAAATCTGAGCTGTAAGAATATTAAAGAAGCACAAAAAAACATGTTTACGTTTACTGTAATATTTGTAATAATTAATTTGTTTTTCTTAAGTGTAGGTGCTTTATTATATTTATTTGCAGCAAAAAACAACATTCCTGTTCCTACATTAAATGGTGCTGCAAGAACCGATTTATTATTTCCTGAAATTGCTTTCAATCATTTTGCTTTAGTGCCAGCTGTTGTATTTTTATTAGGTTTAACCGCTGCTACTTTTGCTACGACAGATTCCGCATTAACTGCGTTAACGACTTCATTTTGTATTGATTTTTTAGGAATGGAGAAAAAAGAAGAAACTAAAAATACAGTAAAAACAAGGCATTTAGTTCATATTGGATTTTCGTTGGCTATATTTTTGGTGATTTTAATATTTAATTCGTTAACCAATCAATCGGTAGTAAAGTTAATATTTAAAGTTGCGTCTTACACATACGGACCACTTTTAGGTTTGTTTGCTTTTGGAATTTTAGTCAAAAACCGTTCTGTAAAAGATAAATTGGTGCCATTTATTTGCTTATTGTCGCCGGCGATAACCTTTTTAATTAGTACAAATTCTGGAATTGATGCGGAGGCTCCAAAGTTAATTCCGTATGCTTTTGCTGAAGAATTAATTATAGTAAATGGTTTGATTACTTTTATTGGATTGTACTTAATAAGTAAAAAAGGCATAATTAATACTGATTTGTAGCTAACAAAACCAAAGTGCAAGCAACTTCAGATTGAATATTATTTTGTTTTAATATTTCGTAAAATGTTGGATTTTCAGTTCCTGGATTAAATATTACTCGTTTTGGTTTTAAAGAAATAATGTAGTCGTAATATTCTTCTTGATTTTTAGGATTTAAATATAACGTAACGGTATCAATTCCAGTAAATGGAAATTTAGTAGTTTCAATTTTCACGTCTAATGCCATGCCTTCTTTAGCACCGATGGCCACTACTTGATGTGTTTTATTAATTAAACTTTGAATGGCTTTATAAGCATATCGCTCTTTATTTGTGGTGGCTCCTATCACTAACGTTTTCATTTTTCAAATTTTAGTTGTACTAATTTACAAAATATTTTTTAATTTACATTTAATTAATTGTTTTGTAAATGCTATCTTTGATTAACAAGATATATTTGCAAAAAAACTATGGACATTTTTATTTATTTATTCGCCGCCTTGTTTTCTGTTTTAAATCCGATTGGAACCGTGCCTATTTTTGTAGGATTGACACAAGGATATTCTGCATCTGAACGATCAAGAACCTCTTTAATCACTTCAATTAATGTATTTGTAATTTTACTCATTTCATTTTTTGTCGGTCAATATGTATTGTCTTTTTTTGGGATTACCATTACTGCATTAAGAATTGCTGGTGGAATTATTATTGCCAGTTCAGGATTTTCATTATTAAATGGAAATTTTAGTAAGAACAAAGGAATTAATAAAAAAGTACAAAAAGAAGTGGAAATGCGTCAAAATATCGCACTTACTCCTTTAGCAATGCCTATGCTTGCAGGTCCTGGATCTATTTCGTTGTTGATTGCTTATTATCAAGAATTAACAGAATCCAACGCTTCAATAACCACATCGGAAATACTATTTTCAAGTTTTGCTATTTTAGCAGTAGCCATTTTAATTTATTTGGTATTAAGGAGTGCGCATTATCTTGCAAAAATATTAGGTTCATCAGGAATTGTAGCGATATCAAGAATCATTGGATTTTTAACCATTGCAATCGGAATTCAATATATTATTAGTGCGGTTTTAAGTATTATTAGAGGAATTTAAATTTATAAATTCCAAAAATAAAAATTCCAAATTCCAACTGAGTATTGTTGAAATTTGGAATTTAAGCATTTAACCATTTATATTTATTCCATTTTCGGTAAAAAAACCTCAGCCATCATACAACGGGCACTTCCTCCGCCGCAAGCTTCAATAATATCCAAACTTGCGTGTAAAATTTCACAATGTTTTTCAATTTTATCAATTTGGATCTTTGTTAAACTTTGATAAGCTGAATTGCTCATTACTATATAACGTTTATCACCAGCTCCTCGAACTTGAAGCATGTTTCCAGCAAAATTATTGACTTGGTCTTCTGTGATTAAAATAATTTCTTTGCCATCTGATTTTAAATTTTCTAAAACCATTTTGCGTTCTTTTTTATCATCAATACAATCGGCACAAATTACGGCAAATGTTTCTGCAATACACATCATAACGTTGGTATGATAAATTGCTTTTCTTTCTCCATTTACGGTTTGGAATGCTTCAAAAATAATAGGTGACATATCAAAATCTTCGCAAAATTCAATAAATAATTCTTCATCTGCTCTTGGCGATAGTGCACAATAAGCTTTATTAAATTCTCTATCTAAAATTAAACTTCCAGTTCCTTCTAAATATACATTATCTTCTTCTGCAGAAGTATAATCCATAATTTCAGTTATCTCAAACCCTTTATCTTCTAGAACATCTAAAATATCTTCTCTTCGCTCTAATCTTCTGTTCTCAGCGAACATTGGATATAAAGTTACATCACCTGTTTCATGAAAAGAAATCCAATTGTTTGGAAAAATACTATCTGGTGTGTCAGGTTCTTTTTTGTCTTGAATTACAATTACTTGTACACCTACACTTTTTAATTTTTCAACAAATGCATCAAATTCTTGCACTGCTTTGAAATTGACTGATTCTGGAGTTAAATCATCAAGTATTTTTTGATAATAATTATTTACAGCAGTTTGTTCGTTCATACGAAACGCCACGGGACGAATCATTAATATGGTATTGGTAGTTTGTTTCATGATTTGATTGTTGTGAGTTTTTAGTCTCTAATTAATGGTAAAGTGGAACAACGCAAAAGACCTTCTTGTTTGGAAATTTCTGCATAAGGAATTTCTTCAACTCTAAAACCGTTTTGGCGTAACCAATTATTTAATCTTGTAAAGTTTTTCTCAGACACAATAACATCTGGCGCTATTGAAAAAATATTTGAATTCATGTGGTACATTTCTTCTCTGTCAATATGAAACAGATTTTCTTTACCGAACAAATTTACTAAAAATACATAATCCGCTTCTTCGCGAAAACCACTCTTATAAATGATGCCTTTGTTTATGCCAATAGGCTGAAAGCAGCAGTCTAAATGTAAGGCATTATCTCTTGCTTCTATTTTAGATTTAACTAGATCGAATGCTTTTACTATTTTATTTGGAAACAAATTTTGTATGTAATTCACTCCTTTCATGTTGGTTCTAGCTGTAATATAATCTTTGTAATCTGAACCTTTATACGTTCCTATAAAAATATAATCGTTCCAAAGCATCACGTCGCCTCCTTCTATATGAACGTCTTCGGGTGGACGGACAACTTTATTGGGATCAATTTTATCAATTATATATTGAATGGCATCTAATTCTCGTTCTCTATCTGGTAAAATATTTGCTTTAATAAAAAGGTCTTCAATTACAAAACCGATATCTCTCGAAAAAATTTGATTGTAATTTTCAATAATTTCAGGTCGATATACTTGCACCTCATATTTTTTAAAAACGGCATCAAAAGCTTCCATTTCAGCAACCATATCTGCTTCTATTGGATAGGATCCAGCCTTAATGTGTTCTAATGATTTTGGGTCATAAGCTTCTTCAATTGTTGGTGTGGGACCATTGCTAATCGCTGTGCCAAGTACCACGGCTTTTAATCTTGAGGTTTCATTTTTTAGGCTTAATGATAACATATAACTGTTTTTTACAAATATAGAAAATTGATTGGAAATGAAAAAGTTAGATTACTGGTTTTCCACAAAAGTTTTCACCATAATTATAACATTTTTAAATTTGTTAAAATTTTATTTTGTGTATTGATTACCAATTACTTATCTTTGGCGAAACTTAAAACTAAATTATTATGGGATTATTAAATTTTTTTAGCTCATTATTTGGAAAAGCTAAACAAACAGAAGAAAATACTGGTGTAAAAAAATCAGAAATTGCTGAACCTGTATTGGAAAAAGCTCCTGAAATAATTGAAGAAAATCCAAAAGTTAAAAAAGCTCCCGTAAAAAAAGCTCCTGTAAAAAAAGCACCAGTCAAAAAAGTAGTTGCAAAAGATAAAGTTGAAAAAACAGCAGAGAAAACCACAAAAAAAGTGGCACCAAAAAAAGCTCCAGTTAAAAAAGCTCCTGTTAAAAAAACAACAGCAACAAAAGAAACTACTCCTAAAAAAGCTACACCGAAAAAAGCGTAATCTTTTTAATACATACAAAAAAGCTTCAGAAAATCTGAAGCTTTTTTTTTATAAAATCATTTTTCGCCTTTTATTATATTCCATTAATTTGAAATCACTTCAACTTCTGCATTTGGTTGAAATAAGAACAATCTTCCTGAACTCAATTCTAAACATTCATATCGTTTAACACGCAAAGCTATTTTTTTAAAAACTTTTCCGTTTTTAATTCTAAATGTACTTCCATTTGGAATTTCAAAAATATAATTGTGTTCTGTATTTCTTTCATCAAATTGTTTTAAAGCCAAAGACAAGGTAGCATCTGTGTCAGAACTTGCTTTTGGATTTCTAAAATGTCTTGCCATCAAAGGCAAAATTTGATGCGGAAATATTTCTGGACGAATAAAAGGAATCATTAAATGCTGAAAAGTAATTTTCCATTCTGTTCCATGAGGTAAAATGTTTCTACCATATTTTTCAAAAGCAACCAAATGAGCGATTTCATGAATTAAAGTCATTAAAAATCGGTACTTATTCAAATTGGCATTGACAGTAATTTGATGAAAACCATCAGGATGTCTTCGATAATCGCCATGGCGGGTATTTCGTTCGTTTACAATTTTCAAGTGCACATGATTTTGCTTAATCAATTCAAAAACTGGTTCCACGGCGTGCTCAGGTAAATATTTAGAAAGAATGTCCAAATTATAACTATTTAAGGTGTTGAAGCACTTACCTGCAAAACTTTCCCATTATAATATTTATTTCCAGTTAAGGCGAAATTAAATATATAATCTGCCATTTCTTTAGCTGAAAGTGGCGCTTCATATCCTGGAAAAGCCTCTTGTAACATTTCTGTATTCACGGCACCTAATGCCAAAACATTGAACGCAATTTCACTTTCTTTATATTCCTCAGCTAATAATTCTGATAGCGTTATTACGGCTCCTTTACTTGAGCTGTAAGCTGAAAGTCCAGCGAATTTGACACTTCCTTGAATGCCACCCATGGAACTTATAGTTACAACGTGGCTTCCTTTTTCCATAAATGGGATGCAAATTTTGGTTAGCTCTGCAACTGCGAAAACATTTACTTTATAAATATTTTGAAATTCTTGGGTAGTAATTTCTGTAAAATTTTTATGTAACAAACTTCCTGCGTTATGAATTAGAATATCCACTTTTTGCCAAGTTTTTGACACAAAATCACTAACTTGTTGCAACTGATTTTCATCTGAAATATCGATTGCTAAACACGTAATGTTTTCGTGCTCAATTAAAATTTGTGGCGTTTTGCGTGAAATTGCCAATACTTGATAACCCGCATTAGCAAACTGCAAAGCCATTTCATAACCAATGCCGCGAGAAGTTCCTGTAATTATTATATTTTTCAAAATAGTATTAGTTTGATGTAAATATAAAAAAAAATCCCGAAAAATAATTTTCGGGATTCTATTATGATAAAATTATTTTATGCAAGCATAGTTACAGGATTTTCCATAAACGCTTTAAAAGTCTGTAAAAACTTAGCGCCTGTGGCTCCATCTACCGTTCTATGATCACAAGCTAATGTTACTGTCATGGTATTACCCACTACAATTTGACCGTTTTTAACTACTGGTTTTTCAACAATAGCGCCAACAGATAAAATAGCAGAGTTGGGTTGATTGATAATTGAAGTAAAAGATTGGATGCCAAACATTCCCAGGTTGGAAATCGTAAAAGTACTTCCCTCCATTTCGGCTGGTTGAATTTTCTTTGATTTTGCTTTTCCTGCTAAATCTTTTACACTCACACCAATTTGAGTTAAACTCATTTGATCTGTAAATTTCAATACTGGAACCATTAAACCGTCTTCAACGGCAACGGCAACTCCAATGTTTACATGATGATTGATTACCATTGCATCTTCTCTCCATTGAGAATTGACTTGTGGGTGTTTTTTCAGTGCCATAGCAGATGCCTTAATAACCATATCGTTAAATGATACTTTTGTTTCTGGCAAACTATTAATTGTATTTCTTGAAGCAATCGCATTATCCATATCTAACTCAATTGTTAAATAATAATGTGGTGCTGTAAATTTAGATTCTGATAAACGTCTCGCGATAGTTTTACGCATCTGCGAGTTTTTAATTTCTTCTTGAAACATTTCTCCTGCTGGAACAAAAGGCTTCACGGCTGAAACTGCATTAGTAGCATCTGTTACGGCTTGAACCGGAGTATTACCAAATGATGGAGTAAAGTTTTCTACATCTGATTTTGTAATTCTTCCATTTTCACCTGACCCTTTTACTTGAGAAATATTGATGCCTTTGTCTGAAGCAATTTTCTTTGCTAACGGCGATGCGAAAATTCGGTCATTACTATTAGGTGTTGGGTGTTGGATGTTGGGTGTTGGGTTTGTATCTTGCTTAACATCTTCAATTTTTGGCGTTGAAACAGTTGCACCCACTGAATAGTTAGCTGCAATTCCTGAAACATCTGTTCCAGCTGGCCCTAAAATGGCTAAAATAGTATCTACTGGAGCCGTTCCTCCTTCTTCCACACCAATATATAATAAGGTACCTGCGTTGAAAGATTCAAATTCCATTGTAGCTTTGTCTGTTTCTATTTCTGCTAAAATATCTCCTTCTTTCACCGTATCTCCTACTTTTTTCAACCAAGTTGCCACAGTAC
This sequence comes from Chryseobacterium gleum, assembly GCA_945881885.1. GTDB lineage: Bacteria > Bacteroidota > Bacteroidia > Flavobacteriales > Flavobacteriaceae > Flavobacterium. The sequence goes on along the minus strand of CAMCVI010000009.1, from coordinate 48,859 downwards.
CGGTTGTCATTGTGTCTGATAAACGCGGCATAGTTACTACTTTTACACCTGCAGGAATTTCTGATGTTGATGTAGCAGTTTTAGTTTCAGTTTTAACCTCTTCTATTGGAGTAGCTTGTTTTTCTGGAGCACCTGAAGTTAACAAAGCCGAAATGTCTTCACCTTGTTTTCCTACAATAGCTAATAAAGAATCTACTGGAGCTGATTCTCCTTCATGAATACCTATGTGTAATAAAACACCGTCATAAAAGGATTCAAATTCCATTGTAGCTTTATCAGTTTCAATTTCGGCTAAAATTTCACCTGTTTTTATTGTGTCACCCACTTTTTTTAGCCAAGAAGCTACCACTCCTTCTGTCATGGTATCACTTAAACGGGGCATTGTAATTACTGTTGCCATAATTTATAGTCTGTGGGGAATAAATGGATAATTTTCTTGTTCGTAAACCACATCATATAATTGTTGTGCTTCTGGGAAAGGAGATTCTTCAGCAAATTTTTCACATTCAGCTACTAAATCGCTTACTCTTTGATCTATAATTTCAATTTCTGCTTCAGTAGCGTACTTTTTCTCTTTTATAATATCTAAAACCTGAGTAATTGGATCAATTTTTCTGTACTCTTCTACTTCGTCTTTCGTTCTATAATGTTGCGCATCTGACATAGAGTGACCTCTGTACCGGTAAGTTTTCATTTCTAGGAAAGTTGGTCCATCACCTCTTCTAGCGCGTTCCATGGCTTCATGCATAGCTTCAGCTACTTTAACAGGATTCATAGCATCAACTGGTCCGCAAGGCATTTCGTATCCTAAACCTAACTTCCAAATATCTGTATGATTCGCCGTTCTTTCTACAGAAGTTCCCATGGCATATCCATTATTTTCACAAATAAAAACAACTGGTAATTTCCACAACATAGCCATATTAAATGCTTCATGTAAAGATCCTTGACGTGCTGCTCCATCTCCAAAATAGGTTAATGTAACGCCACCTGTTTCAAAGTATTTATCAGCAAAAGCCATACCTGCACCAACAGGAATTTGAGCACCTACAATTCCATGTCCTCCATAAAAGCCATGTTCTTTTGAGAAAATGTGCATCGAACCACCCATACCTTTTGAAGTTCCGGTGACTTTACCTAATAATTCTGCCATTACTTTTCTTGGATCTACGCCCATACCAATTGGCTGCACGTGATTTCTATAAGCGGTAATCATTTTATCTTTTCCACCTAACTCCATAGCGTGCAATGCACCTGCTAAAACGGCTTCTTGTCCATTATATAAATGAAGAAATCCTCTTACTTTTTGTTGTATATATAAAGCAGCTAATTTGTCTTCAAACTTTCTCCAAAACTGCATGTCTTCATACCATTTTAGATATACTTCTTTTGTAATTGGTTTCATATATTGTTTTTTATTTTTTTTACGAACCACAAAAATACTACAACGTATTTTATTCTAAAAATTTATTACTGTTTAAATTAAAAAAATAATCAATTTATTTTAATTTTTATTAGCGAAAACGTTATAGAATAGTTTTATCAAACATAAAAGGTAATAAATTTTTTATAGAATCAGACTTATGAATTGGTCCATTTGATCCCATAAAATAAACTTCGATGGGCAAATCTTGTTTCACTTCATATTCAGAAATGGATTGACGACAGGAACCACAAGGTGGAATTGGTGTTGTTGCTTCACGATCTGAAGGTGCGGCTGAAATAAACATTTTTACAATCTTATTTTCAGGATAATTGGCTCCTGCGTAAAAAATCACCACTCGTTCTGCGCACAAACCTGAAGGATAGGCTGCGTTTTCTTGGTTCGAACCTTGTAAAACTATACCATTATCTAATACAATAGCTGCACCTACTAAAAATTTCGAATAGGGCGCATAGGCTTTTTTTCTAATTTCTATGGCTTTATTCATGTATTCTTTTTCCAAATCTGATAATTCATCAAATGACTCAAAAACAGTTATTTTAGTTTCTATTCGTATTTCTTGCATAAATGACTTTTTTAAAAAAATTTACTTTTTTTGGAAAAAAAATCCAAATTCAAAAAAGATTGAATTTGGATTAAAATTAATTATATATTTTATTAGTTATCATCGTATTCGTCTCCAAAATTAAATGATAAAGAAAATCTTAAAGTATTCTCAAGCGGGTTTCTAACTTTTGATGCTGAGAACAAATAGGAAATATCTATTTTCACGATATTATATTTAAAACCAGCTCCTAATGTTAAGTATTTTCTGGCACCTTTTTCTACACTTTCGTTAAAGTAACCCGTTCTTAAAGCAAAAGAATCTTGGTACCAATATTCAGCGCCTAACGCCCAAGTAAACTCTTGTAACTCTTCTGAAAAACCGTTAGGCGCATCGCCGAAAGATTGAAAAATTCCGCTTGTCCAACTTATTTGTCTATAATTTTGATTGTTAATTGATTTATCAGTGGCATCAATAACGCCATCATTATTTAAATCTGTAACCGCTTGAGGAGTTGGCACTAATAATTTTGTAGTTTCACCTATTAAACTTACTTTGTTATAATCATCTAAAATAAAGTCAAAACTTCCTCCCAATCTCAAATTCGCTGGGATAAAATTTTCATTTAACAAATCATTGTCATACGATAATTTTGGTCCTAAATTTTGAAAATTAAAACCTGCTCTCCATTTTCCGTTGAAATTATCATACGCAACTTCTTCAGATTGATAAATACCTGAAACATCCACCGCAAAAGTAGTAGCTGGTCTAGCATCAGTTGTGGCGTTGGCAATTTTTAGGTTGGAACGAATATAACGACCAGAAACTCCCATCGCAAATTCAGGGCTAAGTTTTAACGAATACGAACCGTCTAGCGCAAACTCATTTGGACTTGTAATTACAGGAACTTCATTGGGATCACCAGTTTCTCTTAATTCGATATCTCCAAAACCAAAATAACGCAAACTTCCAGAAAAAGCCATACGATCATTGAATCGATTAAAATACGTTATTTGCCCCAACGAAATATCATTTGCAATACTAGTTAAATAAGGTGTGTAACTCATTGAAAATCCTTGCTTTTGCTTTGAAAACGCATATTTTGATGGGTTATATTGTTGCGAATAGGCATCGGCAGAAGTAGCTACGCCCATGTCGACCAAACCTGCAGAACGTGCATCAGCAGCAATTAATAAAAAAGGAACTCCGGTAGTAATTACTCTTTCTTGCCCGAAGGTATATTGCGTAACTACTAAAATTGTTAAAAGTTTAATTAGATTTTTCATCTGTTTGATTTAATTAGTATTTATTTATTTCAGATGTAGTTTTATTTCAATATGCTTATTTTAATAGTGAATTGACAAATATACATTTTTTTTATAGGATTACAAGTTTTTCAATTTTTTCGGATTTTTTACCTGTAATTGCTGACTTTACAGTTACTTTGTATACATAAACTCCTTTTCCTATTTTATCTCCAAAATCATCTTTTCCATCCCATTTAATATCTCTGGAAGTAAAACCCTCATTTACAACAGTTTGGTTTATGGTTTTTACCAATTTACCTGTTATTGTTAAAATCTGAACTTGAACTTCTAAAGGTTCAAATGGCCTGTTGTGATTAAACCAAAATTCGGTATAACTAACAAATGGATTTGGATAATTTAAAACGCGTTCTAATTGCAAATCACCGTCGCCAATAACCACAAACTGAATTTCAGCAGTAATTAAATTATTATAAACATCCCATGCTTTAAACAAAATAGTATGCAAACCAGGTGCTAAATCTCTGAACGGATAAGTAACTTTACCTTTTTTGTAGTTATCCGTTTCTGTTTCGTAATAGTCATTTAAATTAAATGGATTGTTTTCATCATTGTCCAAAATAGCTACAATATCGTGTCCAATTCCGCTTGCAGTATTAATTCCGTTTTCATCTTCTAAAAACGCAAGAAAAATTGGTGATTCATTTGTAATGCCACCACTGACAAAATTGGTATCGTTCATGTATAATTTTAATTTTGGCGGCGTAGTATCTGAAGGAGCTGAAGTATTTACACCTCCTACTTTTATTTGCGTGTTGTATCCTGTTTGATTTTGCAAAATTGGTGAGTTACTTTTGGAATAAAAACTTACTCTAGCATTTCCAATAGGAATTTGAATATCTTGTGGCACGATGAAACTAAACTCAAATTTTCCGTTTACAACAGAAGCATTTCCTCTGTAGATTACTTCTCCTAAGCTTACAAAATTTAGCTTAGGTTGATTAATGGGTGGCAATGAAACATTGTCATTATCAAGTGTCAATCTATTTAAATTTTTATCATACACTTGTACTGCTAAATCTCCATTATAATTGGTTATTAAAGTATTGTTTTCATCTATAACTTCTCCTGATAAAGTTCCTAAAGATAAGGCTTGTAAAGAAAGCGTTGTCGTATTTATATTTTCACCATTTATTTTTGTTAAAACTATTTTTGGTTTTGGAATGGCTAATTTTAAGGCGGGATCGCCTATATAAAAAACGACTCGTTTATTTGAACCGCCCAAACTAATTTTGGCCCTACGAAGAGATTCTGCAATAGAAATATAGGAATTGTTTTCCATCGTAAATAAATTATCATAAATCGCTTCATTTAAATCAATTCCGAGTGACTGACTAATTTGTCTGGTTGTTGCTAATAATGCAATGGCGCCACCTGTTTTGTTCCAATACATGTATTCGCCACCTGTTGGACGATTTGGATCATCAAAACGGGTAAACTCACAAGTAATTGTAATAAATAAAGGATATTTATACCTATTATTAAGTGTTTGTGCATCTGCTTTTTCAAAAATTCGTTCAATTGCAAAACTCTCTTCATTTCCATGTCCGTAATAATTTAAAACTAACGCGCCTAATTCAATTGCGTCAATAAATGCTTTTTTTGCTTGTGGATATCTTGGCCCACCGGCGCTAACTTCTTGTACATAAGCGTCAGTAAAAATTTTGTTTGAATTAAAAAATGGGTTGGCGACTGAAACTTCATCCGCTAATTCATTTAAATCTTTTTGTAATAAATAATCTCCAGATAAAAAAGGATCGGGATCGTCTGAATAATACACTAAGTTATTTCTCCATCTTTTGTAAGATTTTTCATCATGATATTCAAGTACTTTGTTTACCATCTCTGAAGCTTGTGTGTTTGAAGAAACTAGCATTCTGCCTACAGCTAAATCCATTAAATCTGCAGAAGCTATCATATTCCCTTCGTTGCTATCCATAAGCGCAAAAAAATCATCCGACATGAAAGAAGAAAATAAAGAAAAATTTGAACTGTTATTTGGACTTAAGGAATTAGAAACATCAAAACCATGAAAAATAGGTACGATATTTGTGTTGTTTTTAATTCTGTTTTTAAAATCATACGATGCATCTCCAAATAAATTTAAATATTTAACTTTACTGGTTGTATTTGAAGCATTATCATAAACATATTTTACAAAATTTCTAATAGCCGCGACATCTTGTTTTCCACCTCCAAATTCAGTATATATTAAAGGTAGCGGTACTACTTTAACATTCATATTTGAGTTATTTCTATGGAAATTAGCCAAAGTTTCTGCCTGAGCAACCAAGCTCGATGGAGTTACTATTAAATAATCTATATCTTGGAAAAGACCTTGATTATTTTTAAAAATGGTGCCTTTTAAATTTTGGTTGGCCACATTGGTTTCATTTTCTCTCAAAGGAGTATAAAAATCTACATTATCAACCGCAACAAACTTTTTATCTTGTCCTAAAGCCAATTTAAAAGACACATTATTTTGAGTGTTATCTAATTTTGTAACATTATATATATCTGTAACATCCCAAACCGATCTTAAAGTTGTGGCGTTCGAAACAACAAATTGTCCTACTCCGATATTGGTTTTTACTAAATTATTAGAAAACAAAAATTGTTTGCCGAAACCTTTTAGTTCGGCGTTATATTTTAAAATAATATAATCTAAATATCCTTTTGAAGAAGGCACACCACTATTAATGTATGATAAATCGATTGATACAGCGTTTGAAGTAGGAACAAAAGTGGTATTTAAAATATTTTCATAACCTAATGCAGACCCTGAAGCAGAATTAATTGAAACAGTTCCGATATCGACGGCATTTGCTTTCACTTTAAATGAAGTGGAAACAAAAGAAACAGCTGCAAAATTCGCTGAAAAATTTACGGGTGAACCCGAAGTATAATTAGGTAATACGAATTGAAAAGTCTGATTGTCATCTAAATCAAATTTTTCACCAAACCATCTTCTGCCAATTTTTCCAGCGTTAAACAAATCAACTTCATGAAATTGATAGCCATCATAATTGGAAAGTACTAAAGTTGGTGTTCCAGCAGGCTCTGTATAATTTTGAATTCTTTTTCCTGCTGCACCATTTGAAGTTACATAATAATAAGATCTATCTGCAAACTGATTTACGTGCGTTAGACTCTCATCGTTCCATGTATCCATACCTTCTGCATAAAACAGAATGTAATCATTTTCATTAAAAACACCATCTGCTTCGCCCACAAATTGAATGGCATTTTCTTCCAAATCAATAGGATATGCTGTACTGTTTAGTAAAGGTAACATCCTACCACCATTACCATAAATTTTAATATTTCTTGGGTCAACTGCAACATTCACGCCAATACTTTGAAGAAAACTTTTACTAACTAAGTAAACCCCAGATTTTTCAACATAAAATCTGTGCCAAGACCCAGTTGCCAAAACTGAATTTTGAATAGAATTAATGCTTTGAAAAGTGCTGTTAGCATTAGAAACCGAATAATTTAGCGTAAATGATTTTACTCTTTTGTAACCCGAATTGTCTTTAATTATTGGATTAAACTGGAACGAAAGAAATGCTTCATCTCTGGCGTAAGATGAAAACGATTTAAAATCAATTTTAGAGGATATATTTGACACCCCTAAATCACCTAATAAAGAAACATCAATTGTTTCATAAATAATATTATTAATAGCAACAGTGCTTTCAGAAATTAAGCCTGTAACTTTTAAGCTATTAACATAAGAAATTGTATTTTTCGCAACCTGAAATTCAAAATTTTCAGACTGAAATTGGGGAATATTATATTTTGTATCTCCTACAATAAATGACGTATTTGTATTCCAAACAATTGAAAAATCTTTAGTATTTTGAGCAAAACTCAAAAAAGAAGCGAATACAAATAGTAAATATTTTTTTTTCATTCTCATCATAACGCAAAATAAACTAAAATATTGCAAATAATAAATTTTAAAATAACTTTATATAATAATATGCACAATTTTACGTTTACCAACATATACTCTAAATTTATTGTTTAATTTTTTTTATTTTTTTGTTGCATATTAATGGTTTATTATTATCTTGCAGCACTTAAATTATTACCTACAAAGTATGAAAGTTACTAAAATTATGTCTTTAAAATTGCTACTAGCGTTGACTGTAGCAATAGGTTTTACCAGCTGTAGCAAAAGTGGAAGCACCAAAGGTGGTTCTAGTGCAACTGGATGGCAAATCAACGATAAAAACGGTGGTTTCCAATACAACACTAAATACCAAAAGCAAGAAACACCTCCTGGAATGACCTCAATTGAAGGTGGAACATTCACAATGGGAAAAGTGGAAGATGATGTAATGCACGATTGGAACAACAGTCCAACCAAGCAACATGTTCAATCTTTTTATATGGATGAAACAGAAGTAACAAACTTAATGTATGCAGAATACTTATATTGGGTAAAATCAGTTTATCCTCCAACAGAAGATAATTACAAAAATATTTACAATGGCGTTGTTCCAGACACATTAGTATGGAGAGATCGTTTAGGATATAACGAAACGATGACAAACAATTACTTAAGACATCCCGCTTATGCTAACTATCCTGTAGTTGGAGTAAACTGGATTCAAGCTAGTGAATTTTGCGACTGGAGAACCAATCGAGTAAACGAAAACATTCTTGAAAAAGAAGGTTACCTTAAAAAAGGAAATAAAATTAGTGCAGAAGTTACTGCTGAATCAAATTTTGATACAGAATCATACATCAATTCACCTTCCAAAACTTTTGGTGGTAAAGATGATATAGTTTTGAAAAAACCTCTTGGACAAAGAAGTTCTGGAAGAAGATCTGCTGCAGCAACTCCTACCGACGCCAAAAATGTATATGCACAAAGAAGTTCAGGTATAATTTTACCTGAATACAGATTACCTACAGAAGCAGAATGGGAATATGCCGCATTGGCTTTAGTAGGAAATAGAGAATATAACATTTACAAAGGACAAAAAAAATATCCTTGGAAAGGTCAATATACTCGTTCTGGTAAAAGAAAATTAAGAGGTGACCAATTGGCTAACTTCAAACAAGGTAAAGGAGATTACGGCGGAATTGCAGGATGGTCTGATGACGGTGCTGATATTACACAAGTAGTTAAATTTTACCCTGCAAATGATTTTGGATTGTATGACATGGCTGGTAACGTTGCAGAATGGGTACAAGATGTTTACAGACCAATTATTGATGATGAAGCAAATGACTTTAACTACTTTAGAGGTAACGTATACACTAAAAATAAAATTGGTGATGACGGAACAGTAGAAATGGTAACAAAAGATAACATCAAATATGACACATTAAGTACTGGTAAAGTAATAGCTAGAAGTTTCCCTGGATCGCTTGCTCAAATACCAGTTGACGAAAATGAAACCTATTTAAGACAAAACTTCTCTACATCTGACAATAAAAACTACAGAGATGGTGACAAACAATCTACTAGATATTTTGATTTTGGAGCCAATGAAGAAGAAGCAAACAAAAAGGAAGATCCAAATAAAAGAATGTACAGCTCACCAATACATAAAATTTCGGCCGATAGCGCAGGTAGTCAAGTAAAACAATTTGATAAATCTGACAACAGAACTACTTTAGTAGACGACAATGTAAGAGTATACAAAGGCGGATCATGGAGAGACAGAGCTTATTGGTTAGATCCAGCATCTAGAAGGTATTTCCCACAAGATATGGCAACAGATTATATCGGATTTAGATGTGCCATGTCTAAAGTTGGACCAAAATCTAACAGAAAAACACCGAGAGGTAACGTTAGAAATTAATTTACTTAAAATATTTTACAAAAGCCCTTTATTTATAAAGGGCTTTTTTTTATTTTAGCCATATGGAAATAGCAACAATTTACAACTACTTTTTGCAATCAACAGGCATTGCTACTGATACCAGAAAAATTTATGCAAACAATATGTTTGTAGCGCTTAAAGGCGACAACTTTAATGGAAACAAATTTGCTTTAAGTGCATTAGAAAAAGGTGCTAAATTTGCTATAATAGATGAAATCGAATATAAACTAGACGAACGATTTATTTTAGTAGAAAATGCATTAGAAACATTACAGAAATTAGCCAATTACCATAGAAATCAACTAAAAATTACAATTGTTGGATTGACGGGAAGCAACGGAAAAACCACCACAAAGGAACTTATTCATGTTGTACTTTCTCAAAAATATAACACCAAAGCAACCGTTGGAAATTTAAATAATCATATTGGCGTTCCTTTAACCCTACTTTCTTTTGACAAAACTACCGAAATAGGCATAGTGGAAATGGGTGCCAATCACCAAAAAGAAATTGAATTGCTTTGCAGTATTTGTCAACCAGATTTTGGGTACATTACCAATTTCGGAAAAGCGCATTTAGAGGGATTTGGTGGAACTGAAGGCGTAATTAAAGGTAAAAGTGAATTATACGAATTTCTTTTTGCGAATCAAAAAACAGCATTTGTAAATACGGATGATGCCATTCAGAACGAAAAAACTAAAAATATAAATAGCATTACTTTTGGTTTAAATACAACAGAAAATTTTATTTCCATTACTAAAATTGAAACCAATCCAATGGTGAAAATTGAATTTGATAACACTATTATTCAATCTCATTTAATAGGATTATACAACGCAAATAACATAAATGCGGCCATCACAATTGGAAAACATTTTGGCGTTTCAAATGAAAAAATAAAATTCGGATTAGAAAACTATATTCCGAATAATAATCGGTCACAGTTAATAGAAAAAAAATCCAATAAAATAATATTGGATGCTTACAATGCTAACCCGAGTAGCATGAATGCAGCTTTGACAAATTTCTTTCAGTTAAACGAGAAAAACAAAGTGGCTATTTTGGGCGATATGTTCGAATTAGGAATTGAAAGCTCAGATGAACACAAAAGACTTGTAGAATTCTGTAGGAATCAAAAAGAAATGATTTTTTATTTTATTGGAAATGATTTTTTTAACCATAAAAATTTAAACACAAACATGAGTTTTTATGAAACTTTTGAATCCTTTAAAACAAATTTTACAAAACTAAAAACAGAAAATAGTTTCTTACTCATAAAAGGTTCACGTGGTATGAGTTTAGAAAGAATCTTGGAAATATTATAACAAAAAAAGGCAACCAATTTGGTTGCCTTTTTTTAAACTAATATTTAAATATTATGAAACCAAACCTCTAGAAATTACAATTCTTTGAATTTCAGAAGTCCCTTCATAAATTTGAGTAATTTTCGAGTCGCGCATCATTCTTTCTACATGATATTCACTAACATAACCGTTACCACCATGAATTTGAACAGCTTCATTAGCCACTTCTAAAGCAATTTCAGAAGCATATAATTTAGCCATCGCACCAGAATGTGCAATATCTTCACCCAAATCTTTTTCGGTAGCAGCTTTATGAATTAGCAATCTTGCACAGGTAATTTTCACATGCATGTCAGCTAATTTAAAAGCAATCGCCTGATGTTGAAAAATTGGCTTCTTAAATGCCACGCGTTCCTGCGAATATTTTAAAGCCAATTCATATGCACCTTGAGCAATTCCTAAAGCTTGAGAAGCTATTCCAATTCTTCCACCGTTTAGAGTTGACATGGCAAAAGCAAAACCAAACCCATCTTCTCCAATTCTATTTTCTTTTGGTACTTTTACATCGTTGAATAATAAAGTATGTGTATCCGAACCACGAATTCCCATTTTCTTTTCTTTCGGTCCTATTTCAAAACCTGGCATTCCTTTTTCTACAATTAAAGCATTGATTCCCTTATGTCCTTTTGAAACATCTGTTTGAGCCATAACAAAAAAAGTAGAAGCAGTTCCTCCATTTGTTATCCAATTTTTGGTTCCATTTAATATATAATGATCTCCCATATCAATTGCAGTTGTTTTTTGGGAAGTTGCATCAGAACCGGCTTCTGGTTCTGACAAACAAAATGCACCAATTACATCTCCTTTTGCTAATGGCATTAAGTATTTAATTTTTTGCGCTTCAGAACCATATTTTTCTAAACCAGCACAAACTAATGAGTTATTTACCGACATAATAACAGCAGCAGAAGCATCTACTTTGGCAATTTCTTCAATAGCTAAAACATAAGATACGCTATCTAAACCCGCACCACCATATTTAGGATCCACCATCATTCCCATAAAACCAAGTTCAGCCATTTTCTTAACTTGCTCGGTTGGAAATTTCGAATGTTCGTCTCTTTCAATAACACCAGGTAATAATTCTGTAACAGCAAAATCTTTAGCTGCTTGTTGAATCATTAATTGTTCTTCATTTAATTTAAAATCCATTATTTTACTATAGGTTAATTGAATATTTCTTAAAAATTTGGTTCAAATGTAGGTAATTTATATGAAATTTTCAATAAGAAATTGTATTTTTAACCCATGTTTAAGCACAACTATAACGTTATCGGCGTAATGTCTGGCACTTCATTAGATGGAGTAGATTTGGCACATATTTATTTTGAAATAAAAAATGATAATTGGACTTATCAAATAGTAGAATGTGATACAATTTCGTATACTAATGAAATGATTTCAAAACTTAAAAACGGAATTCATTTTACTAAAACTGAACTTTTAGAATTAAATATTGAATACACCAATTTACTAGGAAATATTATTTCTGAATTTATAACCTTAAACAAAATTTCTAATTTAGATGCGATTTGTTCTCACGGACATACCATTTTGCACCAGCCAGAAAATAGTTTCACGCTTCAAATAGGAAATTTACCCGAAATTGCAAAAATTACAAATCAAAAAGTGGTATGTAATTTTAGAGTTCAAGATGTGCTATTTGGCGGACAAGGCGCGCCATTAGTGCCAATTGGCGATAAAATTTTATTTTCTGAATTCGATTATTGTTTAAATCTTGGTGGCTTTTCAAATATTTCTTATGAAAAAAATAAGGAGCGAATTGCATTTGACATTTCACCTGTAAATACCGTTTTGAATTTTTATGCGAATACCTTCGGATTAGAATATGACGACAAAGGTAAAATTTCTGCTTCAGGAAATTTGAATTCCGAATTATTTGAAGAATTAAATCAACTTGAATTCTACCAAAAAACATTCCCAAAATCGTTAGGATTTGAATTTGTAAAAGAAATTATTTTACCCATTTTAGAAAATTACCCAATTTCAACCGAAGACAAAATGAGTACATTTACAGAGCATATTGCATTTCAAATTGGAAAAATATTACAACACAAAACTGGAAAACTATTAATTTCTGGCGGAGGCGTTTATAATGATTTTTTAATTGAAAGAATAAAAAACTATTTACCAACAATTGAAGTTATAATTCCTAATGATAAAACCATAAAGTACAAAGAAGCATTAATTTTTGCTTTACTCGGCGTATTAAAATTGCGCAACGAAATTAACGTTTTAGCAAGTGTAACAGGTGCTAAAGAAAATCATAGCTCGGGCGAAGTATTTTAGACAATAATTTTCCTCAGTCATTTTTTACAATTATATTTGCAAATAAATCAAATCCGAAAATCCAAACATGAAAGATTTACTTCATAAATTCGAAAATAAAGAACCAGAAATTGTATTCAACTGGAAAGATCCAGAAACGGAAGCCGAAGGTTGGACTGTAATAAATTCATTACGTGGTGGTGCTGCAGGCGGTGGAACGAGAATGAGAAAAGGATTAGATCAAAACGAAGTGCTTTCTTTAGCCAAAACTATGGAAGTAAAATTTTCAGTTTCTGGTCCTGCAATAGGTGGCGCAAAGTCTGGAATTAATTTCGATCCAGCAGATCCTCGTAAAAAAGGTGTTTTAGAACGTTGGTACAAAGCGGTTTCTCCTTTATTAAAAAATTATTACGGAACAGGTGGCGATTTGAATGTAGATGAAATTCACGAAGTAATCCCAATGACAGAAGAATGTGGTGTTTGGCATCCGCAAGAAGGCGTTTTCAACGGACATTTTAAACCAAGTGAAGCAGATAAAATCAATAGAATCGGACAATTGCGCCAAGGTGTAATTAAAGTAATTGAGAATGGAGAATATACTCCAGATTTATCAAAAAAATATACTGTTGCCGATATGATTACAGGTTATGGTGTTGCGGAAGCAGTTCATCATTTTTACAAAATTTATGGCGGAAGCGTTGTTGGTAAAAAAGCCATTGTACAAGGTTTTGGAAATGTAGGATCAGCCGCCGCTTTTTATCTTGCTAAAATGGGTGCGAAAGTAGTTGGAATTATCGATAGAGATGGCGGAGTACTAAACGAAAACGGATTTTCATTAGAAGAAATTTCAGAATTATTCAGAAATAAAGATGGTAATAAATTAGTTGCTGACCAAATGATTCCTTTTGCGGAAATAAATGATAAAATTTGGAAAATTGGTGCACATATTTTTGCTCCATGTGCCGCTTCAAGAATTGTATCTAAAGACAATGTGGAAAATATGATTGCCAACGGTTTAGAGGTGATTTCATGTGGTGCGAATGTTCCATTCGCCGACAAAGAAATATTCTACGGACCTATAATGGAAGAAACAGACAATAAAGTAAGTTTAATTCCAGATTTTATTTCAAACTGCGGAATGGCAAGAGTTTTTGCCTTCTTCATGGAGAAAAAAGTACAAATGACAGATGAAGCTATTTTTAATGACGCATCTGAAATTATAGGAAAAGCCATTCAAAAAACATTTGATCTAAATGCTAGCAAGACAAATATTAGTGCTAGGGCTTATGAAATTGCAGTGAAACAATTAGTATAATACTGTTTAATAAATAAATATTAAAAACTAGGTTGAAACATTTTTAGACCTAGTTTTTTTGTGTCAACAATTTTTATTACTTTTAATCGTTACTATTAAAAAATCCAAATGAAATCAATTATAAAATTATTAAAATCACTATACGAGCACGGCTATTTCACCTTGCTTTTATTGGTTGTTTTAATTGGTTCTATTTGGTTATTAATCCATTTTATAAAAAAATCAAGACTTTCTGATTCAAATAAATCTATTGTAATCACAACGCATTCAGTAGTTTGCCTGGTGCTTTTACTATTATTTGTACGATTTTGGCCTCCTTACGGAAAAACCGAAATGTTAATAGCACAAGGAGGTGGCGGTGGCGGTGTTTCTTTAAATATTGGGGATACAGATTTTGGAAAAGGTGACGATTATTTAAATGAAACCTTAGAGGTAAATATGAAAGATGTAGCTTCAGAACCCGAAGAATCTAATCCTGAAGACATCTTAACGCAAGACAATATAGGTGCCGATGTACCTACTCCACCAAAATCAAAAAGTAAACCCATTGAAAAAAAACCTACGGAAACCAAACCAGTAGAAATTCCAAAAACACCAGTAAAAAAACCTAACAGCGCTTTAAGCAATATGATTAAAGGGCAAAATAAAGGTGGTGACGGAAATAGCAATACCAATGGAAACCAAGGTGCTGCAAACGGAAGCGCTAATGCTAACGGCTATTATGGCGGTGGTAGTTCTGGTGGCGGAACAGGTGGTGGCAACGGAACAGGAAACGGAACTGGGACTGGAGCAGGAAATGGTTCAGGGTCTGGTGGCGGAAATGGAAGTGGTGGCACAGGTGGTACAAATTACAGCTTAGCTGGAAGAAGAAATATTAATAAACCCGCAGTTGATAACGAATGTAATTCTTTCGGAAAAGTAGTAATTGAGGTTACCGTTGATAAAGCTGGTAATACTATTGGAGTATCAAATGGTAGAGGTACAACGGGAGATGCTTGTTTAATTGCATTAGCAAAAAACTTTGCACGAAAAACAAAATGGACACCAAGTGAATCAGCTGCTGAAAAACAAGTAGGCACAATTACTTATAATTTTAAAAATTAACTTTAAGTCAATTGTTTTCATTTAATAAAAATTCAAGACAAAATATCCTCAAAAAGTTTAAAACTTTTAAACTATAAACAATTATATTTGCATTACTTTAAAATACTAAAAATGCAACATATAATTGATCGATTTATTGGGTATGTAACTGTAGATACAGAATCAGATCCAGAATCAAACACCACACCAAGTACAGCCAAACAATGGGATTTAGCCAATAAATTAGTTGAAGAACTAAAACAAATTGGTTTAACAGATGCGTCTATTGACGACAAATCCTATGTCATGGCAACTTTACCAAGTAATTTAGATTATGAAGTGCCTACAATTGGTTTTGTTTCGCATTTTGATACCACTCCTGATTTCACTGGAAAAGATGTAAAACCACAAATTATAAGAAATTATGATGGTGGTGATATTATTTTAAATAAAGAAAAAAACATCATTTTATCACCCTCTTATTTTAAAGATTTGTTGCAATATAAAGGTCAAACTTTAATTACTACAGATGGTACCACGCTACTTGGTGCAGACGACAAAGCAGGAATTACAGAAATTATGACTGCAATGGAATTTTTGATTAAAAACCCACAAATTAAACACGGAGCATTAAAAGTGTGTTTTACACCTGATGAAGAAATTGGACGTGGCGCAGACCACTTTGATGTAGAAAAATTTGGTGCAGATTGGGCATATACTATGGACGGAAGTCAAATTGGCGAATTAGAATATGAAAATTTTAATGCAGCTGGAGTAAAAATAACGTTCAAAGGAAAAAGCGTGCATCCTGGTTATGCTAAAGGGAAAATGATAAATTCAATGCTTTTAGCAAATAAGTTTATTGCAAAATTACCTAAAAATGAAACGCCTGAAACGACTAAAAATTACGAAGGATTTTATCACGTTACTAATATTCAAGGAAGTATTGAAGACACGTTAGTTCAATTAATTATTAGAGACCACAATCGTAAGAAATTTGAAAAGCGAAAAGTTTATGTTGAAGAAGTAGTTGCTAAAATTAATAAGAAATACAAAAAACAATTTGGTGAAGATATTGCTGTTTTAGAAATAAAAGACCAATATTACAACATGCGTGAAAAGGTAGCACCTGTAATGCATATTGTAAAACTTGCTGAACAAGCTATGAAAGAACTAAACATAAAACCATTAATTAAGCCAATTCGTGGTGGAACTGATGGTTCGCGTTTATCATTTATGGGATTACCTTGTCCAAATATTTTTGCAGGCGGACATAACTTTCACGGTAAATATGAATATGTTCCAGTAGAAAGTATGCAAAAAGCCGTTGAAGTAATTGTAAAAATTGCAGAATTAAATGCGATTCAGAATAAGAAATAAAAGGTTATAAGATTCTGAAACAAGTTCAGAATGACAAAAAACACTTTATACAAAAATTCCAAATTCCGCTACTTTTCAGTTTGGAATTTGGAATTTATTTTTTTGGAATTTGGAATTTAAAATATTATTTTTTCTCGCTTAATTTCAAACTCATTTCTGCTGAAATAGAACTTTTTTCAACTTTTAACTTTCCAGACATAGTTTCCATAACAATTGTAGTTTCGGAAATTTCAGAAACTTTACCATGAATTCCAGCGATTGTGATAATTTTATCACCTGTTTTTAAATTTGTTAAAAATTGTTTTTCTAATTTAATTTTTTTGTTTTTTGGCATAATGATTAAGAAGTAAAATACTACTATCATTAATACTAACTGTGCAATTAACATTGGATTCATATCGATTTATTTAGATTTAATACTTGCTTTTATACTAATATTTTCAACAATTCTTGCCGTGTTGCAAGTAATTATAATTGATTTTGTTACTTCACCAGATTTTCCGTTTGAATCAAATTTTACATAAATTGGTGCTGTTTTTCCTGGTGAAATAGGTTCCTTTGTAACTTCAGGAACGGTACAACCACAAGATCCATGCGCTTCCAAAACATATAAATCTTTATCGCCAACATTTTTAATGGTAAATATGGTAGACACCACTTCGCCTTGTTTAATTTCACCAAAATCATGAACCATTTTATCAAATGATACTTTCGTTTTAGGTGCGTCAGCATTCTTTTGTAAATTAAGTCTTAAATTTTCTTCGGCTGACCCCTCTTTTTTACAAGACCAAGTAATTAGCAATGCTGCTGCTAAAAAAATTCTAATCGTTTTTTTCATTTTTATTTATTTATAATAAGCCTCTACCCGCTTTTTTAATTTTATTTTCGGATTGAAAATCTTTTACTAAATTATCTAAAATTCCGTTAATAAATATACTACTTTTTGGTGTAGAATATTCTTTCGCAATTTCTAAATATTCATTTAAGGTAACTTTTATAGGAATTGATGGAAATTTAAGTAATTCACAAATGGCCATTTTAAGAATAATGGTATCTAATTCTGCAATACGCTCTTTGTCCCAATTTGGCGTTTTGTTTTCAAATGTTGCGGCAAATTCCAATTCATTTAAAACTGTTTTCCTGAATAAATTTGTCACAAATTCTTTATCGTCTAAATCTTTAAAAACAATCGGTAACTCTAATATGTCGTCAAGACTTTTAATAGACTTTATTTGTTTAGAAAGCAACGTATTTATCACTGGAATATCATCTACCCAAGTAATTTTACAATCTTCTAAATAATCGTAAAGTTTTTCGTTTGGGGCAATAATTTCATTAAAAACATCGAATATAAAGAAAATATCTTTTTTAAAATCTGCTGTTTCAACGGCCATGTATCGCTTGTATAAATCTGAAGATTTTATGGCTTCTAAAAGAAAAATAATACAATCGTCATTGCGTTTCCAATTGTCAATTTTTCTTTCTTCTAATTTATCAAAAAAAGCAGAATGATTACTTAAAATTTTAAAGAAACTATTATTTACAAACTTAAAATTAGGATTTTGCTCTTCTTTTGTAGCCAAATGTTTTTTAGAAGCTAGTGCTAAATACGCTTTTTCTTTGAGTTGTAATTCAGTGAAAATGGATAACATTACCAAATATAAATCTTGAGAACTTTCAATACTATGCAATAAAAATTTTTCTTCTTTGTCTAATGAATCCGATTCGTGTCTATGCATGGCATAGATGGTTTGCATCACTTTTACTCTAAAATGTCTTCTGTTAAGCATGGCTAAGAACTTTAAAAAAATTATCCCGAAATAATTACTTTTTTATTTCGGGACAAATTTACAATATTTTATTTTAAAGAATTATTTGTTTTGTAATTCTTTTTTTCTGTCATCAATTCTTTTTTGAGCAATATTTAATGCCGCTTGATGTGTGGTAATATTTTGATCATCCGACAACCTAAAGATGTCCATTGCAGTATTGTAAATATTTTCTGTTTTTTCCATAACTTGAGCATTTGTTAAATTGGCCAACTCTGAATATACATTAATTACCCCACCAGCATTAATTAAAAAATCTGGCGCGTATAATATTCCTTTTTCTTTTAATAATTTACCATGAATTACTTCATTTGCTAGTTGATTATTAGCTGCACCAGCAATTACTTTTGCTTGAATTTTACTAATCGTTTCATCGTTAATAGTTGCGCCTAAAGCACATGGCGCATAAATATCTACATCTAAACTGTACATATCGTTTCCACTAAAAATTTTAGCTCCATATTTAGAACCTACTTCATGTAATCTGCTTTCATTAATATCCGAAATGGTCACAATTGCCCCTTCGTTCGTTAAATGTTGCACCAATACTTCGCCAACATGTCCAATACCTTGCACTAAAACTTTTTTTCCAGCTAATGACTCTGTGCCAAATTTGTGCTTTGCAGCAGCTTTCATTCCCACAAATACACCATAAGCGGTAATTGGAGATGGATTTCCAGAACCACCTTTGCTTTCTGAAATTCCAGTAACATATGGCGTTACTTCTCTAACTGTATCCATGTCTTTGGTTTCCATTCCCACGTCTTCAGCTGTAATATATTTTCCTGATAAAGAGTTTACAAATTCTCCAAATTTCCTCATTAATTCAGGAGTTTTTTCTGTTTTAGCATCGCCGATAATAACCGCTTTTCCACCACCTAAATTCAATCCAGAAATGGAAGATTTAAAAGACATACCTCGAGACAATCGTAAAACATCATTTAATGCTTCCCATTCGTTGGTATATTGCCACATTCTTGTGCCACCAAGTGCCGGACCAAGAACTGTATTATGTATTCCGATTATTGCTTTTAATCCTGTATCTTTGTCGTTACAAAAAACAACTTGTTCGTGTCCGTCAAAAGAAATTTGACCAAAAACAGGATCTACTTTATGTAGTTCATTAGAATTTATAATATCAGTAGTCATGAGTAAATTTGATTATTTATCAATAATAAGTCGCAAAAATATATATAAAATAGATATTTTTCTTATTTTTTATTTTATTTTTACGAATACAATAATTATTCATAATGATAATTAAGAACGGAAAACTATAAATTATTTAACAAAACCATATTTACTTTTACTTACTTTACTTTAAATGAAAGAATTACGATATTTAAACAAATATTTCATAAAATACAAATACCGCTTTTTATTTGGAATAGTTATCACAATTGTGGCACAAATATTTGCTTTGTTTACGCCAGAATTAGTTGGAAAATCAATATCATTAATAGAATTATACCTAAAATCTGAAAACAAAAATACGTCTTTACTAAAAAAAGATTTATTTGAAAACATAACCATAATTATATTTTGTACTTTAATTGCGGGTTTTATGACATTTTTAATGCGTCAAACCTTGATTGTTATGTCACGTTTTGTTGAGTTTGATCTTAAAAATGAAATATTCAATCATTACCAAAATCTTTCTCAAAATTTTTACAAAAAAAACAGAACTGGTGATTTAATGAATCGCATTAGTGAAGATGTTGGAAAAGTAAGAATGTATGTTGGTCCGGCGGTTATGTACACCATTAATACAATTATACGATTTGCCGCAATCATTGTTAGCATGTCGGCTATCAACGTAAAACTTACCATTTATTGCCTGCTCCCGCTTCCTGTTTTGTCGTATAGTATTTTTATTTTGAGCAAACGTATTAATAAAAAAAGTACGGAATATCAGGAAAATTTATCAACATTATCTTCGTTTACTCAAGAATTTTTTTCAGGTATTAGAGTGATAAAAGCTTATGCCTTAGAGAAAGATAGAAATAATGAATTCAATATATTATCTAAAATTAGTAAAGAAAAAAACTTAGCACTTGTAAAAACAAACGCATTATTTGGACCTTTAATGATATTATTAATTGGCTTAAGCTATTTAATTGTAATTTTTGTTGGTGGCGATATGTATGTAAATGGCGAAATAAAAGACCTGGGCGAGATTGCAAAGTTTTTATTATACATTGGAATGCTAGTATGGCCAGTAGCTTCTATTGGATGGGTTTCTTCTTTGGTGCAAGAAGCGGAAGCTTCACAAAAAAGGATTAATGAATTTTTAACAGAACAACCTGAAATTCAGAATACAGGAAAAATAACCACATCGATTAATGGAAAAATTTCTTTTGAAAATGTAAGTTATACTTATGATGACACGAATATTAAAGCACTAACAGATGTGAATTTCACTATAAATAAAGGTGAAACTATTGCCATATTAGGAAAAACAGGATCTGGAAAGTCAACAATTTTATCTTTGTTGACTAGAATTCATGATGTGTCTGGAAATTCTAAAATTAAAATTGATGATAAAGATTTGGTAGATTATGATATTTATCACTTAAGAAAAAATATGAGCATTGTAACTCAAGATCCTTTCTTGTTTTCAGATTCAATAAAAAATAATATAAAATTTGGTAAAGAAGACGCTACTGATGAAGAAATTATTATTGCGGCAAAAATGGCAGTTGTAGATGATACGATTCAGTTATTTACTAATAAATATGAAACCGTTTTAGGCGAGAGAGGCATTACATTATCAGGTGGTCAAAAACAACGCGTATCTATTGCCCGAGCTATTATTAAGGAAGCACCAATATTAATTTTAGACGATTGCTTAAGCGCAGTTGATACAGAAACTGAAGAAAAAATTATAACAAATTTTAAAACTATTTTCAAACACAAAACTACTATTATTGTTACGCATAGAGCTTCTGCTGCAAAAAATGCAGATAAAATTATAATTTTAGATGAAGGAAGAATTGTTCAGGAAGGCACACACAAAGAACTAGTAAATAAAGAAGGATTTTATAAAGATTTATACATAAAACAACTTTCTGAAAAAGAAAATGCTTAAAAAATTGTTTTTTATTGTTTTTTTTTAGATTTTTGAAACACTAAAACAACTAATAATTGAACGAAGGATTATGTATGACAAAGAATTAGTAGAAAAAGATATTTTTTCTAAGGTATTAAGAGCAGGAAGAAGAACCTACTTCTTTGATGTTAGGGCTACAAAAGCAGACGATTATTACATTACCATTACTGAAAGTAAAAAATTTACTGAAGAAGATGGCTCGTATCATTTTAAAAAGCATAAAATTTATTTGTATAAAGAAGATTTTTCTTCTTTTAATGAAATTTTAAGTGAAATGACTGAGTATGTAGTTAATCATAAAGGAGAAGAAGTTATTTCAGAAAGACACCAAAAAGATTTTAAAAAAGAATCAGATGGATCTGAACATTCAAGTTCTGAAACAACAACTAAAACTTCTTCAAACAGTTATACAGATATAGATTTTGACGATATTTAATAAAAAAAGGCAATCTTTCGATTGCCTTTTTTTTTGAGCCAGTGGAGGGACTCGAACCCACGACCTGCTGATTACAAATCAGCTGCTCTAGCCAGCTGAGCTACACCGGCGACTCATTTTGCAGTGCAAATATAGTCTTGATAATTTAAATTGCAAAAAAAATAAATATTTTTTTTGAGTTTTTTCTTAGTTTAATTCGTTCACTTTTGCAACAAATTGATTTGCAGCAACTTCAAATTCAGTTTTCACTAATTTGTAATGAGCTTTTTTATTTTCAACATTTTTTTGGTTTACTTTAACCATTAATGCATCAAATGTATCGTAAATATCTCCTACTAATGCCTCAGATGATTCTGTTGGTTTTCCAGTAGAGGTCATTTCCCAAATATATACTATGTTTAAGATATCTCCTAAAACGTAGTTAATTTCCTTTTTCAAGTTTTTAACGCTTGCCATTTTCTTATTTTTAAAAATTATGATGCAAAAGTAAACAATATATCAATACACTGCTAATTAAATTGTAATTTCCAATAGAGAAGTTGTTCCAATAATTTCAAAACTAGCTATTGTAGCAGGTATTAATAAGGTGTCACCTTTTTTGAACGAAGCTTGGAAATCGAACATATTTATACTAAAATTACCTTCCGTACACATAAAAACCGTGAATGATTCTTTGGTTTTTTTCCAATTATAGTTTCCTGAAATATTTAAAATATGCGTTTCAAAAAAAGGACATGAAACTAAATTAACAGATTTGTTTAAACCGTTTTCGTATTGTAATTTAGTGTTTGTAGTTTCAAAATTTATTGCGTCGAGTGCTAAATCAGTATGTAATTCTCTACCAACTCCATTTGCATCTACCCTATCCCAATCGTATAATCGATACGTAATGTCGCTAGTTTGTTGTATTTCTGCAATTAAAACACCAGCGCCAATAGCATGTACTGTTCCTGTTTCTAGGAAAAAAGCGTCGCCTTTTTCAACAGGTGTTTCATTTAAAATAGCTGCCAATGTTTTATTTTTAATATGCTCTTGGTAGTCTTGTTTATTTGTTTTGTCTTTAAAACCAACTACCAATCTTGCATTTTCGTCGGCTTGCATTACATACCACATTTCTGTTTTGCCAAAAGAATTGTGTCTTTCTTTTGCCAATTTGTCATTTGGATGAACTTGAATAGACAAATCTTCTTTGGCATCTAAAAACTTAAAAAGCAAAGGAAAATGATGTCCGAAATTTTGAATGGAATTCACACCTAATATTTCTGCAGGATATTTATCTATTAATTGATTTAAATTCAATCCTTTAAATGCGCCATTGGCTACTACACTAATATCATTAGCGACGGTTGACAATTCCCAACTTTCTCCAATTTGTTGGCCATCAAAAGATTTGTTTAAAAACTCTTTTAATTTGTTTCCACCCCAAATACGCTCTTTAAAAATAGGTTCAAAAACTAGTGGATAAAACAACATTTATTCGCCTTTATAAGTTACAAAATTACGAGGCGTTTCATATAAAACTACCTCTAAATCTAGGTTTAAATTAATGTGTGTTCTTAATTTTTGCCAAATTACAACCGCAATATTTTCAGCTGTTGGATTTAATTTTTCAAATTCGGGAACATCTAAATTTAAGTTTTTATGGTCAAACGCATTTTCTATATGTTCTTTTATCAAATCTGATAAAATTTTCACATCTACAACAAAACCCGTTTCTTGATCAATCTCACCAGTAACACTAACAATCAATTCGTAGTTATGTCCGTGATAATTTGGATTATTACATTTGCCAAAAATGGCATTGTTTTTTTCCATAGACCAATCTTTTCGAAATAATCTGTGTGCGGCATTAAAATGCGCTTTTCTGCTTACTGTTACTTTCATTTTTTTATTTATTGTCATCAAAATGATGATAAAATTCTTCAAATATTATTTTAAACCAAATAGTATATTGTTCTTTGTTTGTAATCATGTCATTTTTAACGTCTTCAATCTTCATCCATTTCCAACTTTCTACTTCATCTTTGTTAATATCCGGCATTTTATTATAATAACCAATCATCACATGATCCAATTCATGCTCCGTTAATCCGTTATCAAATGGAGCTTTATAGATAAAATGAAACATTTCTTTCAACTCAGTTTCAAAACCCATTTCTTCACGAAGACGTCTGGTTCCAGCTTGAATATTAGTTTCGTTTTCTCGCTGGTGACTACAGCAAGTATTGGTCCATAATAAAGGGGAATGGTATTTATGCTGTGCGCGCTGTTGCAGCATCAACTCATTGTTATCATTTAAAATAAAAACAGAAAACGCCCTATGCAATACTGCTTTTTCGTGTGCTTCAAGTTTATTCATCAATCCAATTGGATTGTCATTTGTATCTACTAAAATTACTTTTTCTTCTACCACTCTTAAAAATTTAATTGTCAAATTTACAAAAAAAATAATTTTTAAAGCAAAGATAACCTTAAATAAAGACTTTAACGTAATGTTAATAAAATTGGGTTGGTAATACCATAAATAATTGTATTTTTACACTTCTAAAATTTTAAAATAAAAAATGGGTAAAATCATTGCAATTGCCAATCAAAAAGGAGGAGTAGGAAAAACAACCACTTCAATTAATCTTGCTGCATCATTAGGGGCCTTAGAGAAAAAAGTGCTAATAATAGATGCCGATCCTCAAGCTAACGCAAGTTCTGGCTTAGGAATTGACGTGGAAAATGTAGAAATTGGCACCTATCAAATAATAGAACATAGCAATACAGCAGAAGAAGGTGTTATTCCTACAAGTGCTCCAAATGTTTGGATTATACCCGCACATATTGACTTAGTTGCCATAGAAATTGAATTGGTAGACAAAGAAAAAAGAGAATACATGCTGAAACAAGCATTAAACGAAATTAAAGAAAAATACGATTATGTAATTATAGATTGTGCCCCTTCTTTAGGTTTATTAACATTAAATGCATTAACCGCTGCTGATAGTGTTGTAATTCCAATTCAATGTGAATATTTTGCATTAGAAGGATTAGGGAAATTATTAAACACTATAAAAAGTGTGCAAAAAATTCACAATCCAAGTTTAGATATTGAAGGATTACTTTTAACCATGTATGATACCCGTTTGAGATTATCAAATCAGGTTGTTGAAGAAGTTCAAAAGCATTTTAACAATATGGTGTTTTCTACCATTATTCAAAGAAATACTAAACTAAGCGAAGCGCCAAGCTTTGGAGAAAGCATTATAAACTATGATGCTACAAGCAAAGGTGCTGCGAATTACTTAAATTTAGCAGAAGAAATTATCAAGAAAAACAGTAGTAAATAATGACAAAAGCAGTAAAAAAACCTGTATTAGGAAGAGGTCTTTCGGCACTTTTAAATGATCCGTCAAATGACATCAAGTCGGTAGAAGATAAAAATGCTGACAAAGTTGTTGGCAACATCATAGAACTTGATATTAATTTTATTGAAATAAATCCGTTTCAACCAAGAACTAATTTCAATGAAGATTCGCTACAAGAATTAGCCAAATCCATTAAAGAATTAGGTGTCATACAACCTATTACTGTTAGAAAATTAGAATTTAATAAATACCAATTAATTTCTGGAGAACGAAGATTGCGAGCTTCAAAATTGTTAGGACTTTCTACTATTCCAGCATATATTAGATTAGCAAACGATAACGAATCTTTAATAATGGCTTTGGTTGAAAACATTCAACGTCATGATTTAGACCCAATTGAAGTTGCTATTTCGTACCAAAGATTAATAGAAGAAGTGAATTTAACTCAGGAAGAAATGAGTGAACGTGTAGGAAAAAAGCGTTCCACTATTACGAATTATTTGCGTTTATTAAAACTAGATCCCATTATTCAAACTGGTATGAGAGACGGATTTATCTCGATGGGACACGGAAGAGCATTAATAAACATTGAAAACCAAGAAGCGCAAAGTACTATTTATCATACAGTTGTTACTCAAAACCTCTCTGTTAGAGAAACCGAAGCGCTGGTTAAAAAATACCAAGAAGGATTAAAACCAAAATCAACTAAAACAGCTGCAACAAAATCATTTGAAATTGCAACAGAACAAAAGAAAACATTTGCCAACTTTTTTGGTGCAAAAGTAGACATTAATGTAGCTTCAAATGGTAAAGGAAAAATAGCAATTCCTTTTCATTCAGAAGAAGATTTTAACCGAATCATGAAATTAATCAACAACTAGTGAAGTGGTTTCTTTACATATTTATTTTACTATTTTTGAGTAGCACATTTTCTATAGCTCAAAAAAATGAATTAAAAATTAATACAATAGATAGTGTAAAGACCGATATCAATCCTTTATCACCAGCAAAAGCAGCTTTTTATTCTGCTATTTTACCTGGTTTGGGTCAAGCATACAATAAAAAATATTGGAAAATTCCTATAGTTTATGGTGCCATTGGTGCAGGCGTTTATTTTATTATGGATAATAATAAAAAACACAATAAATACCGAGACGAATACAAAAAAAGATTAGCAAACGGCGGCACTATAGACACTACTGATCCGTTATACGGGAAATTGAGTACAGAAAGTGTCATTCGTGGGCAAAAATTTTATCGAAAAAACAGAGATTTATCTGTGCTTATTACAGCTGGATTATATATTTTGAATATTGTTGAAGCCAATGTTGGTGCGCATTTATTGCAATTTAACGTGAATGACGATTTATCTTTTAAACCCGATTTACAACCCAATCCATTTACATTCAATCAAAATTTAGGTTTTACATTAACTTATCAATTTTAACGTATTTTTTCGTAACATTTTATTTAAAACAACAACTAATCAAAATGAAAATAGCATTATTAGGTTATGGTAAAATGGGAAAAGTAATTGAGAAAATTGCTTTAGAACGTGGTCATGAAATTGTGTTAAGAAAGGATAGATTAGACTCTTTTGAAGGCATTACAAGTGCTGATGTTGCAATAGATTTTAGTGTTCCAACCACAGCTGTTAGCCATATATCGGAATGTTTAAACCAAAATATTCCTGTAATTTCTGGAACTACTGGCTGGTTAGAAAGCTACCCTGAAATGGTAAATTTATGTCATGAAAAAAATGGAAGTTTTATTTATGCTTCGAACTTTAGTTTGGGGGTAAATATTTTTTTCGAACTAAATAATTATTTAGCGAAAATGATGAAAAATCTTTCTGATTACAAGGTTTCAATAGAAGAAATTCATCACACTCAAAAACTCGATGCGCCAAGTGGAACAGCAATAAGTTTGGCAAACGGAATTATAGAAAATACAGATTATGTCAATTGGACATTAGAAAATCCAACTGCTAATCAAATTTACATTGACGCCAAAAGGATAGAAAACATTCCTGGAACTCATTCCGTTTTTTACGATAGTAAAGTTGACCAAATTGAGATTAAACACACGGCGCACAGCAGAGAAGGTTTTGCATTAGGTTCAGTCATTGCAGCAGAATGGCTAATTGGTAAAAAAGGCATTTTCACAATGAAAGACGTTTTGGGGATTTAGAGAATAGAGTATAGAGTATAGAATATAGAAAATAGAGAATAGAGAATAGATTATAGAATATTGACTTTGAAATGAGGCATAATTATAAGAATCTTAAAATATGGCAAAACGGAATATCAATTACGAATGACATTTCGGATATTTTATTAGATTTTCCAAAACATGAAAGATACGATTTAAGCTCTCAAATAAGTAGGTGTTCCGTATCTATTCCGAGTAATATTGCTGAAGGTTCTTCAAGAACTGATAAATCTTTCAGTCATTTTTTAGACATCTCATTAGGGTCGTCATTTGAATTAATTACGCAACTAATTGTTGCAAAACACAGAAAATACATAACAGAAGAAACTTTTAATATATTAGAAAATAAAATTGAAGAATTTCAAAGAATGACTATGAGTTTTCAAAATGGTCTTAAATAGAGACATCCTCTATTTTCTATTCTCTATGTTCTATTTTCTTTAAAAAACAAAAACTATGGACATATCAATTTGGATTATTACAGTATTAATAATTAGTACTTTACACGGAATTTGTACTTGGAAATTATACTTAAAAGCAGGTAAAAAAACTTGGGAAGCATTCGTTCCTGTTTATAACGGAATTGTATTAATGCAAATGATAAATCGACCAAAATGGTGGGTGTTTTTGCTGTTTTTACCAGTTATTAACTTATTAATTTTACCTGTAATTTGGATTGAAACCCTGCGTACTTTCGGTAAAAAAACCACTGCAGATATGTGGTTGGGTGTTATTACTTTCGGATTGTATATTGGTTATATAAATTACACCCAAAAAGTTTCATACGAGGCCGAACGCGATACCAAACCAGCAACAAAGACTTTAGACACTTTAGGATCTTTAACTTTTGCTTTAATTGTAGCTACATTTGTGCATACTTATTTTATTCAGCCATTTGTGATTCCTTCTTCATCGTTAGAAAAATCATTATTAATTGGTGATTTTTTATTTGTAAGTAAGTTTAATTATGGCGCTAGAACACCTATGACGCCAATTGCTGCGCCAATGGTACATGACTCCATTCCAATTGTAAAAAAACTATCGTATTTAAGCAAACCACAATTACCTTATTTCAGATTTCCGGCTTTAGAAAAAATAAAAAATAACGATATTGTTGTTTTCAATTGGCCAAGAGATACACTTTCGAATATGTATTTGCCAGCTACTGAAAGAATTGACAAACCTCGTGATAAAAAAACAAATTATGTAAAACGTTGTGTGGGTATTGCTGGCGACAGTTTGCAAATTAAAGATGGAATTGTTTTCATAAACGGTAAAGAATTAATTTTACCTGAAAGAGCAAAACCACAGTATTCTTACAAAATTAGTACTGATGGCAAAACAGCAGTTGATTTTGAGACAATTTTAAGAGAAATGAAAGTTACTGATCCGGCTGGAATGATAACTAGCGACACACTTTATGTTCAAGCACTAACTTTTGAAAACGCAGAAAAATTAAAATCAATTAGCGGTATTACTTCTGTAAAAAGAATGATAAACAAAAAAGTTGAAGACGGCGTATTCCCTGATTTTAAAGATGGAAATCCATCTGTAACTAATAATTGGAATGGAGATAATTTTGGTCCAATTTATATTCCACAAGCGGGTAAAACTGTGGTTTTAAATAAAAAAACATTACCCTTGTATAAAATTATCATTACAGAATATGAAGGGAATAAGCTAGAAGTAAAAGGTAACGAAATTAAAATAAACGGTAAAATAGCTACTTCCTACACCTTTGAACAAGATTACTATTGGATGATGGGAGACAACAGACATAATTCGTTAGACGCGCGATATTTTGGTTACACACCAGCAGATCATATTGTTGGAAAACCCATTTTTATTTGGATGAGTTTGGATTGGAACGCAAAAGGTTTACTAAATAAATTCAGAACCGAACGTTTCTTTACAACCGTTAGCGGAGAAGGCCAACCAGAATCGTATTTCAAATATTTCTTATTTGCTTTAGCGGGCTATTTTGCCTTTGATTGGTATAGAAACAAGAAAAAGAAAAAAGAAGCAGATTTACTTTAAATAATTTAAGAGTTGTAATTTAGTTTGCAACTCTTTTTTCATTACAACGAAATTATGAATCATAATGATATTTTAATTTACCCCACTTACTTTCCATCTATAAGTCATTACATAGCGATGATTCAAGCAAAATCTGTAACTTTTGAAGTGGAAGACACTTTTCAAAAGCAAACCAACAGAAACCGAATGTATATTTATAGTCCGAATGGAATTCAAATGTTAAATATATCAGTAAAGCATGACAGTGCAAATAGCAACTTTAAAGACATCAAAATAGACAACCAATACAATTGGCAAAAAAACCATTTTAAATCTTTAGAAGCTGCTTATAAGAATTCGCCATTTTACGAATACTTTGTTGATGATTTAAACCCAATATTTGAAAAGAAACACGAGTTTATGTTAGATTTAAACTTCGAAGTTTTTGAATTGGTAAATGCGGCATTAGGTATTTCTATACCTTTTGAAAAAACAACGGAATATTTGCATGAAGTTACTGATAAAACTGATTATCGCTATTTGGTAAATGGCAAAAAGGACACAACTCAAATAGAACCTTACACACAAGTTTTTGATACCAAGCACGGTTTTATAAACAATTTATCCATTTTAGATTTGTTATTCAATGAAGGAAGATATGCAGTCGATTATTTAAAACAGCATCATTTATAATTTCTTTTTATAAACATAAACAAAAAAAGTCCCAATTTTCATCGGGACTTTTTTTTATATTCTATAACAAAGTTTTATGAGTTGTGCTCTGCTTCAATTTGTTTTTTATCCATTGCAGACATAGTATCCACTAATACTGGTGTAGCAATAAACAGTGAAGAATACGTTCCTACAATGATACCGATTAACATCGCAAAGATAAATCCGCGAATAGAATCGCCACCAAATACAAACATAATGGCTAAAACCATAATCATCGTTAAAGATGTGTTTAATGTACGTGATAATGTAGTATTTACAGAATCATTTACAATTTTATTAAAGTTACCATGGTGCGATTTTCCTCCTAAGAATTCACGAACCCTATCAAATACAATTACTGTATCATTCATAGAATAACCAATAACAGTTAGAATTGCCGCAATAAAGTGTTGGTCAATTTCCATATGGAATGGCATGTATTTGTATAATAAAGAGTAAATTCCTAATACAAAAATAACGTCATGGGCAACCGCAGCAATTGCTCCTAATGAATATTGGTATTTTCTGAACGAAATTACTAAGTACAAACAAACCAATAACATGGCTCCTAATACTGCCCAATAAGCATTTGTTTTAATATCATCTGCAATAGAAGGTCCAACTTTCATGGCTTGTAAAACCCCAAATTGTTTTCCTTCTTGAGTATTTGTAAACTGATTGTAAGAAATTTCTTTAGCAAAGAATTTTTTCAAACCTGCATATAATTTTTCGTTTACTTCTTTATCAACCTCAACACCTTGCTTGTCGATTTTGTATTTAGTAGTTATTTTCAATTGATTATCGTTTCCAAATGTTTTCGCTTCAGCTCTGTTAAAAAACTCAGCAGTAGAAAGTGCGTTGGAAACCTCTTCTGATGACACTTTTTGGTCAAATTGTACTTGGAATGTTCTTCCTCCTACAAAGTCAATACCTTGATCGAATCCATTCGTAAAGAAAGAAACAAAACTAATAATACAAACCACTAACGAGAATGCATAAGTAAATTTCTTAATTTTTAAGAAATCAAAGTTGAAACCTGTAAACCAATTTTTTGTAATGTTTGTAGAAAATTGTAAACTTCTTCCTTTAGCAATATCTGCATCAATAAAGAAACGCGCAATAAAAATTGAAGTAAACAATGAAGTTAAAATACCTATTAATAATGTAATGGCAAAACCTCTAATCATTCCTTCTCCAAAAATATATAAAATTGTACCTGTTAAAATGTGTGTTACGTTGGCGTCAATAATTGAACGCATAGCGCCTTTCCATCCAAAAGCAGTAACTACTGCATTTTCTAATGACAAGCCTGCTCTTAATTCTTCTTTTGCCCTTTCATAAATAATAATATTTGCATCTACCGCTGTACCCATTGTTAAAACTATACCCGCAATACCAGGTAATGTTAACACAAAACCAAAGTTAGCCATTGCACCAAATAATAATACTAAGTTTAATAATAAAGCAACGTTAGCATACCAACCTGCTCTTCCGTAATAGAAAACCATCCAGAAAGAAACTAATAATAAACCTATGATTGATGATAAAATACCATTATCAATAGCTTCTTGACCTAAAGATGGTCCAACTACTGCTTTTTGAACAATATCTGCTTTAGCTGGTAATTTACCCGCTCTTAATACATTTTCTAAATCGGCAGTTTCTTCTAATGTGAAAGCACCTGAAATTTGTGTTTGTCCACCAGAAATAGCTGCTTTTGCAGTAGCTGCAGAATACACTACATTATCTAAAACAATACAAACTTGGTTTCCATTTTTAGCAATGTCACCTGTTAATTGTTCCCATTTTCTAGATCCAACTGGGTTCATTTGCATACTTACAGCAGGTTTACCAAATTGGTCAAAATCAGCATTAGCATCTGTAATGGCACTACCTAATAATGGCGCAACTCCGTCTACAGTTCCTTTTAAAACATACAGTTCTGTAACATCTTCTGCTTTAGAAGTTGTTTTTCCCCAAGCAAATTTTGCATTTGAAGCCGTTGCTGGCAATAAAGCTCTAATCTCTGATCTTTTTAAATACGAGTTAATTGTAGCCGTATCTTTAACATTATATCCAATTAATCCAGATGGACTTGGAATTGCTTTTTCAAATAAAGGACCTAAATCTTTAGCTGCTTTTTTAGCATTATCTTTTTTATCACCTAATAATTCATTTACTTTAGATTTTGCATCAACGGCTTTTGTGGTATCTACAAGAGCAACTGCTACAGTAGGTTTTTTCTCAGTCGCTTTTAAGGCATCATTTGCTGCATTAAAGAAATTACCTAATTCTTCTGGTTTTAAAGTTTCCCAAAATTCTAATTGTGCGGTTTGAGATAATAATTTTTCAACTCTATCCAAATCTTTTGCACCAGGTAATTCTACTAAAATTCTTCCAGTTTCACCAATTTTTTGAATGTTTGGTTGCGCTACTCCGAATTTGTCAATACGTTTTGTTAATACTTTATAAGCACTTTCAATAGATTCAGCAACTTTCTTTTTCAAGATTACTTTCACTTGGTCATCCGTCATATTTAACTGAATTTCCTCAAAAGTTCTATTGTAGAATGCTTCCGCTGAAGCCATTTTTATCGTTCCGTTAGATTCTGCAGCAAAAGCGTCAAAAAAGGCATCTAAATAATCTTGATTTCCTTTTCTCTCTTTTGTAGCTCTTTCTAAAGCTCTGTTAAAAGTTGGATTTTTAGAATTGTTAGACAAAGTTTTTAAAACGTCTTTAACAGAAACTTCTAGTGTCACGTTAATTCCACCTTCTAAATCTAATCCTTTGTTAATTTGTTGTTTTTCAACATCTTCATAAGTAAAGCCTAAAAAAACGTCTTTTTTCTTTAGATCTTTTAAGTATTTTAATTCTTTTTGAGAATCTCCTTTCGCAAATTCTTTCGCATCTTTTACAATTCCGTTAGCAACAAACGTAAAAGAAAGTTGGTAGATACAAGCAATCGTAAAAATGATTGCGAAGAATTTAATTAGTCCTTTGTTCTGCATTATAGTTAATTTAAGTTATTTTCTTTAAAAACGGACAAATATATCATTTCATTAAGGATAAAACAATTTTATTTGAGCCTAAAATTCATTTTTTATTAATATTCGATAAACATTACGATAAATTTATCCTTTTTATACTTTTAAGTGACTCAAAATAAGAAGAATAAAAAAAGCGTCAAAATCAATCAACGCTTTTAAATTTAGAAATATTATTTTCTATTTATCGGTAATTGTTGATTCGGCAATTTTTTTGTAAGTCCCGTTTTCCAATTTTTCACGTATGGCTTCAAAAGCCGTTAACGTTTCATCAATATCTTTTAAAGTATGGGTTGTAGTAGGAATCATTCTCAATAAAATCATCCCTTTTGGAATCACTGGATAAACAACTATCGACAAGAAAATTCCGTAGTTTTCTCTTAAATCATTCACCATAATCATAGCTTCAGGGATACTTCCTTCCAAATACACAGGAGTTATACAAGTATTTGTATCGCCAATATTAAAACCTTTTTCTTTTAAACCGTTTTGTAATGCGTTAACATTTACCCATAATTTATCTTTAATTTCAGATGAATTACGCAAAATTTCTAAACGTTTTAAAGAACCAATTGTTTGTATCATTGGCAATGATTTGGCAAACATTTGCGAACGTAAATTATATTTTAAATAATCAATAACATCTTTATCAGCAGCTACAAAAGCTCCAATATTTGCCATTGATTTTGCAAAAGTTGAAAAATATACATCAATTCCATCTTGACAGCCTTGCTCCTCACCTGCTCCAGCACCTGTTTTACCAAGTGTACCAAAACCATGCGCATCATCAACCAACAAACGGAAATTGTATTTTTTCTTCATTTCTACAATATCTTTTAACTTACCTTGTTGTCCTCGCATACCAAAAACTCCTTCCGTAATAAACAAAATTCCACCACCGGTTTCGGTAGCTAATTTTGTAGCACGTTGTAGGTTTTTCTCCATACTTTCAATGTCGTTATGCTTGTAAGTAAAACGTTTTCCACTATGCAAACGAACACCATCAATAATACATGCGTGGGCATCTACATCATAAACAATAACATCATTTCTAGTAACCAAAGCATCAATTGTAGATAAAATTCCTTGGTAACCAAAATTTAATAAATAAGCCGACTCTTTCATTACAAAAGCCGCTAATTCTTCTTCCAATTGTTCATGATATTTGGTATGACCACTCATCATTCTAGCTCCCATAGGATAAGCTGCACCATATTGAGCTGCTGCTTCAGTATCTGCTTTACGAACTTCTGGATGATTGGCTAAACCTAAGTAGTCATTCAAACTCCAATTTAATATATTTTTACCTTGAAATTGCATTCTTGGACCCAATTCACCTTCCAACTTTGGAAATACGAAATAACCTTCTGCTTGTGAAGCCCATTTTCCTAATGGTCCTTTATTTTGTTGTATTCTTTCAAATAAATCTTTAACCATAATTTCTTACTTAATTAGTGCTGCAAAAGTATAAATAAAAAAACATTTTTTATAATTTTTTTTTAACAACAAAATCTAATTAATCGAACACAAAAAAACATATTTGTTAAAAAAAAAGTTTTACTTATCTTTGACATTCCTATGAAAGCAATAAAAATTATCGAATGTCCACGCGATGCCATGCAAGGCATTAAAATGTTTATTCCTACCGAAAAAAAAGTACAATACATTCAATCTTTATTACGAGTAGGATTTGATACGCTAGATTTCGGAAGTTTTGTGTCGACAAAAGCCATTCCTCAAATGCAAGACACGGCTGAAGTATTGGACCAATTAGATTTATCGCAAACACAAAGTAAATTATTAGCTATAATTGCCAACACACAGGGTGCAGCAACAGCATCAAAACATAAAGCAATACAATATCTTGGTTTTCCGTTTTCTATTTCTGAAAATTTTCAAATGCGAAACACACACAAAACCATCGCTGAAAGCCTTATAACATTGCAAGAAATTTTAGAAATAGCTGACAAATCTAATAAAGAAGTGGTAACCTATATTTCTATGGGATTTGGAAATCCTTACGGTGATCCTTATAATGTAGATGTTGTAGGTAACTGGACAGAAAAATTGTCTAACATGGGCGTAAAAATTTTATCACTTTCCGATACAATTGGTTCTTCTACGCCTGAAATTATTGATTATTTGTTTCGTAATTTAATACCTAAATATCCAAATATTGAATTTGGAGCCCATTTACATACAACACCGGACAAATGGTTTGAAAAAATAGATGCGGCTTACAAAGCAGGTTGCAGAAGATATGACGGCGCTATTCAAGGATTTGGCGGATGTCCGATGGCAAAAGATGACTTAACCGGAAATATGCCCACCGAAAAGTTATTATCTTATTTTACAACCAAAAAAGAAAACACCAACACAAGCCCAATGAGCTTTGAAAGTGCGTATAACGAAGCTACTAAATTGTTTGGCGCATTTCATTAAAAAATAAACTTACAGCATTGATTTTGCAGAAAAATGCTATTGTTTTGAAATAAATCATGGTTTACAAGTAACTTTTTCGTATATTTGCACGCAATTTAACTTCAATTGCGGCATGAAAGCACACACCACAAAAATAATAGGAGAAGGACTTACGTATGACGACGTTCTTTTAATTCCAAATTACTCAGAAATTCTTCCAAGAGAAGTTTCTATCCAATCGAAATTTAGTAAAAACATTACCTTAAACACACCAATTGTTTCCGCTGCAATGGACACAGTTACAGAAAGTGCTATGGCTATTGCTATGGCGCAAGAAGGTGGTATTGGTGTGCTACATAAAAATATGACTATTGCGCAACAAGCTGCTGAAGTGAGAAAAGTAAAACGTGCAGAAAGCGGAATGATTTTAGATCCTGTAACACTACCTTTAACTGCAAATGTAGGTGATGCCAAAAATGCGATGAGAGAATTTGGCATTGGAGGTATTCCTGTTGTAGATGAAAAAGGGATTTTGAAAGGAATTGTTACCAACAGAGATTTGCGATTTGAAAAAGAAAACAGTCGTGCCATAACAGAAGTTATGACTTCTGAAAATTTAGTAACTACAGGAAAAGGAACAACTTTAGCTGCAGCAGAAGAGATTCTTCAAGAAAGTAAAATTGAAAAATTACCAGTTGTTGATGCCGATTTTAAATTAATTGGATTAATTACTTTTAGAGATATTACAAAGCTTACCCAAAAACCAAACGCGAATAAAGACAAATATGGTCGTTTACGTGTTGCTGCTGCTCTTGGTGTTACAACCGATGCGCTTGAAAGAGCAGAAGCCTTGGTAAAATCAGGTGTAGATGCTGTAATTATTGACACGGCACATGGACATACAAAAGGGGTGGTAGACGTTTTAAAACAAGTAAAAAACAAATTCCCTGAATTAGATGTAGTAGTTGGAAACATAGCTACACCAGAAGCCGCATTATATTTAGTCGAAAATGGTGCTGATGCTGTAAAAGTTGGAATAGGACCTGGATCTATTTGTACGACTCGTATTGTTGCAGGTGTTGGTTTTCCTCAATTTTCTGCCGTTTTAGAAGTAGCTGCTGCTTTGGAAGGAACTGGAATTCCAGTAATTGCTGATGGCGGCGTTAGATATACAGGAGATATCCCAAAAGCTTTGGCTGCTGGTGCTTCATGTGTGATGTTAGGTTCAATGCTAGCTGGAACAAAAGAATCTCCGGGAGAAACTATAATTTTTGAAGGAAGAAAATTCAAATCGTACCGTGGAATGGGTTCTGTAGAAGCTATGGAAGAAGGTTCAAAAGACAGGTATTTTCAAGATGTGGAAGATGATGTTAAAAAATTAGTTCCGGAAGGAATTGTTGGTCGCGTTCCATATAAAGGCGAATTAAACGAAAGTATGCAACAATTTATTGGCGGTCTTCGTGCCGGAATGGGTTATTGTGGTGCTAAAAACATAGAAACTTTACAAGCCACAAGCCGATTTGTAAGATTAACATCAAGCGGAATTAGCGAAAGTCATCCACATAATGTTACAATAACTAAAGAAGCTCCGAATTATTCCCGTTAAGTGGTTAGTGAAAAGTAATTAGAAAAAAGTAAAAATCCATTCCAACATACGGGAATGGATTTTTTGTATGCCAGATTCTGAAACTAGTTCAGAATGACAGAATTATACTCCCAAATAATTACTTGGTGTAATCGCTTTTAATTCTGTTTTAATTTCGTTAGAAACGTTTAACGACTCAATAAATGCATGAATAGAATCTTTATTGATAATTGTATTGGTTCTTGTTAAATCTTTTAGTGCTTCGTATGGGTTTGGATAACCTTCTCGTCGTAAAATCGTTTGAATAGCTTCTGCAACAACAGCCCAATTTTTCTCTAAATCTTCAGCAAATTTTGATTCATTTAGCAATAATTTATTCAACCCTTTTAATGTTGATTCAAATGCGATAAGTGTGTGTCCAATTGGCACACCAATATTACGTAAAACAGTACTATCTGTTAAATCCCGTTGTAATCTTGACAATGGTAATTTTGCAGATAAATGTTCAAAAATAGCATTGGCAATTCCTAAATTTCCTTCCGAATTTTCAAAATCTATAGGATTTACTTTATGTGGCATAGCTGAAGAACCGATTTCTCCTGCTTTAATTTTTTGCTTGAAATAATCCATTGAAACGTACGTCCAAACATCTCTATCTAAGTCGATTAAAATTGTATTTATACGCTTTAACGCATCAAAAAACGCAGCGAAATGATCGTAATGTTCAATTTGTGTGGTTGGAAACGAATGGCGTAATCCTAAATTTTCTTCAACAAATTTTGACCCAAAAGCTTTCCAATCATGGTTTGGATAGGCCACTTTATGTGCATTGTAATTTCCAGTTGCTCCACCAAATTTAGCCGCAAAAGGCACATTGAACAACAAACGCATTTGCTCTTCTATCCGTTCTACAAAAACTAAAATTTCTTTTCCTAAACGCGTTGGAGATGCAGGTTGCCCATGAGTACGAGCCAATAAAGGAATATTTGCCCATTCTACAGAAAGTTCTTTTAACTTCTGAACAATTGCAATTAAACCTGGTAAATACACATTTTCAAAAGCTTCTTTTGTAGAAAGCGGAATAGCAGTATTGTTAATATCCTGAGAAGTTAATCCAAAGTGAATGAATTCTTTAAATGCTTCTAAACCAAATTCATCAAATTTCTTTTTTATGAAATATTCAACCGCTTTTACATCGTGGTTGGTTGTTTTTTCTGTTTCTTTAATCCAAAGTGCATCTTCCGTCGAGAAATTTTCGTAAATGCTTCTCAATTTTCCAAACACATTTTTATCAATACCTTGTAATTGTGGTACATCATATTCACACATAGAAATAAAATATTCTACCTCAACTAAAACTCTATACTTAATTAACGCTTCTTCCGAAAAATAAGCTGATAACGATTTTGTTTTACTTCTGTATCGACCGTCAATTGGCGATACGGCATTTAATTCGGTTAATTGCATGATGTTTTGTTGTTTGTAAAGGTGCAAATTTAGTAATTAGTGAGGTGTTTTCCGAAATTAGTTAAGTGTTTTTTGAAAAATTAATTTAAAAATAATATAAATTCAAAAATTGATGGTGACAATTCAACTATTTTCATTTGTATAATTTTTGTTACTTTGCGATAAATTAAAAAAAATGCCAAAAAACAAACTTGCTTTATTAGAATATTTAGAAAACTTCATGTCTGAAAACAGAAAAAACAGATTTATAGAGGTTCTAAAGCACAGAACCAATCATTTTACGATTGCTATGGAAGATGTGTATCAACTACATAATACTAGTGCTGTAATGAGAAGTTGTGAGGTTTTTGGTATACAAAATTTGCATATAGTAGAACAACGTTACGGAAAAGCAATTGACAAACAAATTGCGATGGGCGCTGAGAAATGGGTAGACATTAACCAACATCAAGATATGAAAAGTTGTATCGCAAGTTTAAGAGCA
Source organism: Chryseobacterium gleum (assembly GCA_945881885.1). Classification (GTDB taxonomy): domain Bacteria; phylum Bacteroidota; class Bacteroidia; order Flavobacteriales; family Flavobacteriaceae; genus Flavobacterium. The sequence continues at coordinate 9,603 of CAMCVI010000009.1, read as the reverse complement.
CAGGGCTATCAAATCATTGCTACCACACCACACAATGACTCTTGTATGCTAGATACATTTGATGTTTCGAAAAAATCGGCTATTTTTTTTGGAACTGAGATTGATGGACTTTCTGACGAAGTAATGCGGCAAGCGGATGGTTTTATTAAAATTCCAATGGTTGGTTTTACTGAAAGTTTAAATATTTCCGTTTCAGCGGCTTTGGTAATTCAAGATATTACAAACAGAATGCGACAATCGGATATTAATTGGCAACTTACCGATGAAGAAATTTTAGAAAAACGATTGGATTGGACTAGAAAAACAATAAAAGATATTGCGTATATTGAAAAACAGTTTTTAAATAATGTTAATTAGTTAGCAATTGTAAATAGCTACTTGACTCTTTTGACTTTTGACTTTCTGACTTTCTGACTTAATTAATTTCTCTTCAAAACTTTATAATCATTGTATGATGTTGCTAATGCATCTAAAACTTGCAAGTCGCTAGCTGTTGTAATAAAATTTTTAGAATAATTACATTTTTCTAATATTTTATCAATTTCATTTTTATCTAATTGTAATAACATCACCAAAACTTCACGATTGGTATTGCTACTTAAAATGGCAGAAAAATGCGTATCATTTTTTAAATTTATTAATTTTTTAAAATCTTTTTCTTTAGAATTAAATAAAGAATACACTAAATCTACTGGATTTGACAATGATTTTAATAAATTTTCTGTGGCATTTTTGGCCTTCATTCCTGGTTCATAACCTAAATTTAAACCCGCAATATTGTAACGATAATTCTCATTAACAGGAATTAATTTTGTGTCAATTTCTAAATAACCCGTTAAGGTATAACTGGTTACCAAAACAGTTTCAATTTGATTTTCCTTTTCAATTAATGAAATGATTTTATTTCCAGACATCCATTTCTGATTCACTTCTACCTCAGCATAAGTGTATCCTAAATGAGAGAATAATAATTTTTCATTAATTTTAGCTGAAATTTCAAAATCGCCATTTTCAGAGGCCAGTACTACGCTAGCTGTGTTTTTATTCAAAACCGTTACTCTAGCAATTGGCATTTTAGTTTTCAATTCAATAATTTTTCCTTTCACCTTTAATTGCAAAGAATCGGATTGAGAAAACCCAAATACGGTGCTAAAAATTATAATAAGAAAAGCTATTTTTTTCATATGAAAATATATTTACACAAAAATAAGATTAAATTTTTAATGTTGAATATTGTTAACATAAGATTATAAGAAAGTTTAATTTTTATAGCATAAAAAATCCCGAAACGAAAAAGATGAATCGGGATTAATATATTTAAACTAAAAAGTTAGTCATTTGATCTTCTTGGCGTTCTTTTTGCACTATCAAAGCCAGAACTTCTTCTTTCTGTTGAACGTCCTTCAGATGATGAACGCCCTTCGCCTCTTCTTCCGCTATCGCGAGAATCTGATGACGATGATCTTCTATCGCTTGAACCAGTTGATGAAGTTCTTGGTCTGAAACCACTTCCCCCTTCACGATTTCCACCATCAGAATTTCCTCTGTATCCACCACCTTCACGGTTTCCACCACCAGAATTTCCTCTGTATCCACCACCATCGCGATTTCCACCACCAGAATTTCCTCTATATCCACCTGAACTTCCGCCTTCACGTCTTCCTGAGAATCCGCTTCCGCCTGATCTTCCACCACTTCTTCCGTTATGGTCTCTGCGTCCGCCACCGTCATTTTTAGAAATTTCAACGTTAATTTTTCTGCCGTTTACATTCACAGCATTTAAAACTTCCATTACTTTTTCTGCCAAATCGGCATTGGTATTAAAGAAAGAAAAACCTTCTTTACAATCAACTTTAAATACGTCATCTTGACCTACTTGTAGCGAATCACGTAAATAATCTTTTAAAGTCATCCAGTCATAATCATCTCTTGTACCGATATTAATAAAATATCTAACTGTACCATCAGATGGGATTTCAGCTCTACTTGATGAACCATCTTGAGAAGCTAAATCTTTCGATTTTTTATAATAATTTAAGAAACGATTAAATTCTACAGAAATTACTTTTTTGATTAATTCTTCTTTAGGAATGTCTTGTAACAATTCCATAATTGAAGGTAAATACGTATCAATTGAATGATCCGTTTCTGTATCTTTAATTTTGTTGGCTAAGTGTAACAACTGAATTTCGCAGATTTCCATACCTGAAGGAATAGATTTTTCTTCGAATTTAGTTTTGATAATTCTCTCAATAGAGTGAATTTTTCTGATTTCACTTTTTGTAATAATTACAAACGAAGTACCTGATTTTCCGGCACGACCCGTACGACCTGAACGGTGCGTATAGGTTTCAATTTCGTCTGGTAATTGATAATTGATTACGTGTGTAATGTTTTCTACGTCAATTCCACGAGCTGCAACATCAGTTGCAACAAGCATTTGAATTTGTCTTCCACGGAACGATTTCATTACGCCATCACGTTGTGCTTGCGATAAATCTCCGTGCAATGCCGCAGCATTATAACCATCTTCAATTAATTTTTCTGCAACCGCTTGTGTATCTCTTTTTGTTCTACAAAAAATGACGGAGAAAATATCTGGATTCGCATCTGCCAATCTTTTTAATCCCTCGTATCTATCACGCGCATTAACTAAATAATATTCGTGAGAAATGTTTGCTGAACTCGAGTTTTTATGACCTACCGTAATTTCTTGCGGATTTCTCATAAATTCTTTAGCGATTCTGGCTACTTCTTGCGGCATTGTAGCCGAGAATAACCAAGTGTTTTTGTCTTTTGGCGTGTCTGATAAGATACTTGTAATATCTTCATAGAAACCCATGTTTAACATTTCGTCTGCCTCATCAAGAACACAGATGCTGATGTTTTTTATATTCACCATACCTCTGTTAATCATATCTTGCATTCTACCCGGTGTGGCCACAATTACTTGTGCACCTCGCTTAATATCACGTGCTTGATCATGAATACTCGCACCACCGTATACCGCAACAGTATATAAACCGTCGATGTATTTTGAGTATAATTTAATCTCGTTTGTAATTTGCAAACACAATTCTCTTGTAGGAGAAAGTATTAAAACCTGTGTTTGCTTGTTGAATGGGTCAATTTTTTGGATTAGCGGAAAACCAAAAGCTGCGGTTTTTCCTGTTCCTGTTTGGGCAAGAGCGACGATATCTGTGTCATCTTCCAATAATAGTGGTATGGCCTTCTCCTGTACTTCCGACGGGGTCTCGAATCCTAAATCACTTATTGCTTTTAACAACGATTCGTTTAACCCTAATTGCTCAAATTTATTCATTATATATTATTAAATTGGGTGCAAAGGTAGGATTAAAAATTGGTTAAAACTAATTTGTTTTTAATTGATTTTCAGAAAGTTACGTTAAAGTTACTGCAATTTAACTATGATTTTACAGTTACAAAGACAAATTGGATAAGAATTTTATCAATTTTTGCACGGCAATGCCTCTGTGACTGATAATCGATTTTTGCTCCATAGTCATTTCTGCAAATGTGGTTGAAAAACCTTCTGGTTGGAAAATCGGGTCGTAACCAAAGCCTTTATTTCCTGACTTTTCCAAAGTAATTCCACCTTTTACGATGCCTTCAAACAAATGTTGTTGGTTATTAATATTTAACGCGATAACGGTTTTAAACTGCGCATTTCTGTTGGTTTCATTAGCTAATTTCTGTAAAACCAAATTCATGTTGTCTTCCGCGTTTTTCTGTTCACCTGCATAACGAGCAGAATATACGCCTGGTTCGTAATTTAAACTTTCTATTTCCAAACCTGTATCATCAGCAAAACAAGATAAACCGAAATTCTCGGTTACATAATTGGCTTTCAAAATCGCATTTCCTTCGATAGTTTCAGAAGTCTCCGGAATGTCAACAAAACAACCAATGTCTTCTAAAGAAACAATTTCAAATTGCGAGCCGACTTGTTGCTGAATTTCAGCAATTTTGTTTTTATTGTTGGATGAGAAGACTAATTTCATATCAATGGCAAAATTTAATATCAATATCAAAATTCAATAATTAGAATTTCAAATTGACATTTTGGTTAAGTTTATGAATTGTTATTGAAGCAACTTCTTATTAATATCCTTTATCAACTGGGGTCCTTCGTAAATGAATCCTGTATATAATTGCACTAAACTCGCACCAGCGTTTAATTTTTCGATAGCATCATCGGCAGTGTGAATGCCTCCTACTCCGATAATTGGAAAGGATTTATTGCTTTTTTCTGATAAAAATCTAATAACTTCCGTAGAACGTTTGGTTAATGGTTTTCCAGATAATCCGCCCATTTCCTCTTTATTTTCAGAAGTTAATCCGTCACGAGATATGGTGGTATTGGTTGCGATTACTCCTGCGATTTTGGTTTCGTTTACAATATCAATAATATCTAGCAATTGTTCGTTTGTTAAATCAGGTGCGATTTTTAGAAGAATAGGTTTTGCCTTAACTTTAGTAATGTTTAAATCTTGTAAAGTCTGTAATAATTTTGTCAATGGTTCTTTTTCTTGTAACTCACGTAAATTTGGTGTGTTTGGCGAACTTACATTAACTGCAAAATAATCAACATAATTGTATAGAGCTTCAAAACATATCACATAATCATCAATAGCATTTTCATTTGGTGTGATTTTATTTTTCCCAATATTTCCAGCAATTAAAACACCTTTATTTTTCTTTAGTCTTAAAATTGCTGCTTCTACTCCACCATTATTAAATCCCATTCGGTTAATAATTGCTGAATCGGATTTCAACCGAAATAATCTTTTCTTAGGATTTCCGTCTTGTGGTTTTGGTGTAAGCGTACCGATTTCTATAAATCCAAATCCGAAATCAGATAATTCGTTGAACAACATAGCGTCTTTATCAAATCCTGCAGCTAATCCGACTGGATTTTTAAATTTCAATCCAAACACTTCTCTTTCTAATCGTTTATCTTCTATCACATAAATGGCTTTTATAATTGAAGTAACGAATGGGATTTTAGAAATAAATTTCACCAATGCAAAGGTAAAATAATGCACTTTTTCTGGATCGAAACAGAATAATATAGGACGCAAAAGTAATTTATACATAATGATAGTTGTGTTGTACAGCAAAAGTAATTTTTAAAGACAGATTACACAAATTATAAAAAGCAAAAAAAGATTTTTACTTGTTTTTATTAATAAAATGAGTGATTATTTACTTCGGATTAGTCGCAATCACAAACTTCAAGTTGTTTTTTACGCCTATTTGAAGCACATCTACTAAATCTTGTACTTGCAAATTAAACGGTATGCGAACTACAACGGTTTGTTCTTTATCTGTGCCAATTTTTGCTAACAATTCTTTTTCCAATTCTTCAAAATTGACAGGTTGTTTGTCAATAAAAAAAGCTTTGTCTTCCGTAACTGAAATACTTATAAATTGTTTGTTTGTTTTTTCGTTTGTTTTCGATTTTGGCAAAGTCATTTTAATCACATTCGGATTCGCCAATGTAGAGATAATTAGAAAAAACAAGAGCAAAAAGAACATGATGTCACTCATAGAGGACGCATGAACTTCTGCATGAAATCGTCTGTTTCTTTTAATTGCCATTTGGTCGCTGAATTATGTTTACAAATTCTAATACTTGTTTTTGAACATTTAACAAGAAATGATCAATTTTCCCATTCAATAAATGATATCCAGCGTAAGCAATTAAACCCACTATAAGCCCTGCTCCTGAAGAAATCATTTTTTCGTATAATCCTCCAGAAATATTTCCAATACTAATGTTTTCGGTAATAGAAATGCTATAGAAAATTTTAATTACACCCGAAATTGTTCCCACGAAACCTAAAGTAGGCGCCATACCAGCAATTAAACCTAATTGACCCATTTTACGTTCCATTTCGCCCAATTCAATTTGAGCCATACGTTCCATATTCGATTCAATTTCAGAAATTGGTCTTCCAATTGTTAAAATTCCTTCTTTTACAACTCTTGCTGTAGCATTATTTACGCGTTCTGCGGCACCAACTGCTAAATTTATATTTCCACCATTTAAATGTGTACGCACTTCTTTAAGCAGAAAATCATCATTTTTGGTAGTTTTTGTGATGTATAAATACCTTTCAACTATCAAATAAATGGTATAAATCATCAAAATAATAATTGGAATTAAGAAAAAACCACCTTTTAAAATGAATTCAAAAACCGATATGCCCTCGTTAACAGGGGTTGTATTCGTATTAGCTACATTTGTTACAGCTTGTGCAACAGTGTCTACAGTAGTTTGTAAAAAAAATCCGATCATAAGTAATACTATTCTTAATTAATTTTTTGAAATTTGCAATAAAGATACATTTTTCTATAAAGTATAAAACTAAAAAAAGTATATTTTATTTTACTAAAGACCAAATTTTATAAAAATATCAAAAAAATATGACCTATAAAGAATCCATTAACTGGCTTTTCAATCAACTGCCCGTTTTTCAAAACATTGGTGCTGCTGCATATAAAGAAGATTTGACCAATACGTTATTATTAACAGCCCATTTGAACCATCCAGAAAGAAATTTTAAAACCATTCATGTTGCTGGTACAAACGGAAAAGGTTCAACAAGTAGTATGGTTGCATCTGTTTTTATGGAAGCAGGATATAAAGTAGGTTTATATACTTCACCTCATTTGAAAGATTTCAGAGAACGAATTACAATTAATGGTAAGAAAATTTCAAAAAATTATGTACATCAATTTATTTTAAAACATAAATCATTTTTTGAGAAAACCGAATTAAGTTTTTTTGAAATGACTGTTGGATTGGCTTTTCAATATTATTCAGATAAAAAAGTAGATATTGCTATTATTGAAGTAGGAATGGGCGGCAGACTGGATGCAACAAATGTATTAACGCCTTTGCTGTCAGTAATTACAAATATTGGAAAAGACCACACACAGTTTTTGGGCGATACTTTAGAAAAAATTGCCTTTGAAAAAGCGGGAATTATAAAACCCACTATTCCGGTAGTAATTGGAGAATACACTCCAGAAACAAAATCTGTTTTTTTAGAAGCGGCTAAGAAAAACAACTCGGAAATTTATTTTGCACAGGATGAAAACCATCCAGATTATCCTTGCGGACTTTTAGGCGATTACCAACGGAAAAACAAAAAAACTGTAATTGAAACCTTTAGAAATTTCAAATATGATTTCAAAATTTCGGAAGAAAATATAAAAAACGGAATTTTGAATGTAGTCCAAAACACAAGTCTACAAGGAAGATGGCAAATTTTGCAACAAAATCCGAAAGTTATTTGCGATACGGCCCACAACTCACATGGACTTGAAATAGTTATGAATCAATTAAAAAAAGAGAAATACAACCAATTACATATTGTTTTAGGTGTAGTAAATGATAAAGATTTAGAAACAATTATCCCATTATTCCCTAAAAACGCCAATTATTATTTCTGTAAACCAAAAATTGAACGTGGTTTGGCCGCAAAAATACTTCAAGAAAAAGCGAAATCATACCAACTTATTGGAACCACATACGCCTCTGTTTCAAAAGCATACAAATCCGCAGTTGATAAATCTTCTATAAAAGATTTAATTTTTATTGGAGGCAGTAACTTTGTAGTTGCTGAAATACTATAATTTTTTTGTTTTTTATTTGCATATACCGAAAACAGATGTATATTTGCACTCGCATTACTAAAGTAGCGCGTTTTATTGGGGCAATTAGCTCAGCTGGTTCAGAGCACCTCGTTTACACCGAGGGGGTCGGGGGTTCGAACCCCTCATTGCCCACTTATTAAATCCTACAGAAATGTAGGATTTTTTTTATGATATTTTATCAATTTAATTTTCAATAAAATCAGATATTTGACTTGAAGTTATATAAATATCACCCACATTCCGAACAAATTCATTTTAATTGAATCTAATTTATTCTTAGTTAAAAGACTATAGATTACAACTATTATATAAAATAATAGTTGTAAATCTATGGAACAAACTTTTTAAATTCAGATTTAAAACTTTTTTAAAAGCAGCCAAACTAATAATTGTTTATCAACTTTTTTGTTTATAGTTCTTCAAATTATAAGTAAATTCTTTAGGAGTGCAGTGGTTAACTTTTTTGAATACACGGTAAAAAGTTACTTCAGATTGAAATCCCGAATCTTTACATAGGGATTCAATAGAATAGGTATCCAAATAGCCATTGGAAATTAATTGTTCAGCATGTGCAATTCTATACGAATTTATATAAGTTGAGAAATTTTTGTAGCCGTTTGCGGCAATTACTTCTCGAATTGTATTAGCTGATATATCAGTATCAGATGATAAATTGGTAAGGCTATAGTTAGCATCTAAATAAAAATTATTCTGATCCATTAAACGATTCAATTGTGCAAATAAATCTTGAAATTTAGAGGTATCAACTGCTGTTTTTTTTGAGTTGTAATTAAGCTTTGTAATTTGCAACAACAAGTTTGGACTTAACAAAATATAGCTAGACATTAGTAAGACAGTTATAGAAAAACCTATCATTGAAATAGAACTAAAAAGATTTTCATCAATATTATATCCTATAAACCCAATTGAAACCCAGAAGAAAAGTAATAATCTCTGAAAGTAAAAAAAGAAAATAAAAAAACGCGTTGATTTTTGCACGGAAAGGTATCGGGGAGAATTATAAAATGCAAATAATAAATAACCCCCAAGTATAAAATAAAATATCGGATAAATTGTACGTATTAAACGTAATATAAAATTTTTCTTTTGAACGGACATCAAATGTTGGGTTTCAAAAACAAAACTGTATCCCTTGCTTTTTATGAAATCTATTGGTTCGTAAAAATAAAAAATCAAAATGGCAACTAATAAAATAACTCCTAAGTGGAGACCATGTTGTAAAGTAAACCGAGTTTTTTTAGCAATCAATTGCTGTAAACTGAAATAGTGAAAGACATTATAAAGTGAATATACAATTGCCATTAATACTAGAATAGTTGCTGAATCGAGAAGTTTAATGTTGTAACGGGTAAATAATATTAGTACTATGGTTGCGGTAATTAAACTAAAGTATATTGCTAATGTACCTACTAGCATATAGTTTTTAGAGTTGACTTTCTTGAGTAACAACAGTGTGGTAAATATCAGAAGTGTTGAAGCTGCAAATAATAAAAAATCTGGAATGGATAAATGTAAATTCATAAAATGATTTTAATTTTCAAACTTATAAATAATGTATGTAAAAAAAAAATTATATCATTAATTTAAAGACGTTGCATTATATCAAAAACTATTTTTTGATATAAAATAAGAATATATATCCTTTTTTGAGCAGCATATAATTACGTGTTTTGTAAAAATTTTTACAATGAAAAAAGCATTAAAAGTACTTATTCTACTTTGTACATGTAATACTTATTCTCAGACATTACATCATCAAATGATAAGTGCGCAAGGAGGAAATGCAAGAACACAATCTGGAATAGTAGTTAAATACACTATTGGCCAACAATCTGTTACAGGGACAAAAACAGGCAATGTAATTGTTCAACAAGGCTTTCAACAAAGCAATTGGGA
>CAMCVI010000008.1 GCA_945881885.1 Chryseobacterium gleum | reverse complement strand
CCGTTAAATGACAAAACACCAATATCTCCAAAAGTACCACATTTTTGTCCTTTGTACGAACTCCCTAATGCTTCTGCGCTATCTTCAAGAATTGGAATAGTATATTTATCAGCAACTTCTCTGATTGATTCTATTTGATACGGCACTCCGTATAAATGTACGGCAATAATTGCTTTAGGTTTTTTACCCTTTTTTATTCTGTCAATGATTGCTGCTTCTAATGCTATCGGACAAAGGTTCCAAGTTTGTGCCTCACTATCAATAAAAATTGGTGTTGCTCCTAAATATAAAATTGGATTTGCCGATGCCGAAAAAGTCATGCTTTGGCAAATAACCTCATCTCCAGTTTGTACGCCTAACAAGATTAAACCTAAATGTATCGCCGCTGTTCCTGAACTTAAAGCGCCTACGTGAGCATTATTCCCCAAATAGTTTTCTAAGTCTTGTTCTAAACCATTTACATTAGGACCTAGTGGTGCTACCCAATTAGCATCAAAAGCTTCTTGGATGTATTTTTGTTCGGTGCCTCCCATATGTGGCGAGGAAAGCCATATTTTTGTATTATTCATGATATTTAATTGGTTTAGCAGGAATTCCAACTGCGGTACATTTTTCTGGTAAACTTTTCGAAACAACAGCACCAGCTCCAACGATAGTTGAATTACCAATGGTTAATAAATTAATTATTTTAGCTCCTGTTCCTACATATACTGAATTTTCTATGATTACCTCTCCAGAAATATTTACAGATGGCATAAATGAACTATAATCACCAATTTTTGTGTCGTGTCCAACAGTACAGCCTAAATTTAATATTACAAAATTTCCAATAGTAACATTCACTGTAATAATATTTGATGCACAAATAATACATCCATATCCAATATTTACTTCATCTGTTCCAATTAACACATTGGGATGAATTAATGTAGGAAAACTTAAAAAATGATTATAATTTAATGTTTCATAGATTTTCTTTTTAATCTTTGGATCTGCTATTGAAATTACAAGTTCTAAATTATAATCAATTTGTAGAAGTTCATTAATAGAACCTAATACTTTAAATCCATTAATTATTGTTTCGTTTTCAACATTATCATCATAAAACCCAATAAATTCGTACTGTTTTTCATTATGATTTATTTGGTCAATTAACATTTTTACTTCTCTGCCAAAACCGCCTGCTCCAATAATTGCAATTTTTTTCATAAACTATTTCCCTTAAATGCTTCTGCTGAAACTGAATTTTCAGCGGTTATACCTTCTCTTTTAAACACTTTTTTTATTGTTTGATAAAGTATTTTTAAATCTAATAAAAATGACACATTTTCAACATACCAGACATCATATTCAAATTTTTGTTCCCAACTTATTGCATTTCTTCCATTTACCTGTGCCCAACCTGTAATTCCTGGTTTTACTTCATGTCGTCTCCTTTGTGATTCATTGTATAAAGGCAAATATTCGGGTAATAAAGGTCTTGGTCCTATCAAACTCATATCTCCTTTTAATACATTCAATAATTGTGGGATTTCATCTAAAGAAGTCTTTCGGACAAAAGCACCAATTTTAGTTAATCTATAGTCATCGGACAATAAATTTCCTTCACTATCCTTTTTATCATTCATCGTTTTGAACTTTATTATTTTAAATAGTCGCCCGTTTTTACCTGGACGTATTTGAAAAAAGAAAGGTTTACCATGGTTGGCAAAAAATAACCCAACAATAACTAAAACAAACAATGGTAGTATTAAAATCAATCCAATTAATGCAATAATAAAATCTAAAAATCTTTTTATGATTTTTTTATACATGTTGTAATTTTTCTTGAATTAAATGTAAGTATTTTTTTGCTAAAACCATTCTATCAAAATTTTCTTTTGCAAATTGGTAGCCACTTTCACCTTGTTTTTTTATTTCAGAAGAATTAGATAAATAAAATTTTACTTTTTGAGCAAAATCCTCTGCGTTTTCGGGTTGTACAAAAACACCTGCATTTGCTTGCTCCACCAATGCTCTAGAAACACCATCTATAGCCATTAAAATTGGTTTTTTGCACGCCATGTAATCAAATGTTTTATTAGAATATACCGTTTTGAACGTTTCAACATTTTTTAATACAGAGGTTCCCATATCAGATGCCAAAATATACTTAAAAACTTCTGCTTTTGGAACGGGATTAATAAAGCGGACATTTTGAATGTTTTCATTTGAGGCTTTTTTTACTAAACGAGATTTTTCCATTCCATCACCAATTAGTAAAAACAAAACGTTTGTATCTTTAAGTAATTGAGCCGTTTCTAAAATTTGATCTAAATAATTTGCAATACCATGTGCTCCCACATAAGTAATTATGAATTTATTTTCTAAATCATTTTCTACTTTAAATTTATTTACATCAAAATTTTGAACCAAATCATCAGAAAGTGAAAAATCAGCTGCATTAGGTATAAAAATTATTTTATCTTGTGAAATTCCTTTTTTATTAATTAGTGTGTCTTTAAAAGCTGGTGTTAAAACATTTATTAATGAAGCTTTTTTATATATGAATTTTTCTAAAGTATAAGCTAAATTTATAATAAATTTATTGGTTACTACTCCAGTATCTATAGCAGACTCGGGCCATAAATCTCTAATTTCAAAAACAAATGGAATACGTTTGAATAATGAGATAAGATACCCACTAATACCAATAAACAATGGTGGTGAAGTAACAATAATAACATCATATTTTCCTTTTACTTTAAACAATCCTGCCCAACTACTCGAAAAAACAAAAGAAAAATAAGCCCAAAGCCTACCTACAAAATTTGTATTATACGATTCTGAAACGTGACAACGCATTACCTCAACAGCCCCTTGTGATTTTTTTACAAACCATTTTCCTTTATACTCACTCCTTTTTTTACTTGAAGTATAATGCATCATCCCTGCAATAACTTGCACTTCGTGTCCCTCTTCAGTCCATTGCTTGGTTATTTCATTCCAACGGGAACCTCCATGGTCGTCGTCTTCTAAATAATATTGATGTAGTAATAATATTTTCATGCTTATTAAATAAAATTAGATTTAAATTTTTCATAATTGTAATTCACACAATAACCAACAAACATCCAAAACTCTGGACGCTGCCAAAAAGAAGAACTAACAAATAACCTACCCATAGAAACCATTATTAGTACAAAAAAAACGATTTTTCTTTTTTTATCATCACTTCTAATGACTTTAAAAATGTTATAAAAAAGAAAAAAAAGAAAAAAAAGAAATCCAATAATACCAAAATTCACCAAAACATCTAAAACTACATTGTGATAATATGTTGAACCTGTATCTATATAACAAGTATTTAATGGAGAACCTATCCAAACAGATTCTTCTATTCTATTAATTGCTATTTGATAAATATCATCTCTACCAGAACTTGTGGAAGCTAAAGAATCTCCATTAAAAATATTTAAGTATTTAGTTAATGCATACGAATACAAACCAAAATCGGTTAATTTTTCAATTAAGTACTCGAAAACAAATTTCAAACTTATAAAAACTAATACTATAAATAAACAAATAAATGATTTGCTTTTTTTTGAAATATCAGATATGAAAATTAAATAAATTAACGCAAATAATAGAAAGGTTAACATAGCGCCTCGAGCACCAAAAATCAACAATTCAGTTAAAGACAAAAGAAATAAAACAATATTTATTTTTTTAAATTTAGTTTCTCTAAACAGAAAAAGAAATGAAAAAATAACGGAAGGTAAAATAGCATAACCAAAACGCATATAGTTTACTTCTTCCATATATAAAGAGGTAAACGGAATGATACATAATAACAAAAAGTTAACTATGCCTAATGTAAAACCATAATTTATAAATTTTTCTTGTGAAAAATTAATAGAACCAATCAAAATTCCTGACAAACCAATAGTTCCAAATGAAATTATTAATTCAGCAGCCACATTGACTTCAGGAATATAATGTTCAAAAGGTAATTTTAAAACTAAAATACTTAAAGGAAATAAAAAAGCTAATGCTGAATACGAAGAAATAATAATTCTATTATTTAATAATGCATAACAAAACAACAAAAATGTAAAAATAGCTATAGGATATTGCCCTCCCAATACTACTGTTATTGGTATCAATAAACCATATTGAAAAAAATATAACAACAATAAAATAGTATTACTATTCGTGTTGTCTTTTTTATTATCTATTATCATCATTTTGATAATTTTTGATATTCAATTGAACTTTTATTCTCCAATAAAAAAAGTATCATATTTATTGTTCTTAATAAAATCTATCCAATTAATGAATTCTTCAGAAACAATAGTTTTTGTATTTAAGGTTTGAATAGAGGTTGATTTCAATAATTTATTCAATATGTTCTCAAATAATAAAAATTTGATGTTATTTTGAAATAATCCGTCATGATTTTCTCGAACTAATCGGTTCAAATAAATTGAAAAACTATGAAAATTGATATTTATATAATTTAAATCTCTTAAATAATTTTCTACAGTTGATAATTTGAAAAAATCAGGAGATAAATTTACGATTTCGATCTTATTTTTAATTGATTTTATTTTAACTGAAGTTACAGGATATTCAATGATGTCAAATTGGGTTTTATAAACCTCTCCTTGAAACACTTCTCCACTTATCATATCAATATTGACTTTTTTATCCTTTTCGAGTATTGAACTGTTTTTGTATCCAGCATCAAATAATGAATTATAATAAGAATCATTAGCACTAAATCCGCCTGGTCTAAATGATTCAACATCAATTCCTTCGTTTTTGAAAAAATCTTTTGCAAAAGTCAAGAGTTCTGTTTGTTGTATTTGATTGTATTTATTAAAAGCATCTTCTTTACAATCAAAAGTTACGGGTAAATTGTATGCGTGAATATGAGGTTCTATTTTAATATTTTTATAGGAACTTAAACTCTGTATTAACCATTTTATACATTCCGAATATTCTTTTTGATCAATGCTTGCTTGTTTTGAAGATAAACTAATAAAAAAAGTCCCTTTTAAATCTCTTTTACGCAATTCTTCGGCTATAAACATTGAAGCTAAATATACCCCAGCTAAATAATTTTCATTACGGCTTATTCCTGAAACAATAGTTTCAATATCAAATGTTAAATATATTTTTTTCATGAAAATATTGTTTTTTTTAGTGAAATAAGTTTAGGTATAAAGCTCTTTAAATTGCTGTATAATTTATTGAAAATAAAAAATTTAAAGTTATTGTTCTTGAAATAAATAGTTTTAAAACTCTCCTTCAAAATCGGATTAAACATACTCTTAAAACGTTGTACATCTATTGGACCACCATAGGAAATATCATAGAAAGACAAATTCAAATTTTGTGCGAGTTGCATTCCTTCTAACTGTAAAAAATAACCTGTTAACAAATCAGGACTGTTTCTATAAACCCCACCCATCGTATAACTTAATGTATCTTTAGATCTTTCTAAAAATATTGACCCTTGAATTACATCATCATGCCATGCTGTTATAACAAATGCCATTTTATTTTTCACACTCTCCACTACAAAATCTTTCATATCGTCCCAACTTCTTACATAATAGCCTTTGTTTTTTGCATTTGTTTCAAAACATAAATAGGCAACTTGCAATTCGCTTTCTGTAATTGGGTATTGACTTACTAAACCTTTCCTATAAGATGCTCTTACATCTCTTCTCCCTTTTGGTAAAAAAGTATCTATTAATTCTTCTTTTGAAAACCAATTTGCATTTGATTTAAGATCAATCAAATTTGTATACTTAGGATTTGCTATATTCGTAAATATTCGACCTTCAATACTTTTGAAACTATCATCAATACATAAATCTATAGGAATCGTAATCTGGGAGACAAATGCATTTAATTTTTTACCTCTATGTGTGAAATTTTGAAAAAACTCATTATTATCTATAAAATTATTACTGTTATTACTCACAGTAGGTCCGTAAGAACAGACATATAATTTGAAAAAAGGAATTTTAACGATTATATTGGCTGATCCAATTAAAATATTATCGCTTTCATCGACACAAAGTAATAATTCCCAATCCATTCCATATTTTTCATAGGCTTTAACTCTGTAAATAGATTGAACAAATGAGCTTGATTCGTCAGATAGTATAAAACTATTCCATTTATCAATCCATTTATTTTCTTTCGTATGAATCCACTTATTCATTTAAGTTTTTGGATTTAAAATTATTTATAAACAAAAAAATCATTTAGATATTATTTTTAATAAATTAAAATTTAAATATTTTTTCGAAAAAAAGAAAGAAAAAAAGCAGGCTAGAACAAACATAACTCCACCTGTTGAATATCTAATAAATACATTTTCTTCTATACTCAAAAAACTTGTGATGAGAACAAAAAATAATGCAACCAAAGCTGTTTTAATAAATAAAGTTTCAAAACTAATTGAATATAGTTTTTTAACAGCAAAAGTCATAATAATCATGTGTATAATCCCAGTAATAACCATTGAAATCCCCATTCCAGTTAAACCATAAAATTTAAAAAAAACAACATTCAAAAGAAGTTCAATAATTCTATAAAACACGGCTAATATTGTAAAAATTTTAGTGTTGTTTTTGGCAATCAAAATCAAATCAACTTGGTTAGAAATTATTGTAATCAAAACCCCATATATCCCAATTCTAATAAAGTCAATTATTGGATAAAATTCTTTAGAATATAAAAGAGTAATCAGAAATGGCAACAATAATAAAAACAAAACTATCAACGGAAAAGTAATTAATAAGCTCACAATAGATTGTTGATTTAATTCGTTTTGAAGTTTGGTGTTATCGTTGTTAACAGCTGCTATTCTGGGATAATAATCGGTGGTTAGCGCATTAATTACAACACTAAAATATCCAACCATTATAATCACGCCTGCATTATAAAACCCTACAGTTTGTAATCCTCCTTCACTTCCTATATAAGTAGAAATCAAAAAAACAGATATTTGACTGAGAAATGTTGTAATGGATAAGGCAATTCCCATTTTTACCATGGGAGTAGCTTTTTGAAAAATCTCTTTATTTGATAATTTTAATCGTTTATACTTTATTTTTCTAACATAATAATATGAAAATAAAAATGCGGTTAATGGAGTTATTATTAATACAGGAATAATCCCATTCACTTCGTATACTATATACAAAGGTATAGAAATAAACAAACCTACTAATGATCCGAAAATATTTGCTTTAGCTAATAATCTAAGGTATCGCATTCCTTTTAAAATGGCTAATTGACCTTCCCATAAAGTTGTAAATACAACTGCTATAGATAAAAATAAAAAGCTTGTAGTGTACAAGTTATTTCCAAATGTCCATTTACTTAACCATGAAGACAATAAAACAGTAATAAAAAACCCAATAAAAGCAGTTACAACAATTACTTTTTGTGTTGTAATTATGGTTTTTGAAAAAGCTTCCGAATCATCATTTTGATTTGCTTCTGAAATATCCCTGACCGCACTTTGTGAAATTCCTAAACTTGTTCCTGTTTTCAACATCCCTATTGCGGAAGTAAAAAGGCCAATCATACCAATCCCTTGAGAACCCAGTGTAATTGCGGCTACTTTATTCAATACAACTTTTACAATGATACTAAATGCTTGTACAAAAGCAAAAAGAAAGGTACTTTTGAATATGACATCATAATTTTTATTTTCTGACATAAATTAAAACTACCTTATTTTTGTAATTGCAAATCTTCTTTTGGTACAGAAAAACGATTGGGTTTCATATTGCCCAATAATCCCATTACAGCACCGAAAATTAACCAAAAGTATTCTTTAATTTGATAAAAATTTCCTTTTATTAGATTAATTAAAATCTTGTACATAGAGCCAAATACATAAAATAAAAAAACATAAATTACTCTAAATACACCAAAATGTTTTTTTGCCACATACACCTTATTTCGACCGGCTAAATATTTCGTGTAAGGATCTCTCCTATTTGAATTAGTGTCCTTATTTATATGTTGATGCCACGAAACTGCTTCGCTAATTGCTGCCATTGTAAAACCGCATTTTTTAGCTCTCAACCCCATATCAACTTCATCTGAATACATAAATAAATTATCATCTTGTAGACCTACTGTTTCATAAAATTCTCTCTTCGAAAGATTCATTCCGCCAGTTAGTGCTTCACAATAGTTAATGCTTTCATTAACACTTTGTAAATTCAAACCACAACCATGTGGTTCCATGATTAATGCCTTTGAGATATTACAACCAAAATCTTCAGCAATCAAGGAGTCTTTTGCTAATAATATGGGAGAAATCATACCCATTTTAGAATCCTTAAACAATCTATCATACAATATTGTCGACGCCCCCTTTTTTAACCTAACATCGTTACCTATAAGCATAATAGCATCTACTTCAGATACAGACAGAGCATATTTTATACCATCATTATAGGCTCCTGTACAACCACCGTTTGAATTTCTTTGAATAATGTGAGATTCTGTAAACGTTTCTTGTACTTTTTTTAAATACTGGTAATTTGAATTATTATCTATAATTATATGTAAATACAATTCATCTTTATATTCACTATAGTGTTGAAACCATTCATTAAATTTATAGTCATCATTGTATGTAATAGTTATTGCTGCAATTTTCATAAATATATATTTTTTTGTTTTTTGATGTTTTTAATTCATTTTAAATAAACTTAAAATGTCAAAATATTCTATCATCATATTCAAAACAAATAATATTATTTTTAAAATTAAAAACCATAATATTTATTTTCTCTAAATTTTCCGATTTAACTACATTCAAATCAATTAAACTCCAATCATATTTTTTGTAAAAATCTACTAGCTTATCTTTACAAAATAAAATTCCCTTAAAATTATTTTTAATAATAAATTCTTGTACTCCCAAAATTAATTTTTTACCATAACCTTTTCCCTGTATTAAACTACATACATTTCCTATTCCTAAAAAAGATTTTTTTTGGTTATTAATAATGACCTCTACATTTACTAAATTCATATATCCAACAAGAATTTCATTTTCTAACATCATTACATGAATATCATCATTAAATATATTATCGCTTATCCAGTTCTCATGTTCTTTTGAAGTATAATTCCAATGTTTTTTCTTAATTGAAATTATTTTTTCTAAATCAGTTTTAGATAATTCTGAATGTAATAAAAAAACAAATTTCATCTTTTATGATTTATACCACCATCCACAAGGGATAGCAACAAATTGTTGTTTAAATTTATTTACTCCTTCTAAATCAATTTTATTGTTAAAAACAGAATAGATATTATTATTGATATGAACTCCAGTTGCATAGTAGCCTTTTGATTTAAAATAAGCGATCGTTTCTTTACTATTTTCTGAAAGCGTACCAAATACCCAATAATTAGGGTTGGTGTTATTATTTATTTGTAATGACTTAATATCCGTATTATTTTGTAATTCATTTTGCCATTTTAAAGCATTTTTAGCTTGGATATTTAACAACAATTTTATTTCTAACATTTGTTTTGTACCAATAAACGAATTTACTTCACTCATTAGTCCTCCATACCCTTCTAACTGTATATCACAAGCAGGATTAATTTCTCCATCAGCTGTTCTAAATTTTGATCTATCAATGCCATAATCTCTAATTAATACAGCCTTATCATATAATGCTTTATCTTTAAATACTATAGCTCCGCCTTCTATTGTGTTGGGTAATCTCACCGTCTGAAAAGAAAAAACGGTTACATCTGTACCTATATTACCTAATTTATTCCCTTTATATTCAGAACCAAAAGCTTCAATGCCATCATCAATAATTGGAATGCCATATTTTTCACCTAAAGCATTAATGGCGTCAACTTCACCAACATACCCACAAAAATGATTATGAAAAATCGCTTTTGTATTTGTAGTAATTTTAGTTTCAACATCTTTAGGGCATAATGTTCCTGTATCAGGATTTATATCCGCCCAAATCACTTTTAACCCTTTTGTAGCAAAGGGTTGGTTAGATGCCAAACAACTTACTGGACTTGCGATAACTTCATCTCCAAACTGCAATCCTAATGTGGATAAAACCACCTGCATAGCTGTATTATACGAATTAATAGTTAGTATATATTCACAACCAATAAATTCTTTTAATTGTGATTCAAATTGTTTGCCATACTTTCCAAAACTTAATTGACCAGAATAAAGAATTTCATTCAATTCAGGCATTAAATTTTCAGGCATATAGGGTTTATAAATCGGAATCATTACCAGCCTTTCTTAATTAATTCTATCATTTTATCGCAATCCTCTAAAGTTACCCACCAACCACATGGAATGTGTACCAAACGAGAATAAAACTTATCCAGATTAGGCATTTCTGCGGGGTAGTCATTCAAATAAGTATGCAAATCATTTCGCTTGTGGATTTCAGAAGCCATGAAACCATTATCTGCCATCATTTTAATAAAATCGTCTCTTCTGTCCACTTTTAAAGTATATAACCAATACGATGATTCTGAATTAGGATAATGTACAACCGTTTCCAATCCTGGCAATCCTTTAAGTTTTAAATCCAAATATTTACCAATAGTTCGATATTTATGTAAAAGTTCTTCAATGGTTTCTAATTGTACTAATCCAATCGTCGCATTGACATTATTCATGTGATACTTATATCCTTGGATTTGAATATCATTCTCTAATCTTGTCAATTTTTTATCTAGTCCAAACCATCTGATTAATTTTCCTTTTTCATATAATTCTTTATCTTGAATCTGTAAGGCACCACCGTCAACTGTTGTCAAATGTTTAATCGCTTGAAAGGAGAACACCGTAAAAGGAAAATGGTTACCCGTTTTTTTACCATTATAAGTTGTACCTAAAGCATGGGCCGCATCTTCAATAACTGGAATATTATATTTTAATGAAATTTCTTGAATACTTTTAACATCAACAGGCGTACCCGCATAATCTACAACAATAATGGCTTTAGTTTTCTCATTAATCGCTTTTTCAATCGCTTTTGGAGCAATATTTCCTGTTTCGTAATCGACATCAGCCCATCTAACTTTTGCCCCTACCATTTTTATGGCAACATTTGTGGGTTCGGCTGTCATAGCAGTACTAATTACCTCGTCTCCTTCTTTTACTCCCGCTAAAATCAAAGCAATATGCAAAGCTGCTGTCCCAGAATTTAACGATAAGGTATAGCCACTACCAATAAATTCTTCGAACTTTCTTTCAAAATTTTCTACAACTTCTCCCTGAGCAATGTAGCCACTATATAAAACCTCTTCAATTTTTGGCATTAAAATTTCTCGAGGTGGAATATATGTTTTAATTAATTGTAGCATAGTTAATTGGTGTGATTTTTCAATTCTTCTTGTACATAATCTAAAGTTAGTAATAACTTTTTCAGCTCGTCTTTTGTGAGACGATTTGTATTGTGTGAATTATATTCTTCATTAACTAATTTAGGTCCATCTTCTTGCAAATATTTGGTATAATTCAAATCTCTAAAATCAGCAGGTACTCTATAAAACCTTCCTAAATCTTCTGCTTTAGACATTTCTTCTTTCGAGCATAGGGTTTCATATAGTTTTTCAGCATGTCGCTCCCCAATAATATTTATTTCGCTTTTGGCATTGAATAATTCTTGTAAAGCTTCTGCTAAAACCTGAATAGTAGCACCTGGTGATTTCTGTACAAAAATATCTCCAGGATTTCCATTTTGAAAAGCATACATTACCAATTCAACTGAATCATCTAATGACATCATAAATCGAGTCATTTCTGGATTTGTTATTGTAAGTGGTTTCCCTTCTTTAATTTGTTTAATAAACAATGGAATTATTGAACCTCTTGAAGCCATTACATTTCCGTAACGAGTAGCAGTATAAACGGCATCTACATTTTGAACTCTAGGATCTCGAGCCTTTGAAACTGCTAATTTTTCCATCATCGCTTTAGAAATACCCATAGCATTAATCGGATAAACTGCTTTATCAGTACTTAATACTACCACTCGTTTAACGTTATTTCTTGCTGCTGCTTCCAAAACATTTTCAGCACCTGTAATGTTAGTATGTACCGCTTGCATTGGGAAAAATTCACAAGATGGTACTTGTTTTAATGCAGCGGCATGAAAAACATAATCAACTCCTAACATAGCATTATTAATGCTATCAAAATCACGAATATCTCCAATGACAAAGTTTAATTTGTCATTTTTGTATTCTATTCGCATGTCTTCTTGTTTTTTTTCGTCTCTACTAAAAATTCTAATTTCTTTTAAATCAGAATTTAAAAATCCTTTTAGCATGGCGTTCCCGAATGAGCCTGTCCCACCTGTAATTAATAAAATTTTATTTTTAAACATATTATATTCTAATTAATTTAAAACCCCGCAAAAATCAAGAACAATTTTAGAGTTGTTTATATTAAGTTTTTTAAATTCATTATGTGCTACTAAAAACACTATAATATCTGCTTTTTCAACAGCTACGTTGGTGGGTGTTAACTTGAACACTTTGTGCTCTTGTATGTTTGGTTCTACAATAAAACAAGTGTCGTCATGTGAGTCTTGTAAAATACGTTGTGCAATATATTTTGCTGGTGATTCACGTAAATCGTCAATATTGGGTTTAAACGCCAATCCCATAATGGCAACACTGGCTTTTCTACCGTGTTTGAGTTGAAATTCTAATTTTGCAGTTTTTACTTTTTCGGCACACCAAAACGATTTATAATTATTAATTTCTCTGGCTTTTGCTATAATTTGAGATTCCATAGGATAATCTGCCACAATGAAATAGGGGTCCACCGCTATGCAATGCCCGCCTACTCCACAACCCGGTTGTAAAATATTCACACGAGGGTGTTTATTGGCTAAGCGAATTAACTCCCATACATTTATATCTGCTCTATCACAAATAAGTGACAATTCATTTGCGAAAGCAATTTGTACATCACGAGAAGAATTCTCAGTCAACTTACACATTTCTGCTGTTCTAGAATTAGTTGGATGCAGTTCTCCTTTCACAAATTGTTTGTAAAAGTCGATTGCTTTTTGAGTAGCTGCTTCGTTTACTCCACCAATAACTCTGTCGTTATGCACCAATTCATGCATTACATTTCCTGGTAATACGCGCTCTGGGCAATAAGCTATGTGTAATTTATCTTGAAGTTCTGGTCGTTCCGCATAAATATATCGCATCATTTTCTCGGTCGTACCAATTGGCGAGGTCGATTCGATGATGTATAAGTCATTTTCTTTAAGTAATGGGATAATAGCTTTGGTTGCAGCTTCTACAAACGAGATATCTGGTTCGTTTTTTGCTTTAAATGGAGTTGGCACCACTATCAAATAAGTATTTGCTTCAATCGGAGTTGTAGCCGCCTTCAGGAAACCTTTTGCAACGGCTGTAGCAACGGCTTGATCCAAACTTGGTTCAACTATATGAATTTTACCTGCATTAATGGTTTCTACCACTTGTGGGTTAATGTCCACACCATGCACATGGATATTATTATTTGCAATTAATGCTGCAGTTGGTAGGCCAATGTACCCCAAACCAATCATTACAACTTTTTGGTTACTCATGTTATTTGTTTAATGAAATTATATGTTCTACTATACGTTGGCATGCTTTTCCGTCTCCGTAAGGATTGTGCAAAGCGCTCATTTTTTGATATCTATCTGAATTTTTAAGTAAATCATTACATTGAGTTACTATCTTTTCTAAATCAGTGCCTACTAAAATTACAGTTCCCGCATCGACAGCCTCTGGTCGTTCGGTGGTATCCCGCATTACTAAAACAGGTTTTCCTAAGCTTGGCGCTTCTTCTTGCACGCCACCTGAATCAGTAATAATTAAGTACGATTGATTCATTAACCATACAAAAGCTGGATATGCTAATGGATCTATTAAATGAATAGAATCAATATTTCCCAAAATTTTATAAACTGGTTCTTTAACGTTGGGATTCAAATGCACTGGATAAATAATTTGAACGTCACTATTATTTATTGCTATATCTTTTAAAGCTTCACAAATATTAATAAATCCTTGTCCATGATTTTCTCTTCGGTGTCCTGTTACTAAAATTAACTTTTTTGAAGTATCAACAATAGTTTTTAGCTTTTCAATTTCGGTATTCTCAATTACATTTACTTTTGATGAACTTTCTAATAGTGCATCAATAACTGTGTTCCCGGTGATGATGATGCAATCTTCACTAACATTTTCTAATACTAGGTTGTTTTTTGATTGAATTGTAGGAGCAAAATGAAAGTCTGCTATTCTGCCTGTAACTTGTCTGTTAATTTCTTCGGGGAAAGGAGATAATTTGTTATGGGTACGCAAACCTGCTTCTACATGACATACTTTTGCACCTGCATAAAATGCGGCAATACTTGCAGCCATAGTTGTAGTTGTGTCTCCGTGAACGTATACGTAATCAGGTTGAAATTCTTCTAAAATTGGTTTTAAACCTAAAATAATATCAGAAGTCAACGAATATAAATTTTGATTGGGTTTCATTAAATCCAAATCAAAATCAGGCTTGATTTCAAAAAAATCTAATACCTGATCTAACATTTCTCTATGCTGAGCGGTAACGCAAACTTTGGTTACAAACTTTTCTTCTTTTTGAAATTGTTTGACCAAAGGAGCCATTTTTATGGCTTCAGGTCGAGTTCCAAATATAATTAAGTTTTTTATCATTCTAAATTATTTATTTCAACAGCCAACTTGATGATTGAATTTTATCACCTAACCCGTCTAATAATACGATTCCCAATTTTTCACAAATAGGAGCTTCGGGTATGGAGTTATTGTTTTGATCACCGCCATTGGCAAATGCTAATTGGTATTCGTGGTGTACTTGTTCGCGGATGTGTTGAATGGTGGCACAAACAGTGCGATCTTCATCAATGGAAAGAAACACCTGGTCAACGCTTTTAATATTTGAGACGATAAACACGCGTTCGTCTTCTTTTTGAAATTCTTTACTGCCTTTTAAAACCCTTTGTTTGTCGTTATTGACAATTACAATAAGATAATCGCCCAACGCTTTAGCATTATTGAAATATTCAATATGGCCTTTGTGGATGGGATTAAAATATCCGCTTACTATTATGGCTTTTTTCATTTATTTATGGGTAAAGGGTGTGAGGTTTTGGGTAAAAGGTTTTTAAATTTACGAATTACGATTTTGGATTTACGTCTTATTCGTCTTTATGAATTACTTTTGAATTTTTATACTGTTCAACAAGGAATTTTGAATAACGAATTGTCTAATCGGGACATTTTATTTTAAACTATATAAGGCATATAAGTGAGTATAAGTCTAAAATTGTCTGTTGACTGAGGTTCTCTTTGTTGACTGAGGCTCTCGAAGTCAACAATTGCTTTTATAGTGTAGAATAACGAATATTCAAATTAACTACCCGCAATTTCTTTAAAAATCCTTCTTATAATCAAACCTAAAATAGTTAAAAACCCAGCTAAGATGCCACCTAATAGAATCCCTTTTACTTTTCCAAATTTTTCCTTTGGTAAGGGTAATATCGGTTGGTCTATTACTTGTATTAATGGAGTTTCTTTGCGTAAGGTTACTTTGGCTAACTCGGCTTGTTTTACGATTTCGGTTAAGATGGCGGTATTGGCTTGTACATCAACTTGACGTCTGGCTGAAGGTACGCGTTTTACGTTTAGCGCTGGGTTGAGTCCGAATGTGTTATCGTTGGCAACTGCTACACCAGTAATGGCGCCATTCAACTCACCACGAATGGAATCGGTTTGACGCACTAAGATGTCCATGTTTTCCTTCGCGCGTTTGCTTTTCGTTTCGATGTAAAAATCGGTAACCGTATTGGTTAGTGCTAAGGTAAATTGTTGGGCAAAGTATTCGTTGGTGCCTCTCATGGTAATGGTTCCAATGGCTACTTTTTTATCTTTTTGATCTACGGTTAAGGCATTTTTAAATAAATCGTTATAAATTACTCCAAAAATACTGTCTTGTGCTCTTGTAAATTTAGTTCTATCAGAATTGGGTAAAAAAGTAATGTTTTTTAAGGCTGGTTTTTCTTCCCATTTGCCGCGCCACTTTTTATCTTGAATGTACATTTCAGCTAAAGAAATGGTTTTGTTGTTTTGTATTACGGGCGCCAATAAAGTTTGTTCTACCATAGCTCGGGATTTAAATAGCTCCATTAAATTGGCTCCTGCAAACGCACCGCTGTTGCTTCCTGCGCTTCCTAAATCTAATCCAAATGAACTGGCTAAACTTCCTAATCCACCCCCTGCGGCTTTTCCGTCTTCTAAGGCATAAGTTAGTGAGGCGGTATACATTGGTTTTTTATAAAACGAGTAGCCTAATCCTAATAAGGCTCCAATACTTCCTGCTAAAACAATCATTTTCCATTGAGAAAGTAGGTAGGTGTACCATTCTTTAGTTTTTAGAAGGAGTTCTTTTAAGGTGATTTCGTCGTTTTGTGTTTCCATATTTTTGGATATTGGGTGAAAGGTATTGGGTGTTTGGCTTTAGCTATTCCTTACTACTTTTCACTTTTTAGTTATACTTGTTTTTTTATTTTAACCGCAAGGTTCGCAAGGGTTTCGCAAAGGACGCGGTGAATGGTTGGTTGTTATGTCTGTTGACTTTTAGTGCCTCAGTCAGCAGTCAGTTGATTGAGGCTCTCGTTGTTGACTGAGGCTCTCGAAGGCAACAATTATATTTGTAATATTGAATGTTGAATAACGAAAATTGAATTTTCAAATCTTCAAATTAACTACAATCTCCAATAGTTTTTAAAATCCTTTTTATTTAGGACGCCTTTGATGTCGTATAAATATAAAGGACCGTTTGATAGTTTTTCAAAATCTGATGGTGTCATGTTGCGATAGGCTTGGTGCCCTACTGCTACTACAATGCTGTCGTATTTTCCTATTGGTTTGGTTTGTAGACTTACATTGTAATGTTGTTTTAATTCTAACGCGCTTGCGTTGGGATCAATTACATCTACTTCAACAGAATAGTCTTCTAGTTCCTTTATCAAATCGATTACTTTAGAATTGCGAATGTCGGATACCTCTTCTTTAAAGGTAATTCCCATCACCAACACACGGGATTTTCCTGGGTTTTTATCTTGCTCGATAAGTGTTTGAACGACTTTTTTAGCAATAAACGTGGGTATAAAATCATTTACTCTTCGCCCTGCGGCAATGACTTGAGGGTCAATTCCGATTTTTTTTGCTTTGTGCATTAAGTAAAACGGATCGACACTAATACAATGTCCGCCTACTAAGCCAGGTTGGTACTTGTGAAAATTCCATTTTGTGCCTGCGGCTTCAATAACGGCTTGGGTATCTATATTCATTTTATCGAATATGATGGCCAATTCGTTCATTAATGATATGTTGATGTCGCGTTGCGTGTTTTCTATTACTTTGGCAGCTTCAGCTACTTTTATTGAAGGTGCATAATGTAAGCCTGCTTCGATAATGGAACCGTATACCGCAGCAATTTTTTCAAGTGCTTCTGGACTGTTTCCTGAAACAATTTTTAAAATTTTGGTTACGGTTTTTACTTTGTCGCCCGGAACAATTCGTTCTGGACTGTAGCCAAAATGAAAATCGATACCTGCTTTTAAACCACTGTGTTTTTCTAAAACGGGTACGCAATCTTCTTCTGTACAGCCGGGATAAACGGTTGATTCATATACTACCGTATCGCCTTTTTTTAATATTTTACCAATACTTTTTGAAGCGCTTAATAAAGGATTAAGATTGGGCACTTTGTTTTTATCGATGTCGGTTGGTACTCCGATAATATGAAAATTGGCTTCCTTAACTTCTTCAAAATTAGAAGTAAAGGTAATAGTAGCATTTTTAAAAGCAGCTGGCGTTAATTCGTTTGAAGGATCAATGCCTTGTTTCATTAAGGCTACTCGCTCTTTGTTAATATCAAAACCAATGACTTTGTATTTCTTAGCAAATTCAAGAGCTAAGGGTAAACCTACATAGCCAAGTCCTGTTACTGATAGTATAATGTTATTTTCGGTTTTCAAGTTTATTAAAGGGTATAAGGTGAAAGGTTTTGGGTAATGGGTTATAAATTATGAATTACATGATTCGATTTACGGCTCTCGGCTAATTGGCATATTGACTGATTTACTTCACAGCTTCGCCTGGTCAGTCCCATTTTTGGGCTAACAATTTTGGTTTATAAACCTATTTGGTTTATTTATTCGTGTTGAAAAACCAATACCCCATTGCCTTCATAATACTTGGTAATATGAAAGGTAATGGTTTTTCGGATTTCGGTTTCAATTTTTGGTTTCAATTGTGCTAAGTACTTTTCGTCAACTACATCGCCTTCAATCACTACTTCTATTTGACCCGAATCGATGCCTTTTGCGTAATCGCCAATTAAAAAAACACGGTTGATGGTGCCAATTCTATCTACAATTGATTCAATAATATCATCTAACCCAATGTGTTTCCTCACTATTTGTTGTAATAATGAGAAAAAAGGGTGTAACTTGTTTGCTTTATAAATAACTTTTGATTCTTGCTCCTTTCGAATAATAAACCCTGCTTCGGAGAGGTTATTCAATTCTTTACGGATGGCGTTGGTGTTTTCGTGCATTTCTGTTGCTAATCCTCTCAAATAGCCGTCGTTTGCGGTATTAATGAAAAATTTCACTAACAAGCGCATTCTGGTTTTTGAGGTGATTAAATTCTCTAACACAAATTATTGATTTTGAATAACAAAAGTACTCGTTTTTTTTAAATAACAAAATATTTTATTAAAATTTAGATGCCTTTTTTTAACACTTGTTGATAGGTTGTTATTTATTTAGACTTTGATTGAATATTTTTACATGCTGTTTTAATTGATTTTTGTCTTCAAGAGATAGCCCAACCCTTTCAATAGTTTGATTTTTATAGGTTATTTTTAAATAATAGTTGCGGTACCACTTTTGATGTACGCCAATCCGTTTTAATAAAGAATTATCTTTAAACACAATGGCTACATGGCTGCAATTTTCCCAAAGTTTTGAGGGTATATATTTGCTGAATATTACAAGTACTTCTTCTGCTATCATTTTATAAATTAATGTAGTTGAATTCTTGCAAAAATATAAAAAATAAGATTGCTATTTAGGTTATGTTAGGCCATCTTTAGCCCATCTCTACTTTGGTTTTCGTTTCTTAAGTTGCAAAATGTTACCAATTCACTTAAAATCAATATTTTAAATGTTTTAGGAATGTGTTTTTTCGAATAAAATTATTTGTGAGAACCAAAAATATTAAGAACCTACTATGAAAAAACCATTAAAGAAGTGATGGCTGTTCATGACGCAAAGAAGCCTTTGGTTCATAGAAATATTTTTGTTTCCACCATTAAATTGGTATATAAAATCACAGGAAGCAGTAAGTAATATATTTATTTGGTAAAGAAAATAGGAATATTCCGACTCAAAATAAAAGTTAATGCTTTTGTAAACATACTAAAGCGTTGATTTTTTTCATACATTTGCCACATAAATTTAATTACTTTATACTATGAAGCGCATTTTTCTTGTTAGTTGTTTTACTTTGTTTACCCTTTTTTCTTTTGGACAAGAGTTTTTAAAAGGAAAAGATTTGAGTCAAATTAAAGCCGCACAATTTAGTGAAGCAGAGATTGCTCAAATTGGAAAAGAACTGAAAGCTAACCAAATGACTATGGAACAAGCAGAACCTTTAGCACTTGCAAAGGGGATGTCGGCCACTGAATTTACCCAATTGAAAGTTAGGTTGCAATCTAATGGTGCTGTGCCTACAGAAGTGAAAGAAGAACAAAAAAAACCAGCCTCCGTTATTACACAAGATGCATTTGTTTTAGCTTCTAAAAACGCTGTTGTTTTTGGTTCAGAATTGTTTACAAGCAAAAGTTTGTCTTTTGAACCCAACCAAAACATGCCTACGCCGCCCAACTATGTTTTAGGACCTGGTGACCAATTAGATATTAATGTTTATGGGGTGCAGCAATTTAATTATGCTGCTACTATTTCAAAAAATGGAACGATAAACATTCCAAATATTGGTGAAGTGTTTTTAAGTGGAATCGCTTTTGAAGCCGCAAAAAATAAATTACAAAAACAAATTGGAAAAATATACAGCACGTTAGCGGGTAACGGAAGTAAACTATCTGTAAGTGTTTCTAATTACCGAACCATTTTAGTAACCATAATTGGCGCCCAACAATCTGGAAATTACCGTTTAAGCTCAATGAGTTCGGTTTATAATGCTTTACACGTAGCTGGAGGACCTAGCGATATTGGAAGTTATAGAAAAATTGAATTGATTAGAAATAATAAAATAATTCGCACTATTGATTTGTACCGTTTTTTAACGAAAGGCGACCAAAGTGATAATGTTTCCCTCACGGATAATGACATGATTCGTATCCCAAGTTATGAGGCACGTGTTACCTTAGAAGGTGAAATAAAAAGACCAGGAATTTTTGAAACGGTTGCTGGTGAAAATTTAAATCAAATTATTTCGTATGCCTCTGGTTTTACTGACAATGCTTACAAAAACAGAATTTTGGTGAAACAAAAAACCAACTCTGAATTAAAAATCACCGATTTAAACGAAATGACCTTTGCTACCTATCTTCCAAAAGCTGGTGATATGATTAGTGTAGATAAAATTTTAGATCGTTATGAAAATCGTGTGAACATTAGAGGCGCTGTATATCGTCCAGGCGAATACAGTTTGCCAGCTAACGGCACCATGACTATTAAAGATTTATTAAAAAAGGCAGATGGCGTGGCTGAAAATGTGTTTTTAGAAAAAGCTTCTTTAATCCGTCAGAAAGAAGATTTAACAAAAGAATACATCAGTTTTAACTTGCAAAGTGCGCTTAATGGTGACGAAGCTGCAAACATGATTCTTCAAAAAGAAGATGTTGTTGTAGTGTTTTACAACCAAGATTTATTAGACAGCTATAATTTATCCATAACTGGAGAAGTTCGTAAACCAGGCAGTTTTACTTATATGAAAGGCATGACTTTGTATGATTTACTATTAGAATCGGATTTCTTTACAGATTTAGCTGCTAGCAATGTTACGGTTTTTAGAAACAAGAAAGAAGATGTTTTTGATCCAAACGACAAAGAAAAAATTATCACTTTAAATTTAAATATCGATCCGAAAAACCCAGAACAAGCGGCTACATTTTTAATGGAACCTCAAGATCAAGTGGTGGTTAGACGAATTGTTACTTTTGAAACCCCTCAAATGGTAAACGTTTCAGGTGAAATATTGTACCCAGGTGGTTATGCCATTGCTAAAAAAGAAGAACGTGTGTTGGATTTTATTACTCGCTCTGGAGGGCTTACAGACGAAGCAGATACTGAAGCGATAAAAGTGATTAGAAATGGTTTAAACATTCCTATAGATTGGAAACGAATTTCTACAAAACCATTAAGTGCTAGTAATTTAATTTTGAATGCTGGCGACAATATTGTCATTCCAAATAAAGTATCAACTGTATTGATTTCAGGTAGTGTCATGTTTGATACTGAAGTGCCTTTTAGAAAAGGGAAAAACATTAAATATTACATTAAAAATGCTGGAGGTGCTGCCGAAAGAGGGTGGATGAAAAAAATATATGTAGTACATGCTAACGGCTCAGCAAGTGCCACAGGTTCTTTTTTAGGAATAAGAAAAAATCCGAAAGTATTAGCGGGAAGTAAAATAATTGTGCCATCTAAACCTGAAAAACAAAAATCGAGCACAGGAGAAATTGTTGGGATAGCTAGTGTGCTTACAAGTTTAGCTGGGATTTTGTTAGCCGTATTGAGATAAGAAATTATATACATTTAAAAAGGGGATTTATTTTTAAAATAAATCCCCTTTTTTGTTAGAATATTGTTGTTTGTATTGCTTTTTATATCTTTATTGAATCGTAATACTCAATAGTTTTTAGCACCGCCGTTTCCGTGTCAAAAGGCATTTTATTTAGCTCTAGTGCTTCTTTTACTTTGTTCCCGTTAATGATTCTGGAATGAGCAATTTCAAAAAGTTTTTTAGAATTAAATTCCCATTTAAACAGGTCGCCAATTTTTGCAAAAAGATTTAATATGCCTTTAGGGACTTTGATTATTTTGGCTTTTTTGTCAAAAACAGCTGCAGTCCAATGGATCAAATTTAAAGTTGCTATTGGTTCATTATCCGCTACGTTATAAATTCCAGAAGCTACATTTGGACGCTCTGAAATTTGAGCAATAATTTCAGTCAGATTGTCAATATAACAAAAAGATTGTTTGGTGTCAAAAACCCCAAAAAACCATGGAAATTTCTTACAGAAACTAAATGTGTCGTACAACATGCTTTTAGTTTCTCTCCCATAAACAGGCGCTGCCCGAAGGATTATGGCTCTTTTTCCTTCTGGCAAATCTTGCTTTAAAATAAATTGCTCAGCATCAAATTTTGATTGCAAAAAAGGATTGGTAGGATTTACTTTTGCGGTTTCTGTGATTTCTATTTGCTGTTCCTCAATTAATTCCGTTGTACTTAAAAAGATGAAAGTTTTGGCATTTGAGTTTAAAAAATACCGGAATAATTTAGAAGTCAGTTCGGTATTTACTCTAAAATATTCTTCGTCAAAGGCACTGTCTTGCGGGTTTAAATTTATGGCCGCCAAATGAATAATGGTTTCCGTTTCTAAAGGCATCATTTTGTGCCAATTTTGAAATCGAAGGGAAATTGACTTGTTTTTTTTTGATTTTGAATTGAAATATTTGGTTAGGTTTTGTCCGATATATCCAGTAGTTCCTGTTAATACAATAAGGCTCATGTTTTTGTTTTATTAAAATGCAAAACTACAAAATAATATGCGCGTAAATTGGTTTTTTGGGAAGGAAAATTTTATTTTACTGTAAATTTTTAATAAATCAGTAACTGCTTTCAGTTTTTAGTAAATAAAAAAATCAAGTTGTTTTAAAAAAGTATCTAGCGATTTATAATTAATCGGATTCCTAAAGATTTTATAATCAAAGTAACCTTATTTGCCGAAATTTTATCTACTTCAGCCATTTGGTTTTTAAACGGCCCTTCTTTAATTTGAACTGCTGTATTTGGCATCCAAGTTTCTATATCAACTTTTACCACTGGCGCTGCCAATTGTGTTTTTAAGGCCTCTATTTCTGAAGGTTTAATTATTGCGGGTTTGCCCAACCAAAAAACGTATTGTACCACACCGTTTATTTGAAAAACGTCTTTTCTGTTGGCTTCTGCAATTTTTACAAATACATAAGAAGGAATCAATGGGGCTTCAACCATTTTTTTTCGATCAGACCATTGTTTGAGGGTGGTTACTATCGGACAATATACCTCTATACCAATAGCAGCAAGGTTTTCAGCCACCTTTTTTTCATTACGTGGTTTTGTATATATAGCGTACCATTCCATTTTAAAGAGATTTAATATAAAAAAGCACCTACTGATGCTTTTGATTTTTTTTACACCGCAAAGATACAGATTAACTGAAAAAATCAAGAACAATTTTAATTGTTGTTGTTAATTGTCCGTTAAATTATATGTAAATAACGCTA
This sequence comes from Chryseobacterium gleum, assembly GCA_945881885.1. Taxonomy (GTDB): domain Bacteria; phylum Bacteroidota; class Bacteroidia; order Flavobacteriales; family Flavobacteriaceae; genus Flavobacterium. Next base: position 68,419 of record CAMCVI010000008.1, on the reverse strand, counting down.
TCTTTATCATTAATTAAGAAATACTTTTTATTTTTATAAAAAATTCACAAACATGTCTTTACCAACATCGACCATGATTGCCGGCACTATGAATTGGGGCAAATGGGGAAGAAATTTCAACAAAACTGCTATCCAACAAGTTATAGAAACTTTTATTACAGAAAAAATCACCACGTTTGACCATGCAGATATTTATGGTGGTTATACAACAGAAGCCGATTTTGGAAACGCTTGGTCAGCAATGAATATTGACAGAAATCAAGTGCAATTTATTACCAAATGTGGTATAAAAATGGTTTGTGAAGAAAGAGATTACTCCGTCAAACATTACGATTACTCGAAAAAACATATTATTTGGAGTGTAGAAAATTCGTTAAAAAATTTACAAACTGATTATATTGATGTGTTATTATTACATAGGCCAAGTCCGCTTTTGGAAACAGAAGTAGTAGCCGAAGCCGTTTCTGAACTCAAAAATTCGGGTAAAATACGCGCTTTTGGCTTGTCCAACTTTACGCCAAGCCAAACCGATTTAATTAAAAAATACAGTTCTGTGGTTTGCAACCAAATTCAGTTTTCCGCTACGCATTTACAACCTATGTTAAACGGCGAATTGGTTTATATGATGTTACACAATATCCAACCCATGGCTTGGAAACCTTTAGGATCAGTATATAAAGAAGTCAATCCGCAAACAAAGCGTTTAAAAGAATTGCTTGAGAAACTAAGTGCAAAATACAATTTAACCGACGATTTGCTGCTTTTGGCTTGGGTTTTAAAACATCCAGCGCACATTCAGCCAGTAGTTGGTACCACTCAAATTGACCGCATCAAAAAGCTGCAACAACTTAATGGTTTTGAATTAGAATTAGAAGATTGGTTTGCGATTTGGACAGAAAGTATTGGGACAAAAATTCCATAAATTATGATTAATAAACGGCTTCTTGTTAAAAACCTATTGGCTCATAATAACGAAAATAGTTTTTATGATAAAAAACGCCAATTGAATTTGCATACCAAAGAAGGAAAAGGAAAGTTTTTAAAACATATTTGTGCTTTATCCAATTCCAATCCATTTAATAATTCCTACATTGTTGTGGGCGTGGAAGATGATGACAATGAAATTGTAGGAGATGACTTTTTTGACGACAGTCGTATCCAGAATTTGGTCAACGCTTATTTAGAAAATCCTCCGAAAATTATTTACGACAATATTCCATTTCCAAATTTACCCAAAGAAAGAGTCGTCGGTTTGGTTACCATCAAGCCAAAAAATAAAGTTTCTTTTTTTAAGAAAAACATTTACACCGTTTTGCCTGGCGCCACTTTCATTAGGATTGGCAGCAATACCTTACCTACAGAAGAAAAAATTTCGGCATCAAAATCAAATGTTGAAACCGTAATCAGCATTGAAAATAATTCAAGAAACAACATAAAACATACTTTAGATGGTGTTTTGGATTTTATAACAATCCGGCACAAAGACCTAGACAACCAGTACCAAGTTTTTAAAGAAAATTTTGTGGTGTGTTGGGCTGGTAAAAAAAATGTGGTGAAAAATGAAACTTATTATTCTAGGGTAGATATCGAATTGGTAAACGAACAAATTAAACTATTTTACTCCAATCAAGATGAAGTAATTGTGAGTTATGATGAAAATCGTTTTATAATTACCGAATATGTAAAGTTAGGTTTGAATGACGAAACCAGCTATTATCCGTTAGAAAAACTAAGTTTCTATTTTTACGATAACGGCTATTATAAAATGGAAACCGAAATGTTATTTGAACCACCACAATTCAATAAAAAACTGCTGCATCATATTTATAATACGGTTTTGATTACCATTCAAAAATTAGAAAAAAACAACTTGGTTTCAGAAGCGGAGGTTATAAGAATTCCTCACACTTTAATGATTTGCTATTTAAATGGTTTTAAAGATGCCAAACAAATATTGATTGAGGCCAAAAATGTTTTAAAAGCTTATGAAAATCCGTTAGCATATGTAAACTTTAAAGAAAGTTTAAGGATTTTAAGAAAAATGAAATACAACTAATTTTTCTCTGACAAAAGCTCAATATCTTCAAGTAATTGTTTTAGGTTTTTTTCGCCTTTTACGGTTTTATCTATATTTAGTCCGTTATAAAATCCTCTAATTCGACCTTTTTGGTCCACTAAAACAAAATTCTCCGTGTGCACCATATCGTATAATTCCTCTGATTTTCCAGTTTTAACTACCAAATAAGATTGTCGTGCAATTTTATATATTTCCTTTTGATTTCCTGTGACTAAATTCCATTTTGCATCAACAACCCCTTTTTCTTTGGCGTATTTTTTCAAAACCTCAACAGTGTCCTCATTTGGAAAAACAGAATGAGAAAGCAGTTTCACTTTCGGATTGTCTTTGATTTTATCTTGCAACCAAACCATATTATCAGTCATTTTTGGACAAATGGTTTGACAAGTAGTAAAAAAGAAATCGGCTACATAAATTTTGCCTTCATAGTCTTTATTTGTCACCTTTTTTCCATTTTGATTGGTAAAAGCAAAAGGCGCTATTTTGTGGTTGTAGCCAATATGTTGCACCAAAGAATCTACTAGTTCCGGATTTACATCTCTTGGCGTTATTACAGGTAAAGACCTGTTGTTTAACAAGGTATAAATGGCTATAAAAACCACAACTAAGAATACACCAAAAAAGAAAGATAGTTTTTTATATTTAAACATTTGTAGCCTTTTTTTTACAAAAATAAGACTAATTTATCTTATAAAGTTTGTATTTAACAACCGTATTACAAAATACTTGTAGTTTTTTTAATAGATTTGTATTTCGCATACAATAAAAAAACCAACCTTTTAAAAAATTATAAAAATGAAAAACAAAATCCTACTTGCTAGTTTAGCAATTGCGTCGGTTACTTTTTTTCAAAGTTGCTCTGTAACTATTGGAAAAGATGGGCAACCAGGAAAAGACGGTGTTTCAGGTGATGCCGTAGTTTCAAAAACTGAAAAATTCGGAATTCGTACCGAATTTATGGATACTTCTGTAAAACCAAATGAAGATTTTTTTAGATACGTAAACGGAACATGGTTAGACAAAACTGAAATTCCAGCAGACAGAACCCGCTGGGGAAGTTTTGACGAATTAAGAAAAAACACCGATGATGATGTCATGATCATTTTGAATGAAGCCGTTGCCAATAAAAACTTAGATCCAAAATCAGACCAAGCCAAAGCGGTTAATTTATACAAATCTATTTTAGATACCGTTTCTAGAAATAAATTAGGTATCACGCCTATTCAACCTTATTTAGAAAAAATTAATGCGGTGAAAAATAGTGCCGATTTAATGACGCTGTTAGTGGAATCAAAAGCGGAAACAAGTCTGGGTTTTTTTGGCGCTTTTGTAGGTGCCGATGCTAAAAACAGCAATAAAAACGTAGTATATGTAGGAACGGGAAGTTTGGGCTTACCTGATAAAGATTATTACATGTCTGACAAACCAGATACAAAAGAAAAAAGAGAAAAATATGTGTTACACGTTGCAAAAATGTTTGGCTATTTAGGCATGGATGCAAAAACTGCTTCTGAAAAAGCGGCGCGTGTTTTGGCTTTCGAAATCTCTTTATCTGAACCAACTTTAGACAGAGTAGAAAGACGTGACCGAAGAAAAACATACAACCCGATGTCGGTTGCCGATTTACAAAAAATAGCGCCATCTAATAATTGGGCGACTTATTTTGAAAAATCTGGGTTTGCTAAATTGGATTCTGTTGTGGTTTCACAGCCAAAATACCTTTCTAAATTAGACGCAATTATTAAAGAAAATAAAGTAGAAGATTGGAAAGCCTATATGACTTGGACGCTTTTGCGTTCAAATGCTGATGAATTAACTACAGAAATTGAAAAAACAGATTGGGATTTTTACAGTAAAACTTTATCTGGAGCGGTAAAACAAAGACCTGCTACGGAAAGAGCATTAGCAACTGTAAACGGCGTTTTGGGTGAAGCTTTAGGGAAATTATATATTGAGAAAAAATTCCCAGCAGAGGCCAAAACAAAAGCAGAAGCTATGATAGCCAATGTTTTTAAAGCGTACGAAAACCGTATTAACAATTTACCTTGGATGACGCCTGCAACACGAGCAAATGCTATTGTAAAACTTAAAAAGTTTAGAGTAAAAATTGGGTATCCTGACACTTGGAAAGATTACAGCGGGTTACAAATAAAAAGTCCAGAACAAGGTGGCACATTACAAGAAAACACTTTGGCTATTAGCCGATGGAGCAATAAAGAAAACGTTGCAAAACTTGGAAAACCAGTTAATAAAGAAGAATGGGGCATGTCGCCACAAACGGTAAACGCTTATTACAGTCCAACCAACAACGAAATTGTATTTCCAGCCGCTATCTTACAGCCGCCTTTTTACGATTACAGAGCGGATGAAGCGGTAAATTATGGTGGAATTGGTGGTGTAATTGGTCATGAAATTTCACACGGATTTGACGATTCAGGTTCAAGATACAACGCAGAAGGAAATTTAATTAACTGGTGGAGTGATGAAGATTTAAAACAATTCACCACTTTAGGAACGGCTTTATCAGATCAATATTCTGCTTTGCAACCTTTGCCAGGCATTTTTGTAGATGGAAAATTTACCTTAGGTGAAAATATTGGCGATTTAGGTGGTGTAAATGCCGCTTATGACGGATTACAAATTTACCTTAAAGAAAAAGGAAATCCAGGATTAATAGACGGTTTTACACCTGAACAACGTTTTTTCCTTTCTTGGTCTACCATTTGGAGAAGTAAAATGCGCGATGAAGCCATTAAAAATCAAGTAAAAACCGATACGCACTCGCCTGGACAATACCGAGCGTATGTGCCGTTGCAAAACATTGAATCTTTTTATCAAGCGTTTAGTATTAAAACAGGAGATAAAATGTATATCGCTCCAGATAAAAGAGTGAAAATTTGGTAACAAATAACCTATCAATCTGAAATTATTTCAGATGCTAAAAAGAATTGAAAACCTGAGAGGCTGAACCAAATTCAGAATCACAGGTTTTCTCTTTTTATACCGTTTCATTTTTTATACATTTGCGACATGTCATTTTCTTATCCAAATAACGAAAAACTAAAAAGCCACAAAACAATTGACCTTTTGTTTTCTGAAGGAAAATCTATATCTAAATTTCCGTTACGATTGGTTTATGTTGAGAATACAGATGTAAGCAATTCAGTAAAAGTGTTGATGGGCGTTTCTGTTTCTAAAAAATATTTTAAACGAGCCGTTGACCGAAATTACTTCAAACGCGTTTTAAGAGAATGTTACCGTTTAAATCAAAACATATTGAAAGAAAACATCAACAAGCCCTACGCTTTTATGTTTTTTTATCAAACCAAAGAAAAGTTATCGTATCAAGAAATTGAAGAAAAAACCAGACAATTATTTCAAAAATTTAACGAAACGGTAAAGTAAATTCTGAATATTTAATCGGTTTCAACTATTTTAATTAAATTAGTAAAATATTATACCACAACTCATGAGTTTTTTTAACAAAAGAAAAGTAATAATTCCGACACTTGTAGCTGGATTTTTATTTGTTGCCGTAAGTTTTCAAAACGATTTTTTTGCCTTAGCCAAACAAATTGAAATTTTTACGAATCTATATAAAATTGTCAACCAAAATTACGTAGACGAAACCAATCCAGGTAACCTAATGGATGTGGCTATTAAAAGCATGCTAAGCGAATTAGATCCATATACTGTATATTTTGACGAGCAAGATGTACTAAAATTTAAAATTAATAATACTGGAGAATATACCGGAATTGGTGCCTTAACTACAAGAAAAGATGACAGAATAATTTTAAAAGAAGTATACGAGAATATGCCTGCCGACAAAGGTGGTTTTAAAGCTGGAGATGTCATTGTCCAAATTGGAGACGTGTCACTTAAAGATTTTAAAGACGACGCTTCTCAACTACTAAAAGGCGCAAAAAATACTAAAATTGACATCGTATATTTCCGTCAAGGAATAGAAAAAAAGGGGCAAATTATTTTGGATGAAGTAGAAATAAAAGCGGTTCCTTATTTTAAATTATTAAGTGACAAAACAGGTTATATTGTCCTGCAAAAATTTAACGAGAAAGCTTCCGCAGAAACCAAAGCCGCATTGCTAACTTTAAAAGAACAAGGCGCCACTAAAATTATTTTAGACTTAAGAGACAACCCAGGCGGCTTATTACACGAAGCGGTTAATATTTGTAATTTATTTGTGCCTAAAGAGGAAGTCATTACCACCACGAAATCGCAAAACAAAGCACATAATCATGTTTACAAAACTAAAAACGAGCCAGTTGATACTGAAATCCCACTAGCAATTATTGTAAATGACAGAAGTGCTTCGGCTTCAGAAATTGTGTCTGGTGCGTTACAAGATTTAGACCGAGCAGTAATTGTAGGAAATAGAAGTTTTGGCAAAGGATTGGTACAACGTCCATTTAATTTAACATACGGAACACAAGTAAAAGTTACTATTTCAAAATATTATACGCCTTCTGGACGCTGCATTCAAGCTACTGATTACAGTAAAAAAGATGTTGATGGTAAAGCCATTAAAACGTCTGAAAAAGAATATAACGCTTTTAAAACCAAAGGTGGAAGAATTGTTTACGATGGCGGAGGTGTTTTACCAGATGTAGAAATTGCCAACATGAAAAAAAGCGCCACCAGTTTAAGTATTGCCAATTCTGATGCGGTGTTTGAATTTGCAAACGTACTGTATTACAGAAATCCAAATGCAAAAAACGTAACCAACATTTCAGAAGCTGATTTCAGCGAATTCAAAACGTTTTTAAAGAAAGAAAAGGTTGAAATCAACAACAATAGCGACAAGTCTTTAAAAAACCTTTTAGAAGCCGCTAAAAAAGATAAAATTGATGCCGACATACAAATAGAAATCAAACAATTAGAAGCGGCTATCGAAAAAACAAAAGATAAAGAATTAGATAAAAATGCAGCAGAAATTAAGCGCCTTCTGTTACAAGAATTATTATTAAGATATGGCTACCGAACCGCTTTTTACGATTATGTTTCAAATAATTATTCGGATGTATTAAAAGCGCAACAAATTTTAAATAATCCTTCAGAATACAAACAAATATTAAAAAAATAAAATGAAGAAAATAGCACTGTTTCTATTTTTAACAACCTCTTTTCTTGGGTTTTCTCAGGAAGAAACGGTGCATTCTATTTATTTTGATACCGATGTACGTGAACTAAAACCTTTACAAGCAGAAGCGGTGGTGTATTTTTTAAGTTTGATTGATACAACACGACTTCAAAGTGTTTCTATTTATGGTTATTGCGATGATGTGGGGAAAATAAATTACAATTATAAATTGTCTCAAGACCGCGCCAATAGTGTCAAAAACATGTTGGTAAAAAAAGGGGTGAAATACAAGATAATTGTAAAAATTGAAGGCAAAGGAAAAGTGCTTATTGATGAAGATTTAGAGGAAGACATCCCAGAAGCGCGAGCCAAAAATCGACGAGTAGATGTGGTTTTAAACTTTAAACCTTTAGTGGTTGAGGAATTAAATATTCCAGGATTGTACAAAACCATAAGAAAAAATGCTTTAGTAGGCGATAGGGTTTATTTAGATAAATTACTTTTTGATAGTGGCAGCAGCAGACTTAAACAAAGCGCTATTAAACAACTCGAATCGATTATCATTTTACTGAAAAGATACCCTAACATTCATATTGAAATTCAAGGTCACGTTTGCTGTACGCCAAGGCCTCATAAAGATGCTATTGACATGGAAACTCGAAAAAGAGAATTATCAACAAACAGAGCCGAAAGGGTTTATAAATTTCTTCATAGCCGCGGCATTGGTAAAGTCCGTATGGCTTTTAAAGGATACGGCAACACACAACCTATTGGTAAAGATGAGCAATTTGACAGAAGAGTGGAATTGGTAATTACGAAGATTTAATTTACAAAACTACACCCTTTTCATTTCAATATGCGGAATATCATCTTCTAAATAACTTTCGCCAACTACAACAAAACCGTGACTTTCATAAAATTTTTGCAAATAAAGTTGGGCAGAAATAGTGATTTTAGTTTCCTGAAAAAGTGTGGTAATCGCATCTATAGAAACTCGCATTAATTCGTGACCCAATTTTTGATCTCGGTGAGAAGCTTTCACAATAACTCGGCCAATTGAGGCATATTCAAAATAATCTTTCGGTTTAAATAGACGGGAATATGCAACTAAAATACCTTCAGAATACCCTAAAACATGAATGGCTTTTTGGTCTTTCCCGTCAATGTCTTGATAGACGCAGTTTTGCTCCACTACAAACACTTCTGAGCGCAATTGTAAGATTGCATATAGCTCGTTTGTAGAAAGTTCAAGGAATGGCTTTATTTTAAATTGAATCATTTTGTCTTTAATAGATTGACAAAACTAAAACTTTTTTTACTTTTTGAAACAAAAAAACCTTTGTGAAAGCATTTAATTAAACTTTTACAAAGGCATTTATGGGCGTAAAAACAATTTTATCCTTGAATTTTTAACTTCATTCCAGGTTGAATATTGTCTGTTTTTAAATCATTTTTCTTTTTTAAATCGTCTGCCGTTAAGTTTGGAAACTTTTTAGTGATTGAAAAAATGGAATCTCCTTTTTGTACGATATAGTAATCCTCCATGATTTCAATTTTACTTTTGGCAGAAGAATATTTGTTTTCAGTTGGTTTTTCAGTGTTTTCAGCAACTGCATTTGCAACTGCTGGTTCAATTAATTCGGTTTTCGTTTTCGGTTTTTTGACGACTTCGTTGACCGTGACTTTTTTGGTAGTTTGAATTACTAAACTTTGTCCGGCATTAATATTACTTCCCTTGATGTTGTTCCATTTTCTTAAGTTAATAATACTAACTTTATTTTTATCAGCAATTTCACTTAGCGTTTCCCCTTTTTTCACTTTGTGATAATCTTTACTTACCACTTCTTTTGTGCGTTTTTTTATAACTTCTTCGTATTCCGTAGTATCGCTGTTTTTATCTATAAGATTTGCTGCAATAGCTAAAGAATCTTGTTTGGCAATACTGTCTCGTTTTTTGGCTTGTAATGCCAATTGAATTTTATTGATTTTTTCTTGTTCTAAATACGCTAAATACCCATAAATTTTTTCTTCATTAGATACAAAAATGCCAATTTTATTTTTCGGCAAACGCAAATAAAAATATTCCTTGTTAATGGAAGGAATGTATTTTGCCTTATAAATTGGATTTAAATATTCCAATTGTGCCTCAGAAATGTCTAATAAATCTGATATTTGTTTGAACGTCATGGCGTGTTTCACCATAACCGTGTCGGTTTCCGCATACTTCATTTCTGCTTTTTGCGCTACTAAACCGTGTTCTTTTTTGAATTCGTAAATGTACATTGTAGCTAAAAAAGCGGGCAAATAATTGGCGGTTTCTCGTGGTAAATATTTTCTAATTTCCCAATAATCTGTTTTTCCGCCTGAACGTCTGATGGCTTTAGAAACATTACCTGGTCCGCAATTGTATGAGGCCAAAACCAAGCTCCAATCGCCAAAAATTTCATACATATTCAGCATATAATGACAAGCGGCTTCAGTCGATTTTATTGGATCGTGACGCTCGTCAACATAAGTTGTAATGTTTAATTTATATTGTTTACCTGTTTCTGGCATAAATTGCCATAAACCACCAGCGCCTACTTTTGATTTGGCTTTGGGTTGTAAAGCCGATTCTACAATGGCTAAATATTTAATTTCTAAGGGTAAATTGTATTTTGATAGTTTTTCTTCAAACAAAGGAAAATAATATTCCGCAATAGCCATTTGTCTTTCAAAACTTTTGGATCTGTTTTTTAAAAACGATTTAATTACGTTTTCCAAAGCTGGATTGTATTCAATTACAAATGGCGATTGCACATCTAATTTGTGTAATCTTTTCTTTAGTAATTCTGTATCTAAATTATAAGCTACTTTCTCGTCAATATTCATGTTTTCAATATCAAAAAACATTTCATTGGATAAAGTGGCATCTGATATTTCTTTCATCCATCTTTCATCGATACAATTGCTAGTTGCGTGGTTTGAAAACGTAGCTTTAAGCGAATCTAAATAAGATATTTTTGGTGTAAAAAGTGTAGGGATTATCTCCTTGCTTTGTTGCGCCAACAATACGTTTGACAAAAAAAGAGCAAGGGCTACGAGAACTATTTTTTTCATGCTTTTATGTGTTTTTTCTCCCTAAATTCCGGAGCATTTTATCTAAATCATTAATATACAATTACTTGTATAAAGGCAAATATATTTTATTTATTGCTAAGTACCCAACTTTTAACATTTAAATTTTCATTTTAACGTTTTTTTAGGGATTTCGTCGGTGATTTAGATGGGTTGCGATTTTCTACTTCAAAATAGCTGCTATTCCTGGTAACGTTTTTCCTTCTAACATTTCCAACATCGCACCGCCACCTGTAGAAACGTAGCTCATTTTGTCTTCTAAACCAAATTGTTTTACTGCTGCTACACTATCGCCACCGCCTACTAATGAGAAACAGCCGTTTTGTGTAGATTCGGCAATAAAGTCTCCTAAAGTAATGGTTCCGTTGGCAAAAGTTGGCAATTCAAACACACCGATTGGTCCGTTCCAAAGTATGGTTTTTGAGTTTAACACTACGTCTTTTAACATTTCTAATGTTTTCGGACCTGCATCTAAACCTTGCCATCCAGCCGGAATTTCAGCTACATTTACAATTTGCGTATTGGCTTCATTTGAAAAAGCATCAGCCACTAAAACATCAATTGGTAAATGAATTTTCACACCTTTTGTTGTGGCTTGTTTCATGATGTCTAAAGCCAAATCCATTTTGTCGTCTTCACAAATAGAATTTCCAATGTTGCCGCCCATTGCTTTGATAAACGTAAACGTCATTCCGCCACCAATAATCATATGATCGACTTTGTCTAAAATATTTTCAATAATGGTAATTTTTGAAGAAACTTTACTTCCTCCAAGTATAGCCGTAACTGGCTTTTCAGAGTTTTTTAATACTTTATTGATACTTTCAATTTCTTTTGCTAATAAAGCACCAAAACATTTATCATTTGGAAATTCGTTGGCAATAATTGTAGTTGAAGCGTGTGCCCTGTGTGCTGTTCCGAAAGCGTCGTTTACATACACGTCGCCTAAACTTGCTAATTCTTTAGAAAAACTAACATCTCCGGCTTCTTCTTCGGCATAAAAACGTAAATTTTCCAAGACCAATATTTCGCCATTTTGTAAATTTGCAGCGGCTTCTTTGGCAATTTCACCTCTACAATCTGCAGCAAATTTTACTCTTTTTCCTAAAACTTCTTCAATTTTATATATAATATGACTAAGTGAATATTTATCTTCTTTTCCATTTGGTCTTCCTAAATGCGACATTAAAATTACCGACCCGCCATCGTTTAAAATTTTATCAATAGTTGGTTTAGCAGCTTCAATTCGGTTGGCGTCTGTTACTTTAAAATTTTCATCTAAAGGCACGTTAAAATCTACACGGATTAAAGCTTTTTTGTTGTTAAAATTGATGTCGAATATTGTTTTCATGAGAAAAGCGTTTGTTGTTTAGGTTATTTGCAAATATAAAAGTTTGATTTTAAAACCAAGATAAAAATCGCTTATATTTGCTACATGCTTTTTAAAGACATCCTTGGTCAAGACCATATTAAGAACTTTTTAATTACTACCGCAAACGCCGGAAGGGTTCCGCATGCTCAATTATTTGTTGGTCCTGAAGGTTCGGGAACACTGCCAATGGCTATAGCTTATGCGCAATATATTTTGTGTAATAATTCTGGTGGTGAGAACAACTCTGGAAATACTGCATGTAATTTAAAATTTGACCATTATTCGCATCCAGATATGCATTTTGTATATCCTATTACAACTACAGAAGATGTAAAAGGCGATAATGTAGTAAGTACAAATTTCCTAGAACAATGGCGCAGTTTTGTCAAAGAAAACCCTTATGGTAGTTTATTTGACTGGTATAAAAAATTAGAAATTCCTAAAAAACAAGGCATTATTAGTGTTAAAGAATCGGCGGCAATTAATAAAAATTTATCATTAAAAGCCTACGAAGGCGGTTATAAGGTAATGATTATTTGGATGGCAGATAAAATGAGAACAGACGCAGCAAATAAATTACTGAAATTATTAGAAGAACCACCTGAAAAAACGGTTTTTATTTTAATTTCTGAAAGTGTTGACGATTTGTTACAAACGATTATTTCGCGTTGCCAAATGGTTGATTTTTTGGCTTTACCAGAACAAATCATTACCGAAAAGTTAATTTCTAGTCATCAAGTTGAGACAAATTTGGCCAAAAAAATAGCACATCAATGTGAAGGTAATTATAATAAAGCTTTACATTTATTGCACCAAGATGGAGAAGATGCCGTTTTTGAAGAATGGTTTATCAACTGGGTTCGTGCCGCATTTAAAGCCAAAGGAAACGCAAGCGTAATTGCCGATTTAATTTCTTGGAGCACCACAATTGCCAAAGAAGGCAGAGAAACACAGAAGAACTTTTTACAATTTTGCATTCAGTTTTTTAGACAGGCTTTGTTGTTAAATTATCAAGCTACTGATTTAGTATATTTAGAACCTAATTTTGAGAATTTTAAATTAGAAAAATTTGCGCCATTTGTTCACGGAAATAACATTATGGCTATTTTTAAAGAATTAGAAGATGCTATTTATCATATAGAAAGAAACGGAAACAGCAATATTATTTTAACCGATTTATCAATAAAATTAACAAGATTATTGCATCAAAAAGAAGTTTAGATTTACTAATTAAATAAAACAAAATTATGAATGAATTTGCGCTACTATTATTAGCTTTTTTAGCGATTACTTTTTTACAGTCAGGGTATGATAAAATTGCCGATTGGAACGGAAATGTAAGTTGGTTAAAAGGTCATTTTTCTCAGACTTTTTTAAAAAACCAAGTGCCTGCAGCTTTGTTAACGGTTTTGGCTTTAGAAATTGTAGCAGGCGTTTTGTCGATTATGGGAATTGCTGAGAATATTATGAGCGGCAGAACCATTATGGGCGATTATGCTTGTATGGTTTCTTGTGTTACGCTTTTGTTATTGCTTTTTGGACAAAGAATTGCAAAAGATTATGATGGCGCCAGAACGATTGTTATTTATTTAATTCCAGCTTTATTGGGCGTGTATTGGCTGTAAATAAAATTACGAATTACGATTTGGGATTTGGGATTTGGGATTTACGAAAAAAACTCAGACTTTTCTGAGTTTTTTTAATTACAAGCTTACATTAAACAAACGCAATTCTTCCCAAGAGAAAGCGTCGCCGTGTTTTTCTTTTAAAACTCCCAAACCTTCTCCTTTATAGTCCTTAAAAACCTCTTGTAATGTTGCGATTTTTTCATCGGACATTACATCTGTGATGGTTAAAGCTTCCATTTGAATTAGTTTGATAAAGTGTAAATAAATTGTGCCAACTGTAACTTTTCGCTTGGCTGCGATTTCTTCAATGGATAAATTCTCTTTCCAAAGATCTAAAGTGATTTCTAAAGTTGCCTTTTTTGGTTCTGTTGATTTGGCTTTTTTAGCTTTGGTTTTCTTACTAAATGTTTCCGAATGATCTTTGGCTACAAAACCGTCAATTTCCTTGAATTTTTCAGATAACGAAGCTATTTTATTAATTTTATAATACTTCATTTCGTCTGATGACATGGTGTTTTTATTGAATTCAATTCCGTTGACTAAGTTTTTAACCAACAACATCGATTTTTTCAACTGCAAAACAGTTTTTACCTGAATTTCCTCTAATTCTAAAAGTTCATCGTGAAACATATTAGATTTTTTTAGGTTACTAACTTCAGCAATCTTCAAAAGCAAATCGGTGACTTGGTAATCTAATGTTTTAAAATAATATTGATAAGCCGCTTCGCAACGTTCCGCTAAAAATGGAATATCAATAACTTCTTGGTAACAAATTTTCTGAATCTGGGTGCTGAATTTTTGTGAAGTATCTAATAAAGCTGCCACAATGCTTTCGTTTTGTTGTGCCCAAATTCGGTATTTTGATTTTGAAGAATTAGCAACTTCGTCATTGTACGAAAATAAATGATTGCGCCATTGTTGTGCCAATTGTCTGAAATCGAAACTTTTACATAATTCTAATCGTAAAAAATGCTTCGTTTCTAATGCTAACGATTTCTCTAAAACAATTTCATCCGCTTTATTGTTGGCATAATTTAAAACTTCTGTGTCAGAAGAAATGCCGTTTAATTGGATTGGAGAAAGTAAAATTAACCCTTTTAACGAACGAAGTCGGGATAAAGCCACGTAGGCTTGACCAGGCGCAAATACACGTGAAACATCCAACGCAGCGTTATCAAAAGTTAATCCTTGGCTTTTATGAACCGTTATTGCCCAAGCCAATTTTAAAGGATAATGACTAAATGTACCTTCAATTGTTTCCTCAATCTCTTTTGTGTCGGGATTTACCTTGTATTTTATGTTTTCCCACGTGTACAAATCTACCTCCACGGTTTTGTTTTCTTCTTCAAAATACACCAAGATTTCTTTTTCAGCTAAAGAAGTAATTTTACCAATTTTTCCATTAAAATAATTTTTTTCAATAGAAGTATCGTTTTTAATAAACATTACTTGGGCGCCAACTTTCAAATCCATTTTTGGTTCAATTGGATAAATTTTCTCAGGAAAATCCGCTACTATTTCAGGAAAGTAAGTATGTGTTTTAGCTTTTAATTCTGCTAAAGCCTCTTTATTAATATCTTCTGCTTTAGCATTATGTGTGGTAACAATGATGCAGCCGTTATGCTCTTTTATATTAAAATTTGGGTTTACATATTGATTTAAAACAGCAATATTTTCTTTAGTGATTTTGTTGTTTCGAAGGTTATTTAAAATAGAGATGAATTCCTCGTCATCTTGCCGATAAATCTTATCTAATTCAATATATAAAAGTGGATTTTGTTGTATTACTTGCGAATGAAAAAAGAACATGCCTTGGTAATATTTTTTTAATTCATACCATTCTTCTTGCTTAATTACGGGTGGTAATTGCAATAAATCGCCTATAAAAAGTACTTGAACGCCACCAAAAGGCGCATCAATTCGACGCACTTTTTGAAGCATAAAATCAATCGCATCTAATACGTCTGGACGGAGCATAGACACTTCGTCAATAATTAGCAGTTCTAAATTTACAAGCACTTGTTTTTTAGTGCCATTCATTCGAAAATGTTTGGTGATTGTACTTTTTGTTTCAAATTTATATTGCTGCGAGTTGGAATGAACTTCCTTGAAATCAGGAATGAAAGCCGCAAACGGCAATTGAAACATTGAATGTATGGTTACGCCGCCTGCATTAAGAGCGGCAATTCCGGTAGGAGCAACCACAACTGTGTTTTTGTGTGAAGTGGCAATAATTTCTTTAAGAAGTGTGGTTTTTCCAGTTCCTGCTTTACCTGTTAAAAAAACAGATTTATTGGTTTGATTGATAAATTGCAGGGTGTACTGAGCGGCTTTTGATAGGTTTTTCATTTGGCGGATAGTTTAGATATAAGGTTAAAGGCAAATAATTAATGGTATTTTATTTTTCGTTGATAAACAAATTTAATTGAAAAAAGTTTCTGAAACAAGTTCAGCATAATAAAATAAAAAAAGCCTTGATTTCTCAAGGCTAGTTTATTATTTTTTTTGGTTTGTTGCTTTGTATTGATCGTTTAGTTCTTTCAGCAACTTATCTGTTAAGTTATAGGAATCTTTCCCATAAATTACAGTTGGCATGTCATCAGATGTAGTAAAAATGTAATCGAATTTTTGTTTTTTACCGAATTCTCTGATATATTTTTTAACTTGTATAATTAAAGTGTCCTGAAGCTTTCCGCCTTCTGCTTGAATTTGGGCTAAAACTTGATCTCTCTCTTGTAAAATCTGTTGTTCTCTTTGTTGCAATTCGGCATATTTTTGTTGGGCCCAGGCTTGACCGTTGGCCTGTGCGTTGCGTTGAAATGCGTCTTTTTCTGCTTGTAATTGTCTGCCTTTAGTTTCTAATGGTCTGCCTATTTCTTCAGATTTAACTTTAAACTTTTCATTTTCATCTTTAAACTTTTCGTATTTTTCTAACAAAACAGAGGTATCAATATAACCTGTTTTAAATTCTGCTTTTGAAGTTGTTGTTTGTTGACAAGAAATTAATGTTACACTCATTGCAACAATGCTTAGTAATTTTTTCATTTTTATATGGTATGATTATTAATTTGGAAATCGGTTTTTTAATTTTGGTAAAAATAATAGGTTTCTTTTAATTTTTAATTCTTTTTTCAAAATAAATTACAAATCAGCAACTATCAGAAAATCTTATATGTGTTTTAATTTTTAATAAGAATTTACTATTGAAAACCGCTTATTTAAACCAATGTTAGATTAAATATCTTTTTTTTTAAAGCCAAGAAGGTGTTTTTGCAATAAAATGTCGTTAAAACGAGTTTATTTGCATTTTACTTATTTTTTAGGATGTAAATGTGTGAAGAAAACTCTTTTTTATACAATCCTGATACATTTGAAATAAAACCGACAAAAAATCCTTTTACGAAACTCATTTTACCGTTTTTGTATTTTTCTGATAATAAGGAAACATAAAAACTATCAAACCACATGGGTTTTACTTTTTTCAATTCCATATCCACATCAGAAAATAATCTTTTTATGCTGTTTTTTGAAAAATGCCATAAATGACGAGGCACATCATAAGCTGCCCAAAAACGATTATAATATTTCGCATCGTAAGACTTATAATTTGGAACGGCAATAATTATGGTTCCGTTTGGTTTAATAATTCGCTTTAAGTTGGCAATATATTCTTGTAAATTAGGAACGTGCTCTAAAACGTGCCACATGGTTACCGCATCAAAAGTGTTTTCTGGTAAAGTAAAAATATCTTCCGTAAACAAAACGCCTTTATTTTTGGCCAATTGTTTGGCATCTTCATTAGGTTCAAATCCTAAAACAGACCAGCCTTGGTTTTTGGCTTCCACTAAAAAATCGCCTGTGCCGCAACCAATATCTAATAAATGTCCTTCGTAATTTTGTTGACTGGTGATTAAGGCAACCTTTCCTTTAATAGCGTTTCGTTTTACTATTTGGTATATTTTTTCAAACAGCGTTCTTTTACCATCTGTATGCGAAATATAATCTTCGCTTTCGTAATACTTTGGTAAAACAGCTAAAGATGGAGTAGGGTGTGTTTTTAAAATATCATATTCTTTATTGTATAACAAGGAAAAGGTTTCTTTTGAAACCGAATGATCTTTGACAATTATAAATTGGTTTTCTTCTAAAAATTTCATTTATTCTTTATTTATTGGCTTTAACAAAGTTGTTTCACGTGGAACCTAAAAATTACAATTTTTGATTTTTGATTTACGAAACGTTTAAAATCTCAAATCCAAAATCTCAAATCGTAAATACATTTATCTTCCCATATGAATTAGCAACACGGAAACATCACTTGGCGACACACCGCTAATTCGCGAAGCTTGAGCAATAGTTGCTGGTCTTATTTTTGTTAGTTTTTGGCGTGCTTCAATAGAAATGGCTTTTATTTTTTCAAAATCGTAATTGTCCGGAATTCTAACATCTTCAAGACGGTGCAATTTATCTGCATGGTTTTTTTCTTTTTCGATATACCCAGCATATTTCACTTGAATTTCTGCTTGTTCTATCACTTCAAGATCTAAATCATGTTCTGAAATATAATCTGTAACTGCTTCAAATTTTAAAATATCATTTAAATCAATTTGTGGACGTGAAAAAACCTTAAACATTTTATCACCCTGTGTCATCAAACTAGATCCTTTTGCTTCTAAAATTGGATTTGCAATTTCAGCTTTAACACTGGTTTCTTTAAAGAAAGTAACGAATTTATCTGAAGCGTCTTGTTTGTATTCCATTCGTTTCAAACGAGCCTCTTTTGCTAAACCAATTGAAAATCCTTTCGGTGTCAATCTTAAATCGGCATTATCTTGTCGTAATAAGGTTCTATATTCTGCTCGAGAGGTAAACATTCTATAAGGTTCTTCTGTGCCTTTTGTAATTAAATCATCAATTAAAACACCAATATATGCTTCATCTCTTTTTAGTATTAAAGGCTCTTTTTCTTGAACTTGAAGCGCAGCATTAATACCAGCCATTAATCCTTGAGAGGCTGCTTCTTCATAACCTGTTGTTCCGTTAATTTGTCCCGCAAAATACAAACCATGTACTAATTTGGTTTCTAAAGTATGTTTTAATTGCGTTGGTGGAAAATAATCGTACTCGATAGCATATCCTGGTCGGAAAAATTTCACCTTTTCGAAACCTACAACAGAGCGTAAGGCTTTAAATTGGACATCTTCTGGCAAGGAAGTTGAGAAACCATTTACATACACTTCACATGTTTTCCAGCCTTCAGGTTCAATAAACAATTGATGACGTTCTTTGTCTGCAAATCGATTAATTTTGTCTTCAATAGAAGGGCAATATCTTGGTCCGATAGATTTAATTCTGCCGTTAAACATTGGACTTCTGTCAAATCCTTCGCGTAATAAATCATGAACCACCTCGGAAGTATAGGTCATAAAACAAGAGCGTTGTTCTGTTAAAGGCTTGGTAACATCAGAATAAGAAAATTTTGAAGGGTTTAAATCGCCAGGTTGTTCAATCATTTTTGAATAATCTAAAGAACGACCATCTACTCGAGGCGGCGTACCTGTTTTCATTCTTCCTGATTCAAAACCTAATTTTAATAAATCTTCTGTAATTCCAAAAGAAGCACTTTCTCCGGCACGACCTCCTCCAAATTGTTTGTCGCCAATATGAATTAAACCATTTAAAAATGTGCCATTTGTAAGCACAACTGTTTTGGCTTTAATCTCTAATCCAAGTGATGTTTTGATACCTATGATTTGATTTTCTTCTGTTATAATCCCGGAAACCATTTCTTGATAAAAATCTAAATTAGGCGTGCCTTCTAACATCATTCGCCATTCTTCGGCAAAACGCATTCGATCAGACTGGCAACGGGGCGACCACATAGCAGGTCCTTTAGATAGGTTAAGCATTTTAAATTGTATGGCAGTGTTATCAGAAACAATCCCTGAATAACCACCTAAAGCATCAATTTCACGAACAATTTGTCCTTTCGCAATACCTCCCATAGCTGGATTACAGGACATTTGGGCAATATTTTGAAGGTTCATGGTAACCAAAAGCGTGCTACAGCCCATATTGGCGGCAGCAGCAGCGGCCTCGCATCCTGCGTGTCCGGCACCTACAACAATTACATCATATTTTTCTTGAAACATATCATTTGTTCCACGTGAAACACGTGGTTGGTTTTAAAAATCTTTTTGTTCCACGTGGAACAAAAAAACAAGATTATTATATTAAAGTTCCACGTGGAACATCTTTATTTTTTCGTTTTCTTTTGTGCGCATTTCTAGAGCGTCGGTGTCAGATTTATCTTTATAGCCACAAAAATGTAAAATACCATGTGACAAAACACGTAGTAACTCTTCCTCAAAAGAGACTTTAAAATCAACAGCATTGTCTTTTACTCTTTCAATAGAGACAAAAATATCGCCGCTAATTATGTCGCCTTCTGTATAATCGAAACTAACAATATCTGTAAGCGTATCGTGATTTAAATATTGCAAATTGATAGCGTGCAAATAATCGTCATCGCAAAAAATATAAGAAATCTCTCCAATAGTTTTGTTTTCAGAAGCTATAATGGTTGCTATCCAAGAAGCAAAATGCTCCTCTTGGTCTAAAGTAAAATCAGATTCGTAATTAAAACTAATCATTGTTTTTGAAATATTGTTGCACTTTGGTGTTAAAATTGGGTTGCAAAGGTAAGCTTTGTCTGTTTAATATTTCTACACTTTTTAAATAATTTAATAGAGCGGGAGGCAGGGGTTTGTTGCTTCCTAGAAAATCATTATTGTTGGTATTCGATTCTCTTTTGGTGTCTTGCCCTTGTTGTTTTATTGCAGATTCTAGTTTTAACAATTCGTGATTAATTTGCAAGGCGCGATTAACATTGTCTTGTGTAAGCCCTTTATTAATTAATTGCTTTTCTAACTCTTTCATTTGTTTTACTGCGTTTTGACCATTGCCGCCCATGCCGTTTTTTTTTAATTCATTTTGCAATGCTTCACGTAACTCTTGTTGTTCTTTTATTATTTCTAATAGTTTTCCAGCATCGCCTTCGCCGTCTTTTCCTTCGTTACCTTGAGAACCACCTTCGCCTTCTTGATTTCCTTTTTTACCCTGACCTGGTTTTTGTCCTTCGCCTGGTTTGGGTTTGCCATCTTTCATTTTGTCGCCCAGCCCTTTTTGTTTGGAAATAATGTCCGATAATTGGCCGCCTTTCCCTTTACCGGATTTTGGTTTTCCACTGCCGCCGGATGACGACATGCTCATACTCATTTCGCTTTGCACATTGCTAAGAAAATCGGCTAATTTGTTAGCGGAAGACAAAGTAAATTGTTGGTGTGAAATTCCTTTTGAACGACTAGTTGATACTAAATTTTCAATTGACTTATCTAAATTATAATGAATTTCTTCTACTTCATTTAAAACCAAATCAGAAAGTTTGGGTTGACGCAAAGACAAAGCAAACAAACTGTCGTCAACATGTTTGAATTGTGTTTTCAAATCTTGCTGGTTTTTTAGCAATGAACTTACGTTAGATTTTGAACTAGAAACCGTCTTAAATTGTTTCATCAATTTTTCTTGATCAAATGAAAAAGACAATAAATTATCTAATATTTGACGCATTACTTTTGCATCTTCAGCGTTATCTTCCATTTCCCCAGAAGACATTGAGTCAGACATTTTTTGACTCATTGCTTTCATTTTTTGAGCCGCCGATTTTTGGTTCTTTTTAGCTTGTTTTTGGTCTTTCTTATCCAAATTATCTTCTGCTTTTTGCTGTTCTTGGTCTACATCTTTTTGATCGCCTTTGTCATTCGGAATATCCATTGGCGACTTCAATTCTTTGTTTTCTTTTTCTAAAGCGTCCAATTCGTTTTTTAAATCGTCGAACTCTTTTGATAGCTTTTCTTGTTCTTCTTTAGTTGGGTTTTCTTTATCTGAGAGCTTGTCTTGTTTCGATGCTAATTTATCTAATTTATCGGCTAATTGGTTTGCTTTTTGTTCAACATAATATCTTTTTGTAAGTTCCACTAACTGCTCTAAAGATTTTTGTTGCGTTTTGGCTTGTTGTTTTAATTTATCAGCTTTATCAAACAATTCTTCTTTTTCTAATTTTTTTGTTAGCGCTTCAAGTTCCTTTAAAAGCTTTTCGTTTTTCGCAGCTTGTTTTTCGTTTTTTTCTAAACGGTTTAAAAGCTCTTGTTTCATTTCATCTTTTTGTTCGGGCTTAAATTGTTCCAGATTTTCCTTCATTTTTTCAGAAAATTCTTTCATCATTTCGTCTTGTTGTTTTTGACGATTAATAAAATCTTGAATTTTCTTTTGGTCTTTATAATCTAAGATGTCTTTTTGTTTGTCAAGTTTTTTAAGTTTATCAAATGCTTCAAATTGCTTATCTTGATTATCTAAAGCTTTTTGCAAACTATTGATATTAGATTGTTGTTCCTGCAATGATTTTTGTTCTTTTTGTTCTTTAGTTAATTCTGAATGAGAAAAAACAGTCGATTTAGATGATTTTAATCCGTTAACTACATCATTATCAAACACTTCGAAGAAATACTCGTAATTAATTCCCGGTTGTAATGCAATTCCGTCGGGGAAAGCATACACAAATTGGTCAACAACTTTGTTTTTTAAAACCAGACCTTTTCGTAATAAAATATTTGGTTTATTTTTGTCGTAAAACACTACTTGTAATTTAGACATCCCGTAATCGTCAGAAACTTGACCGATAACTACTTTTTGTTTTAATTTTAAACTATCTGGGGTTTCGGCAACTGAAATACTTGGAAACTGATCTTTTAAAACAGTCAATTTATATTGAAGCTTTTCATAGTTTTTTAACCTAGAATTGGAAATTGAAATTTCGTAATCTGTTGTATTAACAATTCGTTTTGTAAGAAAAAACTGTTTGTCTTTTTTGCTAAATAAATTGGAAATTGATTCTTTTTTAAAAGCAACTTCAGTTGTAGCAAATGTATTTATTTTCCAAGAAACCAATGTTCCTTCGGGAATAACCGCATTTCCGGTTCCTTGAATAATTTCTGGTTTTTTCTCTAAATAATTTGGGAAATTTAAGTGCATGCTAAACGAAGAAATAGTAGGCACGTTAACAACATTTAAAACATAATCTGAAGAAGTAATATCATTCGATTTTAAATGAAATGTAATGTCTTTCTGAACATTATCAAATTGGTAAGTAAAATTTCCTGGTGAAGTGTTTTCTAAAAAATATTCTTCATTATTAATTAAAATTGAAGCGTTTTCTGGAATAATTGAACCAACTGTTTTTACAATTAATTTAAACGATTTATTTTGTTCCACGTTTAAAGTAGTAGAAACAATTTCAAACTTAAAAGCAGCTGGTTTTTCAAAATTAGTATCGTATTGGACTACTCTGGCAAAACTTTTAGAAATCACATCCGAATTTCCAGAAATATAAAAGAATAAAATAAATAAAAGCGGAATTAGCGCAAAAGGTAAATATTTTTTGTTCCCGTTAAAGTTTATGGCATTTGAAAACGGAATGGGTTGTAAGTTTTTTGCTTTTTGTTCAATTGAAGCCAAAACCAATTCTGTTGGCTCAAATGTGTTTGATAATTGCAAAAAATTAAGCAGTTTATCTTGAACTTCATCAAAATGAATTCCGATGATTTTTGAAGCTTCTGCATGGTTTAGACCTTTTTGAATTTTAAATAATTTTGATAAAGGAATGGCTATAAATTTAAATAACAAAAGTGCTTCAACCAACAAAAACAAGCCAAACAAAATGGTTCTTCCTAAAGTAGCAAACCAAAGAAAATATTCAATTAAAAAGGTAAAAATAAAATACAATAAACCAGTGGTTATGAAAAGAAGTATTCCTTTTATTAACTCGTTGGTGTAAAACTTTTTGATGAAGCCTTCCAGTTTATCGTAAATAATGGCTTTGTTTTCCAAAATTGTTACTCATTTATTTATGACCGATAAAATTACAAAAAAATCAATCACAAAAAAATTCTAATATTTAAATTCCAAATTCCAATTTTTGCACTATTTGGAGTTTGGAATTTTACTTTTGGAATTTTAAAATAGTATCTTTGACAAAATTTATAGTGATGAATAGACCAGTTAGAGTACGATTTGCCCCAAGTCCAACAGGGCCTTTACATATTGGAGGTGTAAGAACCGCGCTTTTTAATTATTTGTTCGCCAAAAAACATGGCGGAACGTTTTATATTAGAATAGAAGATACTGACCAAACTCGTTTTGTTGCGGAAGCTGAAGATTATATTTTTGAAGCATTAGAATGGTTGGGAATTTCTCCAGATGAAACAATTGGAAAAAACGAAAAATTTGGACCATACAGACAATCTGATAGAAAAGAAATTTATAAGCAATATACTGATGAATTGATTCAATCTGGTTGGGCTTATTATGCTTTTGATACACCTGAAAAATTGGACGAACTTCGTAAAAATGCTGAAACAGAAGGAAAAACATTTATATACAATCATACCGTTAGAGAAAAACTAGATACTTCTTTAAACTTTTCAGATGAAATAGTGAAAACCCGTATTGCAAATGGTGAACATTTCGTAATTCGTTTTAAAACGCCTGTTAATAAGACCTTGCATTTACAAGATATCATTCGTGGTGAGGTACAATTTGACACCAATTTACTTGACGATAAAGTCTTGTTTAAATCAGACGGAATGCCAACGTATCATTTGGCAAATATTGTAGATGATCATTTAATGGAAACTTCGCACGTAATTAGAGGTGAAGAATGGTTGCCATCTATGCCTTTACACGTAATGCTTTACAGAGCATTTGGTTGGGAAGCACCAGAATTTGCACATTTGCCTTTAATTTTAAAACCAATTGGAAACGGAAAATTAAGCAAGCGTGATGGTGATAAATTAGGTTTTCCTGTGTTTCCTTTACAATGGAGAGATGCTTCAAGCATGACAATAACGAAAGGATATAAAGAAGCTGGATTTTTCCCTGAAGCCGTAATTAACTTTTTAGCATTATTGGGTTGGAATGACGGAACGGAACAAGAAATATTTAGTTCAGCAGAACTTATTGAAAAATTCGATTTGAAACGAATTCATAAATCAGGTGCAAAATTTGATCCAGAAAAAAATAAATGGTTCAATCATCAATACTTACAAAAACAAACAGATGAAAGTTTAGCCGAAGCGTTTAAAGTAATCTTAGAAGAAAAAGCAATTTCAACTTCTTTAGATATTACAAGAGTAGTTACTTCAATTAAAGAACGTGCCAATTTTATAACAGAGTTTTGGGATTTAGCCGATTATTTCTTTGTTGCGCCATCTTCTTACGATGAAAAAGCAGCTAAAAACTGGAATTCAGCAACGCCGGAAATAATGAAACAAGTAATTGAACAGTTACAAAATATAGCAGATTTTAACTCTTTAAACATTGAAACTTTGCTTAAAGAATGGATGACGACAAATGAAATTGGAATGGGTAAAGTAATGCAACCGCTACGATTGAGTTTAGTTGGCGCTTTAAAAGGCCCACATTTGTTTGATATTATTGAACTAATTGGAAAAGAAGAAACAACAAGCAGAATTGAAAAAGCGATTGCTTCTTTATAAACAACAATAATATTTAAACTTCTTGTAACTTTTGCCTAAAAGCCACGTATAACTAGTATAACTTAAAAATTATCTCCTATGTCTACAATTATCATTTCCTTCCTGTTTTTAGGATTTTTTGTCTTACTAAGTTCTTTTTTTACTGTAAAACAACAAACAGCAGTTGTTATTGAACGTTTTGGAAAATTTACAAGCATCAGAAGTTCTGGGTTGCAATTAAAAATTCCAGTAATAGATAGAATTGCCGGAAGAGTAAATCTTAGAATTCAACAATTAGACGTTATTATTGAAACCAAAACAAAAGACAACGTTTTTATTAAAATGAAAGTCTCGGTTCAGTTTAACGTGATTCAAAGTAAAGTTTACGAAGCTTTTTACAAGTTAGAATATCCGCACGATCAAATAACGGCTTATGTGTTTGATGTAGTTCGTGCCGAAGTTCCTAAATTGATTTTAGATGATGTGTTTTTAAGAAAAGACGACATTGCTATTGCGGTAAAACGCGAATTAAACGAATCTATGACTACTTACGGATACGACATTATCAATACTTTAGTAACCGATATTGATCCAGATATTCAAGTAAAAAACGCTATGAATAGAATTAACGCAGCTGATAGAGAAAAAACGGCTGCAGAATTTGAATCAGAAGCACAACGTATTAGAATTGTAGCCAAAGCAAAAGCGGAAGCAGAAAGTAAAAAACTTCAAGGACAAGGTATCGCAGACCAACGAAGAGAAATTGCAAGAGGTTTAGTAGAAAGTGTAGAAGTATTAAACAATGTTGGGATAAATTCTCAAGAAGCTTCAGCATTGATTGTGGTTACGCAACATTATGACACTTTACAAGCGATTGGCGCCGACACAAATAGTAATTTAATTTTATTACCAAACTCTCCACAAGCAGGAAGCGACATGCTAAATAATATGGTGGCAAGTTTTACAGCAAGTAACCAAATTGGTGAAACCATGAAAAACCAGCCAAAACGAATTAAGAAAAAAACCGATCATACATCAACGGATTATAACCCAAGTGATACTAGCGAAGTATAAAAAATGTTAGAATCTGACCCGAGCTTGCGAACTGACGAAGTAAACAAGTTCAGATTGACAAAAACAAACCATCAGTTTTTTAATTGGTGGTTTTTTTATGATGCAAAAAGAAAAAAAGAAATAAAAAAACCTGCAAGGAAAAATACTTGCAGGTTTTAAGTCTTATTAAGATGCTGAAACAAGTTCAGTAAGACAAATGGATTATTGTTCGCTAACTTTTGCCCAAGTATCTCTTAGTCCAACTGTTTTATTAAAAACTAATTTTTCAGCCGAGGAATCCCTGTCTACACAAAAATAACCTAAGCGTTGAAATTGAAAATGATCTAATTCTTTTGCGGTTTGTAAACTAGGTTCAACATAGCCTGTAATCACTTTTAAAGATTCTGGATTGATGTATTCTTTAAAATCAACCTCTTTGTTTCCGTCTGGATTTTCGTGAGTAAAAAGACGGTCGTATAATCTAACTTCCGCTTCAATAGCGTGCGGTATAGCAACCCAATGAATTACACCTTTTACTTTTCTGTTACTAGCTTCTGTTCCGCTACCTGATTTAGAATCTATGTCATATGTAGCGTGAATTTCGGTAATATTTCCATCGGCATCTTTTATAACCGATTCTCCTTTTATGATGTACGCGTTTTTTAAACGAACTTCCGTTCCTAAAGTCAAACGGAAAAATTTCTTGTGTGCTTCTTCTTGAAAATCTTCTCTTTCAATAAATAATTCTTTAGAAAAAGGTACTTCTCTATATGTCATTACTTCTTCTTCTGGATTGTTTTCTGCCGTTAGCCACTCTTCTTTTCCTTCTGGATAGTTTGTAATAACCAATTTAATAGGATTTAAAACCGCCATCACACGAGGGGCAATTTTATTTAAATCTTCACGAATACAGAAATCTAAAAGCGATACATCAATTAAATTGGTTCGTTTTGCAATTCCAATCGTATTAGCAAAATTTCTAATAGCAGTAGCGGTTATACCGCGTCTTCTCATTCCAGAAATAGTACTCATTCTTGGGTCGTCCCAAGAAGTTACTAGTTTTTCTTCTACTAATTGTAATAATTTACGTTTAGAAACAACTGTGTGAGATAAATTTCTACGAGCAAACTCTCTTTGTTTAGGTAGTATTTTGGTTTCATCATAAATTTGATTTAGAAACCAATCGTATAATTCTCTATGTGGTAAAAATTCTAACGTACAAAAAGAGTGAGAAATTTGTTCTAAATAATCACTTTCTCCGTGTGCCCAATCGTACATTGGATAAATACACCAATCATTACCTGTACGATGATGGTGCGCATGCATGATACGATAAATAATAGGATCACGCATTAACATATTGTTGGCCTTCATACTAATTTTAGCACGTAAAACATGGGTTCCTTTTTCGAATTCACCATTTTTCATGCGTGTAAATAAGTCTAGATTTTCTTCTATGGTACGCGTTCTAAAAGGCGAATCTGTTCCTGGTGAAGTTGGTGTGCCTTTTTGAATGGCCATATCTTCAGAAGATTGACTGTCAATATAAGCTTTGTCTTTTTTAATTAATTCTACTGCCCAATCATATAATTGTTGGAAATAATCTGATGCGTAACATTCTTTATCCCATTTAAAACCCAACCATTCAACATCTTTTTTAATAGCATCAACAAACTCTTGTTCTTCTTTTGAAGGATTAGTATCGTCAAAACGTAAATTAACAGGTGCATTATAGTCTAAACCTAAACCAAAATTTAAACAAATAGCACTTGCGTGACCAATATGTAAATATCCGTTAGGCTCTGGAGGAAAACGAAAACGCAGTTTATCAGGTGATAAACCGTTTTTTAAATCATCTTCTATAATTTGTTCTATAAAATTTAAAGATTTTTCTTCTGCAGACATAAGAATTTGTAATTTTGACAAAGATAACAATAAGTTTAGAAGTTTAAAATGTTTATGAGTTTAAAAGAATTGTAAACAAATAACCAATATCAAATAAAAATGGGAATTATAAAATTGACTAATATCAGAACATTTTCATACCATGGGTGTTTAGAAGAAGAAGCAAAAATTGGAAGTAATTACAGAGTAGATTTAACTATTAAAACCAATTTAAAACCATCTGCACAAACTGACAAACTTCATGATACGGTAGATTATGTAGATTTAAATCGAATTGTAGTAGAGGAAATGGCAATAAGAGCCAAACTTTTGGAACATGTAGCACAAAGAATTATAAACAGGGTTTTAAAAGAATTGCTTTCTGTTTTAAAAATTGAAGTTCAGGTTACGAAATTAAATCCTCCAATTGGTGGCGATGTTGAAGGAGTTACTATAATAATGAGTGAAAAAAGAAAGTTTTAAGAAAAAAGATAATAGAATTTAAACTATTTGGATTTTGGATTTTGCGTTTTGAAGTTTTTATATCTATATTTGCAATCCAATAATGGCGTCGTGGCCGAGCGGCTAGGCACCGGTCTGCAAAACCGTCTACTCCGGTTCGAATCCGGACGATGCCTCTGAAAGAGTTACTAGAAATAGTAGCTCTTTTTTTTTATTTTAGGGCAATTACTTCACCACTTGTTCTATTCCTAATTTTTTATTTACAATGTTTTTGCTTTTTGGAAAAAGTCCTTGTAGGATAAAAAACACGCCAAAAATTAATATTACTATACTGATAATTCTTTTAATTTTATAGATGTTATTTGGAGTTAGTTTGTTTTTTAATTGCTTAGCTAACAGTATTTTATAAATATCAATTAATAAATAAAATACTAAAATAGAGGTAAAGAAAACAAAAATACGCAAGGGGTTCATTTCTAATTTTGGTCCGTGGGTAATGATAATCATCATCCAAAAACCCAAAACACCTATATTGATAATATTTAAAAAAACACCTTTTAAAAATAAACCTAAATAATTATTTTTTTGAATGTCTTCTTCGTCATCGTCCTCTATTTTTTCGTTAAATTTTTTCTTTAATTGTATATAAGAAATTAAGCCGTAAACCGACATTATAATTCCGCCTGCAACGTATAAAATAGGGTTATCTTTTAGTTGCGATAGTATTTGATTGGTAGCAAAATAAGCAATTAATATAAAAATAATATCACTAAAAACAATTCCTAAATCTAAAGTAAAAGCGGCTTTAAATCCTTTTGTTATACTGGTTTCTAGTATCATAAAAAAACCAGGACCAATAGAAATGGCCAACAAAAATGCCCAGGGAATAGCTAATAATATATCGTGAATCATTATTTTAGATAATTGGTGAATAGTAAAAAGTAAATAGTGTTTACTATATAAACAAAAATAATAAAATCTATTTACTATTCACTAATTACTATTCACTTAATTTTATTTTGCTTGAATAATTTTTCCGCCAGCAACCGTTTTCTGATTGGTTTGTTTTGGATTGCCGTAAATTGTAATTGTTCCGCCTGCTCGGGTTTTAGCATCCACTATATCTGTCACGTTTACATTTGCAATTCCACCAGCATTTACGGTTACTGTAGTTTGTTGGGTAATACAATCCTGTCCATCATATTTAGCGCCAGAATTAGCTAAAATATCTTGGTTTTTTACCGTTCCTTTTATAGTAACTATACTTCCTGCGCCACAACGCACTTTTAATTTATCTGCTATAAGATTGTTTAAAACAATTTCTGCGCCTTCTTTGGTAATAATATCAAAACCAATAGTTTTTATTTCCGTATCACAAGAAATTCTACTGCCTTCATTAGCTTCTAAAGCACTTAATTTTTTATAATAAACGGTTGCTGAAACATCTTCGCCACTTAATATTTTTGATAGTGGCATTCTAATTTTTAATTCACCATTATTGTTTATTAATTCTACTTCTGCAGAATTGGTGCTTTTTAAAATTATTTTATTTTCAGTACCTGAAATCAATACCACATCTATTTTATCAAAAGACGTGACTTTATTGAAATCACCAACAAATCTTTCGGATTGTGCGAAAGTTATCGAACTGATTAATAATAAGGAATAAATGATTTTTTTCATGATTTTTGTATTTAAAAAATAAATGACTTTTTACTTGTTATCTCTAACAAAATGAAAATCCAATTGTTTTTTTACTAAATCGGCATTTTTTACTTTAACGTAAACTTCGTCTCCTAATTGTATTAAATTTTTAGAAACTTCACCAACAAGCGCATATTGTTTATCATCAAAAGTATAATAATCGTCTTTAATTTCTCTAATACGTACCATTCCTTCACATTTGTTTTCGATAATTTCTACATAAATTCCCCATTCGGTAACGCCAGAAACTACACCTAAAAACTCTTGATCTTTATGGTCTTGCATATATTTTACTTGCATGTATTTTACAGAATCTCTTTCCGCTTTAGCCGCTAAAATTTCTCTGTCAGTCGAATGCATACATTTTTCTTCAAATATTTCTTCGCTTACACTTTTGCCTCCATCTAAATAAAACTGTAGCAAACGATGTGCCATCACATCTGGATAACGACGAATTGGTGAAGTAAAATGTGAATAATAATCAAACGCTAAGCCGTAATGACCGATATTATCTGTAGAATATACAGCTTTACTCATACAACGAATGGTAAGTGTATCCACCATATTTTGCTCTTTTTTTCCTTGAACTTCTTCTAGTAATTTATTTAAAGAAGTAGAAATATCTTGTTTTGATTTTAAATTTAAACTGTATCCAAACTTAGAAATTACATTTTGTAAACCAAATAATTTATCTTCATTTGGCTCATCATGAATTCTGTAAATAAAAGTTTTCTTTTGTTTTCCGATAAATTCAGCCACTTTTCTGTTGGCTAATAACATAAATTCTTCAATTAAATGATTGGCATCTTTGCTTTGTTTAAAATACACTCCAACAGGTTCTGCATTTTCATTTAAATTGAATTTTACTTCTACTTTATCAAAAGAAATAGCGCCCGCATTCATTCTTTTTCTACGAAGAATTTTTGCTAATTCTTGCATTTGTAAAATAGCTGCTACAATTGGTTTTGGTGCGTGATATTCCTTTCCAGTTAACGAAATATGCGCTGGAATTATATCTGATTTACTTTCTATAATTTCTTGTGCTTCTTCATAAGAAAATCGTTGATCGGAATAAATTATAGTTCTTCCAAACCAAGAATCAATAACATCTGCTTTATCATTTAATTGAAAAATAGCGGAAAATGTATATTTTTCTTCATTTGGTCGAAGTGAACATGCAAAATTTGACAATACTTCTGGTAACATTGGAACCACTCTATCTACTAAATATACTGAAGTTGCTCTGTCATAAGCTTCATTATCTAAAATTGTACCTTCTTGTAAATAATGAGAAACATCGGCAATATGAACCCCAATTTCATAATTTCCGTTTGGTAATACTTGAAAAGACAAGGCATCATCAAAATCTTTTGCATCTTTTGGATCGATTGTAAATGTTAAGATATTTCGCATATCTCTACGTTTTGCAATTTCTTCTTCTGTAATTGAAGTATCTATTTGGTTTGCATACGCTTCCACTTCAATAGGAAAATCGTATGGTAAACCATATTCAGCTAAAATAGCATGAATTTCTGTATTGTGTTCTCCAGGTTTTCCTAAAACTTTAATTACTTTTCCAAAAGGTGAATCGGCTTTTTTTGGCCAATCTACCATCGAAACCAAAACTACATCACCATGTTCTGCATCAAAAATTTCATTTTTAGGAATAAAAATATCGGTGTACATTTTTGCATTGGTCGTGGTAACAAAACCAAAATTTTTCTGAATATCAATAACCCCAACAAATTCTGTTTTGGCTCTTTCTAAAATTTCTAAAACTTCTGCTTCTGGTTTTCTAGAGCTTCTTCTATTGTAAATATAACACCTTACTTTATCTCCATCTAAAGCATGATTTAAATTTATAAAAGGAATATATACATCATCTTCTAATTCAGAACAAATAAAATATCCAGATTTACGAGTGGTCATATCTACAGTTCCTTCGTAATATTCTGCTTTTGAAATTATCTTGAATTTACCGCGTTCGGTTTCTTCTATTTTACCAGCTTTCTTTAAAATACCTAATTCTTTAATAATTTCGTTTCTACTTTGTGTGTCATTCACTTCAATTATCGCAGCAATTTGTTTGTAATTAAAGTCTTTAGTGGGTGTTGCGGATAGTATTTTATATACGTGTGCCGAAAAATCTTTGGCTTTTTTTGTCATTTTTCTAAAATTCTTTTTCATATATCATTCTTAATATGCATTAAAAGTACAAAGAAGAAATCAGAAAACGGAATTAAGTAGTAAGATTTAATAAAATTTTAATTTTCTAAAACTTAAAAGTTTTCAACATATATTAAAAACAACAAAAAAAGATTTTAATTAAATTTAAATTGATGATGGTTATTATAGCTTGTTAATATGTAGTACAATATTATTTTTAAATATAGTTTTTTAAATTTATAGATAGTTATACAAAGTAATAAACAATGTAAATATATTGTAAAGTATTCTTTTTCAATACTCTTAAATTTTATTTTTAAATATTATCAACACCTGTTAAAATCTAAATCTAATAGTTTTTTGTACATAACTAAGTTTTGCTTTTTTGTTGATAACCTTTAAAAAACTATTCATAAAAAAACAATAAACTGTAACAACTTAATTAGGATTTTAATTTCACGTTTTGCATTACAAATTTTATAAATACAACTATAAAAAACTTCTTATTTTCTATCTTTAGTTATCAACACTTAATGTTAAATTAACATTAACTGATTATCAATCAATTACATTATTTTATTAACATTAGTGTTTTTTGCATTAATTACATAGCAAAAGGGAAACAATAATAAATACAAATTTACTTTACGAAACGCTACATATTGATTATTTTTGTAAAACGATATTAACAACTCAATACACAATTATGACAATCTCAATTGGCAATGACCACGCGGGTCCAGATTATAAAACAGCAATAGTTGACTACTTAGAGTCTAACGGACATGTAGTTATTAACCATGGAACAAATAATTTTGAAAGTGTAGACTATCCAGATTTTGGTCATGCTGTGGCGAATGATGTTGCAAGTAAAAAATCCAATTTTGGAATTGTAATTTGTGGTTCTGGAAACGGAATTGCGATGTCGGCAAACAAACACCAAGATATTCGTGCCGCCTTATGTTGGACTAAAGAAATTGCGGAATTAGCCCGTCAGCATAATGATGCGAATATAATTTCTATTCCTGCGCGTTATACATCTATCCAACAAGCAGTGGAAATGGTAGCTACATTTTTAAACACCGATTTTGAAGGCGGAAGACATGCAAACAGAGTAAATAAAATCGCTTGTAAATAATATTTTTTAAACATTACTTTTAGGAATTCCGTCAGCAGTGGCGGAATTTATATTTTATACTAAATTTTCATAATGACCACAATCCAATTCATACAAAATCAAACTAATATTGCTATAAAAAGCGTTGAAGTTACCATACAATTACTTTCGGAAGATTGCACGATTCCGTTTATTTCTCGTTATCGAAAAGATCAAACAGGAAATTTAGACGAGGTTCAAATTGAGCAAATTGCTAAATTAAACAAGCAATTTATTGAAATTGTAAAACGAAAAGAAAGTATTTTAAAATCTATTGAAGAGCAAAACGCACTTTCGCCGGAATTGAAATCTAAAATTGATGCTAGTTTTGATTTACAAGAAATAGAAGATTTCTATTTACCGTATAAAAAGAAGAAAAAAACCAAAGCAGACACCGCGCGTGAAAACAGATTGGAGCCATTAGCAAAAATAATTATGTCTCAACGAAATGATGACATTGAGTTTTTGGCATCGAAATATTTAAACGAAAAAGTTACAAATGAAGACGAAGCCCTTCAAGGCGCTCGAGATATTATTGCTGAATGGATAAACGAAAATATTTTCATTCGCAAATCTTTACGAAGAACCTTTCAGCTCAAAGCTGAAATTACCACTAAAGTAGTAAAAACCAAAAAAGACGATGAAGCGGCTCAAAAATTTAATCAATATTTTGATTGGTCTGAAAACATTACTAAAGCCCCATCACACAGATTATTAGCGATGTTGCGAGCAGAAGCCGAAGGTTTTATAAAATTGAACGTAGGTTTAAACGAGGAAGATAAAGACGAAGTAATTCGTTTTATGGAAGATAATTTAATCAAAACCAATAACGAAAGCGGCGAACAAATTGAAAAAGCCATTAAAGACAGTTATAAAAGATTATTAGAGCCCGCCATTTCAAACGAAACTTTACAAGAAGCCAAAACCAAAGCCGATATAAAAGCTATTGATGTTTTTGCAGAAAATTTACGACAGTTGTTATTGGCGCCACCATTAGGCGAAAAACGTATTTTGGCAATCGATCCAGGTTATAAAAGTGGTTGCAAATTGGTTTGTTTGGATGAAAAAGGCGATTTACTAAACAACGAAACCGTTTATCCGCACGCACCACAAAACGATAGCGCTATGGCGATGAAAAAAATCCGTTCTATGGTTAATGCTTACAATATTGAAGCGATTTCTATTGGTAACGGAACAGCATCACGTGAGACAGAATTTTTTATTAAAAAAATTGCTTTTGATAAACTTATTCAGGTTTTTGTAGTTTCAGAAGCAGGCGCATCGGTGTATTCGGCGAGTAAAATTGCGCGAGATGAATTTCCAAACTAC
Organism: Chryseobacterium gleum; assembly: GCA_945881885.1. GTDB lineage: Bacteria > Bacteroidota > Bacteroidia > Flavobacteriales > Flavobacteriaceae > Flavobacterium. The sequence continues at coordinate 33,779 of CAMCVI010000008.1, read as the reverse complement.
GATGTAACGGTTCGAGGTTCGGTTTCTATTGGAAGACGACTTTCAGATCCGTTGGCGGAATTGGTAAAAATAGATCCAAAATCCATTGGAGTTGGGCAATACCAGCACGATGTAGATCAAAATAAATTAAAAGAACAATTAGATGCGGTGGTAATGAGTTGTGTAAACGCGGTTGGCATTAACGTAAATACAGCTAGTAAATCGTTGTTGAGTTACGTTTCTGGAATTGGTGAAAAAATGGCGGAAAACATTGTGGCATTTCGCACTGAAAACGGCCCTTTTGAAGACAGAAAACAACTAAAAAAAGTGCCGCGTTTGGGCGAAAAAGCGTACCAACAAGCCGCAGCTTTTATCAGAATTAAAGACGGAAAAAACCCGTTAGATAATTCGGCAGTTCACCCAGAAGCGTATGCGATTGTTGAAAAAATGGCTAAGGATTTAGGTGTTAAAACAACAGATTTGATTGCCAACAAAGAAAAAATAGCACAAATCCAACCAGAAAATTATATTACATCTGAAATTGGAATTTTAACACTAAAAGACGCTTTAAAAGAGTTAGAAAAACCCGGTTTAGATCCAAGAAAAGCAGCTAAAGTTTTTGAATTTGACCCAAATGTTCGTACGATAAAAGATTTAAAAACCGGGATGATTTTACCCGGAATAGTAAATAACATTACCGCTTTTGGATGTTTTGTGGATATCGGAACGAAAGAAAGCGGTTTGGTGCATATTTCTCAATTAAAAGCAGGTTTTGTTTCCGATGTAAATGAAGTCGTAAAACTACACCAACACGTGCAAGTAAAAGTCGTTGAGGTAGATGAGGCTAGAAAAAGAATACAATTGACGATGGTAATATAAATAACAAAAAATTCCAAATTCCAAATTTAAAAACTTGGAATTTGGAATTTTTTTTATTGGAATTTTAAAAGAGTTACTCTTTTGTTTCTTCTTCTTTTTTAGCTACTGGCGCTTCATCTTCACCTTTAGCAGCTTTTTTAAATTCCTTGATGCCTCCACCAAGGCCTTTCATTAATTCAGGAATTTTTTTACCTCCAAAAAATAAAACAACAACGGCTATAATTATAATCCATTCTGTTCCTCCAATCGCTCCTAAAGTTATATATAAAGAATTCATGTTTTTAAATTTTAAATTTACACTACAAAGGTACATAAAAAATTAAAACACAAATAAGATTATTCTTTTTTTATCGGCGCATTTACTAATTGACAAATTGGCTAATTGTATTATATTTGTATAAAATCAAGAGATATGTCTCAAAAAAGGTTAAAATTTCAGGCACTAAAACAAAAATTAGTAAGCAAAAGACGTCTCATTATTTATAATGAAGACACTTTGGAAGAATCATTTTCATTAAAACTTACCTTAATGAATGTATTTGTAGCGTCTTCTTTAAGCGCTATTTTAATTGTTTTTGTCACCACGGTTATTATTGCTTTTACACCTTTACGTGAATATATTCCGGGTTATGCCTCTACACAATTAAAAAAACAAGCTGCGGCTTTGACCATAAAATCAGATTCGTTATTGAAGGTCACAAAAGCGAATAACGCTTATATTCAATCTGTTAAATCTGTTTTAAATGGCGATTTAGAATATGCCAAATTAAACAAAGATTCCATTAAAGTGGCAGCAAACGCAACAGAAAAAGTTGATGTAAAAGTTTCAGAAAAAGAGTTGCGACTTAGAAATGAAGTACAAAAACTTACTCCAAAAAAAGCTAAAAAATAAATCCGACTATTATGTCAATAAAAGCATTTGCAGCTAAAATACTTGCCAAATACTCGCACTTACAAACTCAAAAATGGGCAAATTCTCCTGTTGCTACTCAACAAAAGGTCTTTCAATCTTTATTAAGTCAAGCGAAAAACACGCAATTTGGAAAAGATCATGATTTTTCAAATATTAAATCATTTGAAGATTTTGCCAAACAAGTTCCAGTTCGAGATTACGAACAATTGAAGTCGTACATTGATAAAGTTGTAGCTGGCGAATCGGATATTTTATGGATCGGAAAACCGTTATATTTTGCTAAAACATCTGGAACTACATCGGGCGCTAAATATATTCCGCTGACATCAGAATCGATGCCTTTTCATATTCAAGCAGCTAAAAATGCCATTTTAAGTTACATTCATGAAACAGGAAAATCCGATTTTGTTGACGGAAAAATGATTTTTTTACAAGGAAGTCCAGAAATGGAAGAAAAAAACGGAATCAAATTAGGCAGACTTTCAGGAATTGTTGCGCATTATGTTCCCAAATATTTACAAAAAAACCGATTACCAAGTTGGAAAACCAATTGTATTGAAGATTGGGAAACTAAAGTAGATAAGATTGTTGAGGAAACGCTGCATCAAAACATGACGGTGATTTCAGGTATTCCGAGTTGGGTACAAATGTATTTTGAAAAGTTAAAAACAAAGTCGAATTTGCCTGTTGGCGATTTGTTTAAAAATTTCAATTTATTTATTTATGGCGGCGTGAATTATGAACCTTATCGAGCCAAATTTGAACAATTAGTTGGCAGAAAAGTAGATTCGATTGAATTATTTCCTGCTTCGGAAGGGTTTTTTGCGTATCAAGATTCGCAGACTGAAAAAGGAATGTTATTACTACTGAATTCGGGAATTTTTTATGAATTTATAAAAGTAGATGATTTTTTCACCGAAAACCCTAAACGACTGACAATTAGCGAAGTAGAAATTGGCGTAAATTATGTTTTGATTATTTCTACCAACGCCGGACTTTGGGCATACAATATTGGCGATACAATTGCGTTTACCTCTACAAAACCGTATAGAATTATTGTTACAGGAAGAATCAAACATTACATCTCTGCTTTTGGCGAACATGTGATTGGAAAAGAAGTGGAAAACGCCCTTCAAATTGCTATTTTAGGAACAAATATAAGTGTAAATGAGTTTACTGTCGCCCCACAAATTAATCCAAAATGCGGTTTGCCTTATCACGAATGGTTCATAGAATTTGATTCGGAGCCAGAAGATTTAGAAGCTTTTGCATTAAAAATTGATACAACAATGCGCCAACAAAATGTGTATTACGACGATTTGATAAAAGGCAAAGTGTTGCGAACCATAGTAATTACGAAAGTGGCAAAAAACGGTTTTCAAGAGTACATGAAATCTATCGGAAAATTAGGCGGACAAAACAAATTACCCAGATTAAGCAACGATAGAAAAATTGCAGATTTTTTAACGATGTAAATGAAGAATTTATTAACTTTCTATACACAAAAAGCGAACGAAACCGGACTAAAGAATAAATTTATTACCTTTGTAGGTGATATAATAGAAATTAATGAGAGACATTAAAAACATTTCGCGCTCTCGGGCGCAAGAATCGTCGGCAGCTATCGAACGATTGTACATTACTATGCGACACTTATTCAACAGAGGTTTTTACAAACCAATGGGTGTTTCAGGCGAAACCTTACGTGAAGCTTTATTATCTTTACGACCAGAAATTTATGGTTCTATAGCAGAAGAAAAAGTTGAGTTAAACGGATTATTATACGTCATTGAGCGTTTACCAGTAGGAATCGAGCAGTGTCGTTATATTAATTTAACTTCGGATGAAGGCTATGCGAATTCACACTTTAAAGCCATTGTTCCGCCAAAAAGAAGAAGAAATTGTTATCGTATAGATGACGAGCAAATGAATATTGAAATTACCCGTGGCCGTTCAGATATTTACGATATTTTAACGCATTTAACGTTTATTTTCATCGAATCACATAAAATTAAAGATAGAGTGTTAATTGACGATGAAGGTTTGGTATCTCGCGATTGGGAAAAACTTGCACAATTTGCACTTCAAACTAAAAAATTAACACCAGTAGATAGAGAAATTGCGATGTCGCACGCGGCTAATGTATTGGGAAGAACCTTTGCAGAAGTTCAAGACATTTATGAAAGTTTTGCTACAACAGAGGCGCCGGAACGTTTTTTACAAATTGTATATTGGTTAGGAAAAATTGCAATTGAAGAAATTGTAGATAATAACAAACGCACCATTACTTTTAGTCCGATATTAAGAGAACGATTAGGACATCATATTTACGGAGAAATTTGGGCCAACAACATCAAAGAAACGCTTAGTAAAAACAATTTATTAGAAAGACCCATTCATGTGATTAGTGCAAATATGCACAGCGTTATGAACTCGATTTTTGCACCTGCAGTTTTGGCGACAAAATACAAAGGAAAAGAAGCATTTCAAATTTATGAAGATTTAAGTTCTTCGGCACACAAAGACTTACGAAAAAAAGTAGAGGATGTGGCTTTACAAAATGGCATGATTTCATTACCAGACACTTCAGGAACCAATATTGACGTACAAATTTTTGATACCGCAAAATTCGATTGGAAAAAAACAGCATTTCCTTCAGTTACTACAAAAGACAAACCTGTTCTTATTGTTATGGATTATGCTTTTGGCGAACAAGCGTACGAAACCATTGATGAGCTTTTAAAACCATACAAAGTAGACAAAACTAAGACCTTACTGAATGTTGAATCGGTTTCTATAATGGGTAAAGCCGGAATTTTAGAAGGCGGCAAAGGCGACATTATGATTCCTAACGCACACGTAAATGAAGGCACAGCAGATAATTACCACTTCGAAAATGAATTGACAAAAGAAATGTTCGAAGGAAATGGAATACCTGTTTTTTCAGGACCTATGATAACAGTTTTAGGAACGTCATTACAAAATAGAGATTTACTAAAATTTTTCCACGAATCCACTTGGGAGGCCATTGGTTTGGAAATGGAAGGTTCGTATTATCAAAAAGCCATTCAATCTGCTTCAAGAATTAGAAAAAGTATCAACACAAATGTAAAAGTAAGATATGCGTATTACGCATCAGACAATCCTTTAGAAACAGGAAGCACATTAGCTTCTGGAGGTTTAGGAACCACTGGCGTAAAACCAACATATTTAATTACCATAAAAATATTAGAACAAATTTTTAACGTAAACTAAGAAAATGAGTACAAATTCTCAAGAGCAGGAAATTGATTTAAGCCAAATTGGAAAAAGCATTTCAAAAGGGTTTCAAAAAGCGGTAAACAGATGTTTCGATTTGTTATTTTTTATACAAAAGAAATTTTTAATTGTATTTGTTTTATTAATTATTGGAGCCGGTTTAGGTTTTTATTTAGATAAAGAACCTAACTATACAAATGATATTGTGGTGATTCCTAATTTTGGTAGTAACGAGTATTTATATGATAAAATTGATTTAATTACTTTAAAATTAAAAGAAAAAGACGAGGCTTTTTTTACTAAAATTGGAATTAAAAACATTAAAGATTTTATTTCTATCGAAATTCAACCCGTAAATGGGATTTATGATTTTATCAACGCGGAAGAATATAAAAATAATTTTGATTTTATAAAACTATTGGCTGAGGATGGAGACATTGAAAAAATTCTTCAAGATCAAACCACGAGTAAAAACTATTATTTACACAGTATAAACATTAAAACCGCTACTGCATTTCAGAAAAAAGACTTAATAGATCCTATATTAAATTATTTACAACAGTCGGAATATTTTATTAAACTTCAAAAAATTCAACAATACAATTTAGAAGAAAAATTAGCTACCAATAAGATAATTATTTCTCAAATTGATCAAATTATTATAAGTCTAAACCAAAATAAGTTCGGAAGCGGCGTTTTAATATCGGAAAACACAGGATTGAGCGATCTTATACAGAAGAAAGACGATTTAATTAAAGAAAATCAAAAACTATCAACCAACCGATTAGAGTTCGAAAAATTAATTAAAGATATTGACATTTCAATAAACCAAATGAATACAAGTGGTGCTAATAATAAAATGAAATTTATTTTACCTTTATTATTGGTTTTGTTTTATCTATTAGGATATTGGTTTTCAAAAGTATACAAACAACAAAAACATCGAATTCAAGCGTAATGAAAAACATTTTAGTAACTGGCGGAGCCGGATTTATTGGAGCGAACTTTGTTCCTTATTTTATAGTAAATAATCCTGATTATCATTTAATCAATTTAGACGCATTAACTTATGCAGGAAATTTAGAAAACGTGTCAGAAGTTGAAAACCATGAACGTTATACATTTGTAAAAGGCGATATTGTAGATGGAGATTTTATAAAAAATCTGTTTGATAAATATCAATTTCATGATGTAATTCATTTTGCTGCAGAAAGTCATGTTGATAATTCTATTTCTGGTCCAGAAGCGTTTATTAAAACTAATGTTCTAGGAACATTTAATTTATTAGATACTGCCAGAAAACTTTGGATGACAGCACCTAATCAATATAAAGCAGAATTTATAAACGCCCGTTTTCATCATGTTTCCACAGATGAGGTTTATGGAACTTTAGGCGAAACAGGTTTGTTCGAAGAAACCACACCTTATGCGCCAAACAGTCCGTATTCGGCTTCAAAAGCAGGTTCAGATATGATTGTTAGAAGTTATTTTCATACCTATGGAATGAATGTGGTTACTTCAAATTGTTCCAATAATTACGGCCCAAAACAACATAACGAAAAGTTAATTCCTACTATAATTCGTAAGGCATTAGCTGGAGAAAATATTCCAATTTATGGAGATGGAAAAAATGTACGCGATTGGTTATATGTTTTAGACCATTGTAAAGGAATTGAATTGGCTTTTAAAACCGGTAAATCTGGTGAAACATACAATATTGGAGGAAGAAACGAACGTAATAATTTACAAATTGTAGATACCGTTTGTAACATCTTAAATCATTTAAAACCAAAAGCGTCTGGAAAATATCAAGATCAAATTACATTTGTAACAGACCGCCCTGGGCACGATTTACGTTACGCAATTGACGCAACAAAAATTGAAACCGAGTTAGGCTGGAAAGCAGACGAAAATTTTGAAACAGGAATTAAAAAAACAATTGAATGGTATATTAATAAGTTTTAAGTTAGGAGTTAATAGTTGATAGTTCAACTTTTCACTTTTCACTTTTCACTTTTCACTTAAAAATTTATGAAAGGAATTATACTAGCCGGAGGCTCAGGAACAAGATTACACCCGTTAACATTAGCGGTAAGTAAACAATTAATGCCAATTTACGACAAACCCATGATTTACTATCCCTTATCAACTTTGATGTGGGCAGGAATCAACGAAATTTTAATTATTTCTACGCCGCACGATTTGCCATTATTTCAACATTTATTAGGTGATGGAAGTAGTTTAGGATGCAAATTTGAATACGCAGTACAAGAGCATCCTAACGGATTAGCTGAAGCGTTTATTATAGGAAAAGAATTTGTGGGTAACGATAAAGTAGCTTTAGTTTTAGGCGACAATATTTTTTACGGAACAGGATTGGCCGAATTGCTTCAAGCAAACAATAATCCAGATGGAGGAATTGTTTACGCGTATCACGTACACGATCCTGAACGTTATGGAGTAGTAGAATTTGATACAACAGGCAAAGTGCTTTCTATTGAAGAAAAGCCAACAGAACCTAAATCAAACTTTGCGGTTCCAGGGATTTATTTTTACGATAATTCAGTAATAGAAATTGCGGCGAACATACAACCAAGTCACCGCGGCGAATTAGAAATTACCGACATTAATAAAGCTTATCTAGAACAAGGAAAATTAAAAGTAAGTATTTTAGACAGAGGAACTGCGTGGTTAGACACCGGAACATTTCAATCGTTAATGCAAGCCGGACAGTTTGTTCAGGTTATTGAAGAACGCCAAGGATTAAAAATTGGAGCCATTGAAGAAGCGGCATACAAAATGGGCTTCATCAATGCAGATCAGTTAAAAAAACTAGCCGAACCTTTACTGAAAAGCGGTTATGGTACGCATTTAATGAGTATAATTTAAGTAGTAAGATTTTAGAATTAAGTATTAAGAAGAAATTGAATTTCCTTATTGATATTGATTTTGACATTGTAATTGATTTTTGAAATTGAATTAATGAAATTTATAGAAACCAAATTAAAAGGCTGTTTTATTTTAGAGCCAAAAATAATACAAGACGACCGCGGTTATTTTATGGAAAGTTTCAACGAGAATACTTTTTATGAAGGCGTAGGTCAAAAAATATCTTTTGTTCAAGACAATCAGTCGTTTTCTACTAAAGGTGTGTTGCGAGGTTTACATTATCAAACTGGTGAACATGCGCAAGCTAAATTGGTGCGTGTTTTACAAGGCGAAGTGTTAGATGTTGCGGTAGATTTGAGACCCAACTCACCAACATTTGGGCAATATGAATCGGTAGTATTAACCGCACAAAATCAAACTCAATTTTTTATTCCAAGAGGTTTTGCACATGGGTTTTTAGTATTAAGCGAAACAGCCACATTTTTTTATAAGTGTGATAATTTTTACAATAAAGAAAGCGAAGGCGGATTAATTTACAATGATAAATCCGTAAATATTGATTGGAATTTTCCAATCGAACAATTAATTATTTCAGAAAAAGACCAAATATTACCCAATATAGACAACGCAAAAAAAGTATGGTAGTTTTAATAACAGGTGCAAACGGACAATTAGGACAAGCTATTCAGTCGGTTGTAGGAAATTATCCTTCAATCGATTTTGTATTTTGTGGTTCATCAGTATTAAATATAACTGACATATCCAATTGTGAAGCTGTTTTTAAAAAATACAAACCACAATTTTGCATAAATGCCGCTGCTTATACAGCTGTAGACAAAGCAGAATTAGAACCAGAAAAAGCATACGCTATCAATGTAATTGGCGCTCAAAATTTAGCTGCCGTTTGCAAAACCCACGACACTATTTTATTACATGTTTCAACCGATTTTGTTTTCGATGGATTAGCAACTGAACCTTATTCAGAAGAAGCTGTTCCAAATCCAACAGGCGTTTACGGATTAACTAAATTACAAGGAGAACAAGCCATACAAAACACATGGGAAAAGCATTTTATCATAAGAACGTCTTGGGTATATTCGCAATTTGCCAACAATTTCATGAAAACCATGTTGCGATTGGCATCAGAAAGAGACAGTTTGTCTGTAGTTTCAGACCAAATTGGCACACCCACAAATGCGGTTGATTTAGCAGAATGTTTATTAACTATTATTAGCGCTCAACACCCAACACCCAACACCCAACACCTATATGGCATTTACAACTTCAGTAACGAGGGCCAATGTTCTTGGTACGATTTTGCCAAAGAAATATTTAGAATTAATAACGTTTCTATAAATTTACAACCTATTCCAACTAAAGCTTATCCAACACCAGCAAAAAGACCTGCGTATAGTGTTTTGGATAAAAGTAAACTAAAGCAAGTTTTTGGAATTGAGGTTAAGAGTTGGGAAGTAAGTTTAAAAAACGTAAAAAACATAAAATGAGAAGATTAAGAATATTATTTTACTGGCTTTTTTACACCAAAAACAACATAATATTTGTTGAATTATTTAAATATTTACTAAAACCTAAAGTTGATAAAGTCGCAAAAAGATATATAAAGAAAATTTTATTGAACAATAATTTTTTCGAAATTACGTTTAACAATATATCGAAAAAGTTATTTTGGCCAAGTAAGTTTTCTGTTGAAGGAATTAATCAAGTTACTGCAGAAACTTTTGATAATGAAGACTGGCATTACTATAGGTATAAACACACAGAAGTTGAAGATGGAGATATAATTTTAGATATCGGAACAGCAGAAGGATTGTTTCCTTTAGTTGTTATTGATAAATGCGAACATATTTATATGGTAGAGCCAAGTAGCGTGTTTTGCGAAGCATTAAAAAAAACATTTTCTGAATACGAAAATAAAATAACAATTTTTAATAACGCGGCAGGTGCTATTGACGAGGAAGTTTATTTTAATGAAGATTCTTTAGCCGGACAAATTTCTAATGAGAAAAACGGAGAAACTATAATTCAATTAAGAAAAATCGATACTTTATTAACCGATAAAAAAATAACATTTATAAAAGCAGATATTGAAGGATTTGAACAAGAAATGCTATTAGGAGCGGAAAATATTATTAAAAAAAACAAACCAAAAATAGCCATAACTACTTATCATAAAGAAAATAATCCAGTAGACATCATTAATTTAATAAAAAGCTATGTTCCGGAATATAATTATTTTATTAAGGGAATTCATGGCGAAGAACCTAAGCCAGTTATGATTCATTTTTGGATATAAATTAATTTAACTTTGTAAAACCCTTCAAACATGAAAAATAAAATAATAATTATTACAATTTTATTCAGTTTTTTTGTTGGGTGCAACTCGAGTAAAGAAATAAATATTACGATTGAAAATACAAATTACAAAAAATGTTTAAATAAAAATTTATAATATATAAACAAATACCTCATTAAACATAATGAGGTATTTGTTTTTTATGATAATTCAAAGATATTAATGAATAAAATTAGTAAAAATTTTATTGTTTATGGAGTTGGTCAGGCATTTAATTTATTAAGTCCCTTACTAATTGTTCCATATATTATTTCGGTATGTGGCATTGCTAATTTCGGAAAAATTGGCTTGTCTTTTGGACTATCATTGTTTTTAATATTAATTGTAGATTATGCTTTTGATATTAAAGGAACAAAAATGATTTCTGAAAACAGAGACGAAATAAGAACCATAGAACAAAAGCTTTTTACTGTTATTTACACTAAAACCGTATTAGTTTGTATTGCTTTCTTCACACTTCTCATATTGGTTAATAGCATACCACTTTTAAGCAAAGAAAAACCCCTTTTTTTATTTAGTTTTAGTATAGTACTTGCTCAAGTTTTAAATCCACAATGGTTTTTACAAGGGTTGGAAGATTTTAAAACCGCAAGTTTAATAAATATATTATCAAAATTATTTTATGTATTTCTTGTTTTTATTTTAGTTAAAAACAATGAAGATTATATTTATGTCAATTTTTATTTAGGTTTAAGTTCGTTACTTATTAATTTTTTAGGATTATTTATTATTCAAAATAAATATAATTTTAATTTTCATCGTCCAAATTTTATAGAAATTAAAAAAATATTAAAATCAGATTTTTTATTTTGTGTATCACAACTGTTTTTATCATTAAGACAATTATCACCTCTTTTTATAGTTAGTTATTTATTAGGATTCTCAGTTGCTGGCCAGTATAAAGTAATAGAACAAATTATTTCATTATTTAGAACGTTTAATCAAGTTTATTTGAAATATTTTTTCCCTAGATTGTGTTATAAAATTAAGCAAGCTAAAAGTGACGCTTTAATTTTTTGGAAAAAATATGTGACGATTTTGTCAATCTTTGTAGTAATTTTTAGTTTGTTGTTATTTGTGTTCTCAACTCATGTTATTACCTTTTTTAATGTTTCAATTGATATTAATAGTTTGTTTCGTTTTTCATTAATTCTGCCACTATTAATGGTTTTTTCATTAGCACTAGAGCAAACAATGCTTATAAATAGTAATAACAAAAACTACATAAGAATTACAATATTTGTTACAGCAGCAAATATAATAGCGCTGCTTATTTTAGCGCCAATTTTGAAATTAAATGGAGTAATAATATCTATAATTTTAGCAGAACTTTTTTTTATATTTTTATATTTTAAAAATTCTATTTTATTTAAAAAAAATAAAACATGATAATCTCGAGACAATATTTTTTCATTTTTTTATATATATTATGTTTAGCAGTATTGTTATTTAATAATTACGAGCTTACTTTTTTGGTTTGGTCAGTAGTTGCTTTAATTAGCTTAAGAACTAATTTTTCAAAGAATTTTATTTATATTATTTGTTGTTATTTAACCATATTATTAATAAGTTTTTTTACAGAGTTATTTTTTTATGATTATTCTATTTTCAATAAAATAAGAGACATTACGTATTTGCTAAAACCTATTTTAGGTTTACTTATTGGGTATAATTTTGCAAAAAAATATGCAGGTAATGCGTTAAATTATATTGTTAATTGTGGTATTTTCTTTTCGGTAATTCACTTAGTAATAATTTTATATTCAATCTTAGCATATAAAACTTTATCTGTTTCAGAAATTAGGCATTATGCTGGTTATTTTAATGACTTTGAACCATATGTTTTTGTATTGATTTTGTTTGCCTCAAAATTTAATATTACTATTTCTAAAAAAAAGAGGTTACTTTATTTAGGAATTGTAGCCACATCCATTTTCTGCTACTTATCCAGAACAAATTTTATTCAATTGCTAATTTTAATTTTAGCAGTTAAAGGGTTTTTCAATTTAAATGTTAGGTCTATTAAAGTTATTAGTTTTACCATTTTACTAACTTTATTTAGTTACGCATTAATTTATAACTCCAACCCAAAAAGAAAAGGAACTTTCACAGAAGAATTTTTATATAAAGTTAAAATAATACCCATTGAAGCCTTTAAAACAAAAATAAATCAAGAAGATTGGAAAGATTTTAATGACAATTTCAGATCGTTTGAAAATATTAAAACAGTTAACCAAGTATTTTATGGAGGAACACAAGCTGTTATTTCTGGCAAAGGTATTGGTTCTACAGTAGACATTGGAAGAGTAATGGCAACAAATGACGGAACAAAAGTGCGTAATTTTCCTTATCTTCATAATGCTTTTTCAACAGTGTTATTAAAATCAGGTTTATTAGGAATTGCATTATATTTGCTATCTGTATTTTACATATCGAGAAAAATCGTTTCAAACAATATTCAGGTAACCAACCTAAATAAGTTGCTCCTAGGCTCTGGAATTTTCCTAATAATTTCAAGCTGGGTATTTATGGGTTTTTATCTAAAATTAGACAGTAAATCAATCTTAATTGGATTGTTATTAGGTTACAGAGAATATTTACACAAAAAATATATATAATTGGACAATAGTAAAATAAAAATTTTTGTTGATTGCCACGTTTTTGATAACGGTTTTCAAGGCACAAGAACTTACATACAAGGTTTATATCAAGAGCTTGCAAAAGATGAAAACATCCTATTTTATTTTGCCGCAAATGATATTGAGAACTTAGAATCAGTTTTTGGCGCCAAAAAAAACATTAAGTTTTTAAAATATACTTTCAAAAATAAATTTTTAAGATTATTGCTTAACATTCCTTATTTGATTATAAAAAAAAAAATTGATTTTGCGCATTTCCAATACATTGTTCCACCAATAAAATTTTGCAAATACATTGTAACAACTCACGATGTGTTGTTTATCGATTATCCAAAATATTTTTCTTTTTTAAGCAGAATTAAAAACACGTTTCTTTATAAAATAGGCGCAAAATCTGCAAAAATAAGACTTACAGTTTCAGAATATTCGAAAAATCAAATAGCCCAACATTTTAACATTTATAATTATCACATCACGCCAAATGCAGTTGATAAAGTGTTTTTTGAACCTTATGACAAAAATGAAGTTCAAAAAATTGTTTTAGAGAAATATAAACTTTCAAATTATATTATTTTTATAAGCAGATGGGAGCCGAGAAAAAATCACCAATTAATATTAAAATCCTTTATAGATTTAAAGTTATACGATAATTATCAATTATTATTTATTGGTGATACTACATCAAATAATCAAGAATATTTTGATATTTATAACAAACTAGATTCAAAAATTAAAAATAAAATTATTAGAATGGACAAAGCAGATTTTAAAACCATGCTGCTACTTCTAAGAGGAGCAAGTGCGTCTGTTTACCCATCATTTGCAGAGGGTTTTGGTATTCCGCCATTAGAAGCAATAGCCTCAGGAATTCCAACAATTTGTTCTAATCAAACAGCAATGTTGGATTTTACTTTCCAGAAAAAATTTGAATTTGATCCAAATAATCAAATAGAATTTAATGAAAAACTTAAATCTATTTTAGATGCTGATTTCACACAAGAATTTAGTGAAATTTCAAATCAAATAAAAGAAAATTACAGTTGGGAAAAATCTGCAGAAACAGTAAAAAAACTCATTACTGATTTTTAGCCGTACCACTTCCAAAAAACTTGTTTTTGGTTTGCACCAGAAAATTAAAGTTTTTGGCTAATATTTTTTTCATAAATGAGGCGTCATCTTTAGGAAACCAGTCGGTAGTTCGAGGCGTTTCTAATATTTTGTTATGAATTTGGTAAGCATAAGTAGCAATTGATGTTCTAAATTTACCTTCTGGGAAATTAGTCATGTCGTAACCATGTAAAGTATATGGTGCACATTGCTGAATTATCAATCTATTAAATGGCACATCCAATTCGCTTTCTTCGTTTGTTCGAAGATCTTTTATTCGTAATCTTCCTTTATATTCTGGTTTCCAATCTTTATTTAAATATAAAAGTAAGTTTAATTCTCGGTACCAATTTTTTTCTAAAGGATGGTAATTAAAATCCAAATGCATATCTAAAAAACTATTTTTCTTTCCTTGGTGTAGTCCGCCACCATGATTTTTTGGGTCAACAAATATTTTTTTAGCCGTAATAAAAGATAATAATTCATTAAATTTATCAGAAGACAAATCATAATACAACTCTTCTAATTCTGGAGATAAAACTTTATAATTAGATTTTTCAAATTTGTTGTTGGCAAAAGCATAATCTCTACTTTTGTTTTCTAATTCAGGAATTGAATTATAAGCTTTTGACAGTTTTTCTTCCTCACAAAAATTATCAATAATTAAATGAGGAAAGGGTTGAGCGGCTAAATATTTTATCCTTAAAGATTCTTTGTTTTTTTCTAAAAAATCAAAATCAATCATTTTTTTCTTTTTTAATATTTGCAAAATTAAGTAATAATAACGTAAAAGTTTTAGGTAAATTGCCCTACAAAACAAAATAATTTCAAAACATTCATATTATTCCATTATTTTTGTTTCGTTATAATAAGAAAATGAAAATAGGAATATTAGGCACCCGAGGCATACCCAACAATTATGGAGGATTTGAGCAATTTGCAGAATTTTTCTCTGTACATGCCGCACAAGCGGGTCATTCTGTTTCCGTTTATACTCCTCATAATCACCCTTATGATGAAACAACATTTGAAAAGGTTACTCTAATTAAGTGTTACGATCCAGAATACAAAATTGGAACAGCGGGTCAATTTATTTATGATTTAAATTGTATTTTAGATGCTCGAAAAAGAAATTTTAACATCATTTTACAATTGGGCTATACAAGTAGCGCTTTTTGGTATGACTTTCACCCAAAAAATAGTATCGTAATTACCAATATGGATGGTTTAGAATGGAAACGAAGCAAATACAATAAACCGGTTCAAAAACTATTAAAAGTTGCTGAAAAATGGGCAGCTAGAAAAAGCGATTATTTAATTTCAGATTCGTTAGGAATTCAAGATTATTTATTGAAAACGCACAATAAAAAAAGCGAATATATTGCTTATGGCGCAAATAACTTTGATGCGCCAAATGAAGAAATATTAAATATATATAAAGTTGAAAAACATCATTTCAACATGATAATGGCCCGTTTTGAACCAGAAAACAATTTAGAAATTGTTTTGCAAGGTGTGGAAGCAAGTGAAAACAAACAACCTATTTTAGTAATTGGAAATCACGAAACCAAATATGGTGAATATTTAAAAAATAAATTTTCAACATGTAAAAAAATACAGTTTTTAGGAGCCATTTACAACCAAAATCATCTTGATAATTTAAGGTATTTCTCCAATTTATATTTTCACGGACACACAGTTGGAGGCACAAATCCTTCTTTGCTTGAAGCTATGGGTTCTCAAACTTTAGTAATTGCCCATGACAATCATTTTAATAAAAGCGTGTTAGAAAACAATGCCTATTATTTTAAATCCGCAGATGAGGTAAAAAAAATAATTGATACCATAAAAAAAATTGATAACTTGCAATTTGTTAAAAACAACTTCGAAGCTATTGCTACTAAGTATAATTGGAACAAAATAAATGAAGAATATTTACAGTTTTTTACCCAATGCTTATCAAGAAATTTTAGAGGAGCAAAAGTTAAATAAATCATTTGTACCTTTTTTATTGCTCCTTGTTACTTTGCCAACACTTTTGGCAATAAATTCAATTACCACAGCAATTTTCATTTTTTCTGTTCTGTTTTTTAATAGAAAAGACAAAATCTCATATAGCAGTACTTTATTACTTCCAATAATATTATTTATTTGGATGGCGATTTCCTTTTTTTGGTCAATTGATAAAGTAGCTACCATCCCCGCGATTTCAAGAGAAATTGTTTTGTTATTAATTCCCGCCGCCTTTTTAATCATGAGGCCCTTTCATAAAAATCAAGTTGATAAATTAATAAAATATTATAGTTATGCTATGGTGTTTTATGCCAGTTTTTTTCTTTTAAGAGCATTGATTAGATATATGATTTCAGGAGACCAAAGAGCGTTTTTCTATCATGGAGAATATGATGATGATTTTGGTTTGGTGCCAAAATTACTAAACGCAATACATGTTTCAGTTTATATGGCTGTTGCCTTTTTTTACTTTTTAAATTTACAAATTAAAAAGAAATTTGAAGTGATTTGCGCATCAATTCTATTTGGATTTATTTTTTTATTGTCTTCCAAAAACATAATAATTGTATTTTTATTTTTATTGGCGAGTCATTTTTTTTATTTTTCAAAATCCTCAAACAAAATGCGATTGAGAAATTTAGTTGTTTTAATACTAATTTTAGTGGCGGCATTTAGTTTTAATAAAATAAAAAATAGATTTTTAGTCGAATTTCAATCCAACACCAAAACCAGCGTAAGTCATAGCGTATATAATGAGGCCGATGAAGGCGTAAATTATATAAGCATATATGAAGCATGGAACAATCAAAAATTTTCACATGGTGATTATTTTCCCGGCACAGCTTTTAGGGTGTATCAATTTCGAATGTTTTTAGAAATTTTTAGTGAAGAACCTGTGTTTTGGAAAGGATTAGGCTTAAATGCATCTCAAGCCAAACTTATTGAAAAAGAGAAAAAATACGAGCTTTATCCCGGATACGGATCGTTCAATTTTCATAACCAATACGTACAAAATTTTGCAGAATTAGGATGTATAGGTTTTGCCCTTTTGATTGCAATATTGTTTCTAAACATAAAAACCGCAATAAAACATAAAAATTTTATGCATATTTCTTTTGCAATTCTAATGATAAGCTTATTTTTGACAGAGTCATTTTTATGGAGACAAAAAGGGGTGTTGTTTTTTATATCTTTTTATTGTTTGTTTCACATCAAAGAAGACAAAACCCCCTTAAAAATCTAAAATTTAATGAAAAGAATATTAATTACAGGCGCTGCAGGATTTTTAGGTTCTCATTTATGCGACCGTTTTTTGGCAGAAGGCTATTTCGTAATTGGAATGGATAATTTAATAACAGGCGATTTAAAAAACATCGCGCATTTATTTAAAGAAAAAAACTTTGAATTTTACCACCACGATGTTACTAAATTTGTTCATGTTCCGGGTGAATTAGATTATATTCTTCATTTTGCTTCTCCAGCTAGTCCTATTGATTATTTAAAAATACCTATTCAAACCTTAAAAGTAGGGTCTTTAGGCACTCACAATTTATTGGGCTTAGCAAGAGTTAAAAAAGCAAGAATTCTTATTGCCTCAACTTCTGAAGTCTATGGCGATCCACTAGTACACCCTCAAACAGAAGAGTATTATGGAAACGTAAACACTATTGGACCAAGAGGTGTGTATGACGAAGCTAAACGTTTTCAAGAGTCCATTACTATGGCCTATCATACTTTTCACGGCGTGGAAACCAGAATTGTTCGTATTTTTAATACTTACGGTCCAAGAATGCGATTAAACGACGGACGAGTTATCCCAGCATTTATTGGACAAGCGCTTCGTGGTGAAGACTTAACAATTTTTGGAGACGGAAGTCAAACCCGCTCTTTTTGTTATGTAACAGACCAAGTGGAAGGCATTTATAGGTTATTACTATCCGATTATCATTTGCCTGTTAATATTGGAAATCCAGACGAAATTACTATTTCTGATTTTGCTGAAGAAATTATCAAATTAACGGGTACAAATCAAAAAGTAATTTATAAAGATTTACCTTTAAACGACCCTATGCAACGCCAGCCAGACACTACTAAAGCAAAAGAAATTTTAGGTTGGACGGCTAAAGTAAAAAGAGAAGAAGGCATGAAAATTACTTACGAGTATTTTAAATCACTTTCGCCAGAAGAATTAGCCAAAGAAGAACACAAAGATTTTTCAAAATACATTTATTAATTTGAAGCCAAAAACAGGAAGATATTCAGGATTTATTAGACCACTAATTATCTTGATAGATTTATTTTTGATAAATCTATTAATTTTAGTTTGTCTTCGTTCTGCTATGAGTAATTTTGGTTATCACACTATTTTATCGGTTTCGTGGATAGTTATCTCTTATTATTCAGGGTATTACGAAGTATACAGGTTTACTAAAGAAATTACAATTCTAGGAAAACTTTTTAAGCAATTCGTTTTTATTAGTTTAATCACATTTGCATATGTTGGTTATAAGTATAAATATGTTACACCAGAAGAAGTTTGGAACTATATTATTTTTGCCATCATTTCTGTTGGGTTTGTTAAGTTTTCAATATTTTTCTTACTTAAAAAATACCGTTTATTGTACGGTGGAAATTTAAGAAACGTAATCATTTTAGGTAATGGAAAAGATGTTGAAGAATTAAAATTATTTTTTACTACCAATCCAAATTATGGCTATAATTTAATGCATGTTTTTAATTTAAAGGTAAATAAAAAAGAAGAAATTAAAGCATGTTATGAGTTTGTAACCAAAAACAATGTGGATGAAATTTATGGTTCGTTAAATACCCTTAACACTACAGATTTAGACAGCCTGATACATTTTGCAGACAACAATCTTAAAACCATAAAATTGCTGCCAGATAGCAAAAACAGAATGTTACGCAACTTAGCTGTAGAATATTATGGTTATGTGCCCATTATTTCTTTAAGAACCATTCCATTAGATAAAGTAATTAACAAAAGAATCAAACATTTGTTTGATGTTGTGTTTTCAATACTAGTAATTTTACTGCTTTTGTCGTGGTTAACACCTTTAATCGCCTTACTAATAAAAATGGAATCAAAAGGCCCCGTTTTCTTTAAACAAAGAAGAAACGGATTAAACTATAAAGAGTTTTATTGTTATAAATTCAGATCCATGCAATTGAATTCAAAAGCTGATTTAGAACAAGTTCAAAGAAACGATCCAAGAGTTACTAAATTCGGGAGAATTATAAGAAAATTTAGTATTGATGAGCTGCCACAATTTTACAACGTATTATTAGGCGACATGTCAGTTGTAGGACCAAGACCTCACATGGTTAGTCACACCGAAATGTACGCCAAAAGCGTTGATAAGTTTATGGTCAGACACTTTATTAAACCAGGAATTACCGGTTTAGCTCAAATAAACGGCTGCAGAGGAGAGGTCGAAACCGAAAAAGACATTGTAAATAGAGTGAAATTCGATATTTTTTATCTAGAAAATTGGTCTATTTTGTTAGATTTAAAAATCATAAATAAAACAGTTATTAATACCATTAAAGGCGAAGAAAAAGCATATTAAATTCAATTCAAAGCAAAACAATTCTTATTAAAAACGGCTATTTTTGCACCAATAAAATCAAAACCCATGAATATTTTACTTTTAGGATCTGGCGGAAGAGAACACGCTTTTGCTTGGAAAATGACTCAAAGCCCATTATGCCATCAACTTTTTGTAGCGCCTGGAAACGCAGGAACCAATCAAATAGCAACCAATATTGCGATGAATCCAAACGATTTTGAAACGGTGAAACATTTTGTTTTAGCCAACGCAATCGAAATGGTTGTTGTCGGTCCAGAAGACCCTTTAGTAAACGGAATTTATGATTTCTTTAAAAACGATATTCAAATTTCACATATTCCTGTAATTGGACCTTCTAAATTAGGAGCGCAATTAGAAGGAAGTAAAGAGTTTGCCAAAGAATTTTTAGTAAAAAACAACATTCCAACTGCAAAGTATGAAAGTTTTACTTCACAAACTGTTGAAAAAGGATATGCTTTTTTAGAATCACTTTCGCCACCATATGTTCTAAAAGCAGATGGTTTAGCCGCCGGAAAAGGCGTAGTAATTCTAAACGATTTGCAAGCTGCAAAAGACGAATTGAAAGCCATGTTAGTGGATGCGAAATTTGGGGCAGCTAGCGCAAAAGTTGTAATTGAAGAGTTTTTAGACGGAATTGAATTAAGTTGTTTCGTGCTAACAGATGGAAAAAATTATAAAATATTACCCACAGCAAAAGATTACAAACGAATTGGTGAAGGCGATACCGGTTTAAACACAGGTGGAATGGGCGCCATTTCTCCAGTTCCATTTGCAGATGCAACTTTGATGAAAAAAATTGAAGATCAAATTGTAATTCCAACAATTAACGGTTTAAAAAAAGACAATATTGAATACAAAGGCTTTGTATTTATTGGCTTGATAAAAGTAGGCGACAATCCGTTTGTGATTGAATATAACGTTAGAATGGGCGATCCAGAAACAGAAGTGGTTATCCCAAGAATTAATAGCGATTTAGTAGCTTTGTTTCAAGCTGTAGCTACTGAAAAATTAGCCGATTTTGATTTGGATATAGACGAAAGAACAGCCGCAACTGTTGTAGTTGTTTCGGGCGGCTACCCAGAAGAATTCCAAAAAGGAAAAGAAATTTTTGGGTTAGATAGTAAAACAGATTCTTTAATTTTTCATGCGGGAACTAAAGAAGAAAACGGAAAAATTGTATCTAACGGTGGCCGAGTATTGGCAGTAACTTCTTTTGGTAATACCTTTACAGCCGCCACAAAAAAATCTTATCAAACAATAGAAAATATAAAGTTTGATAAGATGAATTATAGAAAAGATATTGGGTTCGATTTATAATCGAACCTATTATTTTTTATTTAGTTAAGAAAGAGTGTGCAGTGGTGTCTTGTTCATCTGCTCCAGATTTTTTGAAAATTTGTAATTGTTTTGTCCAGTATACTGTCCAATAACAACAAATACCAATAAATACCCAGTTGATAATATTTGCACCCCACCAATTTGTTAATTCTAAACTTCTTAAAAGGTCCATTGGTACAAAAAGTACTTCAACAAATAAAAATTGTATTGCTTCGAAAAATGCTTTCATTTTTTTATGATTATATTTACACTACAAAAATATAAAATATCTTTATGATTGCAAGTCTTTTTAGTAAAACTCGACCAATAAATTACGTATTAGTATTAATAATGTTGTTTTCTTGCTTTTTTGTGTACCAAATCCGCCTTTCAAATGAACAATTTACAACGGGTGACCTGTTTGCAAAAATTGGCGTTTTTGTATTAATTCTAGGTTCATTTTTTCTAGTAAACTTTATTTCACTTAAAAACACCTTAACTCAAAACGATAATTATGCAATACTATTGTTTCTAGTTTTTATATTATTATTTCCAACGGTATTAAATAACATTAAAATTGTGTTATCAAATGTGTTTTTGTTGTTGGCTTTGAGAAGGTTAATTTCTTTAAAAACATTAAATTCATCAAAGGAAAAAATATTTGACGCTTCTTTCTGGATTTTCCTTTCTGCTATTTTTCACTTTTGGAGTATTTTATATATTGTTTTAGTTTTTATTTCAATTATTTTTCACTCGGGGAAAGAATATAAAAACTGGATTTTACCTTTTATATCATTTCTTTGTGTTTGGATTTTATATATTGCTACCAGCTTAATATTATTTGATAACTATTCCATTAATAAAGCTGTTTTTCAGGTAAGTTTTAACTTTTTTGAATTTAAAAATGTGTATCAAAACATGGCATTGTCCATATTTGTTTCTATTGCCGTGTTGTTTTTTGCTTCCCAAACAATCGACTATCAAAACAAACCTTTAAATATGCAGTCGTCATACAAACAAGTTTATTTCGCTTTTCTTTTAGCTGTGGGTATTTATGTTTTTTCTACTAATAAATCTAACGATTTACTTATATATACTTTTGCGCCGCTGGCTATTTTAGGCGCAAATATGTTCGAAAAAATGAAGAATTCTATTTACAAAGAAGTGTCTTTATACTTGTTGTTAGGCGTGGGATTGTTTTTCTTTTTTGTTCAATTATAATTTATTTCCATACGCTAAATCTCCCGCGTCACCTAAACCAGGAATAATATAGTTTTTTTCATTTAACTTTTCGTCTAATGAAGCTACCCATAAATGGCAGTTTTCTGGCAAATTTTCTTCCAAGTATTTAATGCCTTCTGGAGCAGCAATAACTACCGCAATATGGATTTCTTTTGGCTGTTGCGCAGCTAAAATTTTATTTAAAACAGCAACTAATGATTGTCCGGTTGCTAACATTGGATCTACTAAAATTAATGTTTTATTATTCATGTTCGGCACAGCTTGGTATTCCACCAAAATATCGAAATTTTCATCCGAATTATAATGATTTCTATAAGCCGAAATAAAACCATTTTCGGCGGCATCAAAATAGTTTAAAAAACCTTGATGTAATGTCAAACCGGCTCTCAGAATAGAACACAATACTATTTTGTTTTCTATTTCTGAAGTGTTTTTTATACCTAACGGAGTGTTTACGGCTACATTATTATACGTTAGTTTTTTACTAATTTCATAAGCCAAAATTTCACCAATCCGCTCCATGTTTCTCCTGAAACGCATGGCATCTTTTTGAACGCTTACCGCTCTAATTTGATTTAAAAACTGATTTAAAACACTATTTTCTTCGGAAATATATTGAATATTCATGTGAGATAATTTGTAATTTATGGTTAAAAGTACAAAAAATCCTTATTTTTGTAAATTAAATCAGAAACTATGTTTGCAGAATTCGCCTTTCCCATTTTTGAACAAGCTATAAAAGTGTATCATGTTATTGATGATGTATATCAGCCAGTAGTTAATCCTTACGAAAAAGGGTCAGTAGAGCATTTGTTATTTGCCAAAAACTGGGTGGATACGGTGCAATGGCATTATGAAGATATTGTGCGCGACCCAAATATTAATCCAGTTGCAGCGTTAGACTTAAAACGCAAAATTGATGCCTCTAACCAGGTTAGAACTGATATGGTGGAATATATTGATGGTTATTTTCTACAAAAATATGCACACGTTCAAGTGAAACCAAATGCCAGAATTAATACCGAAAGTCCGGCTTGGGCAATTGATAGATTATCTATTTTAGCATTGAAAATTTACCACATGAATGAAGAAGCTACTCGCGAAGAAGCCACTGCTGAACACCGGGCAAAATGCCAAGAAAAATTAAATGTATTGTTAGATCAAAAAAATGATATGTTTATTTCCATTAGTCAATTAGTGGAAGATATTGAAAATGGCGATAAATTCATGAAGGTGTACAAACAAATGAAAATGTACAACGACGAAGATTTGAATCCAGTTTTGTATCAAAATAAAAAATAAATGTCTTTTCACATTTTAGTTATTCGGCTTTCAGCTATGGGCGATGTCGCTATGACAGTTCCTGTACTGAGAGCTTTTTCTTTGCAATATCCTAACGTGAAAATCACAGTAGTTTCTCGTCCGTTTTTTAAACCGTTTTTTGACGATATTGAAAACATAACTTTTTTCCCAATTAATTTAAAAGAAAGACACCAAGGTTTTTTAGGACTTTTACGTTTATTTTCCGATTTGCGAAAACTAAATATTGATGCCGTTGCCGATTTACATAATGTCTTACGATCAAAAATTATCACAACACTTTTCGCTTTAAATGGCAAAAAAACTGCTACTACAGATAAAGGCAGACAAGATAAAAAAGCACTTACAAAGTTAGCCATTAAAACTATTTCTCCAATAAAATCAATGTTCGATCGACATGTTGAAACATTTGAAAAATTAGGTTTTCCTTTACATTTAGAATCACCTACATTTCCAGAAAAATATATTTTATCCGAAGATATAATAAAAATTACTGGTAAAAAAGCAGAAAATTGGATTGGAATGGCACCTTTTGCACAATACGAAAGTAAAGTCTACCCAACAGATTTGATGCAACAAGTAATAGATGAATTAGCCAAAAACACTTCAAATAAAATTTTATTATTTGGTGGAGGTAGCGAAGAAATTAAGAAGCTACATCAGTTAAAAAACAATTATAAAAACGTGATTGTTTTGGCAGGACAAACCAATTTAAAAGAAGAATTAGCCATTATTTCTAATTTAAATGTAATGTTATCTATGGATTCTGGAAATGCGCATATTGCCGCTATGTTGGGCGTAAAAGTAATCTCGCTTTGGGGCGCCACACATCCTTTTGCAGGATTTCAACCGTTTCATCAACCAGATGATTTTAGTTTGACTTCAGATAGAAAACAATATCCATTTTTACCTACTTCGGTTTACGGAAATAAAAAAGTAGCAGGTTATGAAAATGCAATGCGAACGATTTTACCTTCAAAGGTTATTGAAAAAATAAATTCCAATCTTATTTAAATAA
Organism: Chryseobacterium gleum; assembly: GCA_945881885.1. GTDB lineage: Bacteria > Bacteroidota > Bacteroidia > Flavobacteriales > Flavobacteriaceae > Flavobacterium. Next base: position 9,223 of record CAMCVI010000008.1, on the reverse strand, counting down.
AATTGGAATTTGGAATTTTTTATTGGATATTTTAAAGACTAAATATCATCAAAATTAATTTTAATTTCAGAGGATGTTGGCACCGCTTGACAAGCCAAAACCAATCCTTCAGCTACTTCATTATCTGTTAAAATTTGGTTTTTCTTCATGGTAGCACTTCCTTCTGTAACCCTACAAATACAGCTGCTACAAATACCGCCTTGACAAGAATAAGGCACATCTATACCTTGTTTTAAAGCCGCTTCTAAAATCGTTTGTTTCTGACTCATTTCAAAAGTAACTTCGTCTGCATCTACAGTAATTGAAATGTTTGTATGGCCATCGTTTACAGCATCAACTTTCTTTTCTGAGGCAGATGAAGTGCCAAATAATTCAAATTTGATGTCTTTTTCAGCTACATTATTTTCTTTTAAAGTCGCCGTAACTACTTGTATCATGGCTTCTGGTCCGCATAAGAAAAATTTAGAAAAGGTTTTATCGGAATGTTTGGTTTTCAAAACAGTGTTTACAATTGACTTGTCAATTCTACCAAACAATTCGCCAGCAATATTGGCTTGACTGTAAACAGAATGCACAAAAAAGCGACCTAAATTTTTTAATTGAAGCGCCTTTAATTCCTCGTGAAATATAGTTTCTGATTCGTCTTTGTTGCCATAAATTAATACAAAAGTACTATTTGGTTCTTCTTCTAACATGCTTTTTGCAATTGACAGCACTGGCGTAATTCCGCTTCCAGCTGCAAAAGCAGCATAGCTTTTTTGGTGTTCATGTTTGGGTTCAAAAGTAAATTTTCCTTCGGGAATACTGACTTCTAACAAATCGCCTACAGCTAATTTTGTATTGGCAAATCTTGAAAAAGTGCCGCTTTTTACTTCTTTTATAGCAATTCGCATTTCACCACTTTTTGGCGAAGAACAAATAGAATAAGCTCTACGGAGTTCTGTGCCGTCTAAAGTAAGTTTTAAGGTTACATATTGACCCGCTATAAATTGGTAAGCCGATTTTAGTTCTTGTGGAATATTAAAAACGATAGAAACCGCATTTTTTGTTTCTCGTTTGATTTCTTTTATTGCTAATTTATAAAAATCCATGTTTGTTTTTTATTTTGTGAATAACGCCTTTAATTCCGTTGCTTCGCTAGGTTTCATTTTTCCAGCTAATACTAAGCTTAATTGTTTTCTTCTTAGTGCAGCGTCATAACGTTCTATTTCTAATTCGGTTTGTGGTTCAATGGGTGGCACAGGTATTGGTCTTCCAGTTTCATCAACAGCAACAAAAGTATAAATGGCTTCGTTGGCTTTGTTTTTAATGCCTGATTCTCTGTCTTCAATCCAAACATCAATAAAAATTTCCATTGATGTATTGAAGGTTCTCGATACTTTAGACTCTACTGTAACCACACTTCCTAACGGAATGGCTCTGTTAAAAGCCACATGGTTTACCGAGGCTGTAACGCAAATTCTTCTCGAATGACGGCGCGCAGTAATACTTGCGGCTCTATCCATTCGCGCTAATAATTCGCCACCAAATAAATTATTTAAAGGATTGGTTTCGCCAGGCAACACTAAATCGGTTAGTGTAGTTATGGAATCTGAAGGATATTTGTTTTGCATTATTTTTTTTACAAAGATACTAACTCTGAATTAAAAAAAGCACAAAAAAAAATCCCAAAATTGGGATTAGTCTATAAGTAACCAAGCGTCGACGCTATCTTTTGATTTTATTTGAATTTTTAAATTCTGAGCTTCATTTAAATTAGAAAAACTCCCAAAAGCAACAGGTATCAAACCAAATTTGTTTTCAGTTAATAAATGTGCTTCAAAACCTTGTGAAAGTAAATCATTCATGGCTTTTGTAGCATTTTTTTTGCTTCTGTAAGCGCCAGCTATCACGTGGTATTTTCCATTACGCGTGGCTTCTAAAGTTAAATCAACCGCGTTTATTGGATTTGGAATCACAAAAGTAGCCTCTTGAATTCTTTGATTTATTTTTTCTTGTACCGTTTTTTCTACAATTATAGTTTGTTGGTTAATTGTATAGTCATAATACATTTTGTAACCATACGTTCCCGCAGAAGCAAAAACAGCTACTGCCGCAGCGTATTTTAACCAATTACTTGTGCGATTTTTACCATTTATTGGAATAACAGGCGGCTCTTTCTCAGTACTTACTTCTATTGAAATTGGTGTTTCAATTATAGACTCAGTTACTGAAGTAACATCAGTAAGTATTTGATTGGCTCTTGTTATTTCTGGCGAATTAAAACCAGCCAACCCAAAAGAATCTGTCAAATAGTTAATAGCCGTATTGGGTTTGAAAACAAAATTATTTTCCGAATTTGAAAAAATTTCACCAATATTTTCTAGCACTAAATGTTCTTTATTTTCTAGTTTTTCCAACCAAAATACAACTTGCGTTTGAATCCTATTTAATGCTTTTTCGTAGCTAATTTTTTCTTGTAATGCGATATGATTGGCCAATAAACCATCATTATTTTTTATGTTTGAATTAAAAGAAATTACTTTTTTCGGCGGTGCAAATGAACTTTGACTAACAATTACTTGTGCAGATTGCCATTCGCACAAGAAAGCACCAAAGCCAGGAACGCCCACGCATTGGTATCTGTACAACAATTCTGAAATGTATTTTTCTATTTTCATATAGGCAAAATTAAGAATTCAAGCCCAAAAACAAAATTTTATCAACAATTTTTATTAACAATTTTAAAATTATATTTCTTCGTTTTACAGAATGTCATCAAAATATTAAAAAAATAAATATATTTGTAAATTATATTATACGCCATGTTACAAAACGAATTATTTTACACGCTCGCACTCTTAAAAGTGGAAGGTATTGGTGACGTTGTTGCCAAGAAACTCATTAAGCACTGTGGTTCTTCCTCAGCGGTTTTTCAAACTCCAAAAAAATCATTGGTTGCCATTGACGGAATTGGTCAATATCTTTACAAAAATTTACAAGAAAAAGCTATTTTTCAAATGGCAGAAAATGAACTTCGTTTTATAGAAGACGAAAACATTTCTCATGCTTATTTTGAAGAAACTATTTATCCTGAACGACTGAAACATTGTATAGACGGACCAATTATTTTGTTTCAATCGGGAACTATTGATTTGCAAAATAAAAAGTTAATCAATATTGTTGGAACCCGACAAACTACGCCCTATGGAATTGATTTCACTAAAAAACTAATATCAGATTTAGCACCTTTAAATCCGGTTATTGTTAGTGGTTTTGCTTATGGCGTAGATATTGTGGCGCATCAAGCTGCCGTCCAAAATGGCTTACAAACTGTTGGTGTTTTAGCTCATGGTTTGAATCAAATTTATCCAAAATCACATAAAAAGTATGTTTCTCAAATAGAACAAAACGGCGGTTTTATGACCGAATTTTGGAGCACCAGTGATCCAGAAAGAGAGAATTTTATCAAAAGAAACAGAATTGTTGCGGGTATGTGTGAAGCTACAATTGTTATTGAAAGTGCCGAAAAAGGCGGCTCATTAATTACTGCCAGCATTGCAAATGACTATAACCGAGATGTTTTCGCCGTTCCGGGGAGAGTTTCAGATAAATTTAGCCAAGGGTGCAACAATCTAATCAAAACGCAACGAGCACATTTATTAAACAGTGCGGCTGATTTGATTTATATTTTAAATTGGGATATAAATTCAAAAAAAGAAAGCAAACCCGTGCAAAAACAATTGTTTGTTTCCTTAACGGAAGAAGAGCAAAAAATTTATGATTATTTAGTAAATAAAGAAAATGAACTAATGGACATTATAGCTTTGGATTGCGATTTTCCTATTTTTAAAATCTCATCTTTGTTACTAAATATGGAGTTAAAAGGTGTCATTAGACCTATGCCAGGCAAGTTGTTTGAAGCGGTATAGGTTAAAAAACAAATTTCACAGATTAGCACGAAACCAATTTGTGAAATTTGTAATGAAAAAAACTTTTTAAATAACAACAATATACTTGTTGATTCAACTTTTGACTGCACGACTTTTAAACTTTCGACATAGTTACAAACCCTAATTTTTCTCGGACTCTTTTCAAAACGCTATCTGCGACTTTACCTGCTTTTGCTGCGCCTTCAAAAAGTAATTTGTCTACTTCTGTAGGATTATTTATATAGTGATTATATTTTTCTCTTTCGGTTTTAAATTTTTCAGTAATTAAATCAAAAAGTGCTTGTTTGGCGTGTCCAAAACCATAATTTCCAGCCAAATATTTGGCTTTTAAATCTGCTGTTTCTTCTGGCGAAGCCAATAATTTATACAAACCAAACACATTACAAGTAGCTGGATTTTTTGGTTCTTCTAAAGGTGTGCTATCTGTTTCAATGCCTTTTAATTGTTTCAATAACGCTTGATCATCCAGAAAAATATTGATAAAATTATTTCGCGATTTACTCATTTTTTGCCCATCTGTTCCAGGAATCAACATCGTCTCTTCACTTGTTTTTCCTACAGGTAACACAAAAGTTTCGCCCATTTGATGGTTAAAACGTGAGGCCACATCTCTAGTAATTTCAATATGTTGCATTTGATCTTTTCCAACAGGCACAATTTCGGCATCGTACAATAAAATATCGGCAGCCATTAACATCGGATAAGAAAACAATCCTGCATTTACATCTTCTAATCTATCAGCTTTGTCTTTAAAAGAATGGGCTAATGTCAAACGTTGAAATGGGAAAAAACAACTCAAATACCAAGCCAATTCTGCAGTTTGTGGCACATCTGATTGTCTGTAAAAAACCACTTTATTAGTGTCTAATCCACATGCCAACCATGCGGCAGCTGTGCTATAGGTGTTTTGTCTGAGTTCGGTTCCGTTTTTAATTTGCGTAATCGAATGTAAATCGGCAATAAATAAAAACGATTCATTTGCAGGATTATTTGCCATTTGAATAGCTGGAATAATCGCGCCTAATAAATTTCCTAAATGTGGTGTTCCTGTGCTTTGAACACCCGTTAATATTTTTGCCATTTTGAATGTTGTTTTTGCAAATGTAAGTTTTTAAGTAAAAAGAGCCAAGTAAAAAGGTGCAAGTAAAAAGAATAAGTTTTTTAAAATTGTTTACATTTGAAAATCGAATACAAACTTACAAATGAAATTATTTAAATATCCGTATTGGTTGCTATACCGTATTTGGTTTTACCTATTGGTATTGTTGCCTATAATTGTATTATTTCCACTCATATTAATTACTATTTTAAGCGAAAAAACATATTCGTTATTTTTTAAAATTGCGCGACTTTGGGCACGATTTATACTAACTGGAATGGGTTTTAGATACGACATAAAAGGCACTGAAAATTTTGAAGCAGGCAAAAGTTATATGTTTGTAGCCAACCATACTTCCATGGCCGATATTATGTTAATGCTATTGGCCGTAAAAAACCATCCATTTGTTTTTGTAGGAAAAAAAGAATTGGTTAAAATTCCCATTTTTGGATTTATTTACAAGCGTGTTTGTATTTTGGTTGACCGAGAAAATAGTAAAAGTAGATTTGCTGTTTTTGAACGTGCCCAAAACAGAATTCAACAAGGTTTGAGTATTTGTATTTTTCCTGAAGGCGGCGTGCCCGATGAAAGTGTGCTTTTAGATGAATTTAAAGACGGTGCTTTCCGAATTGCAATTGAACACCAACTCATAATAATTCCGATAACTTTTTACGACAACAAAAAACGTTTTTCTTACACGTTTTTTAGTGGTTCGCCAGGAAAAATGAGAGCGAAAGTGCATGCGCCTATTTCCACAATTGGAAAAACCATGAACGATAAAAATCTTTTAAAACAAGAAGTTAGAGACATTATTTTAGAGGAACTTCAAAAATAATAAGCAAAAAAAACGCCTTTAAGGCGTTTTTATTATGGTACGACAACTGAAAATTCTTCATAAATATTAACCCCGTTGGCATCTTTCCCTTTCCAAAACTTTAAAAGGTAAGTTCCTGCTGTAGCGGGTTTAAATCTTAAAATTTTCGTTTGTAATTGATTTAGCAATGGCAAACAACCTTGTTCTTCTATCACGTAATTTAGTACAGCAATAGTTCGTGTAGAAGCGTCTTTGGTGTAATAAAAACCTTCAAAACCATGACAGCTAGTTGGTCTTGCATAGGTAACTTCAATTTCGTTTATGGTATTTACTGTAAAGGTTGTAGGCAAAACAACCGATTCTACTGGAACTAATTCTAAATGAACTCTTGGTCCTTCATATTCTTGTGTACATGAAATAGATAAAACAAAAATACTGATAAGTGTTATTAATTTTTTCATGATATTTCTTATTTAAAATTTCTAATCCTCAATTTGGGTTTAACCAAAAAACCATCCTAAAAAGGATGATTTCTTGTATTATGCGTTTTGTTCTTTTAGGAACTCTTTAATTTTAACTTCTAACTCATCCATTAATTCTGGATTGTCTTTGATTAGTTGTTTTACACCATCTCTTCCTTGCCCTAATTTGGTTTCGCCATAACTAAACCAAGAACCACTTTTCTTGATAATTTCAAAATCTACAGCTAAGTCTAAAACTTCACCTACTTTAGAAACGCCTTCTCCGTACATAATGTCAAATTCTGCAGTTCTAAAAGGTGGTGCTACTTTGTTTTTTACAATTTTCACTTTCGTTCTATTTCCAATAACACTGTCGCCATCTTTAATTTGCGAAGAACGTCTGATGTCAATTCTTATTGAAGCGTAAAACTTCAATGCGTTTCCACCGGTTGTAGTTTCTGGACTTCCAAACATTACCCCAATTTTATCTCTCAACTGATTGATAAAAAATACGGTACATTTTGTTTTATGAATTGTTCCTGTTAATTTTCTTAGAGCTTGCGACATCAAACGGGCGTGTAATCCCATTTTACTGTCACCCATATCGCCTTCAATTTCACTTTTTGGTGTCAATGCGGCAACCGAGTCAATTACTACTATATCTACAGCACCAGAACGAATTAAACTTTCCGCAATTTCTAATGCTTGTTCTCCGTTATCAGGTTGAGAAATAATTAAATTATCAATATCAATTCCCAATTTCTCAGCATAAAAACGATCAAATGCGTGTTCTGCATCAATAAATGCGGCAATTCCACCTGCTTTTTGTGCTTCTGCTATGGCGTGTAAGGTTAGGGTGGTTTTACCAGAAGATTCTGGTCCGTAAATTTCGATAATTCTTCCTTTCGGATAACCGTTTACGCCCAATGCAATGTCTACACCTAAAGATCCTGATGAAATGGTTTCTACTTCTTCTACTGCAGAATCTCCCATTTTCATTACAGTTCCTTTACCGTAAGTTTTGTCTAATTTGTCTAATGTTAGTTGTAAGGCTTTTAATTTTGCTTCTTTTTCCGTGCTCATAATATTTAATTTTTCGTAAAAATACAGAATTTTTTTATTGCAACAAATTTTGTTTGTAAATTTCTTGATGCATTTCAATTAAAAAATATTTTTACCTTTGCTGCCTAATTCTTCCATTTAGAATTTGTTTATTTATTTCTTTAAGTCGTGATTATCACGGTTCTAACCTTAAAATGTTTATAGCATGCAACTGTACAACACCTTAAGCGCAGAAGAAAGAGCCAAGTTAATTGACCAAGCCGGACAACGATTGACGCTTTCTTTTTATGCGTATGCCAAAATTGAAAACCCCACATTATTTAGAAATGATTTGTTTTTGAAATGGAACAAATTAGATGCCTTAGGTCGAATTTATGTTGCAACTGAAGGTATAAATGCGCAAATGTCTGTTCCGGCAGAAAATATTGATGCTTTTAAAGAAACGCTTGAAGCCTACGACTTTATGAAAGGCATTCGATTGAATATTGCCGTAGAACACGATGATCATTCTTTTTTAAAATTAACGATAAAAGTTAGACATAAAATTGTAGCTGATGGATTAAACGACGATACGTTTGATGTAACTAACAAAGGCGTACATTTAAACGCTCGAGAATTTAATAAAATTTTAGAAGATCCAAATACGATAGTAGTCGATTTCAGAAATCATTATGAAAGTGAAGTTGGTCATTTTTCAGGTGCGATTACGCCAGATGTTGAAACTTTTCGTGAAAGTTTACCAATTATCAACGAGCAATTAAAAGACTTTAAAGAAGATAAAAACTTAGTGATGTATTGCACGGGCGGTATTCGTTGCGAAAAAGCCTCTGCTTATTACAAACACCAAGGGTTTAAAAACGTTTTTCAGTTAGAAGGTGGCATTATAAACTATGCCAAACAAATAAAAGAAGAAGGTTTAGAAAGTAAGTTTATTGGTAAAAACTTTGTATTCGACCACCGTTTGGGCGAACGAATTACAGATGATATTATTGCACAGTGTCACCAGTGTGGCGCACCTTGTGACACACACGTAAATTGCGCTAATGAAGCATGTCATTTATTATTTATTCAGTGCGATTCTTGTGCTGAAAAAATGGAAAATTGTTGTTCTACAAGTTGTGTAGAAACCATTTACTTACCTTTAGAAGAACAAGAAAAACGCAGAAAAGGATTAAAAAATGGAAACATGATTTTTCAAAAAGGGAAATCACCGGCATTAAAATTCAAGCAAAATTCGGAAAGAAATATTTTTGAAGAAATTGCTCAAAAACCGGTTAAAGTTTCGGCGGTTACCCAAATTAGAAAACGAAAATTATCGACGGAAAGAAAAATATATATTGGGAAAGGTCAACATTATTTTACCAAAGCTCAAGTAGGGCAATTTCTGATTGAAAACCAAGAATTAAAAACGGGAGACACGATTTTTATAAAAGGTCCTACAACTGGAAACGAAAAAATGCAAGTGGGCACTATGTTAATTAACGGCACCGAAAATACCGTAGCCAAACCTGGCGACAAAGTAACTTTTGTAGTGGCATTTAAAATTAGAGAGTCGGATAAAATATATAAAATATAAATTGAAATTTATAAGAAAATGAAACCTGTTGCGTTATAATGATGTAACAGGTTTTTTTGTTTGTACCAACTTGAAAAACCAAAAGTTTAAATTCAGTCAAAAAAATGCTATCTTTACACTCAAAATAACATTTGAAAAGTAGTTTCAATTTTTTTGAGGCGATCAATATATATAAATTATGGCATGTACAAGTTGTTCAACTTCCGATGGTGGTGCACCAAAGGGGTGTAAAAATAATGGGACTTGCGGCACCGATAGCTGCAACAAATTAACGGTTTT
>CAMCVI010000007.1 GCA_945881885.1 Chryseobacterium gleum | reverse complement strand
TTTGACAACGTAACAGTTCAATGGGAAAAAATTTCTCAAGCCAACTTTGGTATTGACTTCGCAGTATTTAATGATAAACTTGAAGGTAATGTTGATGTGTATAACAAAACTACTTCTAATTTATTTAATTCTATTCCTAATTCAGGGGTTGTTGGTACAGGTTTCTCTGTTGCAGGTAACAATGGTGAATTAACTAATAACGGTATAGAATTGGTATTAAAATACAATATTATCAAAAATGACAAAATGAGATTTTCTGTTTTTGCTAATTCATCATACAATGAAAACAAAATCACAGCTTTAGCAGAAACTAATCAAAATGGGGTTTCTAACTTACGTAAAGTAGGTAATATTCTTAACGAATGGAATTTAATTCCTTATGTAGGAGTGAACCAAGCGAATGGTAACTTATTGTTTTTAGATAGAAACAATAACTTAACTGAAACGCCAGATGAAGCTAAAGATAGAAGAGCTACTGGAAAAAGTAACTTACCTAAATACCAAGGAGGTTTTGGATTTAATTTTGACTATAAAGGTTTCTACTTAAATACCTTATTTACTTATATGTATGATGTTTGGAGAATTGATAACCAATTTGCTTGGGCTTCAAATCCAGCATTTATTGGTCAAGAGAACGTGACTGCTGATTTATTAGATCAATGGACACCAACTAACAACACTTCAGATGTACCATCTTTAACTGCTTTTAATAATAATGTTTTCTTAGGATCTGATAGATTCTTATACGACTCTTCTTTTATTAGACTTAAAAACATTAATTTAGGTTATAATATTCCTGCAAAATTGTTAAAAAAATCACCATTTACAAATGTGAAGTTTTTCGTTTTAGCTGAGAATTTATTAACTTGGACGAAATGGAGAGGTTTTGACCCGGAAGCTGTTTCTGCATTATCAGTAACCAATTTCCCAAATCCTAAAACGATTACCTTTGGTACTTCAATTGGATTTTAATTAAATAATATTAATACTAATAATTATGAAAAAAATTAAAAATATTTTCCTTGCAATTGGAAGTTTATTATTAGTTTCATCTTGTAGCGATGCTTTAGACATTGTACAACCTGGTGAAATTTACAGAGCAGATGCATTTAAGACAGTTACGGATTTAAGAAACTACTTAAATGGTGATATTTACTCAAGAGTTAACAATACTGAAGAGATCGGTTTTACAACTGTATTTACTGATGAGGTTGGTATCGGACCCTCTAATGGTGGCCAAGATAAAGAATTACATAGGTTTCAATTGAATGCAAATTCTGATGAACCAGCTGGACTTTGGAGTACACATTATACGGTTATCAACAGAGTAAACAGATTATTGGATTTTGCTAATCTTGTTGTAGTGACTACTCCTGCTGATATAGCTGCGAAAAATTCTGTTTTAGCTGAGGCAAGAGCTTTAAGAGCTTATTCTTACATACAATTGGTATCGTTTTTCTCTGTAGACCCTGCTAACCCTAATGCATTAGGTGTTATTTTGTCAACTACTCCAGATAGATATGATCTTTTTATAGACAGACCTAGAGTTTCAAATCAATTAATTTACAATTTAATTGAAAGTGATTTTTTGTTTGCTGAATCTAATTTAGCTGCTACTGCAACTAATTACAGAAATGTAACTCAAAAATTTATTGCTGCTGCTAGAGCTAGAATGTACCTTTATAGAAAAGATTATGTGAAAGCTAAGCAATATGCTACTTTAGCAACTGGTGCGCTTTCTACTCCAAATACATACAATTCAATGTGGGGAGATGCTGTTCAAGGTGAATGTATTTTCGCTGCAGCTAGACCTTCAGGAGGTACTTGGTCTAATATAGCAAGTACTTGGTACTTTAATGTTACAAGTGCTACTGGTGGGGCTTTCTTAGATATGGGTAGAAATTTGTTTAATTTGTACAGCCAATTTCCAAATGATGTAAGAACTGCAATTTGGATTGATGCCTCAGCTCAAATTAATCCTAATTATGCTGCGGATATTAATTATGTTTCTAATGATGTTTTACCAATAAATAAATATCCAGGTAAAGCGCAGCAACCTTTAAGAAATGATTTAAAAATCTTCAGAAATTCTGAAATGGTTTTAATTCTTGCGGAATGTGAAGTAGCTTCTTCTAATTTAGCTGCAGCTGCTACGCTTGTTCGTTCTATTAGAACAGCTAGAACTTTTGCTGCTCCTGCACCTGCGTTGCCAGTATATGCAACTGCTCAAGCAGCATGGGCGGATATTTTATTAGAAAGAAGAAAAGAATTGGCTTTTGAAGGTCACAGATATTTAGATATCAAAAGACTTGCAGCTTTAGCTGGAAACCAAGGAATTACTAGAGATAATACGGATGATGATATTCCAAATCAACCATTAACTTTGCCACTTTCTGATTACAGATTTACATTGCCTATTCCTCAATTAGAAATTGCTGGTAATGTTGGTATCCAACAAAACCCAGGTTATTAATATAAATTATTAAATTATCAAATTATGAAAAATTTTAGATTTTCAATCTTTTTTGGTTTAGTTGCTTCTTTGTTGCTAGTTAGTTGTAGCGATGAAGATGATAATTACAAATCATTTTCAGGTCCTCAAGAAGCGTTGCTTTTTAATAAGTCAACTTCAATTTTTGAGTTTACTGCAGCAGCAGCATCTTTTACTGAAGTATTAATTAGTTCTACTACTGTTTCAAACGTAGACAGAGTAGTACCAGTTGTAGTTAGTCCTTTTACTAATGCTACTGCAAATATGTATTCAATAGATATGTCAACTGCGGTAATTCGTGCAGGGCAAACTACTGCTAAACTTAAAATTAACTCTGGTTCGTATGCTGCTTTACCATCTGATGGTTCTGCAAAGCAATTGGTTTTAGTTTTTGGCCCTAACTTTTATGCCTTACCAAACAGAACAAACCACGTGGTTAGTATTCAAAGAGGTTGTGACAATATTAAAGTTAACTTAAATATTGCTTTTGACCCTTATGCTTCAGAGATTTCTTGGTTGTTGAAAAATTCTGCGAATGCAACTATAGCAAGTTCTTCACCTTATGCTGATGGATTGGCTTCATTTACAACTCAGTTTTGTTTAACTGCTGGTAGTTATACATTTATTATGAATGATAGTTATGGTGATGGAATTGCTCCAGGATCATATAATTTAAAGAAAACTGACGGTACTACACTTGTATCAGGTTCAGTTTTTGGATCAACTATCTCACACCCTTTTACTGTTAATTAATTTTAATTGTATTAGTATATAAAATAAACCCCGATTGTATCGGGGTTTTTTTTTACAACAAATTCTCAGTACATTTGCTCTTTAATTTGTATAAATGAGATCCCTACTTATTATATTGTTTTTTGCTTTGTCATTTTCTTCCTACTCCCAGGAAAGAGATACAATTAAAGTTGTAGAATTAAAAGCTGATATTAAACTTTATAAAACTTTCAATACCCAAAAAGATACGGTTTATATTGATACGTCTTTGACCGTTCAAGATGAGTATAAATACAATTACTTAAGAAAGGATAATTTTGGTTTGTTTTCCTTTTCAAATGAAGGTTATTTATACAATCAATTAGATTTTTCTAAAAAACACACTTCGGTTTTGCCTCAATTTGGATTTAATGCGAAACACGTTTCTTATTTAAACAATAATGATATTTATTATTATTCGGTACCTACACCCTTAACTGATATTTATTTTAAAACAGTTATGCGCCAAGGGCAAAGTTTAGATGCTTTATTATCAGTAAATACAAAACCAAATTTGAATTTTACAATTGCTTATAAAGCTATTCGTTCTGTAGGAGATTATTTTAATAATTTAACAAGTTCTGGTCATTTTAGGTTTATAACAAATTATCATTCTCTAAATAAAAAATATTTCTTGAAAGCCAATTTCATTGGGCAAGATATTTTTAACCAAGAAAATGGAGGTATAAAAACGTTAGAACAGTTAGATGGTACCAATCCGACTTTTAGTCAACGAGAGCGAGTAGACGTATATTTTAATGATGCTTCTTCCAAATTAAAAGGTAACCGCTATTTTCTAGATCAATCGTACCAATTTTCTACAGGAAATTCTTTGGTGATTAAGCATCAAACTTATTATGAAAACAAGTTCTACGAGTATATTCAAGAAACAGAAAGCGCACGATTAGGTAACTCAATTTCAAATTCCATTAATAATAAAACACGTTTTGATGTTTTTTATAATAAAGTTGGTGTTAGTTTTAAAACAAAAACATTAGGTGAAATTAATTTTTTCTTAGATAATTATTCTTACAATCAGTTTTATGTAATTCCAGAAAATGTTTCATATAATGCAAATGATAAATTCAATCTGCACAATCGCGTAACTTCAGTAGGCGGGCAATATGAATTTGATAGAAACAAATGGAATTTTAATATTTTATTACAGAATGCCCTATCCAATCAACCGTCATCTAATTTCGAAGCTTTTGCAAAATATGCATTTTCTAGTGACTATTATGTGAAAATTTCGGCACAACAAGTCAGTAAAATTCCAGACAATATTTTTGTATTTCATAAAAGTGATTACGATAATTATAATTGGGAAACGTCTTTTAAAAACGAAAAAATCAGCTCTATTAAAGTTGAGACTAAAAATAAATGGGTGGATGCAACTGTTCAAATATCAAATTTAAATGATCATTTGTATTTTTATAATTCTACACAACGAATAGATAGCTTGGTTGTAAAACCATTTCAATACAGTAAATCTATACAGTATGTGAGTGCAGAAGTAGCCAAAGAAATCAAATTTAGAAATTGGGCGCTAGATAATAGAGTAAAATTTCAAGAAGTGCAACAAGATGCTAATATTTTAAATTTACCAAATATTGTTTTACGAAATACATTGTATTATACCAAACCAGTTTTTAAGAAAGCCATGTTATTGCAAACAGGAGTTACATGCAACTATTTTACCAAGCATTACGCCAATGATTACATTGGTGTTTTAGGGGAATTTTTTGTACAAGATCAAACAAAAGTTGGAGGATTTCCTGTTTTAGATTTCTTTGTAAACGCTCGTGTTCAGCAATGTAGAATTTACCTGAAGGCAGAACATTTTAATGCGTTGTTTACTAATAAAGTAGATTATTTTAACACGCCAAACTCTCCATTTCGTGATTTTCATATCCGTTTTGGTTTAGAATGGAATTTCTTTAAATAGAATGAATTTACCAGTGGAAGTTATTTTTTGTAAATCTTACAAGAACGTGTAACTTTGTCATCACAAAATAATAATATGAAATACGCTAAAAATATATTAGAAACTATTGGTAATACGCCAATTGTGAAATTAAATAAAATTACAGCTGAATTGCCTTGTTTGGTTCTAGGTAAATTGGAAACCTTCAACCCTGGAAATTCTGTAAAAGACAGAATGGCGGTAAAAATGGTTGAAGATGCCGAAGCAGATGGCCGATTAAAACCTGGTGGAACCATTATTGAAGGTACTTCTGGAAATACAGGAATGGGTTTGGCTTTAGCAGCTATAGTTAAAGGTTACAAGTGTATTTTTGTAATTTCAGACAAGCAATCAAAAGAGAAGTCCGATATTTTACGTGCAGTAGGCGCAAAAGTTATCATATGTCCTACGGATGTGGAACCAACTGATCCGCGTTCTTATTATTCCGTTTCGAAACGTTTAGGTGATGAAATTCCAAATTCTTGGTATGTAAATCAATATGACAACCCGAGTAACGCCATTGCGCATTATGAGCAAACAGGTCCAGAAATTTGGGAACAAACTAATGGAAAAATTACACATTTTGTGGTTGGAGTAGGAACTGGCGGAACAATCTCAGGTGTGGCTAAATATTTGAAAGAGAAAAATCCAAATATAAAAATTTGGGGAATTGATACCTACGGATCTGTATTTAAAAAATACCACGAAACAGGTATTTTTGATGAAAACGAAGTTTATTCCTACATAACAGAAGGAATTGGAGAAGACATTTTACCATTAAATGTTGATTTCTCTTTAATAGACGGTTTTACAAAAGTGACTGATAAAGACGCCGCAGTTTATACTAGAAAATTGGCTTTAGAAGAAGGAATGTTTTGTGGAAATTCAGCTGGTGCAGCTGTTAAAGGAGTTTTGCAATTAAAAGAACATTTTAAACCAGAAGACGTGGTGGTAGTTTTATTTCACGATTCTGGAAGTAGATATGTTGGTAAAATGTATAACGACGAATGGATGCGTGAACGCGGATTTTTGGAAGAAGACATTACAAAGGCCGAAGATTTAATTAAAGATCATAAAGACAAACCTTTAATCATAGTTAGAACTGAAGAATTGGTTTCTCATGCTATTGAAAGATTGAAGAAATACAAAATTTCTCAAATTCCGGTTATTGATATTACAGGTTTTGTTGGAAGTTTAGACGAATCGGATTTATTTAGAAGTTATTTTGAAAATAAAGACATTGCGGATATGCCGATAAAAGAAGTAATGGGTAAACCCTTTCCAGTTGTTTTGGCTTCAGCTTCTATAGATGAAGTTTCTAAATTAATTAATAAAGACAATCAAGCGGTTTTAGTAGATTTAGGAAACGGCAAACATCATATTATTACCAAACACGATATAATTAGTTCAATTAAATAGAAAAACTAAATAAATATTTTTTTAAAACGGATAGCAAAATGTTATCCGTTTTTTTTATATTTGTTTCAATATAAGCCAATTAAAAAATACACGCCATGCAAGAAGAATTTCTCCATTATTTATGGGTAAATAAGAAACTACCATTTACCCAACTCAAAACACATCTTAACGAAGATTTAGAAATCAATCATTTTGGTCAGTATTTACAAAATGCAGGTCCAGATATTTTTAATGCGCAAATTTCAATCAACCAACAAAAATGGGCTGGAAATATTGAAATTCACGTAAAATCTTCCGATTGGTATTTACACAATCATGAAAATGACGCCAATTATGACAACGTAATTCTTCACGTAGTCTGGGAAAATGACGCGCCAATTTTCAGAAAAGACAACTCGGAAATTCCAACCTTAGAAGTAAAAAAGTATGCTTCGCTTTTGGAAATTAATAAATATAAATCGCTTATTACCGCTAAATCTTGGATTAATTGCGAAAATCAAATTGCTGAAATTGACAATTTTATTTGGGAAAATTGGTTGGAAAGTATGTTTTTAAAAAGACTAGAAAGAAAATCTGAAATTATTGATAAGCGATTAGTAGAAACAAATAATAATTGGGAAGCTGTTTTTTTTGAAATGTTAGCCAAAAACTTTGGTCTCAACACAAATGGCGATTGCTTTTTGCAAGTAGCCAAGTCTGTTCCTTTTTCGATTGTTAGAAAAGAAAGTTTTGATGTTGAAAATTTGGAAGCCTTGTTTTTTGGAAAATTAAATTTACTAAACGAGCATTTAGAAGATGAATACCAAATAAAACTAGCCTCGCATTGGAAGTATCTTAAAATAAAACACAACTTAGAATCAGAATTTGGTTTGTATCCTCAATTTTTTAAACTACGTCCTGACAATTTTCCAACGATACGTTTGTCGCAGTTTGTTGGTCTAATTTGTAATAATCAAAACTTGTTTTCTCAACTAATTGAAGCCAATTCCTATTCTCAAATAAAGCAATTATTAAAAAGTGAAACTTCAGAATATTGGAAAAGTCATTATAATTTTTCCAAAACAAGTAAAACAAAAAGTAAAGTTTTAACCAATCAGTTTATAGATTTGATAATTATTAACACGATAATTCCGATTAAATTTTGTCATGCTAAAAATCAAGGAAAATTAAACGTTGAAGAATTAATAGCACTACTAGAATCGATGCCAGCAGAAAAAAATTCAATACTTAACAAATTTTCCGAATTCAATATTACAACAAAAACTGCTTTTCAATCGCAATCATTATTAGAACTTAAAAATGAATATTGCAATAAAAATAAATGTCTTAACTGTGCAGTTGGTTTGCAATTGTTAAAAAACTAAGTATCTTTATACTTTAAATTTTAGCTAAAATTTATTTTAATACATGTACAACATACTTCATTTCTTCGAAAAAAACGGTTTTTTTGTTGCCTCGCGTTTGGCAGACCGATTGGGTATGCGTGCCACTCAAGTTAGGTTGTTTTTTGTGTACATTTCTTTTATAACCGTTGGTTTGGGTTTTGGTTTTTATTTAACATTGGCTTTTATTTTAAAACTAAAAGATTTAATTTATACAAAAAGAAGTTCGGTTTTTGATTTATAAAATTAGCTATGTTACGATTTTCTAAAGGACATTATCTCGGAATTGCAATTTTGATTTGCAGCATTGGCTTGTTGCAACTATTTATATATTGGTTTAATAATCAAAAAGATACTGCATCATTCGCAACATTAACTCAGGATGAGAAAAATTGGCTTTTAGCTCAAAATGAAATTGATAGTTTAAAAGAAGTCAATCAGGAAAATTTAAATAAAATTTATCCATTTAATCCTAATTTTATTTCAGACTATAAAGGATATAAACTAGGAATGACAGAAATACAAATTGATAAGCTACATCAATTAAGAAAACAAAATAAATATGTAAATTCAAAATCTGAATTTCAAAAACTTACAGGCGTTTCAAATGAATGGATGAAACGATATGCGATATATTTTAAATTTCCAGATTGGGTAACGAACAGAACTTCTGTTAATTATCAAACCAAATACAATAATACTTATCCGAAATTTGATAAAAAAGAAACTAAGATTGTTGTACAAGATTTAAATACTGCTGATCAGGTAGCATTGGAAAAAGCCTATATGATTGGTGAAAAATTAGCCATTAAAATCATGTCTGAAAGAGAGAAATTTGGGAGTTTTGCTTCTATGGACCAGTTGCAATTTATTTGGGGAATTTCACCAGAAGCCATTGCGGATTTAAATAAAAAATTCCAAATTAAATCTTCAGGAAACTTAAAAAAGATAAATATTAACACTTCTACAATTAAAGAATTGCAACAATTTCCTTATTTTAATTACACTATAGCTAAGAATATTGTGACTTTTAGAAGTATGAATGGCGATTTTAAAAGCAGTGAAGATTTAACAAATGTTAAACTATTTCCACTTGAAAAATTAAAAATAATAACCTTATATTTGGAATTCTAAAAACAAACCAATAAAATTTAATTAATGAATTCATTATATTTTACAGAAGAACACGAATTATTCAGAAAAAGTTTACAAGATTTTTTGCAAAAAGAAGTAGTGCCACACATTGAAAAATGGGAAAAAACTGGTACAATCGAACGTTTTATTTGGAAAAAATTTGGTGAAATGGGCTTTTTCGGAATAAATTATCCTGAAGCTTATGGTGGATTAAATTTAGACTTGTTTTATAGTGTTGTTTTCTTAGAAGAACTACAAAAAATAAAATCTTCAGGTTTTGCTGCTGCTATGTGGGCGCACGCTTATTTGGCAATGACACATTTAAATGCAGAAGGAAGTGAAAAAATCAAACAAAATTATTTAGCGCCAAGTATATTGGGTGAAAAAATAGGTGCATTATGTGTTTCTGAACCTTTTGGGGGAAGTGATGTTGCAGGAATGCGAACAACTGCAGTACAAAAAGGAGATACTTTTGTTATTAATGGCTCTAAAACATTTATTACTAATGGCGTTTATGCAGATTATTATATTGTAGCCGCTAAAACAAATCCAGAATTAGGAAATAAAGGAATAAGTATTTTTTTAGTAGATACAAACTTAAAAGGTATTTCTGCAACAAAATTAGATAAACTTGGTTGGAGAGCATCAGATACTGCTGAAATTGCATTTGACAATGTAGAAATTCCAGCTGAAAATTTAATGGGAGAAACAGGAAAAGGATTTCCTTATATCATGCAGCATTTTGCATTTGAAAGATTAATAATGGCAGTCAATGCCCACGCTCGTGCGGAATATGCTATTGATTATACTATAGAATATATGTCGCAACGCGAGGCATTTGGTACAACTATTAATAAATTCCAAGCTTTACGCCATACAATGGTAGAACATGCTACCGAAGTAGAACATTGCAAAATATTCAATTACGCTGCGATGGCTAGATTAAACAATGGCGAATATGTAGTAAAAGAAGCTACAATGGCAAAATTGAAATCTACAAAAGTAGCTGATTTAGCTATATATGATTGCTTGCAAATGCTTGGCGGTTACGGATATATGGAAGAATATCCGCTAGCAAGATTGCTAAGAGATAGCCGTTTAGGACCAATAGGTGGTGGAACTTCAGAAATTTTGAAAGAAATTTTATCAAAAATGATAATTGATAATCAAAATTACAAACCAGCCGTTAAATAGTTCTTTTTAAAAAAATTTACAATTCGTAATTTATAATTCATAATTTTTATTTAAGTTTGCACCCTTAACGAGAGGAGGTGTCAATATTATGTTAATTATACCAATTAAAGACGGAGAAAATATCGATAGAGCATTAAAGCGCTATAAAAGAAAATTTGATAAAACAGGAACTGTTCGTCAGTTACGTGCACGTCAAGCTTTCATCAAGCCTTCTGTATCAAACAGAATTAAAATTCAAAAAGCGGCTTACATCCAAAACATGAGAGACAACTTAGAAAGTTAATCCATCATTTTTTGATTAAATACTTTAACCGTTAGATTATAAATTATAAATTTGTATCTAACGGTTTTTTTATGCGTAATAATTTACACTCTCATTTAGAATATCTTGAAAAAGAAAAAAAGTATTCGCCACTCACCGTGAACGCGTATCAAAAAGATATTTTATCATTCCAATTATTTCTGAATGAAAATCACGATGGGTGTGTGCTTGAAGAAGTAAATTATCCGTTAATACGAAGTTGGATTGTGAAGTTGTCAGATAGTAAAATGTCTCCTTCTTCAATAAATAGAAAAATGGCTTCTTTAAAGTCGTTTTACAAATTTCTTTTAAAAACAAAACAAATCCAAAGTAATCCTTTCGTAAAACACAAATCTTTAAAAACGCCCAAACAAGTTCAAATTCCGTTTTCAGAAAAAGAAATTAACGGCTTATTTGAATTGCATTTTTTAGAAACCGATTTCGACAGCGTACGAAACAGATTGGTAGTAGAATTATTATACGCCACTGGAATGCGAAGAGCAGAGCTAATTAATTTAGAGCTACAAGCAATTGATTTTTATAATTGCACAATAAAAGTACTTGGAAAAAGAAATAAAGAAAGAATTATTCCTTTATTAGCAAACACTTCAGAGGTGATAAAACTATATTTAACAAAACGTAAAGAACTAGAAACTATTAATGCTCCCGAAAAGTTAATTTTATCTAAAAAAGGAAATAAAATAAGTGAAACGTTTGTGTATCGATTAATAAATGAGTACTTTAGTATTATATCTGAAAAGGTAAAAAGAAGCCCCCACGTTCTTAGGCATTCGTTTGCAACACATTTGTTAAATAACGGTGCAGATTTAAATTCAGTTAAAGAATTGCTTGGTCATGCCAGTTTGTCATCTACTCAGATTTATACGCACAGTAGTTTATCAGAGTTAAAAAAAGTATACAGTAATGCGCATCCAAGAAACAAGTAATGTTTAATTAAAACCTATAATTATTATGAAAGTGAATGTACATGCAGTTAATTTTAATATCGACAAAAAACTCGTTGATTTTATTGATGAAAGAATGAATAAATTAGAAAAATATTATGATAAGGTAATTTCATCAGATGCTTTTTTAAAAGTTGAAAACATAAGTGAGAAGGAAAATAAAACAGTAGAATTAAAGGTTTTAGTGCCAGGTGATGATTTTATAGTGAAAAAACACAGTAAAAGTTTTGAAGAAGCTGCAGATTTAGCAATTGAATCTCTAGAACGTTTATTAGTAAAGAGAAAAGAAAAATTAAGACCACATAGTTAATTGAAAAAAAGATTTAAAAAAGTTTTGATTAATAAATAAATTACATACATTTGCAGTCCGTTAGAAATAGCGGACTTTTTTTATGCGTAAAAATGCCGGTGTAGCTCAGCTGGCTAGAGCAGCTGATTTGTAATCAGCAGGTCGTGGGTTCGAGTCCCTCCACTGGCTCTTTGACATTTTGATGATCAAAAAAAAATAGGTTTATTTTCTAGTTTTACTAGAATTTAGTATTTGTTTTTTTTTTGATTTTTAAGTTAGGTTAGGGGAGATACTCAAGCGGCCAACGAGGGCAGACTGTAAATCTGCTGTGAAAACTTCGCAGGTTCGAATCCTGCTCTCCCCACGAACTTTTTTAAATGAGTTTATTTGGACACATACAAGTAAAATCTTTAAAATTGCATAATGGAATACAAGAATTAAAAATAAATTTAGGTTTGTTTTTAACTTCTGAACTCACAAAAGCCGGTGTAGCTCAGGGGTAGAGTGCTTCCTTGGTAAGGAAGAGGTCTCGGGTTCAATTCCCGACATTGGCTCAAAATAGAAATAATTTTTTGAACACTAATAAATAACTAAGATTAAATTTTAAAATCATGGCAAAGGAAACATTCGACCGTTCGAAGCCCCATTTGAATATTGGTACTATCGGTCACGTAGATCACGGTAAAACTACGTTAACAGCTGCAATTACAAAAGTATTGTCAGATGCAGGTTTATCAGAAGCAAAATCATTTGATCAAATTGATAATGCTCCAGAAGAAAAAGAAAGAGGTATTACAATTAATACTTCGCACGTTGAGTATTCAACTGCTAACCGTCATTACGCTCACGTTGACTGTCCAGGTCACGCGGATTACGTTAAAAACATGGTTACAGGTGCTGCTCAAATGGACGGTGCTATCTTAGTAGTTGCTGCTACAGATGGTCCAATGCCACAAACTCGTGAGCACATCCTTTTAGGTCGCCAAGTAGGTGTGCCAAGAATGGTAGTATTCATGAATAAAGTGGATATGGTTGATGATGAAGAATTATTAGAGTTAGTTGAGATGGAAATCAGAGACTTATTATCTTTCTATCAATATGATGGTGATAATGGTCCAGTTATTCAAGGTTCTGCTTTAGGAGGTTTGAATGGAGATCCAAAATGGGTAGCTACAATCATGCAATTAATGGATGCAGTTGATGAATGGATTGAATTACCAGTTCGTGATATCGAAAAACCATTCTTAATGCCAGTTGAGGATTCATTTACAATTACTGGTCGTGGAACTGTTGCTACAGGTCGTATCGAAACAGGTATTGCAAATACAGGAGACCCAGTTGAAATTATTGGTATGGGAGCTGAAAAATTAACTTCTACAATTACTGGAGTTGAAATGTTCCGTAAAATATTAGATAGAGGTGAAGCAGGAGATAACGTAGGTTTACTTTTAAGAGGTATCGACAAAGCAGATATCAAAAGAGGTATGGTTATTGTTAAGCCAGGTTCAGTAAAACCACACGCTAAATTTAAAGCTGAGGTTTATATCTTGAAAAAAGAAGAAGGTGGACGTCATACTCCATTCCATAATAACTACCGTCCTCAGTTTTATGTACGTACAACTGACGTAACAGGTACTATTATGTTACCACAAGGAAGAGAAATGGTTATGCCAGGCGATAACTTAACTATTGATGTTGAATTATTATCTCCAATTGCATTGTCTATAGGTTTACGTTTCGCTATCCGTGAAGGTGGTAGAACTGTAGGTGCAGGACAGGTAACTGAAATTTTAGACTAATTATAAGTCAAATATTAAATTTTTAAATCAGTATCGAGCAATCGGTACTGATTTTAACATACGAGCGTAGTTCAAGGGCAGAATAGTGGTCTCCAAAACCATTGATGGGGGTTCGAATCCCTCCGCTCGTGCAAAATAATGTAAATATCATGTTAAAATATTTCTCTGAAGCATTCGAAGAATTAAAATCAAATGTAACTTGGCCAGAATGGGCAGAAGTACAAAAATACACTATCGTTGTAGCATTATTTTCAGTAATATTTGCGATG
Organism: Chryseobacterium gleum; assembly: GCA_945881885.1. Lineage (GTDB taxonomy): Bacteria > Bacteroidota > Bacteroidia > Flavobacteriales > Flavobacteriaceae > Flavobacterium. Next base: position 134,956 of record CAMCVI010000007.1, on the reverse strand, counting down.
GCAACTTGGGGTATCGATTTGACTTTTACAAAAGTATTAAACGGTTTCTTTAATTTGTTAAAAGGTTAATTCAAAATGGCTGATAATAATGTAAAGAAATGGTATGTCGTTAGAGCGGTAAGCGGACAAGAAAACAAGATTAAAGCTTATATTGAGCAAGAAGTTAATCGTGTTGGAATGGCTGACTATGTCTCTCAAGTTCTTGTGCCTACAGAAAAGGTAGTACAAGTAAAAGACGGTAAAAAAATATCAAAAGAAAAAGTGTATTTTCCGGGTTATGTGATGATAGAAGCTAACTTAACAGGTGAAATTCCACATATTATTAAATCTATAACTGGTGTCATCGGTTTTTTAGGAGAAACTAAAGGTGGTGAACCAGTTCCATTAAGACTAGCTGAAGTAAACAGAATGTTAGGAAAGGTTGATGAATTATCTGTAACAACAGAAAACATAATCATTCCTTTTACAATTGATGAAACAGTTAAAGTTATCGATGGGCCTTTTAATGGTTTCAATGGAACTATTGAAAAAATAAATGAAGAAAAGCGTAAACTTGAAGTAATGGTGAAAATTTTCGGAAGAAAAACACCTTTAGAATTAAGTTTTATGCAAGTTGAAAAAGTATAATTTTTGTTACATATATATATAAACCCGCATTAATCGCTTCCACTGATTAATGTAAAATTTTTAAAAATGGCTAAAGAAGTTAGTAAAGTAGTTAAACTACAAGTTAAGGGAGGTGCTGCGAACCCGTCGCCACCGGTTGGACCTGCTTTGGGAGCTGCTGGAGTTAACATCATGGAGTTCTGTAAGCAATTTAATGCTAGAACACAAGATAAACCCGGCAAAGTATGTCCAGTACAAATTACTGTATATAAAGACAAGTCTTTTGACTTCGTTGTAAAAACTCCACCAGCTGCAGTTCAATTAATGGATGCTGCAAAATTAAAGTCAGGTTCAGGAGAACCTAATCGTAAAAAAGTAGCTAACGTTACTTGGGATCAGATTAAGGTTATCGCTGAAGATAAAATGGCAGATTTAAATGCATTCACAATGGAAGCTGCAATGAGCATGATTGCTGGAACAGCCAGATCTATGGGAATAACTGTAACTGGAGATTCTCCTATAAAATAAGAGATATGGCAAAATTGACAAAAAAACAAAAAGAAGCTGCAGCAAAAATTGAAAAGAATAAATTATATTCTTTAAAAGATGCTTCAGTATTAATCAAACAAATTGCTTCTGCAAAGTTTGATGAATCAGTTGATATCTCTGTTAGATTGGGTGTAGATCCAAGAAAAGCAAATCAAATGGTAAGAGGTGTGGTAGCATTACCACACGGTACAGGTAAAGATGTAAGAGTTTTAGCCTTAGTTACTCCAGATAAAGAAGCGGAAGCTAAAGCAGCAGGTGCAGACCACGTTGGTTTAGATGACTACCTTCAAAAAATCAAAGACGGTTGGACAGATATTGATGTAATTATCACTATGCCAGCTGTAATGGGTAAATTAGGTCCATTAGGACGTGTTTTAGGACCAAGAGGCTTAATGCCAAACCCTAAAACAGGTACTGTAACAATGGATGTTGCTAAAGCAATTCAAGAAGTAAAAGCTGGTAAAATTGACTTTAAAGTTGATAAAACTGGTATCGTTCATGCAGGAATAGGTAGAGTATCTTTTGATGCTGATAAAATCTATGACAATGCACACGAAATTGTTCAAACATTAATCAAATTAAAACCAACTGCGGCGAAAGGTACTTACATTAAGTCAATTCACTTAACAAGTACTATGAGTCCTGCTATCGCTTTAGATCCTAAAGCAGTATAATTGGTAGTTAAATATATTTAGTATGAATAGAGAAGAAAAATCAATTGCTATTGAAGATTTAACTGCACAGTTAGCAGATGTGAATGTTGTATATTTAGCAGACATTTCTGGACTTGATGCAGGGACTACTTCAGACTTAAGAAGAGCTTGTTTTAAAGCTGGAATCAAATTAGAAGTTATCAAAAACACTTTATTAGCGAAAGCTATGGAGGTTTCTGCTAATGACTATGGAGATTTATCATCAACTTTAAAAGGAAATACTTCTATAATGATTGCAGATACCGCTAACGGTCCTGCAAAAATTATTAAAGAATTCCGTAAAAAAGGAACAAAACCTTTATTTAAAGGAGCTTACATTAATCAAGAAATTTACATTGGTGACGAACTTTTAGATAGCTTAGTAGCTATTAAATCTAGAGAAGAAGTTATCGGTGAAATCATCGGATTATTACAATCTCCGGCTAAACGTATAATTTCAGCTTTATTAAACCATGCTGAAACTAAAGGTGAAGCCGTAGCATAAAAAAAACGCACTTAATAAATTACATATTTTAAACACATTAAAGATAGAAAAAATGGCAGATTTAAAACAATTCGCAGAACAATTAGTTAATTTAACAGTAAAAGAAGTTAACGAATTAGCAACAATATTAAAAGATGAGTATGGTATCGAACCTGCTGCTGCAGCCGTAATGGTTTCTGCTGGTGGTGGAGATGCTGGTGCTGCTGCTGAGCAATCAGAATTTACAGTAGTATTAAAAGAAGCTGGTGCTTCTAAATTAGGAGTAGTTAAAGCGGTTAAAGAATTAACTGGTTTAGGTCTTAAAGAAGCAAAAGATTTAGTAGATGCAGCGCCATCTAATATCAAAGAAGGTGTTTCTAAAGATGAGGCTGAGGGTCTTAAGAAAGCTTTAGAAGAAGCAGGAGCTGTTGTTGAGTTAAAATAATCTCACTCAGTTTGAAATACAGGTTTAGGTCTTGGAAATCGTTTCCAAAGACCTAAACCATTTTTCGTATAATAAAATTATATATTTTATAATTACGAAAAATGTTTTTTTAAATCAATACGAAGAAAAAAAATAAAGTTCATTTGTTTTTAAAGATGTATTGGTTGTAAAAAAAAAGTATAAAATATTTTATAAATGTTGTGTTATCACAAAAATTACTTTTTTTTAACTAAAAATATTATCCATTGATGATTGCTAATCAAACAGAAAGAATCAATTTTGCCTCGACAAAAAACATTCCGAATTATCCAGATTTTCTAGATATTCAGGTAAAGTCATTTCAAGATTTTTTTCAATTAGAAACTAAATCAGACGAAAGAGGTAACGAAGGTCTTTATAACACCTTCATGGAAAATTTTCCAATAACTGATACTAGAAATCAGTTTGTACTTGAGTTTCTAGATTATTTTATTGACCCACCAAGATATACTATCGAAGAATGTATTGATAGAGGTTTAACGTACAGCGTTCCTCTAAAAGCACGTTTAAAGTTGTATTGTACAGATCCTGAACACGAGGATTTTGAAACAATCGTACAAGATGTATATTTAGGAACTATCCCATACATGGCACCTAGCGGAACTTTTGTTATTAATGGTGCAGAACGTGTTGTAGTTTCTCAATTACACAGATCACCAGGGGTTTTCTTTGGTCAATCTTTCCACGCAAACGGAACTAAATTATATTCTGCCCGAGTAATTCCTTTTAAAGGTTCTTGGATAGAATTTGCAACTGATATCAACAACGTAATGTATGCGTATATTGATAGAAAGAAAAAATTACCAGTTACTACACTTTTCCGTGCTATTGGTTTTGAAAGAGACAAGGATATCCTTGAAATTTTCGACCTAGCTGAAGAAATCAAAGTGTCTAAAACTGGAATTAAAAAATTCATTGGAAGAAGACTTGCAGCCCGTGTATTAAACACATGGCATGAAGATTTCGTTGATGAAGACACTGGCGAAGTAGTTTCAATTGAACGTAATGAAATTATCTTAGATCGTGATACGGTTTTGGATAAAGAAAACGTAGAAGAAATTATTGAAGCAGATGTTAAAGTAATTTTATTACACAAAGAAGATAGCAATCAAGCCGATTTCGCAATCATTCACAATACTTTGCAAAAAGACCCTACGAATTCTGAAAAAGAAGCAGTAGAACATATATATAGACAATTACGTAATGCCGAACCGCCTGATGAAGAAACGGCTCGTGGTATTATCGATAAATTATTCTTCTCAGACCAACGTTACAACTTAGGTGATGTAGGTCGTTACAGAATGAATAAAAAGTTAAACTTAGATATCCCAATGGATAAACAAGTTTTAACTAAAGAAGATATCATTACGATTGTAAAATACTTAATTGAATTAATCAACTCAAAAGCCGAGATTGATGATATTGACCACTTGTCTAACCGTCGTGTTAGAACGGTTGGTGAACAATTATCAGCTCAGTTTGGTGTAGGTTTAGCTCGTATGGCGCGTACTATTCGTGAAAGAATGAATGTTCGTGATAACGAAGTATTTACACCTATAGATTTGATCAACGCCAAAACGTTATCATCTGTTATCAATTCATTTTTTGGTACCAACCAGTTATCTCAGTTTATGGATCAAACCAATCCATTAGCAGAAATAACACACAAACGTCGTTTATCAGCACTTGGACCTGGTGGTTTATCTAGAGAAAGAGCAGGATTCGAAGTTCGTGACGTTCACTACACACACTACGGACGTTTATGTCCTATTGAAACGCCTGAGGGACCAAACATTGGTTTGATTTCTTCACTTGGTGTATATGCAAAAGTAAACGGAATGGGATTCATCGAAACGCCTTACCGAAAGGTAACTGATGGTGTGGTTGATTTAGTTTCTACTCCAGTTTATTTAAGTGCTGAAGAAGAAGAAGGAAAAATGATTGCGCAAGCAAACATTGAAATGGATGCAAAAGGAAAAATCCTAGCGGATAATGTAATTGCTCGTGAAGAAGGAGATTTCCCAGTGGTTTCTCCATCTGCAGTACATTATACGGATGTAGCGCCAAATCAAATCGCTTCAATTTCAGCTTCATTAATTCCATTCTTAGAGCACGATGATGCGAATAGAGCCTTGATGGGATCTAACATGATGCGTCAGGCAGTTCCTTTGTTAAGACCAGAAGCGCCTATTGTAGGAACTGGTTTAGAAAGACAAGTTGCGTCTGATTCTCGTGTACTTATCAATGCAGAAGGTGCTGGTATAGTTACTTATGTTGACGCGAATAAAGTGACAATTAAGTATGACCGTACTGACGAACAAAGAATGGTGAGTTTTGACGATGATGAAAAAACATACAACTTAATTAAATTCAGAAAAACCAATCAAAGTACTACTATCAACTTAAAACCTATCGTAAGAAAAGGAACTAGAGTAGAAAAAGGTCAAGTACTTTGTGAAGGATATGCTACTCAAAACGGAGAATTAGCTTTAGGTAGAAACCTACAAGTTGCCTTCATGCCATGGAAAGGGTACAACTTTGAGGATGCAATTGTAATTTCTGAGAAAGTAGTTAGAGATGATATTTTTACTTCTATTCACGTTGATGATTATTCATTAGAAGTTAGAGATACAAAATTAGGTAACGAAGAGTTAACTAACGATATTCCAAACGTTTCTGAAGAAGCAACGAAAGATTTAGATGAAAATGGAATGATTCGAATTGGAGCAGAGGTTAAACCTGGCGACATTCTTATCGGAAAAATTACACCTAAAGGAGAATCAGATCCAACTCCTGAAGAAAAATTATTACGTGCTATCTTTGGTGACAAAGCAGGTGATGTAAAAGATGCTTCATTAAAAGCTTCTCCATCATTACATGGTGTGGTTTTAGACAAAAAATTATTTGCTAAAGCTGTAAAAGATAAACGCAAACGTACTAAAGACAAAGAAGATTTAGACAAACTTGAAATGGAATTCGAAGTGAAATTCACCGAATTAAAAGACAGGTTAATTGAAAAATTATTCTTAATCGTAGACGGAAAAACATCTCAAGGGGTAATTAATGATTTAGGTGAAGAAGTACTACCAAAAGGTAAAAAATTCACTAAAAAAATGTTACAAGCTGTAGAAGATTTTGCTCACTTAACAAAAGGACAGTGGACTACAGACGAACATACCAATTCATTAATTAACGATTTAGTACACAACTATAAAATCAAATTAAACGATTTACAAGGAGTACTAAGAAGAGAGAAATTTACAATTTCTGTTGGAGATGAATTACCAGCCGGAATTTTAAAATTAGCTAAAGTTTATATCGCTAAAAAACGTAAGTTAAAAGTTGGGGATAAAATGGCTGGACGTCACGGTAACAAAGGTATTGTTGCTAAAATCGTTCGTCAGGAAGACATGCCTTTCTTAGAAGACGGAACACCAGTAGATATCGTATTAAATCCGTTAGGAGTACCTTCACGTATGAACATTGGACAGATTTATGAAACCGTATTAGGTTGGGCAGGTTTAAGAACTGGTAAAAAGTTTGCAACCCCTATCTTTGATGGTGCGTCATTAGATCAAATTAATGGCTATACTGACGAAGCTGGCATTCCAAGATTCGGTCATACGTACTTATACGATGGTGGAACAGGAGAGCGTTTCCATCAAGCAGCAACTGTAGGTGTAATTTATATGCTTAAATTAGGGCATATGGTTGATGATAAAATGCACGCACGTTCTATCGGACCGTACTCTTTAATTACGCAACAACCTTTAGGAGGTAAAGCGCAATTTGGAGGACAACGTTTCGGAGAGATGGAGGTTTGGGCACTTGAAGCATACGGTGCATCAAGTACTTTAAGAGAAATCTTAACCGTTAAATCAGATGACGTAAACGGTAGAGCAAAAACCTACGAAGCAATCGTTAAAGGTGAAACTATGCCAGAACCAGGATTACCTGAATCATTCAATGTATTAATGCATGAATTAAAAGGGCTTGGTTTAGATATCAGATTAGAAGAATAATTTTAGTATTTAGTGGTCAGTTTTTAGTGGTCAGTCTGAACACTAAAAACTGAACACTGAACACTATTTAATAAAGAGTTTTTAGGATTTATACCCGTAAACCGTTCCGATTTTTTATAGAAATATAACTAGCACTTCCAACGTTAATGTTGAAGTTTAGAGAAGTAAGCCGAGGTAGCGTTTAAGTCAAAAGTAGCACTTTAGACGAAAACAAGAATCAATTTTAAATTGCACGTAAATCAATAGTAAAAACTATGATGAATAATAGAAATAACAAAGACAAAAGTACAGGAGTTAAAAGATTTAACAGAATAACAATTGGTTTGGCATCGCCAGAAGCCATGTTAGGTGAATCAAGAGGTGAGGTTTTAAAACCAGAAACTATCAATTACCGTACACACAAACCAGAAAGAGATGGACTTTTCTGTGAACGAATTTTCGGACCAGTAAAAGATTTCGAATGTGCTTGTGGAAAATATAAAAGAATTCGCTACAAAGGAATCGTTTGTGACCGATGTGGTGTGGAAGTTACTGAGAAAAAAGTACGTAGAGACAGAGTAGGACACATCAATCTTGTAGTGCCAATTGCTCATATCTGGTATTTCCGTTCGCTTCCAAATAAAATTGGTTACGTTTTAGGATTACCATCTAAGAAATTAGATATGATTATTTACTACGAAAGATATGTAGTAATTCAAGCCGGTATTGCTAAAGGTCCAGAAGGTGAAGATTTAAATAGATTGGACTTCTTAACGGAAGAAGAATATTTAAATATTGTGGATACCTTACCAATGGAAAACCAATATTTAGATGATAATGATCCAAATAAATTTATCGCCAAAATGGGTGCTGAATGTATTATGGATTTGTTAGCACGTACAGATTTAGACGCTTTGTCTTATGATTTACGTCATAAAGCTAATAATGAAACATCTAAACAAAGAAAAACAGAAGCATTAAAAAGATTGAATGTTGTTGAATCTTTCCGTGAATCTAACAAAAACAGAGAAAACCGTCCAGAATGGATGATTTTAAAAGTAATTCCAGTTATTCCACCAGAATTACGTCCTCTTGTGCCTTTAGATGGTGGTCGTTTCGCAACTTCAGATTTAAATGATTTATACAGAAGAGTAATCATCCGTAACAATCGTTTAAAAAGATTAGTAGAAATTAAAGCGCCAGAAGTAATCTTACGTAATGAAAAACGTATGTTACAAGAAGCGGTAGATTCACTTTTCGATAATACAAGAAAAGCTTCTGCAGTTAAAACAGAATCAAACAGACCATTAAAATCTTTATCAGATTCATTAAAAGGAAAACAAGGTCGTTTCCGTCAAAACTTATTAGGAAAACGTGTTGATTATTCTGCGCGTTCAGTAATTGTTGTTGGACCAGAAATGAAATTGTTCGAATGTGGATTGCCAAAAGATATGGCTGCTGAATTATACAAACCATTCGTTATTCGTAAATTAATCGAAAGAGGAATTGTTAAAACAGTAAAGTCGGCTAAGAAAATTATCGACAAAAAAGAGCCAGTAGTATGGGATATCTTAGAAAATGTTATCAAAGGACATCCAGTATTACTAAACCGTGCACCTACACTTCACCGTTTAGGTATCCAAGCATTCCAACCAAAGTTAATTGAAGGAAAAGCTATCCAGTTACACCCATTAGTTTGTACGGCATTCAACGCCGATTTCGATGGTGACCAGATGGCGGTTCACTTACCTTTAGGTCCTGAAGCTATTTTGGAAGCACAATTATTAATGTTAGCGTCTCATAATATCTTGAATCCTGCGAATGGTGCACCAATTACGGTACCTTCACAAGACATGGTATTGGGTCTGTATTACATGACCAAAGAGCGTTTATCAACTCCTGAACAAACTATTTTAGGAGAAGGCTTAACTTTCTATTCTGCGGAAGAAGTAAATATTGCTTTAAACGAAGGAAGATTAGAATTAAATGCTAGAGTGAAAATTAGAGCAAGAGATTTTAATGAAAATGGCGAGTTAGTAAATCAAATTATTCAAACTACTGCAGGTAGAGTATTATTTAATGAAGTAGTACCAGAAGCTGCAGGATATATCAATGAAGTTTTAACAAAAAAATCGTTAAGAGATATTATTGGTAAAATTTTATCAGTTACTAGTGTGCCTAAAACTGCTGCTTTCTTAGATGATATGAAAGACATGGGTTACAAATTCGCTTTCAAAGGTGGTTTGTCATTCAGTTTAGGTGATATTCGTATTCCAGAACAAAAAACACAATTAATTGCTGATGCGCGTTTACAAGTAGAAGGTATTTCTATGAATTATAACATGGGACTTATTACAAATAATGAGCGTTACAATCAGGTAATTGATATTTGGACGTCTGCCAATGCACAATTAACAGAATTAGCAATGAAAAATATCCGTGAAGACCAACAAGGTTTCAACTCGGTATATATGATGCTTGACTCTGGTGCAAGGGGTTCTAAAGAACAAATTCGTCAGTTAACTGGTATGCGTGGATTAATGGCTAAGCCAAAAAAATCAACCGCAGGTGGTGGTGAAATTATTGAAAACCCAATTCTTTCTAACTTTAAGGAAGGATTATCAATTTTAGAATACTTCATTTCTACTCACGGTGCACGTAAAGGATTAGCGGATACAGCACTTAAAACTGCCGATGCAGGATATTTAACTCGTAGATTACATGATGTATCTCAAGATGTTATTATTAATTCTGTTGATTGTGGTACATTAAGAGGTGTAGAAGTTTCTGCATTAAAGAAAAACGAAGAAATTGTTGAAACATTAGGAGAAAGAATTTTAGGACGTGTTGCCTTACAAGACGTTGTAAATCCATTTAATTCTGAAGTTTTAATTCAAGCTGGCGAACACATTACAGAAGCAATTGTTAAAGCTATTGAAGCTTCACCAATTGAAAAAGTAGAAGTACGTTCTGCATTAACTTGTGAAGCTAAAAAAGGAATCTGTACAAAATGTTACGGTCGTAATTTAGCAACTGGTAAAATGGCACAAAGAGGAGAAGCTGTCGGAGTAATCGCTGCGCAGTCAATTGGAGAGCCAGGAACACAGTTAACACTTCGTACCTTCCACGTTGGAGGGGTAGCTGGAGGTATTTCTGAAGAAGCTGGAATTTCAGCTCGTTTTACAGGAAAACTTGAAATTGAAGATTTAAAAACAGTAAAAGGAGAAGATGCAGATGGGAAACCTATCGATATCGTGATTTCTCGTTCTACCGAATTAAAATTACTAGATAATAATACAGGTATTTTATTAAGTACGCACAATATTCCTTACGGTTCTACCATTTTTGTAAAAGATGGAGACAAAGTGGAAAAAGGAGCTGCTATTTGTAAATGGGACCCTTATAATGGAGTAATTGTATCTGAATTTACAGGTAAAATTGCTTATGAAGATTTAGAACAAGGACAATCATTCATGGTTGAAATTGATGAGCAAACAGGTTTCCAAGAAAAAGTAATTTCTGAAGGTCGTAACAAAAAATTAATTCCAACCTTACATATTTATGGTAAAGACGGAGAATTAATTAGATCATACAATTTACCAGTAGGTGCTCACCTTATGGTTGATAATGGCGAGAAAATTAAAGCAGGAAAAATTCTTGTGAAAATTCCACGTCGCTCTTCTAAAGCAAGTGATATTACAGGAGGTTTACCAAGAATTACCGAGTTGTTAGAAGCTCGTAATCCTTCAAATCCTGCAGTTGTTACTGAAATTGATGGTGTAGTTACTTTCGGAAAAGTAAAAAGAGGTAACCGTGAGTTGTCAATTGAATCTAAATTTGGAGATGTAAAGAAATATTTAGTAAAACTTTCAGCTCAAATCTTAGTTCAAGAAAATGACTTCGTAAGAGCCGGAACACCACTATCAGACGGAGCAATTACTCCAGAAGACATCTTAAGAATTCAAGGACCATCTGCCGTACAACAGTACTTGGTAAATGAAATTCAAGAGGTTTACCGTTTACAAGGAGTAAAAATCAATGACAAGCACTTCGAAGTAGTGATTCGTCAAATGATGAGAAAAGTAAGAATCCAAGATCCAGGAGATACGTTATTCTTAGAAGATCAATTGGCACATACTTCAGACTTCATTCTAGAAAACGACAAGTTATACGGAATGAAAGTTGTAGAAGAAGCCGGTGATTCTTCAAGCTTAAAACCAGGACAAATTATTTCTCCAAGAGATCTAAGAGATGAAAATTCATTATTAAAACGTGAAGATAAAAACTTAGTCACCGCTAGAGATGTAATTACAGCTACTGCAACACCTGTTTTACAAGGTATTACAAGAGCATCGTTACAAACGAAATCATTCATTTCTGCGGCATCGTTCCAGGAAACTACTAAAGTATTAAATGAAGCAGCAGTGGCTGGTAAAATTGATACATTAGAAGGATTGAAAGAAAATGTAATCGTAGGTCACAGAATTCCTGCTGGTACAGGTATGAGAGATTACGATAATATTATTGTAGGTTCTAAAGAAGAATATAGCGAATTAATGGCTGGAAAAGAAGAATTTAATTACTAATTCTTATTCTTAATATACTAAAAAGGCCTAACAGATTTTTTCTGTTAGGCTTTTTTTTCATCAAAAGGTTTTGTATACTTGCATCAGTCAAATGGCTAAAGTGATAAATTATCAATTATCCATTGGCTTATACCCAACACCCAACTCCTAATACCCAATAAAAATGGAAAACAACAACCCAGAAGGTCAAATCAATATAGAACTAGACGAAAAAATAGCAGAAGGAACCTATTCCAATTTGGCGATAATCAACCATTCTAATACAGAGTTTGTATTGGATTTTATATCATTAATGCCAGGTGTGCCTAAAGCGAAAGTAAAATCTAGAATTATATTAACGCCGCAACATGCCAAACGTTTGTTGAAAGCATTAAACGAAAACATTCATCGTTTTGAAAACGCACACGGACAAATAAAAGAGGAAGAACATCCGCCCATACCCTTAAATTTTGGTCCAACAGGCCAAGCATAATCATAAAAAACGCTTCAATTTTTTGAAGCGTTTTATGTTACTATTTGTTTGTAAATACTATCTTTTCCTAACAAAAAATATTTTTTTTAAATAATAGTTAAATTAATGTTATTTTTTATTTTTTTTAAATATATTTGTGAATTACACTTATAAAACTAAATTACTTATTATGATAAACAATTATGTTTCGGTTGCTGCATGTACTTATGAAGGAGCAACCACTTCTAAAAAACAAGAAGTCACATCGTATAAGGCTACAAAACGAAACTGGCTTTCTTTTGTAACGTTATTGGTGGCCATGTTTTCGTTTGTTTTTGTACAAGGGCAAACTACACTAATATCTCCTACAGGTGCAGGAGGATTTGAAAATGGAAGCACTTTTGCTGCAAATGGTTGGACTACGATTAATCCTACTACTGATGCATGGAGTATAGGAAACGTTCCTGTTTCCGCTAGTGGTTCCAATTGTGCTTATGTTTCAGCAAATGGTGGGACATCATGGACCTATTCACAAACAAGTGTATTTAATCATGTATATAGAGATGTTACAATTCCTGCAGGAGAAACTAAAGTAGTTCTTTCATTTAAATGGAAAGTTGGTGGAGAAGGTACTACAACTTCAGATTGGGATAATATGAAAGTTTTTATAGCTCCCACTACTTTAACGCCACTTGCCACATCGGCTGTGACTGGAGCAATTCAGTTAAGTGGTCCTGGTGCTACAAGTGGAATGTATAAATTAAGTAGTACTAATTGGAATACAGAAACAATAACCTTTTCAGCTTCTCCAGGATCATATAGATTGATTTTTAGTTGGAAATCTGACTTTTCTGACATAGTTAATCCCCCAGCTGCTATTGATGATATTTCTCTGACATCATCTGTACCATTGTCATATACATGGATAGCTACAAGTGGCTCTGCGGCATGGGAAACCCCGTCTAATTGGACACCAGCAAGAAATACAAGTGATATTTCTGATATATTAAACTTTAGTCAAGGTGGTACTTCTACAGTTACCATACCGGCAACAGGTTCAGTGGGTGGTATAGTTACTTTTTCTAATAACACTACTGCAAATTTTCAGGCCGCTACTTCTACGGCCACAACTTTAACACTTGCATCATTAAATATACCAAGTGGAAGTACTCTTATGTCAAATGGTGCAACAGGTGCTTTAACTGTTGCGTTTTCTTCAGGTGCTATAAATACGATAGCTGGTAGATTGGAAATCAATAATACTACACCTGTAAATGTTTTAAACCTAACAGGAACTACTACTACTGTAAGTGCTTCAGGAACTTTAGCTGCTGGTGGTACTGTTTCTACTTCTGCTTGGTCAGGAACTTCAGCTACTACTCTTATCGTAAATGGAAATTACGAACATAAATATACTACTGTAAGTGGGACTTTACCAACAGCTACATGGGCTGACGGATCGAATTGTAATATTATTGGGTATACTACTAATACTGGTCATCCATCTTACGCTCAAAGTTTTTGGAATTTTAATTGGAATTGTCCTTTACAAACTGCAACAGTAACTAATGCTATTAGTGGTACTTGGGCAGTGAGAAATAATTTAAATTTAGTTTCTACGGGTACGGGATCTTTTATAAATTCAGGAACTAGTACCCATGTTATTAATAACATTAATATAACTGGCGGAACTTTTAACTTGGCTTCAAGTACAGCAAACTATACTATTTCTGGAAATTTTATTAAAACAGGAGGTGTAATGACGCCAACCGGAAATGGTGTATTTAACTTTGCCAATACGACAACTGCTCAAAATTTAACTTTAGATGCTTTAGTAGCTAACACAGCAACTTGGAGATTTTCAAATCCATTGGGAGTTACTGTTACTGGTACGGGATCTTTTCCTGCATTTTTTCCAATTGGAAACGGTACATCTGGTGGATTAAGAATTTCAACTGGTGCGGTTAATCCAATAACATTAGCGGGAACAATTACTGGATTTGCATACAATGCGGTAAGTTCTACTTTAACGTATGACTTCCCTGGTTTAGTTACAGCTAGAGCGATAGAGTTTCCAGTTTTAAACGGTCCAACTAATTTAACAGTAGCTTTAGGCGCTGGAAATGTAGTTACACTTCCGTTTTCAAGAACATTACCTACTACTTTAACCATGACAAGTGGTGATATTAATATTACAACAAACGAACTTACATTAGGTACATCAGCAACTAATGCTGGTACCTTATCTTGGACTGCTGGTAACATACGTGTTACTACAGGAGGCTTCAAAAGATGGTTTGGTGTAGCTGCTCTGCCAACATCAGCAGGAACAGCAGTAGGATATTTCCCTGTTGCATCTGCTTCAAATAATAGAAGCGCAAGTGTTTATTTTAGTACAGCTACAGCTTTATCTGCTGGAGGTACAATTACAGCATCACATGCAAACGCTGGAGGTATTTTTACAATAACTCCTTCATTCCTTGACGGAACAGCCTCTGTTGATACAAGAACGAATAGTTCTTGGTCATTTACTGCTGGTGATGGAATAACTGCAACTGGAACCTTAGGAGTTAGACTAACTGGCGCCGGTGCTTTAGACACAAATACTGTTGCGAATTTAAGATTAGTTCAAGCAAACGGTGCTGCAGGAACTCACGTGGCTGGTACAGGTACTACTCCGAATTTTCAGGTTGCTAGAACTGGACTAACTATTGCAAATTTAACAGGTCCACATTACATAGGGGCAGTAGCCGCAGATGTTCAAGTAGTGGTTAACTCTAATGGATCAGGTAACTGGAATGTAGCCTCAACTTGGGATACCAATTCAGTGCCTACATGTAATACAATTGTGAATATTTTACCTGGTCATACAGTTACTGTAAATTCTGCAGCTAATAATTCAAAATCTCTTTCAATTGCAGGTACTGGAGCATTAGTTGTTGCTTCTGGCGATGTTACCGTTGGTTGTACTAACAATAATAGTACATTGCTTAATAATGGTACCTTAACAGTATCAGGTGGAACATTAACTGTAAATGGAAACATGCTACATAATGCGGGTTCAATTTATAATCAAAGTGGTGGACTAATTATAGTTGATGGAAATGCTGCTGGAAATGCAACAAATTCTGTTGCTTCAGGTACTGCTATTGTTCAATTAAATTCAGAATTTGTAAACTGGACGGGTGGTGTCTTAACTATTCCTGACCCACATGCAAACTCGACTGCTTCAAATACATTGGCCTATACAAATAGTACAGCGAATGTTAATGTTTCTAGCGCACACACACTTAAATTAGGTAATGGAGTTTCAACAGATGCAGGAGGTAACGCTACAAATGGTTTTAGGTTAAATACATGGGTAAGTTCTAGAAGAATATCTTTTGGAAATTTAGAAGTAAATACATTAGGAGGTACCAATAGAAATGTTACCACAACATATACTTTTGGAATTAATGGAAATGTAACAATAGAACCTAGTTCAGAAATATTATTTGGTACGTTTTATGTTTCAGGTAATATTATAAACAAAGGTATCTTAACTTCAACCAGCATATTGGGATTAGCAAATTACCTTGATGGTACGGTATCTGTAAATACAAACCCACAAACGATTTCTGGTCCTGGAGTTTTTAGAAATTCAGCGACAACAACAACTGCTAATTTAACTTCATTAACTGTAAATAACAGTAATGCAACTGGAGTTACTTTAAGTGTTCCGTTATCTATAAGTGGTACCTTAACCATGACTTCTGGTTTAATTAATACTACAAATACTAATTTACTTACATTAGGTACAGCAACAGCGGCTGGAACGCTTTCTGGAACACCTAGTGCAACAAATATGGTAAAAGGACCATTTGCAAGAACAATTGCTTCTGGTAATACAAACACATCATATATTTTATTCCCTGTAGGAAAGTCTGCTTATGCTCCAATTTCATTGGCGCCTTTAACTACAGCAGTTTCGGTAATGAGAGCGGAAGCTTTTGATACCAACACAGGAACTCAAAATGCAGCTATTAATGGTATGTCAACTACAAGAAGATGGCATGCACCAATCATTTCAGGAACTGTTACTGATTTAAATGTACTTTTAGGTGATGCAGGAATTTTAGCAACAAGCATCCCAGTTCAAGCAGCTACGGCTACAGGACAATACTCAAATGCATTTGGTTCAGTAGCTACAGCAGTAGCTGGTGCGACTACACAGTCTAACACTCCAATTACAAGTGCTAATTACACAGGATTTTTAAGTTATGCCAATTCAAATGCATGTGTTGGAACACCTACTCCTGGTAATACTTTAGCATCCACTTTAACTGTATGTTCAGGAAATAGTGTGAATTTAAGTTTACAAAATCCACCTTCAAGTTCTGGAATTACCTATCAGTGGAAGTCGTCAACAGATGGAACAACTTATACAAATATTACTGGTGCAACTAATGCAACCTTGTCTATTACTCCAACCCAGGCTACATTTTATAGATGTGAGGTAACTTGTGTTACTGGTCCTACTACGGCTACTTCAACAGCAGTTCAAATTACTTTTGCTAACAGTATAACAGCGACTACACCTGCTACACGTTGTGGAGTTGGTACCGTTGTTCTTGGAGCTACTCCAAGTACTGGAGCAACTATTAAATGGTTTAATGCTGCTACAGGTGGAGCTGCTTTAGCTTCAGGGAATTCATTTACTACACCAATAATTTCTGCTTCAACTACATATTATGCTGCATCAGAAACGGTAACTTCAGGGACAATAACTGCTGGAACAGGAACTGCTTTAACCGGTGCTACATCTCAAAACAGTGTGTTTTGTAATTATTGGTATCAAGGTTGGAAACAAATTGTTTTCACTGCTGCAGAATTACAAGCATTAGGTTTAAGCGCTGGAAATATTACTTCTTTACAATTTAATATTGCAGCTTTACCTAGTCCAGCTATTATAAATAATTTTGCTATAAGAATGGGTGCTACAACAAATTCAACTTTAACAGCTTACCAAACAACTGGTTTAGCAGTTGCATTTGGACCATCTAACTACACACCAACTGTAGGTGGTAATACAATTACTTTAGCTACTCCATACAACTGGGATGGTTCTTCTAATATTATTATTGATATCCGTGAAGACGGACAATACGGAAATTCAAACGCAACTACTTTTGTAACGACAACTTCTACTAATACAGTATTACATTCGTTTTCTAGTTCTAATAATGCTGCTTATTATACAAGTTCACCAACACCAACGGCAACAAATACTAGACCAAATGTTGTGTTTTCAGGTCAAGCTGCTTGTCAATCATTAAGAAGCGCAGTAACTGCTACAGTTACCGCTCCACCTGTTTTAACAATAAGTGCTGCAACCGCTACAATTTGTAACACAAATAGTACAACGCCTGTAACAGTAACATCTCCAACTACAAATTTCAATACTTATGTTTGGTCACCAGCAACTGGTGTAACGGGTAATGTAACTACAGGTTGGATATTTAATCCAACTGTTTCAACTGTATACACATTAACAGCCACTCAAACTAGTGGAAGTTTATGTGCTAATGTTGCTACTTTCTCGGTTACAGTAAATCCTTTACCATCTGCTGTTACTATTACACCTGTAAATTCTTCTGCCTGTGTTGGGGTTATTTTTCCAATGACAGCTACTGGGGGTAATTTTATACAAAATGCATTTGCACAACCTATGGACACTGCGCCTTCTAATTTTACAGTAAGTACTAATGCAACTAGTGCATTAAATACTACTTATTATGCTCAAGGAACAGGTTCTATATTGTTTAATACCACATCAGTTAGTGCAACTGCTACTTATGAATTAAATCAAAATATAAACTTAATTGGTGCAGCGAATGCTTCCGTTACATTTTCACATATAGCTGCTATGGAAGCTGGATATGATTATGGTTTTGTTGAATATTCGACTAACGGAGGAACTACATGGACTACATTTACACCTGCAGATTATGTAGGAGGTGCTTTGACAACTGTATTTGATACAAATGTTAGATTTACAAAAAATAGCTACTCAGATTGGAATACTGTATTTACAGGTACTACATCAACTCCTGGAGTTGGTCCAGCCACTAGTTTATGGAAAACGGAAACGTTAAATATTCCAGCAGCTGCTTTAGCAAGTTCTCAATTTAGAATTAGATTCCGTTATACCACAGATAGTAGTGCTAACTTTTATGGTTGGTTAATTGATGATGTTAAAATTGTGAAATCGCAAGGTGTAATAACTTGGTCACCTGCTACTAATTTATTTACTAATGCAGCAGGTACTGTTCCTTATGTTGCAGGAACATCAGCTTCAACGGTATATGCACTACCTCCTTCTGCTACACCATTGACTTACCAAGCGATTTCAACAAATGGAAGCACAGGATGCTTTTCAACAGCTTCAATAACTTTAACAGATAATGTTGCACCAATTGTAATAACAACGCCGGTATCGGTCTTGTTAAATGCTTCGGGTACAGCATCAATTACTGCTGCTCAAGTTAATAATGGCTCAACTGATAATTGTGGAATAACTACATTAGTAGTCACTCCATCAACATTCACATGTGCGAATATTGGTCCAAATACTGTAACATTAACAGCAACTGATGCTAGTGGAAATGCCACTTCAGTAACTGCAATTGTAACTGTGTCTTTCGATTTCACAACAACAAGTGATAACGATTTAGATGGAGCGCCAGATAATTGTGATACAGATGATGATAATGATGGAATTTTAGATGTTAATGATAATTGTCCTCTTCAAGCAAATGCAAATCAAGCCGATAATGATAATGATGGAATTGGTAATGCTTGTGATAATGATGATGATAATGATTTTGTTTTAGATGGCTATGATAATTGTCCTTTTATTTACAATCCAAGTCAACAAGATGTTGATAATGACGGTGTAGGTGATGTTTGTGATACTATTGAAGTTAATGTGTCAGAGGCCATTACTCCTAATGGAGATGGAATAAATGACACATGGTTTATCAATAACATTCAAAATTATCCAAATAATTCAGTTAAAGTATACAATCGTTGGGGAGATCTTATCTTTAGTAAAAATAATTACCAAAATGATTGGAATGGTTCTTACACCAAAGGAGAAAATAACAACTTAATATCATCTTCTTACTACTATCAAATTGATTTAGATGGTAATGGTTCTATTGAGCACCAAGGATGGATATTTATTACCAAATAATTTAAAAGTAAAATTAATATACAATGAAAAAAATTCAAAATATTAGCATAGTACTACTACTTTTAATAAGTAGTAGTGCTTTAGCTCAGCAAGAAAGTATACTAGCTTTTTATGGTAATCATTTAAATTTAGTCAATCCAGCTGCAGTTAGTGTAGACGGCGAAACTCAATTCAGAACTAGTGTTAGACAACAATGGGCTGGTGTCGCAGATGCACCACAAACTCAAGCAGCTTCATTCATGTCGCCTGTAAGTAAAAATTTGGCTATTGGTTTTTCTGTTGTTAGAGATCAGGTTTTTATTGAAAAACAAACTTTTGTTGCAGTAGACTTTTCTTACAAAGTACAGTTAAACGAATCTTTGAACTTATTTATGGGTATTAAAGCTGGAGGTAACAACTATGAAGTAAACACAAGTGGATTACAAACGTATAATTACAATATTTCCGATCCAAGTTTACAGTCAATTTCAAGATTTAATCCAAACATTGGGGTTGGTTTTTATTTAAAAAGCCAAAACTATTATGTTTCGTTATCTACTCCGAAAATGTTGGATACTAAAAGAGCAAAAGATGAAGCAGGTTTTGCATCAGTTGCAACTGATCAGGCACATTATTATTTTTCAACAGGAAGAACTTTTGAAGTTTCTCCTTCATTGGATATAATCCCATCTATAATGTTACGTTATGTAAATGGAGCTCCTTTTTCAACGGATTTTACTACAACTCTTAAATATGATGACAACATCAATTTTGGCGTAACGTACAGAACAGATAATACTCTAGCAGGATTAGCTTCGATAAATGTGAATAAAAAATTCGCTTTGGGTTATGCTTATGAATACAGCGTTCGTAGCCAAACTTTAGGGCGCGCTAATGGTTCTAATGAATTCTTTTTAAGTTATAAATTTAACTAAATAGGGTTTAAAAAAATATCTTTTAAAAAAGGGTCAATCTGGAATAGATTGACCCTTTTTGTTTTTATTTTAGCCAAATGAAAATGATTGCTTGTAAAAGAGACCAACTTTTGATAGTTCGCGATTTAGCTTTTGCTATTTGGCCAGCTACTTATGGTGAGATATTATCAAAAGCGCAATTAGATTTTATGTTAGCTAATTTATATGCACTTACCAATTTAGAAAACCAAATGGATGCGGGTCAAGTTTTTGAATTAGTATTTGAAGACAATAATGTTGTTGGATTTGTTTCTTACGAATTCAATTGTAAGAAAACGAAGTTGCTAAAAATTCATAAAATTTATTTGTTACCAGAAACACAAGGAAAAGGTTTTGGTAAATTTATGATTGATGTAATAGTGAGAATCGCCAAAAGCAATGATCAGAAAGGCATATTTTTAAATGTAAATAAATACAATAAAGCCAAGTTCTTTTATGAAAAAGCAGGTTTTGTTGTTTCAAAAGAGGAAGTAATAGATATTGGGAATGGTTACGTTATGGATGATTACGTAATGGAATTAATTTTCTAATGAAAACGGGTTTGCGTTAGTGGTTGTAGCGGCATATCCCGTTTTTCTCGGGAATATAGCGGAAGACACGACCCGAAGGGGAACGCCCAAAAAATTATCTGTTTCGTTTGTCGTAATTTCTATTGCCGTAATTGGTTTTCTTATCACGTAAAATACTGGCGTCTTCGGTTTTGCTTGAAGGTTCAATAAGTGTATTTAACTCAATAATTTCTTTGTCGGTTAACGGGCGGTATTTTCCAACAGGAACGTCTAAAGTGATATTGATAATTCGTATGCGTTTTAGCGAGCTTACTTCGTAATCTAAATATTCGCACATACGACGAATTTGTCTGTTTAATCCTTGTGTTAAAACAATTTTAAACACAAACTGACTCATTTTTTCTACCTTACATTTTTTGGTAATAGTATCCAAAATAGGCAAACCATTACTCATTTGCTTGATGAAAACATCAGTAATGGGTTTGTCAACGGTAACAATATATTCTTTTTCGTGGTTGTTTCTGGCGCGTAGAATTTTGTTTACAATATCGCCATCATTTGTCATAAAGATTAATCCTTCGCTGGCTTTGTCCAATCTTCCAATAGGAAAAACGCGTTCTGGATAATTGATGTAATCTACAATATTGTCTGGAATGTTTAAATTGGTGGTGCATTCAATTCCCGCTGGCTTGTGGAAGGATAAATAAATGGGTTTTTTATTCGTGTTGGTAACCAATTCGCCATTTACACGAACTTCGTCTCCTGGGGCTACTTTTGTGCCTAATTCTGGAGATTTTCCGTTGATGGTAATTCTGCCTTCTTCCAATAATCTGTCGGCTTCTCTACGAGAGCAAAATCCGGATTCTGATAAATATTTATTAATGCGTACTAATTGTTCTTCCATTTGGCAAAGGTAGTTTTTTTAGTTTAAATTTTTGGGTGGTTTATTTGTTTAGATGTTTATTTGTTTAGGGTTTTGTAATAAAAAAATCCCAATGCAAATTGGGATTTTTTTATTGTATATATATTTAGTTATTTGCCTTTCAGACTTTCGACCAATAATATTACATTTTGGCGAAAATTTTCTCCATTTTTTCTTTTTCTTCGTCAGCTAAAACGCTATCAACTAAAATTCGGCCACTGTGTTCATCTGTTAAGATTTTCTTTCTACCCGCAATTTCCATTTGAGTTTGTGGTGGAATAGTAAAAAATGAACCTGCAGATGCGCCACGTTCTATAGAAACAACTGCTAAGCCATTAATTACACTATTTCTAATTCGGTCATAAGCTGCTAATAAACGCTCTTCAATTTTGCCTCTAAATTCATTAGATTTTTCAATTAAAAAGTTTTCGTCTTTTTCAGTTTCTGCCATTATATCACTTAACTCTGCTTTTTTATGTTTTAAGTGATTTTGTTTGCTTTCCAGTTTGTCTCTAGTTTCATTAACAATTTCTTTTTTGTTTTCTAAAGTAACTTTCATTTCTTTAATGTGCTTTTCAGCCAATTGAATTTCTAATTCTTGAAACTCAATTTCTTTTGATAAAGAATTAAATTCTCTATTGTTTCGCACATTTTTCTGTTGGTCCGTATATTTTTTTATTGCAGTTTTGTGGTCATCAATATTATTTTTTTTCTCTTTCGCTTGATGATCAATATTGTTTAAATCTTCGTTTAATTTATCTAATCGTTTAGATAATCCTGCTACTTCATCTTCTAAATCTTCCACTTCTAAAGGTAATTCTCCTCGTACGTTTCTTATTTCGTCAATTTTAGAATCAATTAATTGTAAAGCATAAATTGCTCTTAATTTTTCTTCTACGCTTAGTTCTTTAGTATTTGTCATATTGTTAAAAATATTTAACGGGATTTGTATTTAATTCTGATAAAATGATTGCAAAATTAGTGATTTTTTCTTTAAGAAAGTCAACAATATAGTTTTTTGTATATCTTTCGCTTTCAAAATGACCAATATCTGCTAAAAGCAGCTTGTTTTCAGCTTCATAATACTGATGGTATTTTATATCTGCAGTTAAAAAAGCATCGGCTCCTGCTGCAATCGCGTTTTTTATTGCAAAACTACCACTTCCACCTAAAACTGCAACTTTTTTGATTTCATTTCGCAAAAACTGACTGTGACGAATGCCGCCACATTCCATTTTTTCTTTAACAAATTGTAAAAATGCTTTTGGTTGCATAGGATATTCCAATTCGCCAATCATGCCTAAGCCAATATTTTGGTGTTCATTTTCTGTTTTGTAAATTTCGTAGGCCACTTCTTCGTACATGTGATTGGAAAAAAGGGCATTTAAAATATTTTTTTGTAAGTGTTTTTCGAAAACTACTTCTATTTTTATTTCGTCTTCTTTCTGTAAAATGTGTTTTTGCCCAAGAACTGGGTTGCTGTTTTCATTGCCTTTAAAAGAACTAATTCCGGTTGATGTAAAACTACAATTGTTATAATTACCAATTGTTCCTGCCCCAGCTTCAAACAAGGCTTGTTTTACTTGGTTTTCGTTTTCGGGCTTGGTGTATGTTGCTAATTTATATATGAAATTTTGTTTTGGAATAAGCACTCTAGTTTTTGTAAGGCCTAATGCATCACAGAAAATTTTATTCACTCCATTTTGATGATTATCCAACGCGGTATGAACTGCGTAGATGGCAACATCATTTTTTATTGCTTTGATAATTGCTCTTTCAACATAATTTTTCCCTGTAATTTTTTTTAATCCTGCGAATAAAATAGGATGGAAGCATACTACCAAATTACATTTTTTGTAAATGGCTTCCTCAATAACTTCTTCTAATGCATCGTGGCAAACTAAAATACCAGTAATATCATTGGTGTGTCCTACTAAAAGCCCAACGTTGTCAAAGTCTTCAGCGTAAGCCAAAGGAGCTAATTCTTCAAGATGTTTTGTTATTTCAGATAATTGCATTTTGTGTTTTAGTAATTTTGTGTTTTTCAAAGATAAAAAATCAATTGATTTAAAAATAATTTACTTTAAATTTAATTCCTACGAATTTTGTACATTTGTATATCTAATTTTAAAACACACATAAAGATTATTATTAAAGTTTAATTTTAGATATTTTTATACAAATATTTATAAGAACTTCAAGCTTATTTCTGCTATAGGTCATTATTTAGAAAAATAACTATGATGTTATTACGAAAACTACTTTTTCCGCTTGGAGGTTTATTTTGGTTAATTACTTTTATTAGAAATTGGCTTTACGATTTAGGTGTTTTTTCTTCAAAATCATTTGATTTGCCTATTATTGCTATAGGTAATTTAAGTACTGGCGGCACAGGTAAAACCCCTCAAACAGAATATTTAATTCGATTATTGAAAGATACTTATAAAATTGCCGTTTTGAGTCGTGGCTACAAACGAAGTTCAAAAGGTTTTGTATTGGCAAATGATATTGTTACAGCTTCAGAATTAGGTGACGAATCGTTTCAACTGTATTCCAAATTTCCTGAAATTTCCGTTGCAGTTTGCGAAGACAGACAATCGGGTATTGAAAACTTAATTTCTAATTGTCGTCCAGAAATAATTTTATTAGACGATGCGTTTCAGCACAGAAAAGTAAAAGCAGGTTTGTACATTTTATTAACGGCTTTTGATGATTTATTTGCTGACGATTTTATTTTGCCTTTTGGGAATTTGCGTGAAAGCACTATTGGTAAAAAGCGCGCCAATATGGTTGTTGTAACCAAATGCCCTTCAAACATTACTGCAAATAATAAAGATGAAGTGAAAGCAAAATTAAACGTAAATGTGCCAGTTTTTTTTACCTCAATTGATTATGATTCAAATGTGATGGGTGCTGAAAATAGCCTGTCGGTTTCAAATATTATTTCCACAGAAAAAGTAATTGTTGCTGGAATTGCGAAGCCAAAATATTTTATCGATTATTTAAATTCTGGTAACGATAAAGTCATGATGTATCCTGATCATCATAATTTTTCAGAAAATGAAATTTTATCATTCAATGAATTGTCAAAAGATAAAATTTTGGTAACCACTGAAAAGGATTTTATGCGCTTAAAAGGAAAAGTAAACGCCTATAATTTATATTGTTTACCTATTCAATCTAAGTTTGTTTCAGATAAAGAAAAATTTGATACTCTAGTTGTCAATTGGGTAAAAAATCACACTAAGTAATCGCTAATTACGGTGTAAAAATAATCTGTATTAAAGGGTTTGGTTATCACTTCATTCATTCCAAAAGAAAGTAACATCTCTCTGTTTTCGTTTAAAGAAATAGCGGTTAAGGCAATAATAGGTGTTTTATTGTCAAATTTTCTAATTTCAGCAGTTGCTTCTGTACCATTAATTCCAGTTAAGTGAACGTCCATTAAAACTAAATCAAAAGTGCTGTTTTGCATGGCAATAATCGCATCTTCACCATTGTCAATAATACTACAAATCATGCCTTTGTTTTCTAGCATTTTTTTAGTAATCATTTGGTTGATTTTGTTGTCTTCTACCAATAAAACCGTTTTGTTTTTCAAATTCTTGTAAGATGTCACTTTCTTTTTTTCGTGATTTAGAATAATTTCTGCGTTAGATTTTCCGAAATTCAAATCGAAATATAATTTTGTGCCTTTGTTTACTTTACTTTCTAAATGAATTTCACTACCCAATAATTCAATTATTTTTTTAACAATGGAAAGTCCTAAACCAGTTCCGCCATATGCTCTATTTATTTCCACAGAGCCCTGCGAAAAACTATCGAAAATATTTGCAATTTTGTCTTCGGGAATACCAATACCATTATCTTGTATCACGAAATTTAAGGTTACTGTGTCGTTTTGTTCTTTTATGGTTTTAACAGAAAAGGTTACCTTGCCATTTTTGGTAAATTTGATGGAATTGTTGATTAGATTGATTAAAATCTGAGATAATTTTGTAGGATCACCAATTAAGTTTTTGTGGTTTTCAAAATCCAATTCTAATTTAAAATCGATGTTGTTTTGTAAAATAAACCCATTAAAAGATTCCCGAATATTTTTGATTAATTCTTCTAAATTAAAATTAATTTTTTCAATTTGAATGGCACTAGATTCTAATCGATTGATTTCCAAAATATCATTAATAAAACTTAAAAGGTAATTTCCAGAAAATTCTAATGATTTCAGATAATTTAATTGCGTTGATTTTGGATTTTCTTGTAAAAGCAAATGCGTAATTCCATTTATAGCATTCAATGGTGTGCGTAACTCATGGCTTACGGTAGATAAAAACTCAGATCGGGCATTTGAAGCAAGCTCTGCTTTTTCTTTTTGTTCGGTTAATTCTTCGTTTTTTTCTTGTAAAAGTTTATTGGTAACAGTTCTAATTTTATTGTTTCTGTATAAAGAAAAACTAAATAATGATAGAATGGCAATTAATACAATACTCATTATACTAATTAGTTTGTTAAATCGAATTGCTTTTAATTGGTCATTTTTCTCTTTTTCAAGTTTCTCTACAATTTCTAATTGATTGTCGTGCTCTTTTTTATTGATTAGTAAATCTGTATCCGCTAGACTGGAGTTGTTTTTAATCTCATTTAGAGTCAAAAATTCTTTTAAATAAAAATTAGATAATTTATAATCTTCTTGTTTTTCACAAATTAAAATTAGATTATTTAATATTTTCTTTTTTGAAATGCCAACAGTATTATTTTCTACAAGTTTCAAAGCCTTTTTTGAAAAATCAAGTGCTTTTTCATAATCTTCTAGATTATAATAAATTTTACTTAGCTGATAAAGCGCCTCAATTTTACTAGGTTCAACATCTCTACTAGTATTGGCGATATTGTTAAAAACAACAATTGCTTCATCTAATTTATTATTGGCCTTTAAAGTTAATCCTTTTTGAAGTTCTATTAAGACTAAAGTATTGTTAGTGTTGATTCTATTGTAAATTGAATATGATTTGTTGAAATATAATTTCGCAATTTTAAAATTTCTTTTTTCTAAATATAGGGTGCCTAATGCGTAATTTATTTTCGCAACTTTGGAAGAACTAATTTGATTGATTTCATAATAATTTGAACATTTTATGAAATAAACAATAGCTTCATTATAATTATTGGTTTCTAAATATAAGCTTCCCAAAAAATAATAACTATCATAAAGTTTCTCATTGTTTTTATAAACTTTAGAATATTCAATTGCTTTCTGAACGTACTTTATGGCATCTTTAGAGTTGTATTTTTCTTCAAATGAATAATTCGCTAATTCTAAAAAATAGATGATGCTGTCAGGTTTATTTTCCTTTGTTTGAGAAAAAGTGAATAGCGTGAAAAAAGTTAGAAGAAAAAAGAGTTTTTTCATTATTTATTATTCAAAACCTGAAATTAATAATGTTAAAATTAGTATTTATTTTTCGATAAAAAAAGCATTAAATCAATTATACGAGAGGAATATCCTATTTCATTATCATACCAACCCACTATTTTTACCATTTTGTCAATCACAGAAGTTAACTGCGCGTCAAACACACACGAATTTTTATTGCCAATAACATCTACAGAAACAATGGGATCCTCAGTGTAAGCTAAAATATTTTTTAATTCGTTTTCAGAGGCATTTTTGAAAGCTAAATTTATTTCTTCAATAGTCACTTTTCGCTTAACATTAAAAGTAATATCTGTTAATGAACCATCTGGTACGGGAACTCGAATACCACATCCGCCAATTTTTCCATCTAATTCCGGAAAAATTTTGGTTATTGCTTTTGCTGCTCCAGTTGTAGTTGGAATAATAGATTGCGAAGCACCTCTTGCACGTCTCAAATCTTTATGAGGTTGGTCGTGTAAGCTTTGGTCGGTTGTGTAAGAGTGAACCGTGGTAATGTAGGCTTGTTCAATACCACACAATTCTTGAATAATTTTTAGCATAGGTGCTGCGTTATTTGTAGTGCAGCTTGCATTGGAAATAATGGTTTCCGATCCGTCTAAAATATGTTCATTAACACCTAAAACAACAGTTTTTATTTTTTCATCTTCAGGAGGTGCAGATAAAATTACTTTTTTTGCACCAGCTGAAATATGTAAACTAGCGGTTTCAGTAGTTTTAAATTTTCCAGTAGCTTCAATTACAAAATCGATATTTAGGTTTTTCCAGGGTAATTTAGAAATATCACTTTCATGGAAAAATTGAAATTTTAAATCATCAATTGATAAGATTTCATTATCGGTTGATATAGAACGTTGTAAAACACCGTGAATACTATCATATTTCAATAAATGACTCATGGTTTTAATATCCGCAATATCATTTATAGCTACAACATCTATTTGAGGATGGTCAAGTAATAATCGGAATAAGTTTCTCCCGATTCTTCCAAAACCATTTATAGCGACACGTATTTTCATTTTTAGGATGTTTGTTAATTTGTTAATTCGTTCGGTTGTTTAAAAGGATTTCTTCTAAACAAAAAACAAATAACAGAATAAACGTTATTAGTGAATATGTTTCTCAGCATGATAAGAAGAACGCACTAATGGGCCACTTTCTACATGAATGAAACCCAATTCTTTACCAATTTTTTCGTATTTTTCAAATTGTTCAGGTGTGATGAATTCTTTTACAGGCAAATGTTTTTTACTTGGTTGTAAATATTGACCAATCGTTACCACGTCAACTTTAGCGTCTTTTAAATCATGTAAAGTTTGAATTACTTCTGCTTCTGTTTCGCCTAATCCTAACATAATCCCTGATTTTGTTCGGTTTAAACCTTGTTCTTTAAGGTATTTTAAGACGGCCAAGCTTTTATCATATTTCGCTTGAATTCGTACTTCACGAGTCAATCTTCTAACAGTTTCAATATTGTGAGAAACGACTTCCGGAGCCACTTCAATAATTTTATCTAAATGCGATTCACTTCCTTGAAAATCTGGAATTAATGTTTCTAAGGTTGTTTTCGGATTCATTCTTCGTATGGCTTTTACAGTTTCAGCCCAAATAATGGTTCCCATATCTTTTAAATCGTCTCGGTCAACACTTGTAATTACGGCATGTTTGATATTCATGATTTTAATAGAACGCGCTACTTTTTCAGGCTCTTCCCAATCTACATTTTCAGGACGACCTGTTTTAACACCACAAAATCCACATGAACGGGTGCAAATATTTCCTAAAATCATAAAAGTTGCCGTTCCTTCTCCCCAGCATTCTCCCATATTCGGACAACTACCAGAAGCACAAATGGTGTTTAATTTGTATTTATCTACTAAACCTCTAAGTTCGGTATATTTTTGTCCAACGGGTAATTTTACACGAAGCCATTTTGGTTTTGGAGTAGGAGGAAATACGCTTTCTGATGTCATAATTTGAAAATAAAATCTTGCGCAAATATACAAAACACATTAAAAAAAAATCCTATTTTTGAAGTGTTATTTTTCATTTGTAACATAAAACTAACTTTTGTTTAATGCCATTATGCAAGACTATAATTTTAATTTCAATTTTTAAAAAAAGCCACATAATTTTGAATATCATGTGGCTTTCTTAATACAAATTTATTATTAGTCTGTTTCAATAAGACTAATTTGAATTGGAAGTCTTTTTTCGCTTCTTACTACTTCACCATTTACGCGGCCTGGCGTCCATTTTTTATTCATTGATTTTAGTACTCTAATAGCTTCTTTTTCTAGAGCTTTATCACCTTTGCTTACCATTCTAATATCGGTCATGGAACCGTCTTTTTCTATCACAAAAATCATTTCAATAAATAATTCTTCTTGATCAAATGAACTTGGCACTTTGTAATTTTCTGCAATAAAAGCTCTAAACTTGTTAATTCCTCCTGGAAAACTAGCTTCCGAACCCAAAACCCCTTTAAAAATATTTGTACCAGAATCTGTGCCTGTAGTGGTTGAAATTGTAGTATTAGCAGTACCTAACGGATTTCCAATTGGTCCCGGATTTCCATTTTCAGTACCATTTGGATTAAATGGTGTAGAAGTGTCAGGATTTTCGGGTTCAATTGGCGGTTTCACTGCTATTATATCTACAACAACTGGTGGTAGATTGTCAGGAGTTAGATTTAATTTTGGTTTATCGGTTCCTTTAGGTTGAATAGGTTCAGCTTTTGGAACTATTGGGGTAAATTCCACAATTGTTACTACCGGTGGTAATACATTTGGTTCTGGTTTTACAATTGGTTTTGATTCTGGAGTTGTAAATGAAAATAATCCAATTCCAAAAGCTATAAATCCGAAAGTTATAAGCATTGCTTTTATGGTGGTGGCATCACTTTCTTTTCTTAATTGGTAAGCGCCATAAGCTTTGTTTCGGTTTTCGAAAGCTATTTCCAACCATTTGTCGTTTTGTACATTGAAGTTTGACATAATATATAGTTTTAAAAATTACAAATTGTGTATAATTTAAACTATATGAAATAATCGTGCCAAAAAAACAGTTATTTGACTAAACGAATGATTTATTGTTATTTATTGCTAATAATTTCCGCTAATAATTTTTTAGCACGAAGTAGTTTTATTTTGATATTGTTTAGTGGTTCGTTCAATTGTTCCGCCATGTCTTGGTAACTCATTTCTTGAAAGTAGCGAAGTTGAATCACTTCTTGGTAAGCAGGTTTTAATTGTTTAATTTGTTGTAACAATTGCGACAGGTTTTGTTCGGTAATCAATATATCTTCAATTGTTGGAGTATTATCTAAAACTTGATTGGCCAAGCCATCTTCCTCGTTTGTAATTTCTAAAAATAGAGTAGATTTTTTTTTGCGAAGCAAATCAATATGTGCATTTTTTGCTATGGCAATTAACCAAGTGTTGAATCCAAATTCAGGATTGTAAGTGCTTATTTTATCAAATGCTTTGGCAAATGTTTCTATTACGATATCTTCCGTATCGGTTTCGTTTTCAGTACGTTTTAGCATATAACCATACACTTCATTCCAATAAAAATCGAGAAGAAAAGTAAAAGCTACTTGATTGCCTAGTTTTGCTTTTTGAATGTTATTAAGTATTTTTTCTTGTTTTATTTCCAATGTTCGGGTTTGAATATTAAATTGGTGAAAGCCACTCTAATTTGAGTTATTAATAAAATAATTTCAAAAATTGGATACCATAAAATGATGTCTTTCTCTTTTAATTTAGCTGCTCCGTAACCAAAAACAATCCAATTAAAAACATACCGAAAGCCTAAAACACTTGATACAATTATCAAATTATATTGGAAAGATAGTAAAATTATACCTAAAATGAGACAACATAATTGTGAAATAAAATATAAATTTAATTGTATTTTATCAAAATCTTTATAAAATTTTTTAGTAGAAGTTTCCTTTCTTTTCTGATTCATCCAATCTTTGAAAGTAGTCTTAGGTTCACAATAAGTAAAACTTTCAGGGCTGTTACAAATTGTGGTATTTGCTTTATTTGCGGCTTCATTAATAAATAAATCATCTTCGCCTGAGCGTACTTTGATGTGATTGATAAATCCATTAACGTTAAAAAATTCGGATTTTTTATAGGCCATATTTCTTCCTATACCCATATAAGGTTTTCCAATTTTTGCCCAAGACAAATATTGAATGGCAGCAACAACGGCGTCAAAACGAATAATTTTATTTAATACAGAACCTTTAATTTTATTGTAAGCGCCATATCCTAAAACAATTGTTTTTTTGATCGAAAAATGGCAAGTCATTTCAGAAATCCAGTTTTCAGAAGCTGGACAACAATCGGCATCTGTGAATAATAAATATTCGTTTTTTGCAGCTTTTATTCCTAAGGTTAATGCAAATTTTTTGTTTCCCCAAAAGGCTTCATTGTTAATTACTTTTACTAATCTAACAAAAGAATATTTCTTTTCGTATTCTTCAAATAAATCTAAAGTTTCGTCATTTGAAGCATCATCAATAAGTACCAATTCGTAATTTGGATAATTTTGAGAAACTAAAACAGGTAGTTGTTTCAATAAATTTTCATATTCATTTTTTGCCCAAACAATGACTGAAACAGGGACGCTTTTTGTGGTTTCTTTCTTAGGTTTTACTAACGAAAAACGACTAAAAACAAACGATTGGTACAAGAATTGAATGACAAAAAAACCTAAAAATGCAATAAATAGTATGTATAATGTTGTTTCCATGTTCGTTTAAAAAGTTGCCCAAATTTAGGCTTATTTGTTTAAAGATTCAAGTTTAATTTTTTACAAATCGTAAATCGTAAATCGTAAATTAAATCACATTTACTTCTGCTTCAATGCTAATTCCGTATTTTTCAAAAATAGTTTTTTGGATATTTTGCGCAACGTTCCAGATTTCATTTCCTGTTGCGTTTCCGTAATTGACTAAAACTAAAGCTTGTTTGGTGTGAATTCCAGCATCACCAAAACGTTTGCCTTTAAAACCTGCTTGCTCAATTAGCCAACCAGCAGGCACTTTTACAAGTGTTTCCGAAACTGGATAATGTGGCATATCTGGAAAATTCGCTTTAGCTTTTTCGTAAATTTCGATTGGAACAATTGGATTTTTAAAGAAACTTCCACTATTTCCTAACTCTTTCGGATTCGGTAATTTGCTTTCACGAATGGCGATTACTGCTCGACTTACATCTTGAATCGTTGGGTTTTTGATGCCCATATTTTCTAATTCTACATCAATAGCGCCATAAGATGTATTTAGTTTGTGATTCTTTTTGGTTAGTTTAAAAATAACTGATACAATTACATATTGGTTTTTCAAATCGGACTTAAAAACGCTTTCTCTATAACCAAATTTACAAGCATTTTTATCAAAAGTGGAAATTTCTTGTGTGTCAATTTTCATCGCTTCACAAGAAACAAATGTGTCTTTAATTTCAACGCCATAAGCACCAATATTTTGAATTGGAGTGGCACCAAGATTTCCCGGAATTAAAGATAAATTTTCAATACCGCCATAATTGTGTTTGATACAAAACAGGACAAATTCGTGCCAGTTCTCTCCTGCATTTCCTTTTACCCAAACAAAATCGTCATTTTCATTAACCACTTCAATGCCTTTATTGTTAATATGTAACACTAAAGCATCGATATTTTGAGTTAAAAGCATGTTACTTCCACCACCTAAAATAAAGAGTTTTCTTTGTTGGTTTTCTTTTAAAACGTTTGCTAAACCGTTAATTGAATTTACCTCGCAAAATTCAGTTGCAAAAGCTTCAATGCCAAAGGTGTTGTATTTTTTTAACGATTGTTGTTGTATGATATTCATATTTTTAAGTGAATAGTAATTAGTGAATAGTGAAAAGTTTTTACTTGTTTCTTTTACTTTTACTTATTTTTTATAAAGCTTTTCTCAATTCTTCTTCGCTAACAAATTCGTTTTTAAAGAACGTTTGTTTTCCGTTTTTAATTACAATAATTACTGGTAAACCTTGGTAACCTAATGCGTTAAATAATGATTTGTTTTGATCAGCATCAATGCGGTTAACAATTACTTTATCAGACATTTCTTTACTTATTTTATCTAAATATGGCGACATTTTTTTACATGGACCACACCATTCTGCGTAAAAATCTATTACAACTGTTTTATGGGAAATCATTAATTTGTTGTAGTCTTCCAAAGTCATTCCAGACCAACTTGCGCTGGTTTTTGGATTTGCCTTTTCCCAGGCCATGTAACCGCCATCTAATTCGATAATGTTTTTAAAACCTAATTTCACTAAATGATTGGCAGCTTTTTTACTTCTTCCGCCGCTTAAGCAATATACAAAAACGGGTTTTGATTTGTCTAAATTGGCTACTTGAGTATCAAAAGAATCACCGTTCCAATCCACGTTTTTGGCATCTGCAATTTTACCGTTTGCATATTCTCCTGGTGTTCTAACATCTAAAATTTGTGCGTCGTTTGTTTTAATAATTTCGCCTTTAAATTCTGAAGCAGTAACACTTTTGAAATTTTGGCTATTGGTGCAACTTATTGATAATGTAATAATTGCTATTGCGATAATTGATTTTATTTTTTTCATTTTATTAAAATATGTTATTTATTTATTTTTTGTTGATTCGTTTATGGTGTAACAATCTAATTATCTATCGATCTAACTTTCTAGAAAAATAAACTAGATATTAAATATTTTATAACTTTTATGTGTTTGTTTTATAATGTTTTCAGTTCTTTCTGGATGCGTGTCGGAAATAAAAATTTGTCCAAAAACATCATTATTTACCATATTTACAATTTGTTGCACTCTAAACGCATCTAATTTATCAAAGATATCATCAAAAAGTAAAATCGGCAATGTTTTTGTATGTTTTTTAATGAAATCAAACTGCGCTAATTTCAAAGCAATTAAAAATGATTTTTGTTGGCCTTGCGATCCAAATTTTTTAACAGGAAAACCTGCAATATTGAATAAAACATCATCTTTATGAATACCGCAAGTGGTATATTGAGTAATTCTATCTTTTTGAAGATTTTGAACTAGTAAGGTCTCCAAATTGTATTCATGAAGTTGACTTTCATATTCAATAGTTACTTTTTCAGCATTTTCAGAAATGACCTCGTATAATTCTTGAAAAACAGGAATAAATTTTTCTAAAAAATCCTTTCTTTTAGAGAAAATTTGTTGTCCAAATCTCGATAATTGTTCGTTATAAATATTCAAATTATCAGCATCAAAAACCTGATTTAATGCAAAGTATTTTAATAAAGCATTTCTTTGTTGTAGTGTTTTTTGGTAGTTAATTAAAGTATTCAAATACGACGCATCAAAAGTAGAAATGACATTATCAATAAATTTTCTTCGGGTTTCGCTTCCTTCAATAATCAAATCTGTATCGCTAGGTGAAATAATCACAATAGGAATTAATCCAATATGTTCTGAAAATTTCTCGTAAATTTTTCCGTTCCGTTTTAATATCTTTTTTTGCGCTTTCTTGTAACTACATATAATTTGTTCGGTACGATTTTCTTTTTCAAACAAGCCATCAATTACAAAAAACTCCTCACCATGTTTGATATTTTGTGTAGAAAGTGGATTAAAATAACTTTTTCCAACTGCTAAATGATAAATTGCATCCAAAATTGTGGTTTTACCAATGCCGTTTTTTCCTACAATAGCATTTATTTTGCTTTCAAATTCAAAAGAATTCTCTGCAATGTTCTTATAATTAAGTAAAGATAGTTTTTTTAAAATCACGTTTTTTCGGTAAAAAGTATCGAAAATTACACTTTCGAGTACAAATGTAAGTTCAATTTTTAAAAATATAAATAAAAGAACTTTTAAATTTAAATAAAAAGTATATTTTTGCATTTCTAATAAAATTTTAGTTCAATGGCAACATATAATAAAAGAGGTTATAAATCACCAAAACCTGAAGTAGAAAAAGATCCTGCATTTGATACAAGTGTAGATGACATAAATGTAAACGAAAAAGATAGTACTACTGCTGGTGTTTTTAATACATTAGATGAAACAGCAAATAAAACCGAAGAATGGGTTATTAAAAACCAAAAAGCAATATTAGGCGTAATTTTAGCAGTAGCAGTTGCTACTTTAGGATATATCTTATACGATAAATACATTGCAACGCCAAGCCAAGAAGAAGCATTTAAAGAAATGAATCAAGCACAAATGTATTTTCAAAAAGCGGTTGATGCTACAGAAAAACAAGATTCTTTATTTAAATTGTCTTTAAAAGGTGGTGAAGGTAAATTAGGTTTTGAAGGAATCATTTCAGAATATGCAGGTACAAAAGCCGCTAATTTAGCAGAGTATTCTGCAGGAATGGCTTGTTTACATTTGAAAGACTTTAAAAAAGCAATTGAGCATTTAGATAATTTTTCAACAAAAGAGCAAAATTTACATGCTTTGGCAATTGGCGCAAAAGGTGACGCAAATGCAGAGTTAAATAACAATGAAGAAGCTTTAAAATTATACATTGAAGCTGCAAATGCAGATGAAAATGATTTTGTAACACCAAGATTTTTATTAAAAGCAGCCAATATGGCAATTGTTTTAAAGAGAAATGATGAAGCGTTAGGTTATTTAAAAACGATAAAAGAAAAATATGAAACTTCTCAAGAAGGAAGTACAGTTGATATTTTAATTGCATCATTGGAAAAATAATGGCAACCGAAAATAAAAATTTATCTCAATACGATAAAAACACAATCCCAAACGCGAAAGATTTTCGGTTTGGGATTGTTGTTTCAGAATGGAATGAAAACGTTACAGAAGGTTTGTATAAAGGCGTTGTTACCGCTTTATCAGATTGTGGCGCATTACCAGAAAATATAGACCGTTGGAATGTTCCAGGAAGTTTTGAATTAATTTTTGGCGCCCGACAAATGCACGAAAAGTTGGAGCTAGATGCTGTAATTGTTATTGGTTGCGTAATTAAAGGTGAAACCATGCATTTTGAATTTGTTTGTGAAGGTGTAACCCAAGGCATGAAAGATTTAAATTTATTGTATGATGTGCCTACTATTTTTTGTGTTTTAACAGATAATACTATGCAACAATCTATCGATAGAAGCGGAGGAAAACATGGAAATAAAGGAATTGAAGCAGCAATTGCCGCTATTAAAATGATAGAATTGAATAAAAGATACTAAATTCTAGTAAAATCAAATAAATTATAATCACAGGTTTCCATTCATGGAAGGATGTGATTTTTTATTTTATAAAGAAGTATTTTGTTATTAACTTTTACATTTTGTAATTTTTGAGAACTAAAAATAAGTTTTTAATTTCTTAAATTTGTAACATTACCAAAATCAAAATCAAAACAGATTAATGTCTGGAATTATTCAATTATTACCTGATCATGTAGCCAATCAAATTGCTGCTGGAGAAGTGGTGCAACGACCGGCTTCTGTAGTTAAAGAGTTGATTGAAAATGCCGTTGATGCAAAGGCAACCGAAATTAAACTTATCGTAAAAGATGCTGGAAAAACGCTAATTCAAGTCATTGATAATGGCTTAGGAATGAACGTAACAGATGCCCGATTGTGTTTTGAACGTCATGCGACTTCTAAAATCCGTCATGCGGAAGATTTATTTGCTTTACATACAAAAGGATTTCGTGGAGAAGCTTTAGCGTCAATTGCAGCAGTTGCTCACGTAGAATTAAAAACCAAGCAAGATCAAGAAGAATTAGGTATTCATATCATCATTGAAGGAAGTAAAGTGATTACACAAGATGTGGCCGTTTTACCAAAAGGAACTTCATTTCTAGTAAAAAATTTATTTTTCAATATTCCTGCTCGTAGAAATTTTTTAAAATCGGATAATATCGAATTGAAACATGTTATTGACGAGTTTGAACGCGTAGCTTTGGCGCATCCTAACATCAGTTTTACGATGATTAGTAATGGAAGTGAAGTGTTTAATTTACCAAGTTCTAATTATCGGCAGCGAATTGTAAATATTTTCGGTGGTAAAACAAATGAAAAATTAGTTCCTGTAACAGAAGAAACTGAGATTTTGAAAATTAGTGGTTTTGTAGGAAAGCCCGAATTTGCAAAGAAAAACAGAACAGAACAATTTTTTCTAGTCAATAATAGATTTATACGAAGTCCATTTTTGCATCATGCTATCATGAATGCTTTTGATGGCTTGTTGCGAGACAATAATCAACCCAGTTATTTCTTATTTTTAGAAGTACCGCCACATACTATTGATATTAACATACATCCCACAAAAACAGAAGTAAAATTTGACGATGAACAAGCGTTATACGCTATTTTACGTGCCACAGTGAAACACAGTTTAGGGATGTTTAATGTAGCGCCAATACTCGATTTTGAGAGAGATGCTAATTTAGATGTTCCTTATGATTACAAAGATAAAACGTTAGGTTCACCAACCATTCAGGTGGATCGATCTTTTAATCCCTTTGAATCTGAAACTAAAAAATATTCGGCTTCGCCTTCTTATGAAAAAAGTAAATCAGCGCAACCTCATTGGGAAAGTTTATATACCAATTTAAAACAAGATGCCACCGAAGTTTCAAATGATTATTTTGAGACAAATTTAGTAGCCAGTAAATTATTTGATGATAAATCGACAGAAAGTCAGACTTTAATCTATCAATTCAACAGAAAATATATTATCAATAGTATCAAATCTGGATTATTAGTTATTCATCAAAATAGAGCACATCAACGTATCTTATATGAACAATTTTTAACTAATATTACCATTCATCAAGCCTCAAGTCAGCAGTTATTGTTTCCTTTGGAAATTAAGTTTTCTAGAGATGAGATGATGTATTTAAAAGAAATTCAACCTAATTTAGAAGGTATAGGTTTTGCTTTTGAAAAAATGGGATTGGATGAGGTAATTATTTCGGGTTTACCAGCCCAAATTTCGGATTTAAATGTAATTGAGATTTTACACGATTTGATTTATAATTTGCAAGAAAATTTACCAGAAGATAGTTTTTCATTGAGTGATAGTATTGCTAAATTTATTGCCAAAAGTGTCGCGATTAAATCAGGAAAATATCTAAATACCATAGAATTAGAAAATATTGTAAATGGCTTGTTTGCCTGCAAAGAACCAAATGTTTCGCCGTTTCAAAAACCTATATTTATTACATTAACCACAGAAGAATTAGATAAAAATTTTTAAGTATGTTCAATAATATGACACCTGTTGTAAAGCAACTATTGATAATAAATGTTATAGTTTTTGTATTGAGTCAGGTCATGCCTCAAAATTATGAAGCGTTATCTTTGTTTTACTTTGAAAGTGAAAAGTTCCGATTTTGGCAACCTTTTACGCACATGTTTATGCATGCGCCTATGCCAAATTTGATGCATATTTTATTCAATATGTTTGCTTTGGTTTCTTTTGGTTCAGCTCTAGAACATTATTGGGGCGGAAAAAAGTTTTTGTTCTTTTACATCGCTTGTGGTTTAGGAGCGGCTTTTTTACATACTTTAATTAATTACTATTTAATTAGTAATGTGCCTGAAGCTGCTGACGTAATAATGTATAGCCAGGCAGTAGGTGCGTCTGGCGCCATTTACGGTTTGTTAGTTGCTTTTGCTTATATGTTTCCAATGGCAGAATTAATGATGATGTTTATTCCAGTACCTATAAAAGCGAAGTTTTTTGTACCAATAATTGTAGGTTTAGATTTATTCTCAGGCGTAACCGGTTTTTCAATATTTTCCGGAGGAGGGAATATTGCACATTTTGCCCACATTGGCGGAGCATTAACAGGTTTTATTTTAATGATGCTTTGGAGAAAAAATAAATTTACGCATAATAGGTGGAATTAAAATTCAATTGCAATAACAATTGCAAAAATCAATATTAATAAAAAATGATTATCAATTAAATCTGTGTACTTATAACAATGAGTATTTTAAACGAAATAAAGCAACAATACAAAACTGGTGATGTTTCTCAAAAGTTAATTTTTATTAATATTTTGGTTTTCATTATAAGTGCTATGTGTTTTAGTTTTGTTTCAAATCAGTTTCAATATCCAAACTGGTTGGCTTTGTCTTCAAATTATAAAGATGTTTTATGGTTTCCTTGGACAGTATTTACCTACGGATTTTTTCATTCAGAGTCGATTCATCTTTTATTTAATTTAATTTTTTTGTATTATATAAGTACATTATTTTATACGTTTTTCAACACCAAACAGTTTTTAACGGTTTACTTTTTAGGTAGTTTTTTTGCAGGTTTAATTTTCGTTGCTTTCGGGTATTTCTTTAATTATTCTAATTTAATAGTTGGTGCAAGTGCATCTATAATGGCTGTTTTTATAGCTGTTGCCACCTTTGCGCCAAGTTATTCCATTCGGCTTCCTTTACTTGGATATTTTAAAATTTGGCAGTTGGCATTTTTTTATATTTTCTTGGACGTAGTGCAGTTACTTTCAGAAAACACTGGCGGACATATTGCACATTTGTCTGGTGGTTTAGTCGGGTTTGTCTATTCTATGTTGATGAAAAAAGGAATCGATATAAGTGAAATATTTATTATTAAAAAGAGAAAAAACACTACATTTAAAAAAATATATAAAAACAAACCCAAAAAAAAATACCAATCAGTTCGTGTTTCAGATGTAAATTTTACACAAAGACAAATTGATGAAATTCTCGAAAAAATTAGTAAATCGGGATACGAAAGTTTAACCAAAGAAGAAAAAGAATTTCTTTTTGCAGCCAATAAATAGATGCTAAAAAAAATGTCATTTATTTCTAAAACCATGTTATTTTTTAATGTAGTCGTTGCGATTACTACATTAATGGCATATTTGTTGCCTTTTTTAGCGCCAAAATGGTTTCCTTTTTTGAGTGTGCTAAGTTTGTTTTTACCTTTTTTCTTAGTGGTCAATTTGTTGTTTTTTGCATATTGGTTGATACAATTCAAAAAGTATATTTTTGTGTCAGGTTTGGTGTTGCTTTTAGGAATTACATTTATTAATAAGTTCTATAATTTAAAACAAACAGTATTGCCAAAATCTGAAAATGAATTTACGATAATGAGCTATAATGTTCGTTTATTCAATAAATTTAATTGGTACAAAAAAGCCAATATTCCTAACAAAATTGCAGAATTTGTTTCAGAAAAAAATCCTGATATTTTGTGCGTTCAAGAGTATTCAGATTTAGAAAAAACCAAATTTTCAAATTATAAATACCAGCATATTTTTAAAGAAGGCAATAACATCATTGTTGGAAATGCTATTTTTTCAAAATACAAAATAATAGATAAAGGCGTAATTAATTTTCCAAATTCAACTAATAATGCAGTTTATGCCGATATTATTAAAGGCAATGATACATTGCGAATTTATAGTATGCACTTGCAATCGATAAAAATTAGTACAAATATTGAAGAGGAAGAAATTCAGAAAATGAATGAATCCAAAACAAAATATATTTTCAGAAAAATTAGCGGTGCTTTTACCAAACAACAAGAACAATCCTTATTGTTAAAGCAGCATTTTAGCGAATGTAAGTTCAAAAAAATTATCTGTGGCGATATGAATAATAGTGCTTTTTCATTTGTGTACAGAACCATAAAAGGTTCCATGCAAGACGCGTTTGAGTCAAATGGAGACGGATTTGGAAAAACTTATAATTTTAAATATTATCCAGCTCGAATTGACTATATTTTTGCAGATAAAACCATTCAGATTAAAAGTTTTGAAACTTTAAACGATTTCTATAATAGTGATCATTTTCCTTTAATTTCAAGGTTAGAAATTAAATAATATCCAAATCATATTTATTCAAAAGTCCGCTTAAATTCTCATTAGAAAATTTAGTTTTGCTAAGTTTATTATTTTCTGGATGGATTGAAAAATGAATAGCTAAGCTGAAGTCTGTTTTTTCTAAATTAGTTGCGTCAAAAATAGATTTTGATAAATCGCAAGAATCAAATTTTACACCTGTAAGATTGGCATTAGAAAAATCAACATCAATAATTCTTGAATTTTTAAATTTTGAGTTTTTTAAGTTCATTTTGAAAAAAGAACAGACTTGTAGCATACAAGAATCGAAGGAAACTTCAAATAAAAAACTATTACAATATTCAAATTGCATGCCTAAAAATGTACATTCTTGAAACAATACGTCTTTAAATGAAGTCTGACTAATAACGGGTGCTTCAAATTTGCAATTGATAAATTCGCAATTCGTAAAAATACTGTTTGAAAGCGTTGTTTTAATAAAAGTACAGGAATCAAAAATGCAAGTGTCGTATTCAGCTAATTCAAATAATTCGTTTGAATAATTGATTTTATTAAATGTGGCATCTATAATTAATTGCATAACGAATGGAGTTGGATAAATCTGTCATTCTGAACTTGTTTCAAAAGCCAAAAATCAGATTAGTTTTCTTCTGTCTTTTTTCTTTCAACTATCCATTCATTTAAACGTTTTCCATATTTTGATTTGGCAACTTTTGGAACCAACATTTTATTAATAGTGTCTAATAATTTTATATTTGCGTCTGGAATTTCACTCAACGCCAGGTACGGCGACACTTCGTATTTTGGATTTATAAGTGCAAAATTAGCCGTATATAAATATTTTCTGATGGTAAGTTTGTCGCGTTTATTTTGAATTTCTTCAGTTATTGTTGCGTTATTTGCTTTTTTATTTTTTAATTCTTGTTCCAATAAATCTAGTTTTTCATTATTAAGATTCGACCTGATTTTTAAGTATTTTTCATATACTTTTTGATTTTCAGATCCTGAAATTTTTGCATTTGAATAAAAACCTTGTAAACTAGTTTCAATTTTCATTTTACCAGGTTCTGCAAAAAATTGAATACTATTATCGATAGATTCCGTAGTTCCTCTGTCTAATGATAAATATAACATTTGCGGTTCATCCAATTGAAATTTAGTTTCAAAATTAGATTTCCCAGAGATAATAATGCTGTCTAACAAAACTAAAATGGTATCATTAAGTTTATGAATGTATAATTTTCCCTTTTTTAATCCTTCTACACTTCCAGATATTTCTAAATTTCCAGTTTTATTATTATTATTATCTGTTTTGCTACAAGCTACTAAAATTGTAACTAAAAGTATTATAAATATTTTTTTCATTTTACGGGTGTTTTTTTCATTTTTTATGAATTGCAAAGAAAATAAAAAAATCCTCAAATTAATAGTAATTTGAGGATTTTATACTAGTTATTAAAATTTAATTAGCCTTTTAACCAAGCATTTTTAATAGCTTCTTTTGTTTTATCCGTTGCCATAAATCCTGATTTTTCTTCTTTTGGCAAATTAATTTTTCCTTTTAAAATTAAGTCTTTCCCATCTCTTGTTACGGTTACAGAAATTGCATCACCATCTTTCCAAGATTCGCTTGACATGATTAAATCGTAAATATTATCTAAATTATATTCTTTGTCATTAAATGCTTTTAAAATATCATTACCTTGAATTCCTAAAGAAGTCATAAAAATATTATTGCTCACATCTTCTAAAGCTTTAATTTGTTTTGTTGCGCCGTCAACAGTAATTAATGGTGTTCTTCCGTCTTTTAAAAACGGATTTCCTGTAGCGATGGTTATACCTTTTGTAACTCCCATTTTTGCAAAATATTCATCATAAGGAATTGGTGTTTCGCCAGCAACATATGTATTTAAAAATTCTCCAATTTGTGGGTATGTAATTCTAGTAATTGTAGCAAATAATTCTTCGTCTTTAAATGGTTTGTTGCTTCCAAATTCGTTTGATAAATCTTGCATTAAAGTTAAAATTCCTCTTTGACCGTTGCTTAATTCCCTCATTTGAATATCAATACACATAGCAATTAAAGCTCCTTTTTGATATACATTTAAGTATTGGTCTTTATAAGGTTGCTCCAAAACGTTTTTACTCATTTTTGTAAAACTCATTTTGTCATTCATAGCGTTTGCTTCCTCGATTTTACCATTCATTCTTTTGTAGAAATCTTCCTCTGAAATTAAACCTTGATTTATTTGGAATAAGTTCGCAAAATATTCTGTAATACCTTCATACATCCATAAATGTTCAGACATTTTAGGTTTATTGAAATCAAAATAATGAATTTCTCTAGAATGAACACTTAACGGCGTAACAATATGAAAAAATTCATGTGAAACCACATCTTTTAGCTGCTCTTGTAACGCTTCTAGCGGCATCATTTCAGGCATTACAACGGTTGTTGAAGTCATGTGTTCCAAGGCACCAAAACCTTTTGCATCTTTAGCTGCCATATCTGAAAGATATAATAAGACTGTATATTTTTTATTGGTGTTAAATTTACCTAAGAATTTTTTTTGAGCCCTCATGAATTTTTCTGTTTCAGGAGTGATATCTGCCGCTTTGTATTTTCCATTTGGAGAATATACACTGATTACAATATCCATACCTTCTACATTAAACTCAGTATAATCAGGTTTAGAATACATAATAGGATTGTCTACTAAAGCGCCATATCTTTCGGCAGTAAAAATGTCAACTTCATTACTTGAATTGGTGTCAATTAATGAAGTAGCGCCCCATAAAGTTGCAGGATGTTTTACTTCAACTGTGTATGGAATTTCAGATTTTCCTTCAAAATAACCCACAAAACCATGTGTGTTAATCATAAAATTTTCACCAGCTTTAATGTTTGTACCAGCAGGTGAAAATATATCTTCGCTTTCACCAAAACCTGCTCCGCCTTCTGTATCGAAGGTGTCACTAACATTATAGGTTACTTTGGCTAATTTGGTTGCCTCATAAATTTTGTACGAATTTTCGTCTATTTTGGCAATTTTTAAAGGATTTCCTTTTTGGTCAAAAGCTTTTACATTATCTACATATCTACCGTAATTGTCTTCAGAATAGGTTCCCGGAACAATTTTAGGAATGTTAAACATGGTAGTTTCAGTGGTAATTGTAGGATTAATTATCGTAACTTTTACTTTGT
This sequence comes from Chryseobacterium gleum, assembly GCA_945881885.1. Lineage (GTDB taxonomy): Bacteria > Bacteroidota > Bacteroidia > Flavobacteriales > Flavobacteriaceae > Flavobacterium. The sequence continues at coordinate 91,022 of CAMCVI010000007.1, read as the reverse complement.
CGTCGGTTACATTTACTAAATCAATACTAACGGATACATCATTTTTTACAGTTGAAGTAACATTAGATGTTTTACAACTAATTAACAAAATAGTGCAACTAAGAGTAATTAATATTTTTTTCATTTTATATTTATTTTTTGTTGAATAAGTAGCTAAACCAGAAAAATTGTTACAAAAAAAATCCTGTCTTGATTATACATCAGACAGGATTTTATTAATCGAATTTATTTTTAAAATAATATTTACTATCTAAATCGTCTATATCATCATCTAAAACATTGGTTTTAAACGTTTTTGGTTTGGGTTTTCCTGCAGCAACTTTCTTTTTCCAAAGTTCAAAATTATCTTTAGAAAGTTTCTTTTTCATAATTTCGGTTACATAACTTTCGGTAATGCCAAATTCTACTTTAATTACTTCAAAAGGTTTTTTTTCCTCTTGTGCCATACTAATTACTCGTTCAGTTTGTTCGTAATTTAGTTCAATCTTTTTACTTTTTTTCATTAGTGAAAAGCATAATTTGTTAATTATTCTGTTTTTGTTTTCGTTTCAACAATCAATATTAGTAAAAAAAATATTTTGAAGCAAAAAATTGCTGTTTTTTTTAAAGAATTTTTCTAAAAGTTAAATTTATTCTAGGTTTTTTAGGTTGAGTGGCCTTTGGAATATGATGTTTATAATGAATTTGGGCGCCATTTTTCATAACTAATAAACTTCCGTGTTCTAATAATAAAGACTGTTTAATCTCTTTTTTTGTATTGTGTTTTATTTGAAACATTCTTGCTTCTCCAAAACTTACCGATGCGATAACTGGGTCTCTTCCTAATTCTTTTTCATTATCTGCATGCCAACCATTACTGTCTTTTTCGTTTCTGTATAAATTTAATAATACAGTTGTAAAACGTTCATTTATTGCGTTTTCAATTTCGTCTTTTATAAATGTAAGTGAAGTGTTTAAAGGATGCGGTTGCATAATAATATTTGAATAACCATAGGATTTTCCTTCATTCCCATAAAGTGATGTTAACCTGGGTTGTGCTATTTTTTTTCCAAAAATGGTTATGTCATCTTGCTGCCAAGCTATTTCTTTAGATAGGGTTTCTAAAAATAAATCAGCTTTTTCTTTGGAAAAAAAATTAGGATAATAAATAAATTCGGCATCGGGCAAATTTAAAATTATAGGTTCTTGGTTAAATAAATTAAGCATAAAAAAGTTATGAATTTACTGCTAATTTATAGATTTTTTTTCAAATTAATTACTCTTTTTTAGATAAATTTAGGTTCATAATTATTACTGCGAAAATAATTAAAAGTATACCACACCACTGCCAAAAGACAACTTTTTCATTTAATATTAAAAATGCCATTAGTACTGAAACTGGCAATTCCAGTGATGCAACTATACTACCTAAACCCAATCCTGTTTTTGGAAAACCAGCATTTAATAATATAGGCGGAATTATAGTCCCAAAAAAAGCTAAAAATAATCCGTAATTTTTGAAAATATCAATATTTAAAGCGCCAACTTGTGTAAAAGCTGAAAATATAAATACAATTACACTTCCGCCCAAAAGCATATACAAACTTCTTTGTGCGGACGATATTTCTATTGCTACTTTATTCGCTGTAAACATAGTCGTAGTAAATGATGCAGCAGCAAAAATACCCCAAAAAACGCCTTTCCAATCTAATTTTAGGTTAAACTCATATAATTTTGTGGCTAAAAATGTTCCTAATAATACAATAATAACCGAGATTATCTTTTGCTTAGAAGGTAATTTTTTATCTAAAAACCATTCTAGTAAAACGCCCATCCAAACCGTTTGCATTAATAACACAATTGCAATTGAAACATCAATATATCTTACGCATAAGTAGTAAAAAACGCTCGTCATTCCTAAGGAAGTTCCTGCAACCATTAATTGAAAAATATTTTTTGAAGTTGCCGTCTTTGTTTTTTCTTTCTTGAATATTTTTTGGAATAAATTGATTAATAATAATCCAAGAATACCGTAAATAAATTGTGAAGATGTTATTTCTGCAGTTGTAAAACCATCCTTATAAGCCAATTTTACAAATGTGGCTAGCATGCCATAACTTGTTGCGCCTAATGCTACTAATAGTACTCCTTTTAGGATGTTATTTTTCATTTTAATGATTTTAAAAATATTTCAAATTAGTAATCATTTTCTTTAATTAAATCTTTAAGGTGAACGCGCAATGCATTTACGGAAATACTAATTTCCCAAAATGAAATTCCCAATGAAATAAGTAACACAAATAAACTTAATCCAAACACATAAATACCAGATGTTTCATAATTTAAAAAGAGTAAAAGCATCGCAAACACGGATAAAAACAAACACAAAACACCAAAAAGTTGCATGTATCTAATCAGTGTGATCCTTTGGTTCAGGTTTTTAATCTCAACTAAAATGGATTTGTTTTTGTCTTGATCATAGTTTTTTTTCAAACTTCTAACAATTTGTGCAATGGTTAAAAATCTATTGGTATAAGCTAATAAAATTAGTGATGTTGCAGAAAATAGTAAAGCCGGAGTTTCTATAGATAAGTGCATTTTATTTTTATTTTAAGTATGAAATTTCATTTTTTAAAGATAATTCTTTTACGGAAAACATATTGTAACTATTATCTCATTTTTTTATCCAGAAATAACGATAACTTTTTAGCACCAATTTCATTTAAATGATCGGCATCATGAAAATCTGTAGCTACAAATTTTTCAGAATCTAACAGATTTATATATTCGCAATTTGGATTTTTTTGAACGAGTTCATTTATGGTATTGGTTGTTTTTAATAATTGCATTTTATTAACATTCTTATAATAAGAAGCATGCGTTGGTGTGGTAATAAACAGAATTTTTACCTTCTTTTTTTCACACAATTCTATTATTTTGTGTAAACTTTTTAAATTAGCCTCAAATAAATTAAAGTTACTTGCAGTGTGTTTTTTGGCTGTGAATTCGCCCTCAAATTTTTGGTTGTTTTTCGAACTAAAGTTAGTTCCCCAGCCCAAATTTGATGAGGTTATAAATGATTTATCAAACACATAAAACTTCACAGTTTTTTTTATATTCAGTAAAATATCATGATTTAAAGTTTCAAAATTATCTGTAAAACGATATTTATTTTCAAAACCGTAATACAAAATATAGTTTTTCAAACGCCATTTTTCAACATCAGTTTCTAAGGTTTCAAATAAACTTGCATAAGAAATTGGAATAATCACCGTTTCTAAATTCGAAAATTTATCCTTGTAATGATTTAATAACTCTTCATCTAAATCCAATGTTTGCGAAACATAAGCCGCATTGAAAGTGTGTTTGGAAAAATATTCAGGATTTATGCCGTAAAAACTATGAGAACTTCCTAAAATCAGGGTATTAATTTTCGAAGCATTTTTGTCTAAATAGACTTTTTTTAGTTGATAATCGTTAGGGATTTTTCTTATTGCAATTTCTAAAACCAAAAAGAAAATAAAAATTGGCAGTATGATTTTCAAGATATGTAACCAAAATTTTTTCATTTATGAGTATTGAAATAATAATTATTCGACTTTCACCTGCAATATAAAAAAAATCCTGACAGAAAAAACTAACTGTCAGGAATTTATAATTTAGTTTTAAATATTATTTTAGCGTATCAAAACTTCTTTTTACAAAAGCAGTTAGTTCTTCTCCTTTTAATAAGCCTTGAGATAATTTTGCTAAATCTAATGCGTTTTTCACCAACTCTTTTTGTGCTGCTTCATCAGCTTGTAAGATTGAACTTGCCAACTCCGAATTGGCATTTACCACCAAATTATACATTTCTGGCATGTTGCTCATTCCAAACATGCCGCCGCCGCCGCTTTGACTCATTTCTTTCATACGACGCATAAATTCAGGCTGTGTAATGATAAATGGCGTAGCATCACTGTCTAATGATTCTAATTGAACAGAATAAGCTTTAGGAATTACAGTTTCTAAAGATGTTTTTAAGGTTTCCATTTCAGTATCTGATAATTTAGAAATTTGTACTTCTTCTTTGTTGATTAATTTATCAATATGATCCGCATCAACTCTTGCAAAAGTTAAATTTTCATTATCTGCTTCCAATTTCTGAATTAAATGCGATACAATTGGAGAATCTAAAAGTAATACTTGGTATCCTTTGCTTGTGGCAATATCAATATAACTGTGTTGTGTTTCTTTATTTGAAGCATATAAAATAACTAATTTTCCATCTTTGTCGGTTTGTAAATCTTTAGTTGCTTCTTTTAATTCAGCCAAAGTGTGATGTTTGTTTGCTGTTGTTGGATACAAAACAAAATCACCAGATTTTTCATAAAATTTAGGTTCAGAAAGCATTCCGTATTCCAAAACAATTTTAATATCATTCCATTTTGCTTCAAAATCCTCACGGTTTTCAGTAAACAACGATTTCAATTTGTCGGCTACTTTTCTTGTGATGTAATTTGAAATTTTCTTTACATTACTATCTGCTTGTAAACCAGAACGCGATACATTTAACGGAATATCTGGGGAATCTACCACGCCTTTAAGCATTAATAAAAATTCGGGTACAATGCCTTCCACATTATCCGTTACATAAACTTGATTTTGATACAACTGAATTTTATCTTTCTGAATTTGTAAATCAGAACCTAATTTTGGAAAATATAAAATACCAGTTAAATTAAACGGATAATCTACATTTAAATGAATGTGAAATAATGGCTCTTCAAACTGAGAAGGATATAATTCTCTATAAAAGTTTTTATAGTCTTCGTCAGACAATTCACTTGGTTGTTTGGTCCAAGCTGGATTTGGATTATTTATAATGTTATCAACGTCAATATATTCAGGTTTGTAGTCATCACCAGCATCATCTGGTTTTGGTAAAGCTTCTTTTTTAGTTCCAAATTTTATTGGAATAGGCATGAATTTATTGTACTTCGTCAATAATTCACGGATTTTAAATTCTTCTAAAAACTCTAATGAATCTTCTGCAATGTGTAGTACAATTTCAGTTCCTCTATCGGTTTTATCATGCGGTTCTAAAGTAAATTCTGGACTTCCATCGCAAGTCCAATGCGCAGCTGGTTCGTCTTTAAAAGATTTTGTGAAAATTTCTACTTTTGAAGCTACCATAAAAGCAGAATAAAAGCCCAAACCAAAATGTCCAATAATTCCAGAATCTTTAGCAGCGTCTTCGTACTTGTTTAAAAATTCTTCTGCTCCTGAAAAAGCCAATTGGTTGATGTATTTTTCAACTTCGTCTGAAGTCATACCAATACCTTGGTCGATAAAATGAAGTTTTTTGCCTTCTTTGTCAATTTTAATTTCTATAATCGGATTTCCGTATTCCGTTTTTGCTTCACCAATGCTGGTAAGATGTTTTAATTTTAAAGTGGCATCGGTTCCGTTAGAAATTAATTCACGTAGAAAAATCTCGTGATCGCTGTACAAAAATTTTTTAATCAATGGGAAAATATTCTCCACTGAAACATTAATTTTTCCTGATGTCATATGATGTAAATTTTAAATTAATTTAATGATTTTGACTAGTCAAATTAAGTACCAATTTTGTTTTTGCTGACAAATTGACATTTTTACTTATTGCAAATTCAATATTTTTTTGGTTGCTAATAAATTAATACATTTACACTTCAGTTTTTTTTAGTTTTTTTTCTCAATATCAGCAAATGCTTCACGTATCCATTCCGTCTTTTTCTTATGAAGAAGAAATTATTTTACAAAATCTTACATTTACATTAAATGAAGGGCAACAATTAGCCATTATTGGCGAAAGTGGTTGTGGTAAAAGCACGTTATTAAAATTAATATACGGTTTGTATGACTGCGATGCAAGCCATCTTTCTTGGAAATCAGAGCCTATTTTAGGACCAAAATTTCATCTTGTTCCAGGCATGCCTTTCATGAAATATTTGGCACAAGATTTCGATTTAATGCCATTTATTACAGTTGGTGAAAACGTAGGAAAATTTTTATCAAATTTTTATCCAAAAGAAAAGCAAAATCGAATAGACGAATTGCTAAGTTTAGTAGAAATGTCTGAATTTAAGCACGTAAAAGCCAAGTTTTTAAGTGGCGGACAAATGCAGCGTGTGGCGTTGGCAAGAGTTTTAGCGCAAGAGCCTGAAGTTTTGTTGCTAGATGAGCCATTTTCGCACATTGATAATTTTAGAAAGAACAAATTAAGAAGAAAAATATTTCAATATTTAAAAGAAAAACAAATAACTACAATAGTTGCTAGTCACGATGTTAATGATGTGTTGTCATTTTCAGATGAAGTTATTGTTTTGAAAGACACAACCATTTTAGAAAAAGCTACTCCTTTTGAATTATATAATCATCCTAAATTTCATTACACAGCTGCATTATTTGGAGAAGTAAATGAAATAGAAATAAATGGCAAAACGCAGTTAATTTATCCCAATCAATTGCAAATTGCAGAAAAATCTGATCTTCAAGTTGAAGTAGTTTCTTCTTATTTCAAAGGGAAATATTATTTAATTGAAGCCAAATTTAAAAATCAACTTGTTTTTTTTGAGTCAGAATTTAAAATTGAGAAACACAGTATTATCAATCTTAAAATTAAGGAATAATTGCCACAATATAAATAATAAATTATAGCATTTTTTTCTTAATTTTGCTTAATAAATCGAATAAAATGTACCACTCAAAAATATCGGGCTTGGGTTATTATGTGCCAGAAAACATTGTAACAAATGATGATTTATCCAAAATAATGGATACCAACGACGAATGGATTCAAGAAAGAACAGGAATAAAAGAACGTCGTCATATCATTAGAGGTGAAAATACAACAACTTCTATGGGAGTAAAAGCTGCAGAAATAGCTATACAGCGAGCAAATGTTGCTAAAGAAGATATTGATTTTGTAATTTTTGCCACACTTTCACCAGATTATTATTTTCCAGGTCCTGGTGTGTTAGTGCAGCGCGATTTAGGTTTAAAAACTGTTGGTGCATTGGATGTTAGAAATCAATGTTCTGGATTTGTGTATGCGATTTCAATTGCCGATCAATATATTAAAACAGGGATGTATAAAAATATTTTAGTAATTGGTTCCGAAGTGCATTCCACCGGATTAGATATGTCTGATAAAGGACGTGGCGTTTCTGTCATTTTTGGAGATGGAGCAGGAGCAGCCGTGCTATCAAGAGAAGAAGATTTGAATAAAGGAATACTTTCTACACATTTACACTCAGAAGGGCAACACGCAGAAGAATTAGCCCTTATTGCACCAGGAATGGGCAAACGTTGGGTTACCGATATTATTGCGGATAATGATCCAAACGACGAAAGTTACTTTCCTTACATGAACGGACAATTTGTATTTAAAAATGCGGTAGTTCGTTTTAGTGAAGTCATTAACGAAGGTTTACAAGCCAATGATTTACAAGTTTCAGACATTAATTTATTAGTGCCACACCAAGCAAACTTGAGAATTTCTCAGTTTATTCAGCAGAAATTTAAATTGTCTGACGACCAAGTGTATAATAATATTATGAATTATGGAAATACTACCGCCGCATCTATTCCGATTGCTTTAACAGAAGCTTGGGAAAAAGGTAAAATTAAAAGCGGCGATGTAGTTGTTTTAGCAGCATTTGGCTCTGGTTTTACTTGGGGAAGCGTGGTAATTAGATGGTGATTTTTAGAGTATAGAAAATAGAGTATAGAATATAGAATATAGAAAATAGAGTTTAAAAAAAGCGTTCAGAATTTCTGAACGCTTTTTTTACCTTATACCTTATGCCTCAAAGCCAAAACCCAACATCTAAAACATTCCACCACCTTGGGTTTCGTTTTTTTCACGTTGTTTGCGTTGTAGTTCTTTGTTTTTGCCGCTTCCAAAATTGTAATTGAATCCTACGTAAAAAGTGCGGCTTTCAAATCTAAATTCTCCGTCTTGGCGAAACGGAATGTTACCATTAAATCCAAAATATTGGGTTCTAAAAATATCATTCATTCTAGCAGAAAGGGTTCCTTTTCCACTTAAAACGCTATAGTTTGCACCAAAATCTACACGGTACATCGGTGTTCTTAAATATTGCAATCCTAAATCGCGACTTCTGTACATTCCAAATAAATTAAAGCGTAATTTTTTTGTAGCGGTAAAAGTGTTGTTTAATCTTGTATTAAATGTGGTTACGTTTATTTCTTTATTTTCTGGTAAGTTGGTGTTGATGTTTGTAACGGTACCACGTACGGTTTTGTAATACACATCAGCACTTGCGTTGGTTGACCACCATTTTGTTAATTTTAAATTGGCATTTATTTCAGCACCCAACTGACTGTTGTTGTCAAAATTATCAAATGACATAATATTTTGAATGTTGTTTAACGGATTTGGAAAAATAACTCTCGAAATTTCAGCATTAATTAATCGGTAAAATACTGCAGAAGTTACACTTCCCAGACTGAAAATTTTGGTGTGATTAATTTCAAATGAATTCGTAAATTGTGGTTCTAACGCCGGATTTCCTCTTGATTCTAGCAAAGGCGTGGTCCATTCTCTAATAGGGTTTATTTGTCCAATACTAGGTCGATCTACTCTTCTGGTATAGTTTAAATTAAAAGTATTGTTATCATCTAATTTATATGATAAGTAAGCTGATGGATACGCTGTAAATATTTCGTCTGCTACCGAAGTTGATTCAAAATAATTTGGATTTTTTTCATTTCTTTCAAATTTGGCTTTTAAAGTATATTCTTCTATTCTAACGCCAACTTGCGCACTAAATTTACCAAAAGATTTGCTGTAGTTGGTATAAAAAGCATGGATGTTTCTGTTAAAAGTAAACGGATTAGTGCCATAAAAGTTTAAAGATTCATTATAAAAATTATTCTGTCCATCTTGAATTCTGCTTTCAAAACCCATTTCAATTTTTGTGTTCTCGTCTATTGGATTTGTATAATCAATATTAAACTGGGCATAATTTGTTTTGCTATCTATGTCATTCAATCTTAATACGCCATAGTTTCTAAAAAAGGAAAGATCCTCGTTTGAAGTCTTGGCACAATTTGCCTGAAACTCAATCAATTCGCCTTTTTTCTTAAAATTATGTTTAAAGTTTAAATCGTAGGTTTGTGTGATATTTCCACTATTATTGGTGTTGGTTTGAATATCATCTGCATACGTTGTATTATTGTAATAATTTATATTTGTATTGGCATTTCCTTTTCCATCCGCAATATTCCAGTTTGTAAAAAACGACAAAGTATTGTTATCATTAATGTAATAATCTACACCAATTTTTGCCAAATGCGAGGTGTTGGTATTGGTAAAATTGAAATCTTGTCGGTTTTCTAAATTCGGACGGTCTGCTTCAACAAAACCAAAGCTTCTATTTCTTCCGTGATTAAAGCCATAATTCGTGTAAAAATTTACTTTTCCCACTTTATAATTTAGGTTCAACGACTGATTTGTTTTTGGTGTAATTCCAAATGTGTAACCGGTAGTTATACTTCCGTTAAATCCTTTTTGCGTGTTTTTATTTAAAATAATATTAATGATACCGCTATTTCCTTCTGGATTGTATTTTGAAGAAGGATTGGTAATTAACTCGACTTGTTTTATAGATGCAGAAGGGATTTGTTGTAATAGCTGTCCGGCATCAATATTGGTTGGTTTTCCGTCAATTAATACTCTAACATTGCTGTTTCCTCGTAAACTTAATTCTTTCGTTTGTGGGTCAATATTTACGGTTGGTATATTATTAAAAATTTCAGATGCGGTAGTTCCTGAGGCAATTAAATCTTTACCAATAGTTATTACTTTTCTATCCGCTTTTTGTTCAATTGTTGAGCGTTCTTTTATAATTGAAACTGTTTCAATAGTATTAGCGTTCTGCTCTAAAGTGATATTTCCTAAATTAATTTCTTTGTTTTCTTCAGTCAAAGTAATCTTTCTTGAGGCATCCATATACCCAATAAAGTTGACCTTTAAAATATAGCTTTTCACTTCTAAATTTTTTATTTCAAAGCTTCCGTCTTCTTTTGTAGAAATGGTCGCAATTGTTTTTGGACCTTCTAAAACGCTAACCGTTGAAAAACCAACTGGTTCGTTTGAAGTTTTGTCAATAATTTTTCCTTTAATTATTCCTGGATTGTTTTGTTGGGCTACCAAATTTACTGTTGAAAATACAACTACTAAGGCGCATAAAATGTGTTTTAATTTCATGATTTTTTTTAATGATTTGAACGAATAAATTACTGCTATTATTCTTCCAAAAAGTGTAGAGTAATTAAAGCGCAAAATACGAATTTTGCACATTAGACAAAATTTGTGCATTTTTGTTACAAATGAACTTTTCAATTGGTTAAAAATTCTATCTTTGCACGCTATTTAAAATACGATTATGCTATTACAAGAAATTCTTTTCGAACCTATAAAAAATGCCGTTGAAAAACTGTTTCAAATTACTATTGAAAAAGTTGAATTTCAATCTACTAAGAAAGATTTTGAAGGCGATATTACTATGGTGGTTTTTCCGTTGGTAAAAGCAATTAAAGGGAATCCCATAGAAATAGGAAATAAAATAGGTGACTATTTAGTAGAAAATGTTGCTGAGGTTTCGAAATTTAATGTCGTTGCAGGTTTTTTAAATTTAGTAATTTCAGATGAATATTATATTTCTTATTTCAATAGCATTAAAAATAATAATTCTTTCGGCTTTGTAACACCAACTGAAGGTGAAAAAGCAGTTATGGTAGAATATTCTTCGCCAAATACAAATAAACCGCTGCATTTAGGTCATATAAGAAACAATTTATTAGGATATTCAGTTGCTGAAATCATTAAAGCATCGGGAAAAAAAGTATATAAAACTCAAATTATTAACGACAGAGGAATTCATATTTGTAAATCGATGTTGGCTTGGCAAAAATTCGGAAATGGACAAACACCAAATTCAACAGGTTTAAAAGGCGATAAATTGGTTGGTAATTTTTATGTAGAATTTGATAAAGCTTATAAAATTGAAATTGCATCATTAATTTCTCAAGGAAAAACTGAAGAAGAAGCCAAAAAACAAGCGCCCCTTATTTTAGAAGCCCAACAAATGCTTTTAGATTGGGAAAATGGAAAACCAGAAGTCATCGAACTTTGGAAAACCATGAACCAATGGGTTTACGATGGATTTGCAGTAACATACAAAAATTTAGGAGTAGATTTTGATAGCTATTATTATGAAAGTAATACGTATTTATTAGGAAAAGATGTAGTGGAAGAAGGTTTAACTCGTGGTGTTTTCTTCAAAAAAGAAGACGGTTCAGTTTGGATTGATTTAACTGCAGACGGCTTAGATGAAAAAATTGTATTGCGTTCAGATGGCACTTCGGTTTATATGACGCAAGATATCGGAACGGCTATTCAACGTGTTAGAGATTTTTCAGACATTGGCGGAATGGTTTATACCGTTGGGAATGAGCAAGATTACCATTTTAAAGTATTGTTTTTAATTCTGAAAAAATTAGGTTATGAATGGGCTGAAAATTTATTCCATTTATCTTACGGAATGGTAGAATTGCCTTCTGGAAAAATGAAATCGCGTGAAGGAACTGTTGTAGATGCCGATGATTTAATGGCGGAAATGACTACGACAGCGCAACAAATTTCAGAAGATTTAGGTAAATTAGACGGTTATTCTGTTGAAGAAAAAGCCAGTTTGTACAATACAATTGGTTTGGGAGCTTTAAAATATTATATGTTAAAAGTGGATCCAAAAAAACAAATGATGTTTAATCCAGAAGAATCAGTAGATTTTAATGGAAATACCGGTCCGTTTATTCAATACACTTATGCGCGTATTCAATCGATATTAAGAAAAGCAACTTTCGATTACACTATGGAAGTAACATTTTCTGAATTACACGAAAAAGAAAAAGAATTAATCAAACAAGTGCAGCTATTTCCTGAAGTAATTCAAAGTGCTGCTGAAAATCACAGTCCAGCATTAGTGGCAAATTATACTTACGATTTGGTAAAAGAATTCAATTCCTTTTATCAAAATGTGTCGATTTTAGGGGAAGATAATTTAGACAGAAAAATATTCAGAGTACAATTATCAAATTCAGTAAGTCAAGTAATTAAAAGCGCATTCGGATTATTAGGGATTAGCGTTCCTGAACGCATGTAAATTAAAATTTACGATTTACGATTTACGAAGTTTAAAATACAATTTTATAATTATAAAATAAAAGTGAACCAAAACAAAACCTATTTTTTTCAATCATGGCTAATTGTAGTAATTGCAATTGTAGCTTTTATTGGGTTTAAATCGTTTTTACCAAAAAAACTTTTTCCTGAAGCAACTGCAAATAGTAAAAATATTGTTGTAGATAGTTTGATGTTAGAAGCGGTAGCGGAAGGTGCCAATCTTTCTGAAGAAGACACTTTAACCAATAAAACCATTTCATTTGTTACAAATCCACTTGGAATAAAATTTTCTAGCGAGAAATTCGAACAATATAAAGGATATCAATACCTAATTCCGTTTTTTGAAAAATTATACCAATTAGAAACCAATAAAAAAGGAAAAGCCCGAATTGCCTATTTTGGAGATTCTATGACAGATGGCGATATGATTGTTCAAGATGTCCGCACACAATTTCAAACTGTTTATGGAGGAGAAGGTGTAGGTTTTGTAAATATTACATCAGAATCAGCTACATCTAGAGGGTCAATTTTACATGAATTTTCAACAAATTGGAAAGCACAATCGTATTTAAAAACAAAAAGTCCTTCGCGTTCATTTGGTGTCAATGGTTCCGTTTTTTTTGCAAAAGATACCGCAAATCCTATTTGGGTAAAATATAAATCTGGCAGAAACCGTTTTTCATCAACTTTAAATAATCCAACACTTTTTTATGGCAGTTCTAAAAATAAAAAAGCAATGTTACGACAAGTTATTGGAAAAGATACAGTTTATAAAAAGCTTACGCCAAACGCCATTTTAAATACAACTCAAATTGGAACATCTTTAAAAAATGTTAAAGTAAATTTCATAAATGCAGATTCTATTCCTTTTTACGGATTTAATTTTGATAATGGAAAAGGAATTCACGTTGATAATTTTTCTTCACGAGGAAATTCTGGTTTGCCTCTAGGTTCATTCAATATTGATTTAATGAATGCTTTTCAGCAAAAGTTAGGTTATGATTTAATTATTTTACAATTTGGTACCAATGTTTTAAATTATGATTCATTAAATTATTCTTGGTACGAAAGAAAAATGACTTCCGTTGTAAACCACGTAAAACAATGCTTTCCTGGAGCCGCTATTTTAATTATCACAACAGCTGATAAATCTACTAAATATGATATGCAAATGAAATCGGATTCAGCCGTTGTACCTTTAATTATGGCTCAAAAACGCTATGCTGTAAAATCAGAAGCCGGTTTGGTAAATCTATATACACTTATGGGCGGTGATGGCTCAATGGTAAAATGGGTAGAAAATGTACCCGCAAAAGCCAATAAAGATTATACCCATTTTAATTATAGAGGAGCAAAAGAAATTGCGCAACTTATTTATAAACAAATAGATACAGGTTATATTGAGTACAAAAGATTACGAGCTTTAGCCAAGAAAAAAAACCAACCAAAACCAATGGTAATTGATTCTGTATCACCAATTAAAGACACTTTAAATGAATAAGTTTTTATACATTTTATTTTTTACAGCATTTGGTTTTTCGCAAACCGATTCTGTGAAAATTGCCATAGATAGCGCTACGGTTGCAATTGATACCGCTAATTTTGAAGCATTTAATAATGTGATTTCAAATGAAAAAGCACTAGTAGCTATTTTCGAAAAGTTATACCAACATGAAGAAAATCAAGATAGGAAAGTCCGAATGGTTCATATTGGTGATTCGCATATTCAGGCAGATATTTTTACAGCAAAAATACGTTTCAGAATGCAGCAAAATTTTGGGAATGCCGGTTTTGGGTTTACATTTCCATATAGTTTAGCAAATACTAATAATAGTTCCCCTATAAAATTTTCGGGTTCTGGCGGATTTTCTGCTACTCGAAATTTATATGCGGATATATCAAAACCAGTCGGTATAAGTGGGATTTCTTTTGAGCCCAAACAAAATAGTTTTCATATTGACTTGTTAGTCAAAGAAGCACAATTCGATTTTACAAAGTTGAAAATCATTTCACCTAAAAACGAAAATATTTTTAATGTGTCTTTTGCGAAAAAAAGCAATATTTTTCAAGAAAAAGTAGCGGTAAAAACACCCGCAATAAGTTCTCATAAAGTAAAACCCGGTGAAGTTTTAGGCGGTATTGCAGATAAATATAACATATCATTAAAACAATTAAAATCAGCCAACGGATTGTCTTCAGATAATATTAGAGATGGCAAAATTTTAAAAATTCCCGGCGGCAAAACGGTTACAACCTATAAAACAATTTCAACTGTAAAATACAGTTATGAACCGATTGTTTTAGAAAACACACCTTTATATAATGAATATAATTCCGAAAAACCGATTGATAAAGTTACAATAATAGGAAATGAAAACAGTACTGAATTTGCATTAAATGGCTTGATTTTAGAAAATGAAAATCCGGGAATTACTTATTCTTCTATTGGTGTAAATGGCGCAAAAAGTAGCGATTTTAATAAATTTCCTTTGTTTTTTGAGCAATTACCAAGTTTAGAAGCAGATTTATTCGTAATTTCTTTGGGGACTAATGAAAGCTTTGACAAACAAGATATTGCTACTTATTTTGGGAATTTAAAAACAATGATTGACGGCATAAAACAAAAATGTCCCGAGGCTTCTTTTTTGATTACTACGCCACCACCTTCAGTTTTGCATGGAAAATCTCAAAATATTTATATTGAAAAATATGCCGAAAAAATTATTGAAATGGCAACAGCTGAAAACTACGCTGTTTGGAATTTATTAGATGTTTTTGGTGGCAATAAAAATATCTCTATGAATTCAAGAATGGGTTTAATGGCAAGAGATAAAGTGCATTATTCAAATGCAGGTTATGATAAACAAGGCGAATTATTTTTCGATGCGTTTATTCAATCGTACGAATTATATAAATCTGAAAAATAGGAGATTGTGTTGCAAGATTGGTTTTATAAAAATATTGGCAAAATTACTCCTGAAGTAATTGAAAAATGGTTTGTTTACAACGAAAAAGAGCCATTACTTTTTAATACGGGCTTATTTTTAGGTTTGTTTTTAGTCTTTTATTTTTGGTATATTTTACTAAGAAAAGCCGACACCATTCGGATGATTTACGTAATTTTATTTTCGCTATTTTTCTATTATAAGTCAAGTGGAATTTATTTTTTATTACTTTTAGGTTCTGCAGTTGTCGATTATAATTTAGGTAATTTAGTCCATCGCACTTCAAGTGTTTTTTATAAAAAGTTATCTTTAACATTTAGTATTATTCTAAATTTAGGCTTTTTAGGCTATTTTAAATACAGTAATTTTTTAGTAGACATTACCAATAACTTAACTGGAGAAAAATTTTCTTTTTTTGATGTTATTTTACCTGTAGGAATTTCATTTTACACGTTTCAATCTATAAGTTATATTATTGAAATCTATCGAAAAGAAATTGTACCCACAAAACGCTTTATCGATTATTTGTTTTTTGTGTCTTTTTTCCCACAATTAGTAGCTGGACCAATCGTAAGAGCAAAAGACTTTTTACCACAAATATACCAGAAATTAAACATAACCCAAGACGATATTAATCGTGCTTTTCTATTAATTATTGGAGGATTAATCAAGAAAACAGTAATATCAGATTACATATCATTAAACTTTGTAGATCGTGTTTTCGACTTACCAAATAGTTATACGCCATTTGAAAATTTAATGGCTTCGTATGGTTACACAATTCAAATTTATTGCGATTTTTCTGGTTATTCAGACATGGCAATTGGAGTGGCTTTGTTATTGGGTTTTAAATTACCAACCAATTTCCGTTCGCCATATAAATCGACTTCAATAACAGATTTTTGGCGCCGTTGGCACATTTCTTTATCTACTTGGTTAAAAGATTTTTTATATATTTCAGTTGGAGGAAATCGTTATGGAACTTTTGTAGGATTTCTATTTCCAAGTTTATTTTTTATTGGTATCATTATTTGGGGAATTTCGTTTTCTACAACCAGTAACATTCCGTTAATTTTAGCAGTAGCATCTACAATAATATTTATTTTCACTTTTTTATTTTCAAGGGAAAAAGAAAAAACCATGTACACCAATGTAAACTTAATGACAACCATGTTATTAGGCGGATTGTGGCATGGAGCAAGTTTGCGTTTCATAATTTGGGGTGCTTTACATGGAATGGCTTTGGCTATTCACAAAATATTTTTAGAATATTACCCGCCGTCAAAGCGTAAAGTATTCTTCTTAACGCCTTTTTTGAAGTTTTTGGCTATTTTAGTAACGTTTCATTTTGTGGCTTTCTGTTGGATTTTCTTTCGAGCAAAAGATTTTACAATTGCACTACAAATAATTGAAAACATTGGAAAAGTAACCTTTGATTTCAATCAGTGGTTCACCATTATTCAAGGTTATCAAAATGTATTTATTTTGATGTTTTTAGGCTATTTTTGGCATTACATTCCTGAAAAAGTTACAATTGCCATTCAAAATGTATTTAAAGCAATGCCTTTAATAACTCGAGCTATTGTTTTAGGATTGGTTTTTTGGTTGGTGTATGCTGCTGCTTCAGCTGGACCACAACCATTTATTTACTTTCAATTTTAAGATTTTTAACTTATGAAAAAAATATTTTTAAATAATTGGCATTTTATGCGCTATTTCCGAATTGCAATAGCCCTGTTCTGCTTTTGTACAGCATATGAACAAAATCAATGGGTATTTATTCCTTTTGGAATTTTCTTTTTGTTTCAAGCGATTTTAAATATAGGCTGCGGGGGTAATTGCAAATATTAAAGTATTTTTTTATTCTTTTTTTAAAAAGCCTATATTTGTTTATTAATTATTATATAAAAAATTAAGAAAACTTTATCATTTAAATAATATAAAATTATTACTTTTGAAATATATAAGTTAATAAGTATAACAAATAAAAATAAATATCATGAAAAAAGTATTGTCAATTGTTGCCTTAATGGCAATTATGGTTTCTTCTGCTTCTGTAGTAAACTTTAAAGAAAAAGAAAAAGAAAAGAAAAAAGAAAAAACCGAAAAATCTTGCACAGATAAAAAAGCAACCGATAAAAAATCTTGTGCTTCAACTGAGAAAAAATCTTGTTGTTCAAAAAAATAATAAGTTTTAAAACAAGTTAAACAACCGTTCCGAATTTTCTGAACGGTTTTTTTATTTTAAAATTCCAAATTTTGCAGGTAGCTCACTTTGTTACTTTACAACTTTACCTTATATTTGCATTTCATTAAAAAGCTCAATTATTATGTTTGATAATCTTACCGATAAGTTAGATAAAGCATTCCATATACTAAAAGGACACGGGAAAATTACGGATGTAAATGTAGCCGATACTTTAAAAGAAGTACGACGCGCGTTGTTAGATGCCGATGTGAATTTTAAAATTGCAAAAGATTTTACCACAAGAGTAAAAGACAAAGCAATTGGTGAAAATGTGTTAACGACATTACAACCAGGTCAGTTGTTGGTGAAATTAGTTAAAGATGAATTAACCGAATTAATGGGTGGCGATGTTGCAGGTGTTAACTTGTCTGGAAATCCAACCGTTATTTTAATGTCTGGTTTACAAGGTTCAGGTAAAACAACTTTTTCTGGTAAACTTGCTAATTTTTTAAAAACAAAAAAATCAAAAAACCCACTTTTAGTAGCTTGTGATATTTATCGTCCTGCGGCAATTAATCAATTGCACGTTGTGGGGGAACAAATAGGCGTGGAAGTATATTCTGAACCAGAAAATAAAAATGCCGTTTCAATTGCTGAAAATGCAATTAAACATGCAAAAGCCAACGGATTTAATGTAGTAATTATTGATACCGCTGGTCGTTTAGCTGTTGATGAAGAAATGATGAACGAAATTGCAAACGTTCATAAAGCCATTCAACCTCATGAAACATTATTTGTGGTAGACGCAATGACAGGTCAAGATGCTGTTAATACTGCAAAAGCATTCAATGATAGGTTGAATTTTGATGGGGTAATTCTTACCAAATTAGATGGTGATACTCGTGGTGGTGCCGCAATTTCAATTAAATCGGTAGTTAATAAACCCATAAAATTCATTGGTACTGGAGAAAAAATGGATGCTATTGATGTGTTCTATCCTTCTCGAATGGCGGAAAGAATTTTAGGAATGGGTGACGTAGTGTCTTTGGTAGAAAGAGCCCAAGAACAATATGATGAAGAAGAAGCCAGAAAAATTCAGAAAAAAATTGCAAAAAATGAATTTGGTTTTGATGATTTCTTAGCGCAAATACAACAAATTAAAAAAATGGGAAGCATGAAAGACCTTGTCGGAATGATTCCTGGAGCTGGAAAAGCTTTAAAAGATGTAGAAATTGAAGATGATGCTTTCAAACATGTAGAAGCCATTATCCAATCCATGACACCAAAAGAAAGAAGTAAACCAGCGATAATTGACGTAAAAAGAAAAACAAGAATTGCAAAAGGAGCAGGAAGAAAAATCGAAGATGTCAATCAGTTAATGAAACAATTTGATCAAATGAGCAAAATGATGAAAATGATGCAAGGTGGTGGCGGAAAAAAACTAATGCAAATGATGGGCGGTAAAGGAATGCCATCTATGCCTGGAATGAAATAAATAAGTCGAAAGTCTTAAAGTTTAAAAGTCGAAAGTCTTTATAGCTTTAAGACTTTTAACTTTTAAACTTAAATAATAATAACCATGCAATTACTAGACGGAAAAAAAGTAGCTGAAGAAATTAAGGAAGAAATTGCTATTGAAGTAGCAAAAATGAAAGCAAATGGTGAAAAAGTTCCGCATTTAGCTGCAATTATTGTAGGAAATGACGGCGCAAGTTTAACCTATGTGGGTAGTAAAGTAAAAGCTTGCGAGCGAGTGGGCTTTGAATCTACTTTGGTAAAAATGCCAAGTACCACTTCTGAAACAGAATTACTTAAAAAAATTGCAGAATTAAATGAGGATTCAAATATTGATGGATTTATTGTACAATTGCCATTACCAAAACAAATTGATACTCAGCAAATAATTATGGCTATTCATCCTTCAAAAGATGTAGATGGTTTTCATCCGGAAAATTTTGGAAAAATGGCCTTGGATATGAGTACATTTATTCCGGCAACACCATTTGGAATTTTAGAATTATTGGAAAGATACAACGTTCAAACACAAGGAAAACACACGGTAGTTATTGGAAGAAGTCATATTGTTGGTCGTCCCATGAGTATTTTAATGGGAAGAAAAGGGTTTCCAGGGAATTCAACGGTAACGGTTACTCACACTCACACTAAAAACATCACGCAAATTACTTCGCAGGCAGATATTATAATTTCTGCGCTTGGTGTGCCAAATTATTTGAAAGCAGAAATGGTTAAAGATGATGTTGTGGTGATTGATGTAGGAATTACTCGTGTAATTGATGAAACAACTGAAAAAGGATACAGAATTGTAGGAGATGTTGATTTTGAAAATGTATCAAAGAAAGCATCATTTATTACGCCAGTTCCAGGTGGAGTTGGACCTATGACAATTGCAATGCTTTTGAAAAACACATTAATTGCAAGAGAAAACAGAAAATAAAAGTAAAAAATCTCAATTGTTCAAGTTGAGATTTTTTTTGAATTAAAATCGCCAATACAACGGTCTAAAATCTAAAAATTTAGTTAATAAATCTCCAATTAGTTGTTTAATTGTAATCATTTCCTATTTTTGCTTATTGCAAATAAAACCAATTTAAAAAAATGAAAATTCAACACTTTTATTTAGTATTATTTTTAACAATATGCTTTAATTCAATTGCCCAAAACACAACAAAAGAGGTCCTTTTTACTATTGATTCAAACGAATATAAAATTGATGAATTTAAAAGAATTTATCTTAAAAATTTAGATTTAGTCAAAGATGATTCGCAGAAAGATTTGAATCAATATTTAGATTTATTTATTGGATATAAATTAAAGGTAAATAAGGCTTATAAATTAGGACTGCAAAACAATTCAAAATACCAAAGTGAATTAAATTCTTACAGAATACAACTTTCTAAGTCGTATTTAAATGATTCTAAAGTTACCAATCAATTAATTGAAGAAGCTTATAATAGGAGTTTAAAAGAAGTAAAAGCTTCGCATATTTTGCTTTCATTTGATGAAAATATCAAGGGTGCAGATACGTTGGCTTTTTACAACAAAGCACTTGCTTTAAAAAAACAAATTGAAAAAGGGGAAAGTTTTGAAACAGTAGCAATGGCCAATTCTCAAGATCCATCTGTTGCGGAAAATAAAGGTAATTTAGGTTATTTTTCAGCTTTTAGAATGTTGTATCCTTTTGAATCGGCTGCTTATAAGACGCAAATAGGGCAAATTTCAAACCCAGTTCGTACGCGTTTTGGCTATCATTTAATTATGGTAACTGATGTAAGAGACAATAAGGGAGAAGTAACTGTAGCGCACATCATGATTTTAAATCCAACAGACGCTTCAGACGAAGCAAAACTTAAAGCCAAACAAACCATTGATGATATTTCTAAAAAAATTAATCAAGGCGAAAGTTTTGAAGCCTTAGCAAGTCAATTTTCTGAAGATAAATCTACTGCGGTTAAAGGTGGTGTTTTACAGCGTTTTGGAACAGGACAATTGAGTTCTGAAGCTTTTGAAAGCGCCGCGTTTTCATTGCAAAATAAAGGTGATATTTCTCAACCATTTGAATCTGGTTTTGGATGGCATATTGTAAAATTAATTGAAAAACATCCCATAAAATCGCTGGCAGATTCGAAATCAGAATTAGAAAATAAAATTAAAAGAGACGAGCGTTCGATTATTATTACCAACACGTTGGCTAATAAATTAAAATCTAAATATACTCAAGAAGTCAACAAAACGCAATACAAGAATATTGAAAAAACAGTTACGGATGCCATTTATAGTCAAACTTGGGAATTTCCAAAAGAAGATCTATCAATAAAAGACGATTTGCTAATTATTGACAAATCAATAAAAGTGGCTACAATCTCGTTTGCTAACTACATTCAATCCCAACAGAAAAATAAACTTGCTACAAAACCTGTAAAAAAGTTAGTAGCAGAATTATTCGAAACATGGAAAGGCGAACAACTAATTGCATATTATACTGACAATTTAGAAAATGAATTCATCGATTTTAAAAATGTAATGGACGAATACAGAGATGGTTTGTTATTATTTGATTTGATGGAAAAAGAAATTTGGGACAAATCTAAAACAGATACTATTGGGCTTCAAAATTTCTATAATTTAAATAAATCTAAATACAATTGGAAAGAAAGATTTGATGTAGATATTTTGTCGTCAACAGATGCAAATGTAATTGAATCAGCTCAAAAAATGCTTCAAAAAGGTAAAAGTATTGAGTTTATCAAATCGAAATTAAATAAAAGCGATAAAGTAGCCATCATGGTAAAATCCGGTTTATTTGAAAAAAAATATGATGTTCTAGATAAAATCCCAAATCTGACATTGGGCGCAAACAATACCTACAAAGACGCAAATTATAGTTTCGTAGTACAAGTTAAAAATATTAAACCCGCAGAAACAAAAGCCTTTGAAGATTGTAAAAGTAAAGTAATTAACGATTACCAACAATATTTAGAGTCCACTTGGGTGGATGAATTGAAAAAAGAATTTAAAATAAATATCAATACCGCTGTTTTTGAAAACGCAAAAAAGCAATTAAAATAATAAAAACTAAGAGTACAAATGATGCCAATAAAACCAATGATTTCGAAATTTACAAATAAAACCAATCTTTTAGCATTTGCTTTTTTATTGTTTTCAGCAATTACTTTTGCACAAAAAAAACAAAAAGTTGACGGTGTAGCTGCTGTTGTAGGAAATTATATTGTGTTGGATTCTGATATTGATTTAATGCTTTTAGAATTAAAAACGCAAGGTACAGATACTGCAAATATTACACGTTGTGAATTGTTAGGAAAGCAATTGGAAGATAAATTATATGCACATCAAGCAGTGCAAGATAGTATTGTGGTTACAGATGAAGAAGTAAATTCTTTTATGGATAGCCAAATGAATACTATGGTAGAACAAATTGGTTCTAAAGAAAAATTATTTGAATATTATAAGAAAAAAGATGAAGAAGATTTTCGAAGTTATTTTTTCGAAGTAATTAAATTAAACAAGTTAACGTCTCAAATGCAACGTAAAATTGTAGACGAAATAACGGTAACACCAGATGAAGTAAAACAGTTTTTTATTAAAATTCCAGCCGATAAAATTCCAACTATAGGTGCCGAAATTGAATTATCTCAAATTGTTATAAAACCAGTAATTTCTAAAGAAGACAAGCAAAAAGCCATTGATAAGTTAAAAGAAATTAGAAACGATGTTATTAATAATGGTGGAAGTTTTTACAGTAAAGCTGTAATATATTCAGAAGATCCAGGTTCAAGCTCAAATGGTGGATATTATAAAATGAATAAAAAAACACAGTTTGTAAAAGAATTTAAAGATGTGGCATTTCGCTTAAATGAAGGTGAAATCTCAGAACCTTTTGAAACAGAATTTGGTTTCCATATCATATTTGTAGAAAAAATTATTGGGCAAGATATCGAATTAAGACATATTTTAGTTAGTCCAAAAGTAACCTCTAAAGCCATAAAAGAAGCTTCAGAAAAAATTGATGGCATTCGTGCTAAAATTGAAAAAGGAGAAATTACATTTGAAGACGCTGCAAAAGCTTCTTCAGATGATAAGGATACCAAAAACAATGGTGGACTTTTACTTAATCCACGTACTTCAGAGCCTCGTTTTGAAATCTCAAAATTAGATCCAGCTTTGTACAACCAGGTTAACGGAATGATACAAGGTGAAATTTCTAAAGTAATTTTAGACCAAGAAAGACAAGGAACAAAATTCTTTAAAATCCTTAAAGTAAATAAAAAAACAGAGGAACACAAAGCAGATTTTGGTACAGATTATATTAAAATTAAAGAGTTAGCACTTTCTGATAAACAATACCAAGAAATTGGAAAATGGATGGCCGAAAAAATTGAAAAAAATTATATTAAAATAAGTAACGAGTATAAAGATTGTACTTTTGAAAATAATTGGTTAAAAAAATAAATTAGTATTCCAAAGCCTTTTACCTTAAACCCTTTACCTTAAAAGATGTCAGACGTAGCAGCAATTGAAAAATTAGTAAGCAAACAAAAGCAATTGAAACAAGAAATTGCTAAAGTTATTGTAGGTCAAGACGATGTAGTTAATCAGATTGTTTTGAGTCTTTTTTCTGGCGGCCATGCTTTATTAATTGGCGTGCCAGGCTTGGCAAAAACCTTAATGGTAAATACTATTTCTGAAGCATTAGGATTGCATTTTAAGCGTATTCAATTTACACCAGATTTGATGCCTTCCGATATTTTAGGAAGTGAAATTTTAGACGAAACCCGTAATTTAAAATTCATAAAAGGACCTATTTTTTCTAATATTATTTTGGCGGATGAAATTAACAGAACACCACCAAAAACACAAGCCGCTTTATTGGAGGCGATGCAAGAAAAATCGGTTACTGTGGCGGGGCAAAGTTTTAAATTAGATTTACCGTTTTTTGTATTAGCAACTCAAAATCCTATTGAGCAAGAAGGAACTTATCCTTTACCTGAAGCACAATTAGATCGTTTTATGTTTGCTATAAATTTAGATTATCCTACTTTTGAAGAAGAAGTTCAAGTGGTAAAAGCAACAACTTCAGATATTAAAACAACTATAAATCCACTGTTTTCTGCAGAAGAAATTATTGCTTATCAAAACCTAATTCGAAAAATTCCAGTTACAGATAATGTAATTGAATATGCCGTAACATTGGTTTCCAAAACCCGACCAAATAATCCGTTAGCACCGGAATTTGTTAAAAATTACTTAGATTGGGGTGCAGGTCCTCGTGCCTCTCAAAATTTAATCTTAGCCGCAAAAACGAATGCAGTTATTAACGGCAAATATTCTCCTGATATAGAGGATGTACAAGCGGTAGCATTTGGAATTTTACGTCACAGAATTGTAAAAAACTACAAAGCAGACGCCGAAGGTATTTCTGAAGAAGACATTATCAAAAAGTTATTTTAACCGTAATATTTTATCAGTTTATTAAAATACACTTCTGTTTTTTTCGAAATTCTTAGTTTAAGTTGCTTAATTTAAGAATTCATAAATAAACACTCTTTTTTTGATTTATTTTTGAATTAAATTTATCAAAAGAGAATAATTACAAATAATAATTCTAGTAATATCGTTTTTTATTATAAATTTTTTAATTTAAAAAGAATTGGTTAAATTTGTATCTCAAATAAAAAATAATACAATCAAATAATAAAATTATAGTATGGCATACGACATTAAAATGATTGAAAAAGTATACGAAAATATGGCTGTTCGTGTAGATAAAGCACGTGAGTTAGTTGGTCGTCCACTTACTTTAACAGAAAAGATATTATATTCTCATTTATGGGAAAAAAATCCTAGTGTAACTTTTAAAAGAGGCGCAGATTATGTAGATTTCGCCCCAGATAGAGTAGCTTGCCAAGACGCAACTGCACAAATGGCTTTGTTACAATTTATGCATGCAGGTAAGAAAACCGTAGCAGTACCAACAACTGTTCACTGCGATCACTTAATTCAAGCCAAAAGTGGAGCTGCTACAGATTTAGCTTTCGCAAACACACAATCAAAGGAAGTTTTCGATTTTCTATCTTCTGTTTCAAATAAATATGGAATTGGTTTTTGGAAGCCAGGTTCAGGAATTATTCATCAAATTGTTTTAGAAAATTACGCATTTCCTGGCGGAATGATGATTGGTACCGATTCTCATACTGTTAATGCTGGTGGTTTAGGTATGTTAGCAATTGGTGTTGGTGGAGCCGATGCCGTTGATGTCATGTCGGGCATGTCTTGGGAATTAAAATTTCCGAAATTAATTGGTGTGAAATTAACTGGTAAATTAAACGGCTGGTTATCAGCCAAAGATGTTATTCTTAAAGTTGCAGATATTTTAACTGTAAAAGGCGGAACAGGTGCTGTAGTTGAATATTTTGGCGAAGGCGCAACTTCAATGTCTTGCACAGGTAAAGGAACAATTTGTAACATGGGTGCAGAAATTGGAGCAACTACTTCAACTTTTGGATATGATGATTCTATGCGAAGATATCTAACTGCAACAGGACGCCAAGATGTGGTTGATGCTGCTGATAAAGTTGCTGATTATTTAACTGGTGACTCAGAAGTTTATGCCAATCCAGAGCAGTATTTCGATCAATTAATTGAAATTAATTTGTCTGAATTAGAGCCACATATCAATGGTCCTTTTACACCAGATAGAGGAACACCAGTTTCTAAAATGAAAGAAGTAGCCGCACTAAATGGATGGCCATTGAAAGTAGAATGGGGTTTAATTGGTTCTTGTACAAATTCTTCTTACGAAGACATGTCAAGAGCCGCCTCAATTGTTGAACAAGCAGTGGCTCACGGAATTACTCCAAAAGCAGAATTTGGTATCAACCCAGGTTCGGAACAAATTAGATATACCATTGAAAGAGACGGCATTATTGCTACTTTCGAAAAAATGGGAACTAAAGTATTTACAAACGCTTGCGGGCCTTGTATTGGACAGTGGGACAGAGCTGGAGCTGATAAAGGGGAGAAAAATACTATTGTTCATTCGTTCAATCGTAACTTTTCTAAAAGAGCCGACGGAAATCCGAATACTCATGCTTTTGTAACTTCTCCAGAAATGGTTGCTGCGTTAGCCATTTCAGGTCGTTTGGATTTTAATCCTTTAACAGATACTTTATTAAATGATAAAGGTGAAGCCATAAAATTTAATCCTCCTGTTGGAGACGAATTACCAACTAAAGGTTTTGCTGTAGAAGATGCAGGTTTTCAAGCTCCGGCTGAAGATGGTTCTTCTGTTGAAGTTGTGGTTTCTGAAACTTCTGATAGGTTACAATTATTAGCGCCTTTTACCGCTTGGGATGGAAAAAACATTACAGATGCGAAGTTATTAATCAAAGCATTTGGAAAATGTACAACAGATCATATTTCTATGGCCGGACCATGGTTACGTTTCCGCGGACATTTAGATAACATTTCTAATAATATGTTAATTGGTGCAGAAAATGCCTTTAATGGTAAAGCTAATTCGGTTAAAAATCAATTAAATGGCTCATATGCTGAAGTTCCAGCTGTAGCTAGAGCTTATAAATCTGCTGGAATTCCTTCAATTGTAGTTGGTGATCATAATTACGGTGAAGGTTCTTCACGTGAGCATGCTGCAATGGAACCAAGATTTTTAGGTGTTGTAGCGGTTTTAGTAAAATCATTTGCTCGTATTCACGAAACCAATTTAAAAAAGCAAGGTATGTTAGGTTTAACCTTTGCAAATGAAACAGATTACGATAAAATTAAAGAAGACGATACCATCAATTTCTTAGATTTAACTGAATTTGCGCCAGGCAAACCTTTAACATTAGAGTTTGCTCACGCAGATGGAACAAAAGACATTATTTTAGCCAATCATACCTATAATGAAAGCCAAATTGGTTGGTTTGTAGCTGGTTCGGCATTAAATTTAATTGCTGCTGGAAAAGCGTAGTTACGTTTTAAATATAAATGAAAACTCCAAGTTTCGGCTTGGAGTTTTCATTTATATTTAATTATTTGATTAAGATTAAGAAAATTAACATAAATATCCCGAAAAAAAGGTTGACTAAAAATACTAACCATTTTTTTAAGGAGTTAGTTTCTTTTATTCCAATGATAGAAAATAAAAAACCTACTGTGCCTGTTATAGCAGAAAAATATGCAAATATATCTAATATATTAGAAAAAAAAATTGATGGGTAGATATAAAAAATAAGTATAAATAATAAAAACACACTACTAATTAAAATTGCACAATAAGAAGCATATCTTGAAAAGTCAATATAATTAATCATGTTACAAAGTTTTTTAATTATTTTAAAATAACTTTTTTCTTCCTAACAATTTTAATCATCCAAAACAAATGCAAAATTACAATTGGCAATACAATTAGAAGTTGCACTTTGTTTAAGATATAAGCGAAATAAATTAGCGTAAAAGCAATGCAAATTTGTCCAAATAAAAGCGTTTTTCGACTATTATTTTTCCAATAGAAAAAAGCAAATATTAACAATAGCGGATTAAATAACATGATATTGTAATTCCATAAAATTTCTTCGTGTAGAGAAAAGAAGCCCACTAAACTGAAAAACACACCTAACAATCCTGCAAAAATAAAATAGGTTATTTGAATGCCTTTTTTGTTTATTACAATCAAAATTATAATCGCTGCCAATAAAGAAT
The DNA here is from genome assembly GCA_945881885.1 of Chryseobacterium gleum. Classification (GTDB taxonomy): domain Bacteria; phylum Bacteroidota; class Bacteroidia; order Flavobacteriales; family Flavobacteriaceae; genus Flavobacterium. Next base: position 63,436 of record CAMCVI010000007.1, on the reverse strand, counting down.
AAATAGAATTTATATAAGAAAATGGCGTTGTGATGGTTTCTTTATTTAGAATTTTGGTAGGTTTTGCGATTTTTTTTCCGTTTTGAGAAGCTGTATTTAATGCTTTTTCCAATTCTAAAGGCAAAAATAAACGTGTTGCAGGTTGGTCAACTTTTGTCCCAAAAATAATTTGAATGCCTAATTTCATATAAAAATCCGACATATATGGGTATAAAATTTCCCTATAACTTTGTTCCGATTTTGGTTGTTTTAAAACTTCGGAACCTAATATTTTATTGATTTTGTCAACAACCATAGTCGTACAATTTTTATCAATAAATTTATAGGTGTAAAAACGTTCATCTGAAGTCAGACTAGTGTTGAGTTCATTTAAAAGTTGTTGCTTTTGTGCTGAAGTTAAATTTAATTCTTGTGATACAATACTTCTGCCGTCTAATTTGTAATTGTACTCAAAATCGTAGTAATTTTCGCTTGTTACAAAATATTGTAAATCACCTTTTACAAATTTCATCATAAAATTTGGTGTCGAGAAATCGAACGCTCCATAGTTGTATACTATATCCATTTGGTTAACAACATCTGTAATTCGAATTCCAGTGTGTCCATACATCGCATAAGAAACTGGCGCTGTTCCACAAGTTAAAATACTAACTTTCGCATTGTCAGATAAAATTACGTTTTGTGAAAAACCAATAATAGGAAGTAATAAGAAAAGTATTTTTTTTAGCATATTATATGTGTTTTTTGACGACTAATAAAAGTCTAATATCTATATTCTATTCTCTATATTCTCAAAAATTATCTTCTAAAAATTCCTAAATCCACTTTTACTGAAAACACATTAGAATACAGTGCCGCACTTTGATTTCCCAAATCGGTTAAAGTGTAATCTACTTGAATCCCTTTGTATTTAAACCCCAAACCAATATTTGGTTGAAAACTCACTTTTTTTGTATTGTCAATTTGTGTAATTTGTTGAAAATTTCCCACTCCAGCTCTCAAAAATGCCAAATCAATATAGCCAAATTCTAAACCAATTGCTGGGCTAATACTCATCGCACTTGTAGAAATAATATCATTAGTTTGGGCAAATTCCATATTTAAATTGGCCGCTGTTGTCAAAGTATAATCGTAATGAAATTCGAATTTTTTTGACAATCCAAATTGCGCTTTTGGCAAAGTCATTTCACTAGTTTCAGGCAATTCTTGATTTTCTCCAGGAACCGCATTTTTTATTTTTTCGTATTCCTCTTCGTTGATGGTCCAAGTGTTGTAAGTTGTCGTAATGTCTCTTAACATTAAACCAAATTTCCAATCGTTTTTGTTTTGAAATTGTAATCCAATATCAAAACCAAATCCCCAAGATGAAGCAAAATCTCCAATAATTCTTCTAATTACTTTTGCATTTACTCCATAATTAAATCCTTCAACTGGTAATTTTCGTGCATAAGAAAATGTCACACCATAATCTGCAGTAGAAAAAAGCGAAATTCTGTTATAATCTATATTTCCTTGACTGTCAATTAATTGCGTTGTATTTAAAATATCGTCTACTCCAAAACGTATTAATGAAATTCCCCAAGCGCTTCGGTCGTCAATTGGCATGGCAAAACCGGCGTAGTCATATTGTGCAATATTTGCAAAATAATTGGCATGCATAAGCGCAATTTGCTTGTCTTCCAATTGTAAAATCCCAGCAGGATTCCAATATCCTGAATTTACATCTGAAGTTTGTGCTGTAACCGCATTACTCATACCTAACGCTGCCGCATCCACTCCAATATTTAAAAATTCATTGGAATATTTACGAATAGTTTGCGCAAAAAATGACGTGGAAGTCATTAGCATGATAAATACTATTATTTTTTTCATTTATGCAAAATATAATTTTTAGCGGTCATAAATGTTATCGCTTTTTTATATAGGTGTTTGTTTTACAACAAACTTGTTGTTTGTGGCGAGTTCAAATCAAATTTAATCTAGCTACAAATATCTAAATTTCTTACCTAATAAACTCAAATTCTTTTGTTTTATTGTTTACATTTGCTTTAGATTAATGATATAATAGAAAATTTTAACTCAATGAGCATAAAAAAACATATTCCAAACGCAATTACTTTATTGAATTTACTCGCTGGATTATTTGCTTTAATTCATGCGTTTAACGGAAATTATAATGAAGCTTTTTCATTGGTTTGTTTGGGAATTTTCTTTGATTTTTGGGATGGTTTCTTTGCCAGAATATGGAAAGTTCAAAGTCCAATTGGTTTACAATTAGATTCATTAGCAGATATGGTTACAAGTGGCGTTGTGCCTGGTTTGGTAATGTATAAAATGTTAAGTGATATTCAGGAAAATCAATCGCAATATTACTTAACAGAAGATACTTATTATATGGGTTTTGTGCCGTATTTAGGTTTTTTAATCACTTTGGCTTCTTGTTATAGATTGGCGAAATTTAATGTAGATACCCGTCAAACGGATTCGTTTATTGGTTTGCCTACACCAGCAAATGCTTTGTTAATTATGAGTATTCCAATGATTCAGTTTCATTCGGAATTTGAATGGTTAGTTGATTTTTTAAGTAATCCTTATGTTTTAGTTGGAATTACAGTTTTAAGCTCGTATTTATTAAATGCAGAAATTCCTTTATTTTCATTAAAAGTAAAAAGTTTTAGCTGGGAAAAATATAAAATGCAAGTCGTTTTTATGATTATTTCAATCATTTTAATTGCATTTTTAGAATTCATTGCGATACCAATTATCATAATACTATATGTGATTTTATCGGTGATAAATAATACGATGGGTAAGAAAGTTTGATGGCAACCAGAAGAAAATATACTTCTAAAAGAAAAAAACAAACTTTAATTAGTCCGAAATCTTTCAAATGGATTCTTGGACTTTTTTTGTTGTTATTTACTATTGTTTTCGTGTATCAGAAAAAAGATGGTATTTTATTTTATTTAGGATTTAAAACCATAAATACCGAATTGACTGCAAATCAGAGAAAATTAGAAGACAAGCGCATTAATGATATTGTAGCCAATCATGAAGGTAAAATTTTTGGAATTGATATTTCTCAATATCAAGGTACAATTGATTGGGAAAATCTTGAGGCAATTGAGGAACAATTTGAAATTAAATTCGTTATCGTTCGTGCCACAGCTGGAAGTAATAAAGTCGATTTAAAATTCAAGAAAAATTGGAAGAATTTAACGGCATCCATCTATATTCAAGGTGCTTATCATTATTACCGTCCAGATGAAAATTCAACAGATCAAGCCAATAATTTTATTAAGAATGTCAAATTAAGAAAAGGACATTTACCTCCAATTTTAGATATCGAAAAAATGCCAAAAGGACAATCGATGGGCAAGCTAAAAGAAGGTTTGCAAAATTGGTTAACAATAGTAGAAAAACATTACAGGATGCAACCGATAATTTATACAGGTGAAAAATATTACGAAGATTTTTTACAAGAAGATTTTCCAAATTATAAATTTTGGATAGCCAATTACAATCCTTGGAAAGAAAAAATTGAAGATGATTATTTGATGTGGCAATTTACTGAGAAAGCAAAACTTCACGGCGTTAATGAATTAGTTGATGTCAATGTTTTCAACGGAAACGTTGAGGGTTTAAAGAAAGTGTGTATTAAATAATCCATTTTTTGGGTAAAAATGCCATAAAAAATACGATTGTAAAAATAATTGCAATTAATAATGCAACAGATTTTGTATTGGCAAAGTTAGTGGTCCACCCCATCCAAGCTTCTCTTTTTGGCGGTAATAATCTTTCGTCTTCTGGATTGTAATAAAATACGCCACATTTCCAATTATTTGGGTCTTTCCGCCAAGTTTCTGATTGTTCTTTTGATGGATTTTTCATAAAATAGGTAATCGGTTGTAAAAATCACTTATCTAACTCAACTTCTTTCGGAGCATTGAAGTCGATTTTTGTTTTTCTTAATTCGAAATTCTGACCTAAGTATACACGTCTTACCATTTCGTCTTCTACTAATTCTTCTGGTTTTCCAGCTTTTAGAATACCGCCTTCAAACATTAAATAGGTTTTGTCTGTGATAGCTAAAGTTTCTTGCACATTATGGTCGGTTATTAAAATTCCGATATTTTTATTTTTTAATTGAGCTACAATTCTTTGAATGTCTTCAACTGCTACTGGGTCAACGCCTGCAAAAGGTTCATCTAATAAAATAAATTTTGGATCAGTAGCTAAACAACGTGCAATTTCTGTTCTTCTTCGTTCTCCACCTGATAATAAATCACCACGGTTGGTACGAATATGTCCCAGTGAAAACTCTTCAATTAAGCTTTCCATTTTCGCTTCTTGTGCATCTTTTGTTAAATTTGTCAATTGTAAAACCGACAAAATATTGTCTTCAATACTCAATTTTCTAAAAACTGAAGCTTCTTGCGCTAAGTAACCAATGCCGTTTTGTGCACGTTTGTACATAGGAAAATTGGTAATATTCATGTCATCTAAATAAATATTTCCAGAATTTGGTTTTACTAAACCCACAATCATGTAAAAAGAAGTTGTTTTTCCAGCACCATTTGGACCCAATAAACCAACAATTTCTCCCTGATTTACTTCTACTGAAATGCCTTTTACAACACTTCTTTTTTTGTAAGTTTTAACTAAATTTTCGGCTCTTAATTTCATGTTTTCTGTGAGTTGCAAAGTAACTAAGTTACAAAGTGGCTAAGTTATTATTTTACAAATAAACGAATATTCAAATAAACGGTTAAACAAATTAACAATTATTTAGATCCTGCTTCTTCTAAAACTTCCCAAAACTCATAAGCTCTACGTAAATGTGGAATTACGATTGTACCACCAACTAAAGTAGCAATACTCATGGCTTCCATCATTTCTTTTCTGTTTACTCCATTTTTATAGGCCGTTTCTAAATGATATTTGATGCAATCATCACAACGTAAAACCGCTGAAGCTACTAATCCTAGTAACTCTTTAGTTTTCACATCTAATGCGCCTTCGCTATAGGCATTGGTGTCTAAATTAAAAATTCTTTTTATTACTTTATTATCATCGGCCAATAATTTTTCATTCATTTTAGCACGATAGTTGTTAAACTCGGAAATTAAATCACTCATTATGTTGTGGTTATTGATTTGTAGTTTTTCTTAAAGATAAAAGCACTAATAAAAATGCTAATTTCGTAAAGGATTATTAATGGAATAGTAACTATAACTTGGCTAATTACATCTGGCGGCGTAACTATTGCGGCTATAATTAATATAATTACATACGCCCATTTTCTGTATTCTCTTAAAAAAGAAGGCGTTACCAATCCTAAAGAAGATAAGAAATAAATAATAATTGGTAATTCGAAAACCAAACCTGTTGCTAAAGTGGTGGTTTTTACGGTTCCGATGTAAGAATTCACATTAATATCGTTTTTAATTACATCTGATACTGTAAATGTTGATAAAAAATTTAGTGATAAAGGTGTTAAAATAAAATACCCAAAAAGCACACCTAAAAAGAACAACAAAGAGGAAATAACTATAAATTTCACCGCATTTCTTTTTTCTTTTTTATATAGGGCTGGACTTATAAAATTCCAAAATTGTAACAAAATATAAGGAAAACAAATAATAAATCCGGCAGTAATACATGTCCAAACCATTAGGGATACTTGACCTTCAATTTCCGTATTTTGAATACTGAAGTTTAATGTGGCATCGCAAAAACTTTTGTCTAAATCATATTTGTTAGCTAAATCACAAAAAAACTTATAGGTAATGAAATCACCCTTCATGGGCCCGAAAATGATAGTATTAAAAATGAAATCGTTAAAAAACCAAGCAATTGCTCCGCCTGATAAAATCGCAGCCGAACTTCTTACTAACAACCATCTTAATTCTTCAAGATGATCTAAAAAAGTCATTTCGTTTATATTTTTTTTATTCTTTTTTTCCATTAAACAATTCCTTCTTTTAAAATATCGTGTAAATGCAATACGCCTTTGTAAGCGCCATTATCAATGACCATCAATTGTGTAATTTTATAATCTTCCAAAACATCTAAAGCTTCAGCAACCAATACAGTTGAAGTAATAGATTTCGGGTTTTTTGTCATGATGTCTTGTGCGGTTAAATCTGAAAAATTATCTCTATTTGTTAACATTCTTCTAATATCTCCATCAGTAATAATTCCGATTACAACCCCATTTTCAACAACAGCTGTAACACCTAAACGTTTTTCCGAAATTTCCATAATTACTTTTTTGATGGAAGCATTTGGGGCTACTTGTGGAGCTTGTGAATTATCCAACATATCTTTTACACGTAACAATAGTTTTTTACCCAATGCGCCTCCTGGATGGAATTTAGCAAAATCTTCTGCTTGAAAATTTCTTAATTTCATTAAACAAACGGCAATGGCATCACCTAAAACCAACTGTGCAGTTGTACTATTTGTTGGTGCTAAACCTAATGGACAACTTTCTTCATCTACATGTGCAATTAAAACTAAATCAGAAGAAGTTGCTAAAAAAGAGGTTGGATTTGCCGTCATTCCAATTAAAATGGTTCCGAAATTTTTAATTATGGGTGCCAAAACTTTAATTTCAGGGCTATTCCCACTTTTTGAAATACATAAAACAAGGTCGCCTTTTTGAATCATTCCTAAATCTCCATGAATGGCTTCGGCTGCGTGTAAAAATATAGATGGCGTTCCTGTAGAATTTAAGGTAGCTACAATTTTTTGAGCAATAATGGCACTTTTTCCAATACCAGTAACTACTAATCTTCCTTTTGATTCAAAAATAAGTTGTACGGTTTTGGCAAAATCTTCTGTAAGATAATGCGTAAGTTTCGCAATACTTTCGCTTTGTGAAAGTATGGATTGCTTTGCGTTTTCTAGGATAGTTTGAGTTGTATTCAAAATTAAATGAATTATATTTTTGTTTTTAAAGAATAGTTGTATCTTTATAATTGCAAATTTAGACAAAATTCAAATAATAATTGTTTAAAATTATTTGTTTATAAGTTCAACCCATTATTTCATGAAAGAACAGAATATAGATTTATACAAAGAATTAAAAAAATACTTTGGATTTTCTCAATTTAAAGGATTACAAGAAAAAGTAGTAACTAGTATTATTTCCGGTAACAACACCTTTGTAATTATGCCAACCGGTGGCGGTAAATCATTATGTTATCAATTACCAGCATTGGTTTTAGAAGGAACAGCCATTGTGGTTTCACCGCTTATTGCATTAATGAAAAACCAAGTAGATGCCATCAGAAGCATGGGATCAGACGTTGGTGTAGCACATGTTTTAAATTCATCTTTAAATAAAACAGAAGTCAATCAGGTAAAAGCAGATATATTATCTGGAAAAACTAAAATGCTTTACGTGGCACCTGAATCATTAACAAAAGATGATTACATTAAGTTTTTGCAAACAGTAAAAATCTCATTTGTTGCCATTGATGAAGCGCATTGTATTTCTGAATGGGGACATGATTTTAGACCAGAATATAGAAATTTAAGAAGCATAATCAAACAATTGGGCGATGTGCCAATTATTGGACTTACAGCAACGGCCACACCGAAAGTGCAAGAAGATATCTTAAAGAATTTAGATATGCCAAATGCTAATACTTTTAAAGCTTCTTTTAACCGACCAAATTTATATTACGAAATACGTCCGAAAACAAAAAATGTTCAAGGTGATCTTATACGATTTATTAAGCAACATAAAGGGAAATCAGGAGTTATTTATTGTTTAAGTAGAAAAAAAGTAGAAGAAATTGCACAAGTTTTACAAGTAAATGGAATTTCGGCAGTACCTTATCATGCGGGTTTAGATGCTAAAACACGTGCCAAACATCAAGACATGTTTCTTATGGAAGATGTTGATGTTGTTGTAGCTACAATAGCTTTTGGTATGGGTATTGACAAACCAGATGTCCGATTTGTAATTCATCACGACATTCCAAAATCATTAGAAAGTTATTATCAAGAAACTGGTAGAGCAGGAAGAGATGATGGCGAAGGAATTTGCTTAGCTTATTATTCTTATAAAGATATTGAAAAATTAGAAAAATTCATGTCAGGAAAACCAATTGCTGAACAAGAAATTGGTTACGCATTACTTCAAGAAGTAGTCGCATATGCTGAAACCTCAATTTCAAGACGGAAATATTTATTGCACTATTTTGGAGAAGAATTTGATGAAGTTAATGGAGAAGGAGCCGACATGGATGATAATGTTAGAAATCCAAAAGTAAAAACAGAAGCTCAAAATCAGATAGTTACTTTGCTAAAAGTAATTAACGATACCAAACAATTGTTTAAATCTAAAGAAGTCATAATGGCTTTAGTTGGTAAAATTAATGCTATAATTAAAGCTCAAAAAATTGATACATTAAAAACATTTGGAAGTGGCACTAAACAGGATGAAAAATATTGGATGGCATTAATTCGTCAGGTTTTAGTAGCCGGATTTATATCAAAAGACATTGAAAGCTACGGCGTTTTAAAAGTAACACAAGCTGGAAATGATTTTATTGCCAAACCATATTCGTTTATGGTGGCAGAAGATCATGAATTTAGCGAAGAGGAAGATGAAAATATAATTGCAGCAGCAAAAGCCACAGGTACAGCTGATGTGATATTAATGTCTATGCTTAAAGATTTACGAAAAAAAGAAGCCAAAAAGCATAATGTTCCTCCATTTGTGGTGTTTCAAGATCCTTCTTTAGAGGATATGGCGCTAAAATTTCCAATTACCATTGACGAATTAAGTAACGTTCATGGTGTAGGAGAAGGAAAGGCAAAGAAATTTGGAAACCCATTTATTGAATTAATTTCAAGATATGTTGACGAAAATGACATTATTCGCCCAGATGATTTAGTTGTGAAATCAACAGGTGCCAATTCCATAAATAAATTATATATCATTCAAAATATCGATAGAAAATTAGCTTTAGACGATATTGCTTCGGCTAAAGGAATAAAATTTGACGATTTGCTTAAAGAATTGGAACAAATTGTGTTTTCGGGAACAAAATTGAATATTAAATATTGGATTGATGATATCTTAGACGAAGATCAGCAAGAAGAAATTTATGACTATTTTATGGATTCCGAAACAGATAGCATTGAAAATGCGTTAATAGAATTTGATGGTGAATACGATACTGAAGAATTACGATTGATGAGAATTAAATTTATAAGTGAAGTAGCGAATTAAAATTAGTCGAAAGTCGAAAAGTAACAACAGAATTTAGTTTAGACTTTTAACTTCCGTCTATATAAACTTCTCCACGATGAGGTCGTAAGGCATCTCTAAAAACAATCATATCGGCTTCTTCTACAACTAAATAAGCTAAAGCGTACATTTCATTAAAAATTTCAAAACCAGTAATTTTTAGCTTATAATTTTCTTTTTCTAAAAATTCTTTTAGATGAATTACGTGGTGTTCTGCTGTTTTAGCAGCAAAATGTCCACGAAAATCCCATATTAGTTTTATTTGTCCCATATAGCAAAGTTACAAATCATTTTAGCGCTTTTCAAATAGATTTCTATTCCTTAATAAAATTCGTACTTTTACCCAATAATTTAAGCCAAATTTAATGCCTCGCGAACTACTTATTCAAGTTTCTCCAGAAATGGCGAACAACGAATCACTTTTATACCAACATGTTGCCAAATTGGTAGACACTTCTGTGTCTGATTTGCAGAAAATTGTTGTACTAAAACGTTCCATCGACGCACGTCAAAAAGCCATAAAATTCAATTTAAAACTAAATATTTATTTTAAAGATGAGGTATTTACTGAATCTAAAATAGAACTGCCCAATTATCCAAACGTAAGTAATAAACAAGAAGTTATTGTTGTTGGTGCTGGACCTGCCGGATTATTTGCCGCTTTGCAATTGATAGAATTGGGTTTAAAACCAATAGTTTTAGAACGGGGAAAAGATGTTCGTGGTCGTCGTAGAGATTTAAAAGCATTAAATGTTGATGGTGTGGTAAATGCCGATTCCAATTACTGTTTTGGCGAAGGCGGCGCAGGAACGTATTCCGACGGAAAATTATATACGCGTTCTAAAAAACGTGGCGATGTGGAAAGAATTTTACAATTATTAGTCGCATTTGGTGCTACAGAAGAAATTTTAGTAGAAGCCCATCCCCACATCGGCACCAATAAATTACCGCAAATTATCCAAGATATTCGTGAAAAAATAACAGCTTGTGGTGGACAAGTTTTGTTTGAAACACGTGTTACAGATATATTGTTAAAAAATAACGAAGTTGACGGAATTGTAACGCAAAATGGGGCAACCATTCATTCCAAAAAAATTATTTTGGCTACAGGACATTCGGCTCGTGATATTTTCGAATTGCTTCATAAAAAAGAAATTTTCATCGAAGCAAAACCATTTGCATTAGGCGTTCGTGCAGAACATCCTCAAGCATTAATTGATAAAATTCAATATTCTTGTGATTACCGTGGCGAATTTTTACCACCATCGCCATATTCCATCGTAAAACAAGTTAATGGACGGGGCATGTACTCGTTTTGTATGTGTCCAGGTGGCGTAATTGCACCTTGTGCCACAGCTGAAGGTGAAGTAGTTACAAATGGTTGGAGTCCAAGTAAACGTGATCAAGCAACTGCTAATTCAGGAATTGTAGTCGAGTTGCGTTTGGAAGATTTCAAACCCTATGAAAAATTTGGACCTTTAGCAGGAATGGAATTTCAAAAAGCAATTGAACAAAAAGCGTGGCAATTAGCGGGTAAAACACAAAAAGTTCCCGCTCAAAGAATGATTGATTTTACACAAACAAAAGTTTCAACAGCCATCCCAAAAACATCCTATGTTCCAGGCACAACTTCTGTAGAATTAGGAGAAGTTTTTCCATCGTTTTTAACACAAACGCTGCGTGAAGGTTTTTCAGCTTTCGGAAAAGCAATGCATGGCTATTTAACAAATGATGCCATTTTGCATGCGCCTGAAAGTAGAACTTCCTCACCAGTTCGTATTCCTAGAGATAATTTTACTTTGGAGCATGTTCAAATTAAAGGATTATATCCTTGCGGAGAAGGTGCTGGTTACGCAGGTGGAATTGTTTCTGCTGCCATTGATGGTGAAAAGTGTGCTTTGAAAATTAAAGAAGCATTAGGCAATTAATATTTTTAATCTGCTTTAAATCAAATAAAAAATCTCTGTGTACCATAAAAATAAAGAAATGACATTAAAAGGACAAAATATTCATTTACGAGCGCTCGAACCAGAGGATTTAGATTTTTTATACGAAATAGAAAACAACAAATCTATTTGGGAAGTAAGCAATACGCAAACACCATACAGTAAATGGGTGTTGAAGCAATATTTAGAAAACGCACATCTGGATATTTATGAAGCGAAACAATTGCGATTGGTAATTGTATGGACCGAAACCAATGAAAAAGTTGGATTCATCGATTTGTTTGATTTTGACGCGAAAAACAGTCGTGCAGGAATTGGGATTATAATTTCGGAAAACTTAAGAAATCAAGGTATTGGAAAAGAAACCTTGCAATTACTTTCAAATTATGCTTTCACACATTTGAATTTACATCAATTATTTGCAAATATTACTGTAAATAATGAAGCTAGTTTACAGCTTTTTAGTAATTTTGGTTTTCAGAAAATAGGCATAAAAAAAGACTGGAGTAAAATAAATGGTACATTCGTAGATGAAGTACTTTTTCAATTTATAAACGTAAAATAATAAATTTTGGACGCAAAAAAATTATTCTTAAGAATCATTAGCATTGGAGCTGCTATAATAATTATTAGTGGTGGATATATAATTAATAAAGCTTTTACAGGAAATACAAAATTTGAAGAAGAGGAAGTATATGTTTATGTACAAACGGATTCAAAATACGAAGATGTAAAGAAAATTTTAGCACCTTATATTGAAAATCAAGCTAAAATTGACTGGGTAGCTTCTAAAAGGGAGTATGACTCAAATGTGAAAGCGGGTAAATTTTTATTAAAAAAAGGAATGAGCAGTTTTAGTATTGTTCGTGCTTTGCGATTGAATATTCCGGTAAAATTAGCGTTTAATAACCAAGAAAAAGCACAAGATTTATTTATAAGATTGGCTTCTCAAATTGAACCAGATACTACAAAATTGAAAGAAATTTTTACAAACGATACTTTTTTACAAGAAAATAGTTTGAATACAGACAATGTAATGTCGTTTTTTATTCCTAATAGCTACGAATTTTATTGGAATATTTCACCAGAAGAATTAGCTGAAAAACTCACAAAAGAATATAAAAGATTCTGGAATGATGGCAGATTAGCGAAAGCTGAAGCACTAAATTTAACTCCTGCCCAAGTGTATACTTTAGCTTCAATTGTACACAAAGAAACTGCAAAAGCAGATGAAAGACCCAAAGTTGCAGGCGTGTATTTAAACAGATTAAACAAAAACATGCCATTACAAGCCGATCCAACTGTAATTTTTGCTTTAAAACAAAAATCAAATGATTGGAATTTAGTGGTAAAACGCGTCATGCATAACGATTTAACAGTAAATTCTCCATTTAATACTTACAAAAATACTGGCTTGCCTCCTGGACCTATTTTTATGCCAGACGTATCGGCAATTGATGCGGTTTTAAATCCAGAAAAACACAATTATTTATATTTCTGTGCCAGTGTCGAAAGATTTGGCTACCACGAATTTGCAACTGATTATGGTGCGCATTTAAAAGTGGCTGCAAAATATGCAGATTGGGTAAAAAAGCAGAATTATAAAAGATAAAACGTATTGTAATATAAAAAATGGTGTAGGATTTAGAATTTTACACCTTTTTTTATTTTCCTAAATTTCTTTTTTTATCTTTAACCAAACTATAATTTATACATGGAAAATAAAACTGAATTTAAAAAAGAATTGGGATTGTTAAATGCGACTAGTCTAGTAGCAGGATCAATGATAGGTTCTGGAATATTTATTGTCACCTCAATAATGGCCAGAGATATTGGCGGAGCGGGTTGGATTTTATTAGCTTGGATTTTAACTGGATTTTTAACGCTTGCCGCAGCTTTAAGTTACGGCGAATTAGCTGGAATGATGCCAAAAGCAGGAGGACAATATGTTTACATTCAGCGTGCATATGGCAAAATGATGTCGTTTTTATATGGTTGGACTGTTTTTACAGTGGTTCAAACTGGAGTAATTGCTGCTGTAGCAGTTGCTTTTGCTAAATATACGGCTATTTTTTTTCCAGCTTTAAGCGAAAATGTATTAGAAATTGTAACTTATAAAATTCAATACCAACAACTTTTAGCTATTTTGAGTATTGTTTTGCTAACAATAATAAATAATCAAGGTGTAAAAACAGGGAAAAATTTGCAATTTATTTTTACAGCGGCTAAACTGTTCGCTTTATTTGCTTTGATTGTTTTTGGTTTATACATTGGGTTACAATCAGACACTTTAGCCAATAATTTTACTGATATGTGGGCAGCATCTAAAACAACAATAGTGGATGGTAAAATCACTACAGAAGTATTAACTGGCTTTGCAATTATTGGAATGTTGGGGTTTACAATGATTAATTCATTATTTTCTTCTGACGCTTGGAACAATATTACTTTTATCGCTGGAGAAATTAAAGAGCCACAAAAAAACATTCCCAAAAGTTTGTTTTTAGGTACTCTAATCGTAACAATAATTTATTTATTGGCCAATTTAGCCTATTTTTCATTATTACCTTTAGACGGAGATCCTTTAGTTAATGACTTTTTAGGACAGGGCATTAAATATGCTAACGAAGATAGATTAGGAGCAAGTGCTGCTTCTATAATATTTGGGAATGCGGGTGTTTTTATAATGGCAGGTTTAATTATGATTTCTACTTTTGGATGTAATTCGGGTTTAATATTAGCTGGCGGTCGCTTATTTTATGCAATGAGCAAAGATGGTTTATTCTTTAAAAGCGCTGGTGAGTTAAACAAAAATCAAGTACCTGAAAAAGCACTTTGGATGCAATGTATTTGGGCTTCTGTGTTGTGTTTGTCAGGAAAATATGGCGATTTATTAACCTATGCCACTTTTGCTAATTTATTATTTTATATTTTAACTATCTACGGCATTTTTATTCTTAGGAAAAAAGAACCAGATACACCAAGGCCTTATAAAGCTTTTGGTTATCCATTTGTTCCAATATTATATATTACATTGATTTCTATTATCAGTGTAATATTATTAATTTATGACACCAAAAACACAGGCTTAGGTTTAGGAATTGTGTTATTAGGAATTCCAATTTATTATATCACACAGAAGAAATCGGAATAAAATAATTTAGATAAAAAAATCCGTTCCGAAGTTATTGGAACGGATTTTTAATTTCATTTTATTACCTACTAATAATAAACATAACGTCTAACTTTAGCTATATATTTTGCCAAACGAATTACTTGATGACTGTAACCATATTCATTATCGTACCAAATATATAATACAATGTTTTTTCCATCTCCAGAAACAATCGTAGCATTACTGTCGTAAATTGCTGGTTGTGCAGTTCCGACTATATCAGAAGAAACTAATTCGTTGTTTAATGAATATTTAATTTGCTCTACCAAATTGCCTTCCAAGGCATAGGTTTTCATTATATTATTTAATTCTTGTACGGAGGTTGTTCTACTAACCTCTAAATTTAAAACTACTAAAGAACCATTTGGTACAGGAACTCGAATAGCATTGGAGGTTAATTTACCTGCTAAGCTTGGTAACGCTTTAGCTACTGCACTTCCTGCACCCGTTTCTGTAATTACCATATTTAAACCCGCAGCTCTTCCACGACGGTATTTTTTATGCATATTATCAACGAGGTTTTGGTCGTTTGTATAGGCATGAATGGTTTCTAAATGTCCTTTTACTACTCCTAAAGTTTCTTCAACAACAGCTAATATGGGTGTTATGGCATTTGTGGTGCAAGATGCTGCTGAAAAAATATGTACGTCATCTGGATTGTAATCTTCATGATTTACACCATAAACGATATTTGGCACTCCTTTTCCTGGTGCGGTTAATAATACTTTATCTGCACCTTTAGAAGTTAGGTGTCTTGCTAAAGCTTCCTCGGTTGTAAAGGCACCTGTATTATCAATAACTAACGCGTCGTTTATTCCGTATTCGGTATAATCAATTTCTTCAGGACAATTAGCTGAAATAAAGTACACAGTAGTTCCGTTAATAATTAAAGCATTGTTTTCTGGATCGGCAGAAACTGAACCTTCAAAATCTCCATGAACCGAATCGTATCGTAATAAAGAAGCACGCTTTTCTAATAAAACGGCATCATTTTTATCACGTGTTACAATCGCACGTAGACGCAATTGTTGCCCTTTTCCGATTTTGCTCATCATTTCCCGAGCTAGTAATCGACCAATACGACCAAAACCATAAAGCACTACATCTTTAGGAACAATTTCTGAAGTGTCTTTGGCATATTTTAATTTGTCTTTTACAAAAGCAGTAGCATCGTCATATTTGTCGTCGTCCAAATGAAATTCATAGGTTAATTTTCCAATATCTATTCGAGAAGGCGGTAAATCTAAATTCTCAATGGCTCTTGCAATTTCTACAGTATCAAAAATATTGATTGGTTTTTCTACAAAAGCAACTGCATATTCGTGTAAGTTTATAATATCTGAAACGTTTCTGTCAATTAATTGATTTCTAAATAATACCAGTTCAATAGATTTGTCAAACCATAAATCGCTTATAATTTTTACAAATTCTACACATGCTTTTCTTCTGTCTGCCTGAAAAGCCACTTCTTTTTCGTAAATAGTGTTGTTGTTCATGAAAATATAGATTGTGTTACAAATTTTTTGCAAAAGTATAGATTTCAATCGTTTTCGTAACGTTTTTTACAATTTTTTTTCTAATTATTTTTTAGCAGAAAAGGCAAAAAAAATTCGCAAAATAAATACTACTTTACGAACCTTAAAATACATATAAATTATTATAAAAAGAAACGATATATCTGTCCGTTTTTGGCTATAATTTGATAGTGTGTTTTATCAGTTACCTCTTTTTTAGCTAAATATGCCGAAACACTTTCCATATCAACTGCGCGCATATTGTCCACTTGCGTTACAATTGAACCTTTTAAATATTCCGCGTATTCCTTAAAATCTGCATTGGTAACTTGTTTGATTTTAATACCGCTTTTTAAGTTAAATCTTTTTTTATCGGTAGCATCTAACTCTTCAAATTCAATTCCATTAAATTCGTAAGCAATTAGTTCTTTTTTTGTTAGTGGGACATTTAAAGCCAGGTTTTTCCCATCTCTAAGTAATGTAACTTTAACTACGTCATTTGGTCTTTTTGTATTAATAACCGTTGCCATTTCGGCAGATGATGTAATTTTTTGATCATCTATTTTTATAATAATATCGCCTTTTTCAATACCGACTTTCTCAGCGCCAGAATTTTTATTGACTTTATTAATGTAAAATCCTTCAGTTTGATTGATTCCTAATTTTTTTGAAGCTTCCGCGTTTAATTCGCCACCCTCAACACCTAAAATTCCACGTTGTACATTTCCAAATTTCATTAAATCTTCAATAATTTTCTTGGTAATATTTGCAGGAACCGCAAAAGAATATCCGGCATAACTTCCTGTTGGCGAAGAAATCATCGTATTAATTCCTATTAATTCACCATTTGTATTCACTAAAGCTCCACCGCTATTTCCAGGATTTACAGCAGCATCAGTTTGAATAAATGACTGAATACTTGCTTTATCTAAATTACGCGCTTTCGCCGAAATAATTCCTGCTGTTACAGTTGAATTCAATTGATAAGGATTTCCTACCGCTAAAACCCATTCGCCCACTTTAATATTATCTGAATTTCCAAAAACAATAAATGGCAACTTCTCATCAGCATCAATTTTTAGCAAGGCAATGTCCATTTTGCTATCAGTACCAATTAATTTTGCTTTATACGCTTTATTGTTATTTAAAGTTACTTCCAGTTCGTTAGCATCTTGTATCACATGATTATTGGTTACAATGTAGCCGTCTTCTGAAACGATCACTCCAGAACCAGTTCCTATATGTGGTTGTTGTTGTGTACCACCGCCATAAAAAAAGGATGCCCAAGGATCGGTAAAAGTTCGTACAGAAACATTTTTAACGTGTACTACACTATGAATGGCTTTTTCGGCACCAATTGTAAAATCTACACTTTCAGCACCTTTATAACTTACGTTTTTGTTGTAGTTTGGCGAAGTGGTAATAAATGCATCGCTGTCATTTTTTCTGTTTTCAATGAATTTGTAGGCACCCAAAGTAACGGCACCACTCATTAATGATACAATAAATAAGCTTCCTAAATTTTTCATCTTGTTCATTTTAATTTTTTTTGACTCTGTAAATATAAATACGTTTTTTAAAAATACAAATTCGTTTAACTAACGATTAACAATCTTTAACAACTTTTTAATATTTCATAGGTACACAGATTATTTAGATTGCAACAGTTGATTTGTGAAAATCTGTAAAATTTGTATTTCTTTTATTTTTAAAATTATATAACACTAAAAAAATAAATATATTTGTACTATGCAAATACAATTTTACAAATACCAAGGCACTGGAAACGATTTTGTTATGATTGATAATCGTACAAACACATTTCCTAAAAAAAATACCCAACTAATTGAATTTTTATGCGACCGCCGTTTTGGGATTGGTGGCGATGGTTTAATTTTATTAGAAAATCATGAAAAATACGATTTTACTATGGTGTATTATAATTCCGATGGAAGCACTAGTACTATGTGTGGAAATGGTGGACGCTGTTTGGTAGCTTTTGCAAAACAATTAGGTGTTATTGAAACCGAAGCACATTTTGAAGCATCGGACGGTTATCATTTTGCTAAATATAAAGACAATTTAATTGCACTTCAAATGATTGATGTATCAGAAGTTAAGCATTTTAATACGCATGATTTTGTGTATACGGGTTCGCCTCATCACGTGCAATTAGTCTCAGATTTAACAAATTTCGATGTAAAAAATACAGGTAAAAAGTTAAGATATTCCGATTTGTATGACGCTTCGGGTTGTAATATTAACTTTGTTGCACAAGAAAATACTGATACTTTTTCAGTTAGAACCTATGAAAGAGGTGTGGAAGACGAAACTTTATCTTGTGGAACTGGCGCAACCGCCGTTGCAATTGCAATGCACGCTACTAAAAAAACCACCGCTAATCGCATTCATATAAACGTGTTGGGCGGAAAATTAACAATCAGTTTTGATGTTGAAAAAAATATATATAAAAATGTATTCTTAACCGGTCCAGCTGAAATGGTTTTTGCTGGAAGTTTGGATGTATAGCTTTTATAAAAAAAATTCTATGGGCTTTTAATAAGCAATGATTTCTTTATTCTGAAAATCTTTTTCAATAATTCCGTCACGTAAACGAATTATTCTGTGAGCATGAGCCGCAATTTCTTCTTCGTGAGTTACTAAAATTACTGTATTGCCATTGGCATGAATTTCACCAAATAATTTCATAATTTCAATTGAAGTTTTGCTGTCCAAATTCCCAGTTGGTTCATCGGCTAAAATTATTGAAGGTTTGTTTACCAAAGCTCTTCCAACAGCCACACGCTGACGTTGCCCACCAGAAAGCTGATTTGGTTTATGATCCATTCTGTCGGATAAACCCACTTGTGTTAAAACTTCAGTAGCGCGATTGTTTCTTGCTTCTTTTGAAAAACCAGCATATACCATTGGTAAGGCCACGTTATCCAAAGCCGTTGTTCGTGGCATTAAGTTAAAAGTTTGAAAAACAAATCCAATTTCTTTGTTTCTAATTTCGGCTAGTTCATCATCGTGCATTTCACTAACTTGCTTTCCGTTTAAGATATAACTTCCAGAAGTTGGCGTATCCAAACAACCTAAAATATTCATTAAAGTCGATTTTCCAGAACCAGATGGGCCCATTAGCGCCACATATTCACCTTTATTAATTAGTAAATCTATTCCTTTTAAAACGTATACGGTTTCACTTCCAAGTTGGAAATCACGTGTAATGCCTTTAATGTCTATTATTGGTGTACTCATAGTTTAATTCGCAGTTTTTAGATTACAATTATTACCACAAATTATAAGTAGTTAAAAAGATGATTTTGTTACAACTTTATTCAAAAATCAATATCAATAACAATAATTAAATAAAATTTTAGAAAATCCGTTTAATTCGTCAAATCTGTGTTCCCATCAATTAAACACGAATCACGAAATGTTCTTTTTCTTGTTCAGTTCTAAAAAATACCATTCCGAAATGAAATGTATCAATCGTAACTTTTACTTTATAATGTTTTTTTATGATTTTCCAAGTATTTTCATTTTCTTTTGATTTATGAATGTCATTAATAATCCAAACTGAATCATTCATAATAGTAGGTAATAACATTTCAAAATATTCTAAAGTAGTTTTCTGAGATTCGTTTTGGTTGAAGTAAACTAAGTCGAAAGTACTGTTATTGTTAGAAGGTTTGTTTTTTTGAAACTCTTCAAATGGGGTAATTTCTGAAGAAAATATATTGGTATCTATTTCAGTTGAATTTCCGATTTCTAAAATACTTTTAGGTTGAAAATACTTAACCAATCTAAAAAGCAATTTATTTTTTTTTGAAGTATTTTTTAATAGAGAATATTCTGGTAATTTTGTTTTATCATAAAAACATTTCGTAACCAAATCAAACACAAAAGGCGAGTGCACACTGTGTTCGTTTTTGGAGTTCCAAAGGAATTTTATGTATGATTTTATTTTTTGTAACACAGAGTTTCACAGAGTTTTCACAGAGTTTCACGAAGAAAATATAGCTTTGTGAATCTATGTGTATAATTATTCTATTTTACTTGATAATTCAAACCAACGCGCTTCTTTTTCTTCTAAAGTTTGAATTATTTTTTGTAATTCGTTTGCTTTCGTTTCAATTTTATCATCAGCTACTTTTCCATCGGCAAATTCTTGTTCAATTTGTTTTTTTTGGTATTCTAAATTTTTAATGTCTTTTTCAATTTTATTAAATTCCTTTTGCTCGTTGAAATTTAATCCTGCTTTTGCCGGTTGGTTTTGTTTCCAACTTCCTTTATCTGTACTAACGCTATTTAAAACTTTTGGTTCCACAGAATCTTCATAACTTCTAAAATCTGAGTAATTTCCTGGAAAATCTTCAATTTCTCCTTCGCCTCTAAATACAAATAAATGATCTACAATTTTATCCATAAAATACCTATCATGACTCACCACTAACAAACATCCAGGGAAATCTAATAAGAAACTTTCTAACACATTTAATGTGACGATATCTAAATCATTCGTTGGTTCATCCAATATTAAGAAATTTGGATTCTGAATTAAAACGGTACATAAATACAAACGTTTTAGTTCGCCACCACTCAATTTTTCAACAAAATCGTATTGTTTTTTGGCATCGAACAAAAAACGTTCTAATAATTGCGAAGCCGAAATAATTTTCCCTTTCGTAAGTGGAATGTATTCTCCGTATTCCTTAATAATATCAATTACTTTCTGCCCGGGTTTTGGGTTGATGCCACTTTGTGTGTAATACCCAATTTTAATCGTATCACCAATAATTACTTTCCCAGAATCTGGTTCCATAGTTTTGGTTAAAATGTTTAAGAACGTCGATTTTCCTGTTCCGTTTTTTCCAATAATTCCAATACGTTCACCACGTTGAAACGCGTAAGTGAAGTCTTTTAAAATGGTTCTGTCAGGGAAATTTTTGTTCAATTTTACCATTTCGATAATTTTGCTTCCCATGCGCTCCATGTTTATTTCAAGCTCAACGACATTTTCTTTACGTCGACTTTCCGCTTTTTCCTTAATTACATAAAAATCATCTTGACGCGATTTTGATTTGGTAGTTCTTGCTTTTGGTTGACGACGCATCCAAGCCAATTCCTTAATAAAAAGGTTTTGTGCCTTATCTATACTTGAGTTTTCAGAAATTTGACGTTCTTCTTTTTTCTCTAAATAATAGGAGTAATTTCCTTTGTATTGATACAGTTTTCCGTTGTCTAATTCAATAATTTCGTTACAAACGCGTTCTAAGAAAAAACGGTCGTGCGTAACCATAAACAAGGTGATGTTTTCTTTTGCAAAATAATCTTCTAACCACTCAATCATCTCTAAATCTAAGTGATTGGTTGGTTCATCTAAGATTAATAAATCAGGTCTATTAATTAAAATAATAGCCAAGGATAAACGTTTTTTTTGCCCTCCAGATAATTTTTTTACTTTTATTTTTAAATCATCAAGCTTTAATTTCGACAAAATTTGTTTGTATTGTGTTTCAAAATCCCAAGCATTAAAGCGGTCCATATCATCAAATGCTTTCTGGTATTTTTCTTCGTCTTCTGGATTTTCTAATGCTTTTTCATAGTTTCTAATTACTTGTAAAACTTCATTATCCGATGCAAAAATGCTTTCTTCAATTGTTAATTCATCTTGCAAATTAAAATTTTGACTCAAAAAAGCCATTTTAATTCCTTTTCTAATCACAACTTGACCAGTATCAGGCTCATCAAAACCATTAATCATATTCATAATTGTGGTTTTACCCGAACCATTTTTGGCGATAAAAGCTATTTTTTGGTCTTTATTAATTCCGAATGAAATGTCTTTAAAAAGGACACGTTCTCCGTATGATTTTGATATGTTTTCTACTGAAAGGTAATTCATTTGTCAATTTGTCAATTAGACAATATAGCAAAACGCCAATTGTTTTGCAAAAGTAGACTTATTATTTGAGATTTAAAATTTAGATTTTTGCATTTCATAAATAAAAATTGCAACTTTGACATATCAATAATTTGCACATTGACCAATTGAAAATTGACACTAAAACAAAATGCAACTATCCGTAATCATCCTTAATTATAATGTGCGCTATTTTTTAGAGCAATGTGTGCTTAGTGTTCAGAAAGCCCTTGTAGATTTAGATGCAGAAATAATTGTGGTAGATAATAACTCTTCGGACGACAGTTGTTTAATGATGAAACAACTCTTTCCTCAAATCACGCTAATTGAAAATAAAGAAAATTTAGGCTTTCCAAAAGGTAATAATATCGCTGCACAAAATGCAAATGGCGAATTTATTTGCATTTTAAACCCAGATACTGTTGTTGCTGAAGACACTTTTAGAAAGCTGTTAGCTAAAAGCTGTCAGCTGTCAATTGGAATTATCGGATGTAAATTGATTGACGGTACAGGTAATTTTCTTCCAGAAAGTAAGCGCGGACTTCCCACTCCTTGGGTCGCTTTTACTAAGATTTTTGGTTTATACAAAATCTCAAAACTATTTGGAAAATATTATGCGCAGCATTTATCTGAAAATCAATCAGGAAAAGTAGATGTATTAGTTGGCGCTGTTATGATGATGAAACGCGATTTGTACATAAAAGTTGGTGGATTTGATGAAAATTGCTTTATGTATTCAGATGATATCGATTTGAGTTATATGATTCAAAAATTAGGAAAAGAGAATTTCTATTTTCACGAAACAACAGTAATTCATTATAAAGGAGAAAGCACTATTAGAGATGAAAAATACATAAAACACTTTCGTGAAGCGATGCAGTTTTTTTATACGAAGCATTTCAAAAAGTCGGTATTTTTTGATAAAATGCTTCAAATTGGAAGTTTGTTATATGCGGTTTTCAAACAAAAAAAACAACAGAAATTAGCCAATGAAATTGATAAATACTTTGTTTTTTCAACAGAGAATATTCAATTAATTTTGAATAAACCAATTGAGTATTTAACTGATTTTAAGCAATTTACAAATAATGAAAAGTTAAACATTGAAGTGGTTTTTGATGCCAATTCTTTTTCTTTTACTGAAATAATTCTTTTTATGGAAAAGCATAAATCGAAGAATATTACTTTTAAAAACTATATTTCGCAATCAAATTACTTAATTGGTAGTAATAATTCAACCGATAGAGGTGAAGTGCTAATTTTTTGATTTTTTGATTTTTTCGTGATAAAACATCAAAATATTTATTAATTTTGCAGTAATAATTAAGGAACTCAACATTACAATAATAATATGGCAAGATTTGAATTGAAACTTCCAAAAATGGGAGAGAGTGTAGCAGAAGCAACCATTACAAATTGGTTAAAAAAAGTAGGTGAAAATATTGACATGGATGAAGCGGTTTTAGAAATTGCTACAGACAAAGTTGATAGTGAAGTGCCTTCTGAAGTTTCTGGTACTTTAGTTGAAATCTTGTTTCAAGTTGATGATGTCGTTCAAGTAGGGCAAACCATTGCTATTATTGAAACGGAAGGAGGAGCAATTGCCACAACTCCTGAAGTAAAATCGGAAGTACCAGTTGCGATTGTGGAAGTTGAAAAAACAATTGAAGTTGCTTTAGAAACTAGTGCTCCAGCAGTTTTTTCAGGTTCAGATAAATTCTTTTCGCCATTGGTAAAAAATATGGCAAAAACAGAAGGCATTTCGTTAACTGAATTAGATTCTATTACTGGCTCTGGTAAAGATGGTCGTGTAAATAAAGAAGATATTTTAAAATATATAGAAACTCGCAAGTCGCAAGTTACAAGTTCAAATACTGTTGTGCCTGCAACTTCAACCCAGCAACCTAAAGCCCAAAATCCTGCACCGGTTTCTGTAAACGGTGGCGATGAAATTGTGGAAATGGACAGAATGCGTAAGTTGATTTCGGGATATATGGTAGCTTCTGTTCAAACATCAGCACACGTGCAGTCATTTATTGAAGTAGATGTTACTAATATTGTAAAATGGAGAGATAAAGTTAAAACAGCTTTTGAAAAACGCGAAGGAGAAAAACTAACGTTTACGCCAATTATGATGGAAGCGGTTGCAAAAGCCTTAAAAGATTTTCCAGGAATGAATATTTCTGTTGATGGCGATTATATAATTAAACGTAAAAATATCAATTTAGGAATGGCAGCAGCTTTGCCAAACGGAAACTTAATTGTTCCTGTAATTAAAAATGCAGACCAATTGAATTTAGTTGGTATGGCAAAAGCGGTAAACGATTTAGGAGGTCGTGCAAAAGCAGGAAAATTAAAACCAGACGATACACAAGGCGGAACCTACACAGTGACTAACGTAGGAACATTTGGTTCTGTTTTTGGAACACCAATTATAAACCAACCACAAGTAGGTATTTTAGCTTTAGGTGCCATTAGAAAAGTACCTGCAGTTATTGAAACACCAGAAGGAGATTTCATCGGAATTCGTCAGAAAATGTTTTTATCTCACTCTTATGATCACAGAGTTGTAGATGGTGCTTTGGGTGGAAGTTTCGTAAAACGCGTAGCTGAATATTTAGAAGCCTTTGATGTAAATAGAGATTTTTAAGAAAATAAAAAATAATAATTCACCCAATAGTTCATTTACTATTGGGTTTTTTTAACTTTGTACCTTAAAATAAAAAAATGGAACTTAAACTTACAAGACCAATTTGTTTCTTCGATTTAGAAACCACCGGAATAGATGTTGGAAAAGATAGAATCGTTGAAATATCAATATTTAAGGTGTTTCCAAACGGAAATAAAGAAAGCAAGACTTGGTTGGTAAATCCAACAATTCCAATTCCGCCCCAAACTACAGCAGTTCATGGCATCACAAACGAGAAAGTAGCCAATGAGCCTACTTTTGCAGAATTGTCATCTCAAATTTACAATATGATTAAAGATTCAGATTTAGCAGGATATAATTCTGATAGATTTGATATACCATTATTAGCAGAAGAAATGCTTCGTGCTGGTGTTGATTTTGATATGAAAAATCGCGTTTCAGTTGATGTCCAAACTATTTTTCATAAAAAAGAAGAACGCACATTGTCTGCAGCATTAAAATTCTATTGCGGAAAAACATTAGAAAACGCACATACAGCAGAAGCGGATACTATGGCAACTTACGAAATTTTGTTAGGCCAATTAGAAAAATATCCCGATCTGCAAAATGACATGAAAGTTTTATCTGAATTTACTACTCGTAAAAAATCTGTAGATTTTGCAGGTATGATTGTTATGAATGATAAAGGCCAGGAAATGTTTAGCTTTGGAAAATATAAAAATGTTTTAGTGGATGAGGTATTCGATAAAGATCCAGGTTATTTTGGTTGGATTCAAGGTGCGGATTTTCCACTTTATACTAAAAAAGTGTTAACAGGTTTGAAGTTGAGAAGGTTAAATACAAAATAGGTAAAAGGTTAAAGGTAATGGGTTAAAGGTTTAGCCCAATACCCAATACCCATCACCCAACACCCTTAAAAAATGAAAATCATTTGCATTGGCAGAAATTACGCCGACCATATTTCAGAATTACAAAACGAACGTCCAGCTGAGCCGGTTATCTTTATGAAGCCGGACACGGCTATTTTGCCTAAAAAAACACCATTTGTAATTCCCGAATTTAGTACTGATGTGCACCATGAAGTGGAAGTTTTGGTGAAAATTTGTAAAGTAGGAAAATACATCAATCCAAAATTTGCTCATAAATATTACGATGAAATTGGTTTAGGAATCGATTTTACAGCTCGTGATGTGCAAACTGCGTTAAAAGAAAAAGGTTTGCCTTGGGAAAAAGCTAAGGCATTTGACCATTCAGCGATTATTGGTGACTTTTTACCGAAAATAAATTTTCCTTCTTTAGAAAACATTAATTTTGAATTAAGGAAAAATAATGAAATCGTTCAGCAAGGAACTACTTCAATGATGTTGTGGAATATTGATGAAATTGTTTCTTATGTTTCGCAATTTTTCACTTTAAAAAAAGGTGACATTATTTTTACAGGAACTCCAAAAGGGGTTGCAGCGGTTAAAGAAAATGACGTGTTAGAAGGTTTTATAGAAGGCAAGCAAATGTTTAAAATACAAGTAAAATAATGGCTTTACAGTATAATTTATCAAAAGTTTATGAAATTTCTGAAAATGATAACGAATTTGCGCTTCAAATTGCTTCTTTGTTTTTAGAAGAAGTGCCTTTCGAAATTCAAGCCATGAAAAATGCAATTGAAGAAAAAGATTATGCGAAAACTTATGCATCTGCACACAAAATCCAGCCAACTTTAGATTTATTAGGAATGGATATGGCTTATGAAGACGTTTTGTTAATTATCAAATGGACAAAAGTAGAAGGCAAGCGAAAAGAAATTAAAGAAGTATTTAAATCGCTAAAAGCAAGAATTGGTGATGCCGCAGATGAGATTAAAAAAGATTTTAAGTTATAAAAATACTTTTATTACATGTTTAACCACGCCTTAAGCGTGGTTTTCTTATTTTTGCAAAAAAATTATAAAAATGAAAGCAGCAATTATTACAATTGGAGACGAAATATTGATTGGTCAAATTATTGACACAAATTCGTCTTATATTGCAAAAGCATTAGACAAAATTGGAATTGCTACTTACGAAATGTTATCCATTTCGGATGATAAAAACCATATTTTAAAAACGTTAAGTGAAGTCCAAAATAATTTTGATGTTGTTATCATTACTGGTGGATTAGGTCCAACAAAGGACGACAATACTAAAAAAACATTTTGTGAGTATTTTGATGATGTTTTGGTTAAAAACGATGCTGTTTTCGAACAAGTAAAAAGTATAATTGAAGGCATCCATAAAAAACCCATTACGCAATTAAATATAGACCAAGCATTTGTTCCTTCAAAATCAAAAGTGCTTTTTAATAAAATGGGAACCGCTCCAGGAATGCTGATGGAACATCAAAACACGGTGTTTGTTTCTTTGCCTGGCGTACCTTATGAAATGAAGTATTTGGTTGACAATGAAGTAATTCCGTATTTGGTAGCTAAGTTCGAGCGGCCTTATATTGTTCATAAAACACTTATGACTTATGGCAGAGGCGAAAGTTTAATTGCGGAACAAATTGAAGATTGGGAAACAAATTTGCCAAGTTTTATAAAATTAGCGTATTTGCCAAGTCCTGGAAAAGTTAGATTACGTTTGACTGCTAGGGGCCTAGATGAAGCCATTTTAAAAAATGCTATTGTATCGGAAATTGAAAAATTAAAACCTTTAATTGGTGATATTATTGTTGGTTTCGACGAAGAGGAAACCATCGAAGTAGTTTTAACCAGAACATTAGCCGAAAAACACCGTACTTTGGCAACCGCCGAAAGTTGCACAGGTGGAAAAATCGCACAACTAATATCATCAGTTCCTGGCGCTTCAGCTTGTTTTAAAGGTGGAATAGTGGCGTATTCTAATCAAATAAAAATAGATTTTTTAAAAGTAAATCCTGATACAATTAAACAGTTTTCTGTGGTTAGTAAAGAAGTGGCAAAAGAAATGGCTATTAATTGCAAAACTATTTTTAACACAAATTATGCCATTGCAACAACAGGAAATGCAGGACCAGCTAAAGGAAATAGTGAAGCCGAAATAGGTGTTGTTTTTATAGCAATAGCTACACCAAATGAAGTTTTTGTTGAAGAATTTAATTTTGGTCAACCGCGCGAAAAGGTCACAGATAGGGCAGTTTATAAAGCATTGGAATGGCTGTATAAAGAAATTTCAAAAAACTAACTAAAAATAGTTGCATAGTAAAGTAAAAATTCTTTTCTTTGCACCCTTATTTAGAATAACGATTTAAAAGTTTAGAATAATGTCAAGAGTTTGTGAACTAACAGGAAAAAGAGCAATGGTTGGAAACAACGTTTCTCACGCGATGAATAAAACTAAGAGAAAATTTTCAGTTAACTTAGTAAAAAAACGTTTTTACATTGCAGAAGAAGATAGATGGGTGAGCCTAAAAATATCTACAGCAGCATTAAAAACAATTAACAAAAATGGTATTGCCGCAGTTTTGAAAAAAGCTAAAGCAGATGGATTTGCAAAATCTATTTAATCATTTAAAAATATACAAAAATGGCAAAGAAAGGTAATAGAATCCAAGTAATTTTAGAATGTACTGAGCACAAAGAATCTGGTCAACCAGGAACTTCTCGTTACATTACGACTAAAAACAAAAAAAACACACCAGATAGAATGGAAATCAAAAAATTCAATCCTATCTTGAAAAGAGTAACTGTTCACAAAGAAATTAAATAATTAGAAACTTTATTTTAAGTTTCAAATAAAACATACTAAGTCATGGCAAAGAAAACCGTAGCAACTTTACAAACATCTTCTAAAAGATTGACTAAAGCCATCAAAATGGTAAAGTCTCCTAAAACTGGTGCTTATACATTTGTGGAATCAGTAATGACTCCTGAAGAAGTAGATGAGTTCTTAAAAAAGAAATAATCTGTACATTATAGATACTAAAAAAGCTATTTTCATTTGAAAGTAGCTTTTTTTATTTTATTTTTGTTCTAACAATAATGAAAATCATATCATTTTAACCAAATTCAATGAGCTTTTTTAAAAAAATATTTTCATCTAACAAAAGTGAACCAGTTATTACCGAACAGGAAAAGCAACTGTTGGATAAAGGATTAGAGAAAACTAAAACTTCTTTCTTTTCTAAATTAACAAAAGCCGTTGCCGGAAAATCTAAAGTAGATGATGAGGTTTTAGACAATTTGGAAGAAGTACTTATTTCTTCAGATGTTGGTGTTAATACCACTTTAAAAATCATACAACGCATTGAAAAAAGAGTCTCTCAAGATAAATATTTAGGAACAGACGAGCTTAATATCATATTAAGAGAAGAAATTGGATCGTTATTATCTGAAACCAATTCTGGTAACGAATCTGAATTCACTATTCCAAAAGATACCAAACCTTATGTAATTATGGTTGTTGGTGTAAATGGTGTGGGAAAAACTACCACTATCGGAAAATTAGCTTATCAGTTTAATAAAGCGGGATTTAAAGTTGTTTTAGGTGCTGCCGATACATTCAGAGCTGCTGCAATTGACCAGTTACAAATTTGGGCAGATAGAGTAGGCGTACCGATGGTAAGACAACAAATGGGTTCGGACCCAGCTTCTGTTGCGTTTGATACTTTGCAGTCAGCTGTAGCGCAAAATGCAGATGTGGTGATAATAGATACTGCCGGTCGTTTGCACAACAAAGTAGGTTTGATGAATGAACTGACCAAAGTAAAAAATGTAATGCAAAAAGTAGTTCCAAACACGCCAAATGATGTCATGTTGGTACTTGATGGCTCTACAGGACAAAACGCATTTGAACAAGCCAAACAATTTACGGCTGCTACAGAAGTTTCTTGTTTAGCGGTAACGAAATTAGACGGAACTGCAAAAGGCGGAGTAGTAATAGGTATTTCAGATCAATTTCAAATTCCAGTTAAATATATAGGCGTGGGAGAAGGTATTGAAGATTTACAAGTATTTAATAAAACAGAATTTGTAGATTCTTTCTTTAATTAATTTTTTAATGTATGATGAATTTCTTTAAAAATATGACCAATTCAAAGTTGTTATTTATAGCTTTAATTTCAGCCGTTTTGGCGTTTCCTTTCGATTTAAAATTTTTAGGATTTATGCAAAGTGAAAGTATTTTCATGTCGTTACGACTACTTTCTTTTATTTTGTTTATGTACGTTGCGATTAAAGTTATTAATGGCAAGACCAAAAAACCAGCTGGGAAGAAATAATAATAGTTTAGAATTTAATGAGGAAGTCATTTTTGATATTTTTCATGTTTTATTTAAATTTTCCAAAAACAAACCGATAAAAAAAGCCCAATTTCATTTGAAATTGGGCTTTTTTAATTTATATAATTTAGCGATTACTTCGCAATATTTACCGCTCTGGTTTCTCTAATTACAGTTACTTTTACTTGACCTGGGTACGTCATTTCTGTTTGAATTTTATGAGAAATTTCAAATGATAATGTAGCAGCTAAATCGTCTGAAACTTTCTCACTTTCAACTAATACACGTAATTCTCTACCCGCCTGAATAGCATAAGCATTTTTAACTCCTGGGAAGCTGTATGCTACTTCTTCAAGGTCTTTTAAACGCTGAATATAAGAATCCAATACTTGACGACGTGCGCCTGGTCTGGCTCCAGAAATGGCATCACACACCTGAATAATTGGAGAAATTAAATATTTCATTTCAATTTCATCGTGGTGGGCACCAATTGCGTTACAAACTTCTTCTTTTTCACCGTATTTCTCAGCCCATTGCATTCCTAAAATAGCGTGTGGCAATTCGGTTTCTGTGTCTGGTACTTTTCCAATATCGTGTAACAAACCAGCTCTTTTGGCTAATTTTACGTTTAGTCCTAATTCTGCAGCCATTAAACCACATAATTTCGAAACTTCTCTGGAGTGTTGTAATAAGTTTTGTCCGTATGAAGATCGGTATTTCATTCTACCTACAATTTTTATCAATTCTGGGTGTAATCCGTGAATTCCTAAATCGATAACGGTACGTTTTCCAACTTCAATAATTTCTTCTTCAATTTGTTTTTTCGTTTTTTCAACTACTTCTTCAATACGAGCTGGGTGAATTCGACCATCAGTTACTAATTTATGAAGTGCCAAACGTGCAATTTCTCGTCTAACAGGATCAAAACAAGATAAAATAATAGCTTCTGGTGTGTCATCCACTATGATTTCAACGCCTGTTGCAGCTTCAATGGCTCTAATGTTTCTTCCTTCTCTACCAATAATTCTACCTTTTACATCATCCGATTCAATATTGAAAACAGATACGCAATTTTCAACAGCTTCTTCTGTACCTACACGCTGAATGGTGCTAATAATGATTTTCTTAGCTTCTTGTTGTGCTTGCATTTTGGCTTCTTCAATAGTTTCTTGAATGTGTGCCATGGCATTGGTTTTGGCTTCTGCTTTTAAACTTTCAACCAATTGATTTCTTGCATCATCTGCAGATAAACCAGAAATAACCTCTAGTTGTTCAATCTGACTTTTGTGTAATTTGTCAACTTCTTGAGATTTTTTCTCTAAGTTTTCAATTTTGTTGTTGTATTCTGTAATTTTAGCTTCAGCTTCGTCATTGATTTTCTTAGCTTTTGCTAATTCACTAGAAACTTGTGATTCTTTATCTCTGGTTCTTTTTTCGGCTTCTGCCATTTTTTTGTCTTTTGACAAAATTTCGTTTTCGTGTTCCGTTTTTAATTCTAAAAATCTTTCTTTCGCTTGCAGTAGCTTATTTCTTTTTTCAGTTTCGGCTTCTGCTTTCGCATCTCTTAAAATTGAACCGGCTTCTTTTTCAGCGTTTTTTATAAGATTTGAGACATTGCTTTTTTCAAAAAATTTAGCAATTGCAAATCCTATAGCCATTCCGACAACGATTCCAATTAGTATACTTGATAATTCCATAATTAGGTTTTGTTTAATAAAAAAGCCCACATTAGGTGTTTGAATAAACTCGATTCAGACAGGATTTGAGCTAAAACGATGTTCAAGGATTTCCGATGAATCGGAACGTGCTTTAGTATCGCAAATTCACTCATTTAAAAGTTAGTGTTGAGTTTATCAAATATTTACTAATGTGGGCAGTACTTTAGTGTTTTTGTATGAACGTTTTTCTCTTATTTTGAAAGTAAACTTCCAATTTTTTCGTCGAGTTTTTTTAATCTCTCAAATGCTTCTACGGTATCTGTAGAAGTATCTATTTGGGTTTGTTCTATTTGAGAAGCAAATTGTAAGGCGCACATGGCCAACACATCTTGTTTATCTCTTACTGCATAGTTGGCTTCAAATTTTTTAATTGTAACATCAATTTTTTTTGATGCGGTTCGTAGACCTTCCTCCTGAGTAGTTTCCACTGTTAATGGATAAACTCGGTCTGCAATTGAAATTTTTATTTTTAACTTTTCTGTCATAATTATTCAGAAAGTTGTGCTATACAATAGTCGATTTCTCTAATCAACGAATTTATTTTTAGTTGTGTTTCTTTCTTGTATTCTTCACTGCCCAGAAGAGAATTTGTTATTTTTAAGCTATCTAATTCGTGTTTTAACGAGGTAATGTGCTTATTTTCTTGTAAAGTAGTTTGTTTTAAATTGTTCAATTCATTAGATAAACTTCCGTTTAATTGCTCTAAATTTTCTATTTTTTTAGATAATTTAAAGAATTTTACTTCTAAGGAATCAATAATTTTTGACAATTCACTCATTATAACATAATTCTTTTCATGATTTTACAAATTTAAAACTTCAATATCGAAATACAACACTTTTTTTCAAAAAAAAATAAAGTTTTTTTTATTTTTGAAATTTTTTTAGTTTTCTTCTGGTTTTTTACTCTTTATAAAATCTAAAATTAGTGTTGCAATTAATTTCCCTGTTAAATGATTATTGTTTGATACATCTAAATCGGGAGCTCCTTCACAAATGTGAAAATAACTGGCATGTTCTTCTTTTCCAGCTAAATGAATAAAATGTCTGGCTTTTTCTACACTAAAACCACTTAATGTCATGGCACTACTATGGATATTCGGAAGCGCATCTAAATCAAGTTCTACGCCAAATGGTGTGTTTGAAATAAATTTTATGGCTTGTGAAATTTCTGTAGTAAAACTTTTGGTTTTTCTAACGGCTATTTCTTCATACGTAACATATTTCACTCTTTCTTCAATAGATTTCAGAGTATCAAACACACTTTTTGATACAAAATTTTCGTGTAAACCAAATATAAAATATTTTTTTAAAAATCCTTCTTCAAATGCATAAGTAAAGCCATTTCCGCTATGGCGCCCTTCCATAATTCTAAAATCAGTATGCGCATCAAAATTAATAGCATTTACTGGCATGCCTTTTCCTAAGGCTAAACCTTTTATGTTTCCGTATGCGTTGTTGTGTCCGCCGCCTATTATTATTGGAATTTTATTAGCTTTTATGATGGTGCTAATTACAAATGAAACATCTTTATCAATATTTTCTACTAATTGAAAAAGTTTTTTTCGATCTTCTTTATTTTGAGTATATAAAGTTTTGGAAATTTCCATTTCTTCAGAAAAATTTATTTCGCCTAACACAATCAATTCGTTGCCTTTACAAAATTTATTGTGTTGAAAATTTACCAAACTTTTTAAAGTGCTATTAAAAGCTGAAGCAGCACCAGTTCTGCCCAAATTGGCTTTTATTCCTACATCTTCAGGCAAGCCAATCAAAACAAATTTTGCTTCGGAAAGGGTTATAAATGCTATCCAATTTTCATCATTTGGAACTGTAAGTATTTTTTCGCCAAACTTTACTTCGCCACTTCTATGTTGCGTAATTTTTGCTATATCTCTTGAACTGAATATGTTTAATTTATCCATTTTTATGTTTAAAAAGTGTTTTCAAATATAATATTTTAAAGATACATTACGTTATGTAGTGATAGAAATAAATAAAATTATATTTTTGTATCAAATTTAATTTAAAAAAATCAAAATGGAGTTAAATCAATCAAATTCTAGAAATTCAGGGTTGAAAGTAGTTGTTGTAATCTTGGCATTATTATTAATGGGAAGTTTGGCTTACGTATTTAAGTTGCAACAAGATAAAGATGCGGTAGATTCAAGTTTATCCAAAACATTAACTGAAAAAGAAAAATTTCAAGCAGAATTGGAATCAAAAATTGCAGAATATGATGTTGCTATTGGTGACAATACTGCTTTGAAAAGCGAATTAGAAGAAGAGCAAGCTAAAATTGTTGAATTATTAGAAAAAATTAAAAAATCTGATGGGAGTGTTGCCGAACTTTCTAAGTATAAAACGCAGTATGTAAAATTAAAACGCGAAATGGACAATTTAATCGCCGAAAATAATATATTGAAAGAAAACAATTCTACCTTAACTAAAAACTTAGACAGTACAAATGTGGTTTTAACCAATGCCAAAACAGCAAATGATACTTTAGTGGCTAAAAATGAAAATTTATCCAAAACAGTTGAAAAAGCGCAACGTTTATCGGTTTTGAATTTAACTACTTTAGCAGTAAAACAAAAAGGTTCAGGCAAGCAAATTAATACAGATAAGGCAAGTAGAGCTGATGTTTTAAAAATTGGTTTTACGATTGCCGAAAATCAAGTTGCAAAAACAGGAGACAGAACCTATTATATTCAAGT
Organism: Chryseobacterium gleum; assembly: GCA_945881885.1. Taxonomy (GTDB): domain Bacteria; phylum Bacteroidota; class Bacteroidia; order Flavobacteriales; family Flavobacteriaceae; genus Flavobacterium. Next base: position 29,291 of record CAMCVI010000007.1, on the reverse strand, counting down.
TATTGATAGTAAAAATAATGTATTGGGAGAAAAGAAAACAGAATCATTTGGTACTACTTATTTACCATATAGTTTTCAGAAAACCATTAAATATGAAAACAAAACAGTTCAGGTTCAGGAAGATTTATTTGTAAAAAATATTTCAGAAGGAACTTATTTTGTTAATGTGTTTGATAAAAAAGGGGAGTTGGTTTCAAAAACTAGTTTTCAATTGAGATAATTAATTCAATACTATTTTAAAAGAGAAACGCCTCAATTTGAAGCGTTTCTCTTTTTTTTATTCTGCACTAGTGGTTGATTCTTTAAATTTTTCGTTTACTTTTTTCCAATTAATTACGTTGAAAAAAGCATTAATATAGTCTTTTCGTTTATTTTGGTATTTGATGTAATACGCGTGTTCCCAAACATCTAAAGCTAAAATTGGTGTGCCTTTTTTTTCTGCATTTGGCATTAACGGATTGTCTTGATTGGCAGTTGTAGTTATTACTAATTTTCCTGAATTGTCTTTAATTAGCCAAACCCAACCAGAACCAAATAATTTAGTAGCGCTTTCAGAAAATTCATTTTTGAAGGCTTCAAAAGAACCAAAATCTTTATTTATGGCTTCTAAAACTTCATCTGTTGGGTCACCGCCATTTGCACTTAACATGTCAAAAAATAAATTATGGTTGTAATAGCCACCAGCGTTATTTCTAATGTCAGATTTACTTGTATCTAATTTTTTTAGAATTTCTTCTATAGATTTGGAAGCCAAATCGGTTTCTTTTAAAGCACCATTCAATTTATTACAATAAGATAAATGATGTTTTGAATAGTGTAATTCCATAGTTTCAGCATCTATAAAAGGTTCTAAGCTTTTGTAAGAATACGACAAGCCATTCATTTGAAAAGCACCATCTTCATCTTCAGCTTGCACATCAGATGGATTGCCTAAAGTAGTTTTTTCAATTTTCTCTGGTTCAGGAATGGTAACTTCAATTAGTTCTTTTTCTTTTTTACAACTAGTACTTAAAACGGAAATTAGTAGTAATACGAAGATTTTCTTTTTCATTTTTAAGAATTTTAGGTTTTACAAAAATAAAAAAAGATACACATTTACTGTCTATCTTTTAGCATTTGATTTATTATTTCAATGTATTTTTCTTTGGCTTCACTTGCGCTAAGATGTCTAACTTGCATCCAAGCGTTTTGTTTGAAAGCGGTAATTACTTCATCTGATTCATAACCATGATGGCTATAGCTTATATTTTCGGAAAGTGCTTGTTTGTAATAGGCATAGAGCACTAACTGCACGTCTTGTGGTACAGAAGTTTTAGGAATTTTTTCATTTGCATTTTGAATCGCTTCCTTGAATCTTTCATCTAAAGATAATTCGCTCATTTATTTTTTTGATATTATAGTTTTATTTCCAATGGCTTTGTCTCCTAGTTTTACATTAATAGGCGTTCCAATCGGAAAATATAAATCTACTCTAGATCCGAATTTAATAAAACCTGCATCTTCCCCTTGAATCACAGTCATACCAACTTCGGCATAGTTGACAATTCTTTTGGCTAAAGCGCCAGCAATTTGACGGTACATAATATCGCCATACACGTTATTTTCAATTACAATTGTAGTTCGTTCGTTCTCTTCACTGGCTTTTGGATGCCAAGCGACTAAGAATTTCCCTGGATGATATTTGCTATATTTTACAATTCCGTTAATAGCATAACGCGTAACATGAACATTAATTGGAGACATAAAAATAGAAACCATTAAACGTTTGTCTTTAAAATATTCAGATTCAAAAACTTCTTCAATTACAACAACTTTACCGTCAACTGGAGCTAATACGTGATTGTCGCTAATTACAGCAATTCGTGTAGGATTTCTAAAAAATTGAAGTATTAAAATTAAAAAACCTAAAAGCAGCACTTGTAAGATTTTGCAAATTATAATGTTGCTATCATGTAATAAATGGTCTACTCCAAAAATACCTAAAACGGTAATTAAAGTAGCAATTAATATAATTTTAGCACCTTCTGGATGAAACTTAAGCATAATAAAAATAAATTAAATATAATAAGTATAAAAATGGAATAACAAAAATAACACTGTCTAAACGGTCTAAAATTCCGCCATGTCCTGGCATAATATTTCCGCTATCTTTAATACCGGCTTCTCTTTTAAATTTAGATTCAACTAAATCGCCAAGTGTGCCAAAAACGGAAATAATTAATGCGCTAACAATCCACAAAGTTACATTAAAAAAAGTATAAAACCGACTAATTATTACCGAAGCAAGTAGGGTAAAAACAATTCCACCTATAAATCCTTCAATAGTTTTTTTTGGTGAAACGCTTTCTAGTAATTTGTGTTTACCAATTGATTTTCCTACTAAATAAGCAAATGTATCATTACACCAAATCATAATAAATAGGGCTAAAACAATTTCATATTTTGCAGGATTTATAAAATTTGGTAAAGAAAGCAGCAAAATAAAAGGCAGTGTTATGTAAAGAAAAAAATGACTGTAAGTTTTGTGGTATTTATGAAAAGAAATGTTTTTAAATAAATTGAATAATAGCAAAGTATTAAAAACAACACAACCTAATGCTAAATATATTAAATTTATTGGCGGTAATTGACTTAAAAAGAAAAGTATTGAAATTAAAATTCCACCTATTGAAAATAAATAATACGATTTGTAATTTGTCATTTTAGAAAATTCATAAATACTCAAACACATAAAAACGGTGAAAAGTATATGAAATGTTATTGTTGAAAATAACGTACAGAAAACAAGCAGTGCAATATAAACAGCACCACTAATAGCTCTTGTTACATTTTCAGTCATTTTATAAATCTTCTAGTAGAATTAAGTATAAGTTTTTATGGCAGCTTCCATAATGAAGAAAATCTTCTTCCTTTGTTTTTTCAAAATACTTAATGGCAGTAATGTTTGTAGGATATTCTTTGTCGTATTTTGTTTTGATGCTTCTCAATCCATCACCTTTAGTCATTAAGAGTTGACTAGTAGAAGCATAAACGATGATATTGGTAGGTAATTCGTCTATTTTAAATTGTTTTAATTGTTTGGATGAAAATAATATTGAGCCTTCATCTGCAATTAAATTTTCACAAGCAGTAAAAAAGAAAGATGGGTTTGTAGCATTTTTGTATTCTAACCTGTTTTCATCTAGAAAATTAAAAAGCCTTGAATCAAAACATTGTACTTCATTTTCAAACCAATCGTTTTCTTCTAGTATATTTTCAAAGTTTTCGTGTGCTTCTTCCATATTCGAACAATAAATAAATTTTCCGCCATTATTTTTAAAATTAATGGTGAACAATTCATCTACGGGCGTATTTATGTCCGGTGCATATTGGCTTGTTTCGACGTTGTTATCCTGATCAACAGTTTCGTCTTGCTTGCCAAATATCTTCTTGAAAATATTCATATTATATCTGTAACAATTCTTAAAGTCCAAATATAAAAAAATCTTAACTTAAAATCACTTTCAAATTAAGATTTTTTATAAAATATTTTGTTAGTAACTTATTCAGTTGCAATTTCTGAATCTGTTTCAGCAATTATTTCCGAAATTGTTTTTGGTTCTTCTTCAACAATATCAAAGGGTCTTTTACCAAAAATTGTTTCTAAGTCGTCTTTAAAAATAACTTCTTTTTCAATTAAAATTCCTGCCAAAGCTTCAAGTTTTATTCTATTTTCTGTCAAAATAGTAATAGCCCTTTGGTATTGCTCTTCAATTAATCCTGAAATTTCAGTGTCAATTATTTTTGCTGTATCATCCGAATATGGTTTGGAAAAATTGTAATCAGATTGTCCAGAAGAATCATAATAAGTAATATTTCCTATTTTATCATTCAAACCATAAACCGTAACCATTGCACGCGCTTGTTTCGTAACTTTTTCCAAATCGGAAAGTGCACCCGTAGAAATTTTATTGAAAACAACTTTTTCAGCGGCTCTTCCGCCCATTGTAGCACACATTTCGTCTAACATTTGTTCTGTTCTTACGATTTGTCTTTCTTCGGGTAAATACCAAGCTGCACCTAAGCTTTGTCCACGAGGAACGATAGTTACTTTTACTAATGGAGCAGCGTGTTGTAACATCCAACTTACAGTTGCATGACCTGCTTCATGAATGGCAATAGCGTGTTTTTCTTCTTTGGTAATAATTTTATTTTTCTTTTCTAAACCACCAACTATTCTGTCAACAGCATCTAAAAAGTCTTGTTTATCTACTGCTTTTTTGTTTTTTCTTGCTGCTACTAAAGCGGCTTCATTACATACATTTGCAATATCGGCGCCAGAAAAACCAGGTGTTTGTTTGGCTAAAAATTCAGTATCTAATGTTTCATCTTTTGTAATAGGTTTTAAATGAACTTCAAAAATTTCTTTACGCTCTCTAATATCTGGTAAGTCTACATAAATTTGTCGGTCAAAACGCCCTGCACGCATTAATGCTTTGTCTAAAACGTCTGCTCTGTTGGTTGCAGCTAGTACAATTACGTTCGAATTGGTACCGAAACCGTCCATTTCTGTTAACAATTGATTCAGCGTATTTTCTCTTTCATCGTTACCGCCTGACATATTGTTTTTGCCACGGGCTCTTCCTACTGCATCAATTTCGTCAATAAAAATAATTGCTGGTGCTTTTTCTTTAGCTTGTTTAAATAAGTCTCTAACTCTAGATGCACCTACGCCTACAAACATTTCTACAAAATCAGATCCTGATAATGAGAAAAAAGGCACGTTGGCTTCTCCGGCTACTGCTTTTGCTAATAAGGTTTTTCCCGTTCCTGGAGGCCCTACTAATAAAGCACCTTTTGGAATTTTACCACCAATGCTTGTGTATTTTTCTGGTGTTTTTAAAAATTCAACAATTTCTTGAATTTCTTCTTTGGCACCTTCTAATCCTGCAACGTTTTCAAAAGTAACTTTTACATCATTTTTTTCGTCAAATAACTTGGCTTTAGACTTTCCAATACTAAATATTTGTCCGCCACCACCGGGCCCGCCAGCCATTCTTTTAGAAATAAAATAGAAAAATCCGATGAAAATTAAGGTTGGTAACAACAAACCTATCCAGTCACCCCAATTACCTGTTGGTTGTATATCGTAAGCAGAAATTAACTTATTTTTTTTCGCTTCTTTTAATTCATTTTGAAAAAGGTCTAAACTACCCACATCTTTTACTAAGTAATGCGGTCCTTTTTCTTTGGTTACTTTTTTTAATTCCTCATCTTTAGAAGCTTTGTAAGCGCCTTTTTTAAGAGTTACTTCCGCAGTATTGCCAGATGTGCTAGTTAAAATATCTACTTTTTCAATTTGATTTTTATTAAGTAAATCATAAAAAGAAGAAATAGAGGTAGATTTTGGATAATTCATATCTAAACCACCATTAAAAAGATTAATAAGTAGTATAATCGATATGACCACAACTGGAAAAAACCAAGTGCCAAGTTTCACTACCTTAATATTTGGTTTGTTTTTGTTTTCTTTTTCTGACATAATGGCTTTAAAATTTATTTTCTATTGACGTAATTTTAGCATCACCCCAAAGGCTTTCAATATTATAATATTCTCTAATGTGTTTTTGAAATACATGAACAACGATACTTACATAATCCATCAATACCCATTCGCCAACATCTGTTCCTTCAATATGCCAAGGTTTGTCTTTTAATTCTTTTGATACGCCTTTTTGTACTGAACTTACAATTGCATTTACCTGAGTATTTGAATTTCCATTACAAATTATAAAATAATCGCAAACGCTATTTTCAATCTCTCTTAAATCCAGAATATCAATATCTAATCCTTTTACATCTTCAATTCCTTTGATGATACTTGCTAGTAAATCATCTGTGCTAATATTTTTCGTCATCTAATATTTTTTCTTTTTATGCAAAGGTATCATTTTTTGTCTTTATTTTTGTAACTTAAATTAAGTAATCATTAAATTTCTTCTATGCATATTATCAAACTCAATGCCATTGACTCTACAAATACTTATTTAAAAGAATTGTCAGCCAAACATATGGTTACTAATTTTACTGTTGTAGTGGCTGAAAACCAAACGAATGGACGAGGACAACGAGGTGCAAATTGGGAAGTTGAAAGCGGTAAAAACTTGACTTTCAGTGTTTTGATTAAAGATTTACTATTGAATGTAGACGAAGTTTTTAATTTAAATGTACTCGTAGCGGTGAGTTTGTTTCAAACGTTTTTACAGTTAAAAATAGAAAATTTAGCCATAAAATGGCCAAACGACATTTTGGCAGATAAAAAGAAGATTTGTGGTATTTTAATTGAAAATCAATTTAAAAGCACTACCGAAATACTTTCAATTATTGGGATTGGCATAAATGTGAATCAAGAAAATTTTATTAATTTACCACAAGCCAATTCTTTAAAAAACCATGCTGGTCAAGAGTTTAATAAAGATGAGATTTTGATGTTATTTCTTAACCAATTTCAAAACAACCTTAATTTATATAAAAATGAAGGCGCAACTTATTTTTGGAAATTTTACCACGAAAATTTATTTAAAAAAGACGTTCCAATGGCTTTTGAAAATGCTGATAACGTTAAATTTATGGGAATTATTAAACAAGTTATGCCAAATGGTTTGTTGCAAATAGCCCTAGATGACGATACGTTGCAGTTGTTTGATATAAAAGATTTGAAAATGTTGTAATAAATGCCTCCAAACATGTATTAAATTTTGTTAAAATCCCAACATTTTATTTCTTATTCTGTACATTTGCACCACTTATAAAAAGACAACATTTTATGTTACAAAAATTACTTTCCGCACTATATTCTACACGCCTTATGGCACTTTTATTTATTGGTTTTGCAGCAGCAATGGCAGCAGGAACTTTTATTGAAGACGCCTATAACACTGAAACTGCAAGAATTTGGATTTATAACGCGTGGTGGTTTGAAGCCATTATGGTGTTTTTTGTAATTAATTTTTTCGGAAATATTAAGCGTTACCAATTGTATAAAAAAGAAAAATGGGCCACATTAATCATGCATTTGTCTTGGATTTTTATAATTGTGGGTGCTTTTGTTACCCGATACATCAGTTATGAAGGAATGATGCCCATTCGTGAAGGTGCTGTTTCTAATACTGTTTATTCAGATATGCCTTACTTAACGACTTTCGTGGATGGTGAATATATGGGTGAAATGAAACGCAAAACAATGGAAAATCAATTGTTACTTTCGCAAGCCACTAATAATTCATTCCAAATTTCTAATAAATTTTCAGATATTCCTTACAAAATTGAATTGCAAGAATTTATAATGAACGCATCTGAAACATTTAAGCCAGATGCAAAAGGAAAGTTATACATAAAATTAGTTGAAGCCATTGCTGGAAGTAGAAAAGAGCATTTTCTTGTTGAAGGCGAAGTGAAAAATATTAGTAATGTATTGTTTGCTTTCAATAAATTTACACAAGGTGCCATTAACATCACAAAAGCTGCCGAAAATTACACAATTCAAACGCCTTTTGATGGCAATTTTATGCGAATGGCAGACAAAATGCAAGGTACAATTGCAAAAGACAAAACAAGCGAGTTGATGTTCCGTTCTTTATATAATGCTGGTGGAAGTCAGTTTGTTTTTCCAGAATTGGCACAAAAAGGTGAAGTTGTTTTAGCTTCAAATAATGATTATAAAGATAAAAAAACGGATGACGCCATTGTGGTTAAAATCACTACTGAAAATAAAGAAGAAATTGTAACGCTAATGGGATCAAAAGGCAAGCAAGGCGAACCAAAAAGTATTAAAATTGGTAAATTAGATTTTACATTAATGTATGGAAGTAAAGTGCATACCTTACCTTTTTCAATAAAATTGAATGATTTCGTAGCAGAAAAATATCCTGGAACAGAAAAAAGTTACTCGGCTTTTAAAAGTAAAATCGAAATTCAAGACAAAGAAAAATCGAAAACATTTACCGATAGTGTTTTTATGAATCATATTTTAGATTACAGAGAATTTCGTTTCTTTCAGGCCAGTTTTGATGAAGATGAAAAAGGAACCGTACTTTCTGTAAACCATGATTTCTGGGGAACTTGGATCACTTATATCGGATATTTTTTATTATACTTTGCCATGTTGGTGATTTTGTTTGATAAAAATACCAGATTTAATGATTTAAGAATAAAACTAGAAAAAATTCGTGCTAAAAAAGCAACTTTAGTGGCTATTGTATTCTTTTTTGGTTTGTTTGGTTTTGCCCAAGATAATCACACCAATCACGATGGGCATAACCATGGCACTGATCCACACCAAAATGAAACTTCAGCAAAAAAGCCCAAAATGCCAACGGCTGCAGAATCTTTAACAGAGGTTAAAAAGTATATGGTAACTGCTGAACACGCAGAAAAATTTGGGCGACTGGTTATCCAAGATATTAGCGGAAGAATGAAACCAGTAAATACATTTTCATCTGAATTGCTTCGAAAAGTTTCTAAAAATGACACTTTTGAAGGTTTTACTTCAGATCAGATTTTGATTTCTATGAACCAATTTCCTGAGTTCTGGTACCAAATTCCGATAGTTTACTTGAAAACAGGAAACGACAGCATTCGTAAAATTATTGGTATTGATGCAGAAGCAAAATATGCTCCATTAATTAGTTTTTTCGATGATTTCGGAAATTATAAATTACAAAAACAAACGGATGAAGCTTATAAAGAAGCAGTTCCAAACCAATTTCAAAAAGACTTTTTAGAGGCTGATAAAAAAGTAAATTTATTGTATTCTGCAATTAGTGGACAAATTTTACGTTTTTTCCCACTTCCAAAAGACGCCAATAATAAATGGGCTTCTTATTTAGAATTGCAACATCCAACGAAAACCAATTTAGATGTCGTAAAAAATATTATTCCTTTTTATTTTAGTGAAGCGGCAAAAGCCTCGCAATCTGAAGACTATAAAAGTGCAGAAAGTTTATTAAAAGGCTTATCCGATTACCAAAAGAAATTTGGTGGAAAAATCATGCTTTCGGATGATAAATTAGAAGCTGAAATTCAATACAACAAATACGATATTTTCAAGAAATTATTCTCGTGGTACATGTATGCTGGCGTTTTGATGTTTGTATTTGTAATTGTGCAAATTTTTAATAAAAAGAAATGGGTAAATTATGCGGTGAAATTTTTCCACGGAACTATAGTTTTACTATTTTTTCTACATTTAGCTGGATTAATTGTTCGTTGGTATATTTCTGGGCACGCACCTTGGTCTGACGCCTATGAAAGTATGATTTATGTAGCTTGGGCAACGATGTTTTTTGGTGTAGCTTTCGGTAGAAAATCAGAGCTTACTATTGCATCAACTGCCTTTGTAACCGCTATGATATTAATGGTAGCGCATTGGAATTGGATGGATCCAAGTATTGCCAATTTACAACCGGTTTTAAATTCCTATTGGTTAATGATTCACGTGGCGGTTATTGTAGCGAGTTATGGACCGTTTACTTTAGCCATGATTTTAGGATTGGTAGCCTTGTTTTTAATGATTTTTACCAACGAGAAAAACAAAGCCAAAATGGAATTGAACATCAAAGAAATCACTTATATTAACGAATTGGCTTTAACGGTTGGTTTAATCATGTTAACTATTGGAAACTTTTTAGGCGGACAATGGGCAAATGAAAGTTGGGGACGCTATTGGGGTTGGGATCCAAAAGAAACTTGGGCTTTAATTAGTATTATGGTATATGCATTTGTAATTCATGCTCGTTTTGTGCCTGCTTTACGCGGTTTGTTTGCCTATAACTTTATGTCGGTTTTAGCCTTTGCAAGTATTTTAATGACGTATTTTGGCGTGAATTTTCATTTAAGCGGTAAGCATTCGTATGCTTCTGGAGAATCTCAAAATGTGGTATATTATTTATACGCTTTAGCGATTGTTTTAGTGATTTCTGTCATTGCTTTTATTAAATATAAAAAATTGTATAAGAAGAAATAATGTGACCATTTTGGTTTTTTTATTTAACCCAACATTAACTTTTGTTTGCTATATTTTTTTATATTTTTGAATTTAAATAAATTGTTTATGAAACTATTTCACACGTTTACTGGCGCAGTATTGATATTATTGTCTTGTAATAACAAATCTGAAGAAAAAAAATCAGAAAACTGGGAACATTTCGTTGAAAATACAAACGAAAATGTTTCAGTAGAAACTCCAAAAACAAATACTATGGAACAAGTTTCAATTTATTCTTTTAAAGCAAAAGATTTATCAGGAAACGAATTTGATTTTGCTACTCTTAAAGGTAAAAAAATCTTAATTGTAAACACCGCTTCTGAATGTGGTTTAACACCACAATACGAGCAATTGCAAGCAATTTACGAAAAGTATAAAAATAGTAATTTTGTAATTGTAGGTTTTCCAGCAAATAATTTTGGTTCTCAAGAGCCAGGTACAAATGCCGAAATTGGTGCATTTTGTAAAAAAAATTATGGCGTAACTTTTCCAATGATGGAAAAAATTTCTGTTAAAGGTAGCGACATGCACGTTTTGTATCAGTTTTTAACTCAAAAAAGTAAAAACGGTTTAAAAGACAGCGATGTAGAATGGAATTTTCAAAAATATTTAATTGACGAAAAAGGACATTTAGCAGAAGTGATGTCTCCAAGAGTTTTACCAAACGACACCTCAATTATTAACTGGATTGAAGGAAAATAAATTTAGTATTCAGTGTTCAGTTTTTAGTTGGCAGTAACTGAACACTAAAAACTGAACACTGAACACTTTCTTCTAAAGTATCTTCTGCATAAAAACAGAATGCAACCAGCGGTCAAATTTATAACCAGATTCTTTAATGAAACCTGCTTTTTCAAATCCAAATTTTTCGTGAAAAGCAATACTACTTTCATTTTCCGAATCAATAACGCCAATCATAGTATGTAAATTTTGCTTTTTTGCCAATTCAATTAATTCTGTAAGTAATAATTTTCCAATTCCTTTTCCGATGTAGTTTTTCTTAGCATAAACCGAATGTTCAACTGTAAATTTATACGCTTCTCTAAAACGGAATTCGCTGTAATATCCAAATCCTACAATTTCATCAGCTATTTTTGCGACTATAATTGGAAACCCTTTTTGCAATTTATCGTCAAAAATGGCCAGTTGTTGTGCTAATGTTCTCGGTTTATAATCGTATAATGCAGTTCCAGTTAAAATTTGCTCGTTAATAATTTCAAGTATAGCTGAGCAATCTTTCGTTTGATACTTATAAATTGTTGGGTTCATTTTAGTATTTATTTATGATATAAAAATATAAAAAAATCTGTATTTATTAGTAAATTTGTAACTAACATTTTTAAACACGCAAAATCATAGTTTTACATTAAATTTATTCTATATCATGTGTGTTTCAATACAAAACTAAATTGAAAGTCAACTTATATCCAAAAATACAATTAGCGCAAGCGGTTATTCAAATTTTTCGTCAAAAAGAAATTCAGCATATTGTAATTTCTCCTGGATCGAGAAACGCACCTTTAACTATCGGATTTACCAATCAGGAAGATTTTACATGTTATAGCATTGCTGATGAACGTTGTGCTGCTTTTTTTGCTTTAGGTTTGGCGCAACAATTACAAAAACCTGTTGCTGTGGTTTGCACTTCGGGTTCGGCAGTTTTAAATTATTATCCTGCAGTTGCTGAAGCATTTTATAGCCAAATTCCGTTACTTATTGTTTCCGCTGACAGACCAAAAAATAAAATTGATATCGGTGATGGGCAAACCATTCGTCAAGAAAATGTGTTTGCCAATCATATTGTTTTTTCGGCTAATTTAACTGAAAATGCTTCACCGCAAAATGACAATCTTATTGTTTCTGCTATTGAAACAGCAATTTCTCAAAAAGGTCCAGCACATATAAATGTGCCTTTTGAGGAACCATTATATGAAACACTTTTGGAACCAACTTATATTCCGATAATTTCAAATTCTTTTACTGAAAAATCCGAGTTTAATTTGGATGCGAAATTCTTATCAGAATGGCAATCAGCAAAAAAGAAATTAATTTTAGTTGGCGAGTTGTTACCAAATGCTATCGAACAAAAGTATATTGAATCTTTAGCTAATGACGAAAGTGTATTGGTGCTTTTGGAAAAAACATCAAATTTACATCATCCTACTTTTATCGACAGAATTGATACTTTAATTTCTACTTTTTCTGAAGACGAAAAGCTTAATTTTCAACCAGATATTTTGCTAACATTTGGTGGTATGGTAGTTTCTAAACGTATAAAATCGTTGATGAGAAATTATAAGCCAAAGCAACATTGGCATATTGATGAAATTAGAGCTTATGATACATTTGGTTGTTTGTCTCAACATTTTCAAACAAATAGCACAAGTTTTTTAAGTCAATTAGTAGTTAAAAATAACTTGGTAGAATCAAACTATCAGCTCGATTTTCAATCCATTTGGCAAGATAGATTAGTAAAACACGAAAAGTATATGTCTGAAATTCCATTTTCAGATTTTAAAGTTTTCGATTTTTTAAGTCGAAATTTACCTGAGAATATTCAATTACAAGTTAGCAATAGTTCGCCAATACGATATTTGCAATTGGTAGCGTTGCCTAAAACAATTGAGGTATTTAGTAATCGTGGCACAAGCGGAATTGACGGAAGTACATCAACGGCAATTGGAGCCGCTCTAGCAAATAAAAAACCTACAATTTTTGTTACGGGTGATATAAGTTTTCTATACGACAGTAATGCTTTATGGAACAATTATATTCCGAAGCATTTCAAAATTATTTTAATTAACAACAGTGGTGGCGGTATTTTTAGAATATTGCCAGGACATGAAGAAACGGAAACGTTTAACACTTTTTTTGAAACTGCTCACCAATTAACTGCGGAACATTTGGCCAAAATGTATGCGTTTGAATATACTTCAGTTCAAAACGAAGCGGAACTGCATGCTGTTTGGGATTCATTTATTTCGAACGATAATAGACCATCTATTTTAGAAATTTTCACGCCTGAAAAAACAAATGATATTGTTTTATTGGATTACTTTAATAATTTGTGATAATACTTGAACCATCAATAAAAAAAATCCTCAATACTATTGAGGATTTAATGTTATTTTTTTCCGTCTTTAAATTTAAATTTTTCCACTGGATTTTGTTTCGCGGGTTTTTTATCGTTGCCAAATTTATTTTTCCCGAACGCTGGTTTTTTATCTGAATTTTCACTGGTTTTTGGCTTAAATTCTTTCTTTTCGCCAGTTCTTGGTTTAAACTGTGTTTTACTATCCGTTTTATTATAAGGTTTTTTCGTTTCGTAAACTTTATCAGTTCGTTCAGTTTGTGTTTCGTAATCTTTGTGCGTCTTAATTACTTCTCGTGGGTTTTTCGGATTTTCCTTTGTACCACGTAAATGAATAATTAATCCGTTTAAGAAATTACGAAGTACTTGATCGCCACATTCCATAAAATTAGCGTGGTCTTCCGCACGGAAAATATCACCTAATTCGCCTTTCGACATTTTAAAATCGACTAAATTTAAAATTTCAACTATTTGGTCGTCACGCAATTGTAAAGCCACACGTAGTTTTTTGAAGATATCGTTGTTGTTCATTTTATTTTTATGTTTTTTTGTTTGTTGTAACTTTAGCCTTCAGCCTTTAATCTTTTACCCTTTACCCTTTACCCTTTACCCTTTACCCTTTACCCTTTACCCTTTACCTAATTCAGAAAAGCCAAAGATACGCTTTTGCGAAAGCATTTCTCCATAATTTTTCGTTATGTTTGCCCTCTTTTACAATTACAGATTTATTTAGCTTTTTGCATTCGCAACGTTTTGAATTGATTAGTGTTTCCATTTCTTTCATATCCGAAACCATTGTTCCGTCATCTTCTTTATCGCCACACAGCAAATAAATTTTGGTAGTAAATTTTGGTGTGTCCTCCATTTTCTGAAAAATTTCTTTCTTATTTATCCAAAATGCAGGCGAGAAGCAGCCTACTTTTCCAAATACTTCTGGATATTGTAAAGCTGCATAAAACGAAACCAATCCGCCAAGCGAGCTTCCAAAAATACCAGTATTTTTTGCATTTGTTTTAGTTCTGTATTTAGTGTCTACATGAGGTTTTAACGTTTTTACAATAAACTCTAAATACGCATTGGCATTTCCTCCGCCGTGTTTTTCGTTTTTATACGGAGTAAGTTCGTCTATTCGTTTTTCATTTCCGTGTGCAATGCCAATAATAATTACTTTGGCTTTTAAGCTGTCTAAAGTCTCATCAATATTCCATTCTCCAGCGTAAGACGCAGTTTTATCAAATAAATTTTGAGCGTCGTGCATATAAATTACAGGATATTTTTTATTGGATTTTTCATAATTTAAAGGTAAATACACCCAAATTTTCTTTTTAGTCTGAAGTTGTGGCGCCTCTATTTCAAAGGTTGAAAATCGCTTTTGTGCGACTGTTTTCATAATAGAAATCAAAAAAAATAATAAAAATAGTCTTAAAAATTGTTGCATTTTTTTATATTTGAAGAATAGTATAAAAGTAATAATTTTGATGGAAACTACTCAAGAAAAAATTAGTTTGTTGCAAGAAATGATTTCGTTTGCTTTAATTGACGGCGAATTGCACGATAGAGAATACGATTTTATTGAAATTGTAGCTTATGAACTGCAAATTGATAAAGCTACTTTATTGAAATTATATGAAAATAAAGGAGAAATTAAAGTAATAAAAGACGAAATGAACAGAATTTGTCAGTTTTATCGTTTGGCTTTGTTAATGCGTTCCGATAATGTTTTGCATGAAAGAGAAACCGTTAAAATTAATGAAATTGGCATTTATATGGGACTAAATCCTTATGCGATGAAGCGCGTTTTGAAACTTATTGAAGAATCACCAAATCATATCGTTGACGCACAGACATTAATTGCTATTTTCAGCGAACAGTTGAATTAGGTTTTTTTTAAGGTAAAAGGCAAAAGGTAAAAGTAAAAAGGTTTAGAGTTTACTTTTATACAGGTTCCGCATACAAATCAAATTCTGTAGCGTCTATGATTTTTAAGTTTACGAAATCGCCTGTTTTTAAATAGAATTTTGAAGCGTCAATTAATACTTCATTGTCTACATCAGGGCTGTCAAATTCCGTTCTTCCAACAAAATGTTCACCTTCTTTTCTGTCGATGACACATTTAAATGTTTGTCCAATTTTTTCTTGATTTAATTCCCAAGAAATTTGTGCTTGAATGTCCATAATTTGTGCGGCTCGGTCTTGTTTTACTTCTTCCGGAACATCGTCTTCTAATAAATAGGCGTGTGTGTTTTCCTCGTGAGAATAGGTAAAACAACCTAAACGTTCGAAACGCATTTCTTCAACCCAATTTTTAAGAATATTGAAATCTTCTTCAGTTTCGCCAGGATAACCCACAATTAAAGTCGTTCTAATAGTCATTTCAGGAACTAACGCTCTAAATTCTTGAATTAATTTAGTTGTTTTTTCTTGAGTAGTTCCTCGTCGCATCGATTTTAAAATGCTGTCTGAAATATGTTGTAAAGGAATATCTAAATAGTTGCAAATTTTTGGTTCGCGTTTCATTAATTCTAAAACGTCCATTGGAAAACCAGTAGGGAAGGCGTAATGTAATCGAATCCATTCAATTCCTTCTACTTTAACTAAGGCTTCTAAAAGTTCGGCTAAGTTTCTTTTTTTGTACAAATCTAAACCGTAATAGGTTAAATCTTGTGCAATTAAAATTAATTCTTTAACCCCATTTTTTGCTAATTTTTCAGCTTCAATCACCAAATGTTCAATAGGAGTAGACCTGTGTTTTCCTCTCATTAAAGGAATGGCACAAAAACTACAAGGTCGGTCGCAACCTTCAGCAATTTTTAAATAAGCGTAATTTTTAGGCGTTGTGGTTAAGCGTTCTCCAATTAATTCGTGTTTGTAATCGGCACCTAATGCTTTTAATAATAAAGGCAATTCTGTTGTACCAAAAAACTGGTCTATATTTGGGATTTCTTTTTCTAAATCGGGTCTGTAACGCTCAGATAAACAACCGGTAACAAAAACTTTATCTACTAAACCTTGTTCTTTCTTTTCGGCATATTCTAAAATCGTATTTATCGATTCTTCTTTAGCATTATCTATAAAACCACATGTGTTAATTACTATAATATTTCCTTCGTCTTTTGTGGCTTCGTGTGTTACTTCTTTTCCGTTGGCACGAAGTTGTCCCATTAAAATTTCACTATCATACACGTTTTTAGAACAACCTAAGGTAATGACGTTGATTTTATTTTTCTTTAAAGACTTGGTTCTCATACTAATTTTTTTGTTTCAGGGTGCAAAATTAATAAAAAAATGTCGCTAAACTTGAAGTAAAGCGACATTTGTGAAATATTTGTGTGTGATTTAAAAATTTACCACGTATGTTAAGGTAACATTATTGTTGAAATTTTTAATTTTTGCTCTATCATTTAAACCAGAAGTCAATAAAGCTTCTGTTCTTGCACGATTTTCCTTTGTATAGGAAATATCTAATTTAGAATCTCCAAAATTATACCCTAATCCACCAGAATAGCTAAATAAATTGCCCAAAGCTACACTTACTTTATAAGGACTTTGTTCGTATCGGTATCCGCCTCTAACACTCCATTTTTGAATTTTGTATTCTCCACCAACTCTAAATTCGTAAGTATCTTGTAGTTCATTTTGTATTTGTGAATTTAAACTGCTAAAAATAATTTCATTGTTAGGTTTAAATTGCGTTTTGGCGAAGTTTTTAGATATATAATCCACACTTAATAATCCTTTTTTGCCAAATAAAACGGTAGCACTGCTAGTTAATATACTTGGTGTTTGTATTTTATAAGTTGGATATATGTTTACCGTATTCGGATTTACTATTGCTTGGTTCATTGTTGTGTTTGTAGCATTATAATAGTTGGTAGCAATTGTTTGTGTCAACTCATCATTTAAGCGATACCAAGTTGGTGTTTCGTATGCCAATCCTAATCGAATATTTTGATTTGCTTTATAAATTGCTCCAAAATTCATAGAAAAACCTGAACCGTAAGTATATAATTCATTATTAAAACGGGCCGTATCAACACTAAATCCGGTGGAATAAAAAGCATTTAGGTTGCTTTCATATAATGAAGAAGTTCTTAAGTAATCTGTAAAATGAAAATTCATATTCATACCTACGTATAGTTTATCTTCGTACGCACTTGAAAAGTTCATGGTAAATTTACCATTATAACCACTGGCTTGAATGGTATTTCTATGAAAGTATTTTCCTCCAGAAGGCACATTAGTGTAATAATTATCACCAGCAGAATCATAATCAATCATGTAAGAATCATATCCTAAAAGGGCTTGTTGGTCAATAAAATCTAAATCTTCATAATAATTTCCTGCAATATTTCCAGTTCTAGCATTTGCAAAACGTAAGAAATAACTATCCATAGAATTGTAAGGATTTGTACCTTCACTTACAATGAAGTCATCAAAATTATTAGCATTTTCATAATTCAACCCTAAAGCAAATTTTTTCCAACCACTTTTTAATTCATTGTCATTAAAAACAAATACTGCACCCAACTGATTGATATCTAACGAATTATCATTTGATTTAGTACTTGTCCCAAAATAATTAGCGTTATTGCTTTTATTGAAGCTGGTTAGTGATATAGTAGCTTGGTTATAATTGAAAATTGAAGAACCAGCTGGATTGCTATTTATAGCTGACAAATCGCCTCCAATTGCTCCAAATGCACCACCCATAGCGCGGTATCTTGCTGTTCCATTTAAATTTTGAATGCCATATCGTAAGGCATCTGACATATTGGTTTCTTGTGCGCTAACTGTAAAAGCAATTCCAATTAGTATAGAAAATAATATCTTTTTCATATATGTAAAATTATATTTTTTAAAAAACCTGCAATCGTTTACAAACAGGTTTTATTTGTTTGTCTTTTTATCTTCCTCCTCTACCGCCGCCGCCAGATCTACCGCCGCCACCAGAGCTACCTCCGCCAAATCCTCCAGAACTTCTACCGCTACCAAAGTCTGAACTTCTTGGTGTAGATATTGTTCTTGGCGTTTCGTTTCTTGGTGTGTTTGTTCTAGGTTCTGAGGTTTGAGTTCTTGGAGTTCCAGTATTTGTATTTCCTCTTGGATTATATGTTCTTGGATCAGAAATAGGTGCTCTTGGCGTTCCGGTATTTGTATTTCCTCTTGGATTTAAAGTTCTTGGGTCCGAAACTTGCGGTCTAGGTGTACCGATTGCAGTTCCTCTAGTTTGACCTATCTGATTTCTTGGAATAGCGGTAGTATTACCAACTCTTCCAGAAGCTACTCTTCCAGAATTACCGTTATTATTTATATAACCGCCGCGTGGACCATTATTAACCGCCACATTTCTGCCGCCACCATACCATCCATTTCCATAATATCCGTTGTTCCATCCATTTCCGTACCAACCATTCATTCCCCAATTATTACCATACCAGCCATTTCCGTACCAGCCGTTTCCGTACCAGCCGTTCCATCCCCAGTTGTTACCATACCAGCCATACCAGCCATTCCAACCCCAACCGTTCATTCCCCAGTTATTCCATCCCCAATTATCATTTACAATCACAATATTGTTGTTGGTTTGGTTTTCACCCCAGCCGCCATATCTAGTACCATTTTCTTGAACATATACTGTGTCGGGAGGTGATTTATAATTGTCTACATCTGTTAAAACTTCGGTAGGTCCAAAATCTTCTTTCATACTTTTGAACTGTTGGGCATATGCGTTATTGTATGAACCTGAGCTTGTTTCGGTTTGTACAACTCGTTTGGTTTTCACTGAATTATCAGGACCATAAACGCCATCATCATCATAATACGATGAATTTTGGTACGAACCACAACTTATTACTGTGATAGCACCTACAATTAGACTTAAAAATCTAAGTGATTTTAGCTGAAAAATGCGATTTGTTTTCATATATATTAATTTTTATTGTTGGTCTTTGCAAAATTAAGTAGTTTTGTACCACTAAATTAATACAAATAAAACAAATTTTGTGCCAATATTATAAAAATGAGTAAAAATTTAACAACTAGAAGCGAAGATTATTCTGCATGGTATAACGAATTGGTGGTAAAGGCTGATTTAGCTGAGAATTCAGGTGTAAGAGGTTGTATGGTAATTAAACCATATGGCTATGCAATTTGGGAAAAAATGCAAGCAGAACTTGATAAAATGTTCAAGGAAACAGGTCATAGCAATGCTTATTTTCCGTTATTCGTACCAAAAAGTATGTTTGAAGCGGAAGAAAAAAATGCTGAAGGTTTTGCAAAAGAATGTGCAATCGTTACTCATTATAGATTAAAAAACGATCCAGATAAACCAGGAAAATTAATGGTTGATCCAAATGCAAAGTTGGAGGAAGAATTAATTGTTCGTCCTACATCTGAAGCTATTATTTGGAGTACCTATAAAGGATGGGTGCAATCTTATAGAGATTTACCTTTGTTAATTAACCAATGGGCAAATGTAGTGCGTTGGGAAATGAGAACGCGTTTATTTTTAAGAACAGCCGAATTTTTATGGCAAGAAGGGCATACTGCTCATGCCACAAAAGCGGAAGCAATAGAAGAAAGTGAAAAAATGATGCATGTTTATGCTGATTTTGCTGAAAATTTTATGGCCATTCCGGTTGTAAAAGGTTTAAAAACAGAAACAGAGCGTTTTGCTGGAGCAGAAGAAACGTATTGTATTGAAGCGTTAATGCAAGATGGAAAAGCATTACAAGCAGGTACTTCACATTTTTTAGGTCAAAATTTCGCTAAGGCTTTTGATGTAAAATTCACCAATCAAGAAGGTAAACAAGATTATGTTTGGGGTACTTCGTGGGGCGTTTCTACGCGATTAATGGGTGCGTTAGTAATGACACATTCCGATGATAACGGTCTGGTTTTACCACCAAATGTAGCGCCAATTCAAGTAGTTATTGTTCCGATTTTTAGAACTGACGAAGAATTTGATAGCATTTCTGAAGTAGTTAATGATTTAGTAGCGCAATTTAAAAAACTAAATATTTCTGTAAAATTTGATAACAGAACCACGCAAAAACCTGGTTTCAAATTTGCAGAATGGGAATTGAAAGGAGTACCAGTTCGAATAGCAATTGGTCCTAAAGATATAGAAAACGGCACTTTTGAAGTAGCACGAAGAGATACTTTAACCAAAGAAGTAAAACCAGCAGACGGAATAGTAACTTATATTCAAAATTTATTAGCATTAATTCAGAAAGATTTATTTTCTAAAGCTTTAGATTACCGAACGGCACATACTACTGAAGTAAATTCTTTTGAGGCGTTTAAAGAAGTGTTGGAAAACAAAGCAGGTTTTGTGTCAGCACATTGGGATGGGACTGCAGCTACTGAAGAAAAAATCAAAGATTTAACAAAAGCTACCATTAGATGTATTCCTTTGGACAGGGTGGAAGAGGCAGGAGTTTGTGTTTTAACTGGCTCACCATCAAAAGGAAGAGTACTTTTCGCAAAAGCGTATTAATGTGCCAATTAGCCAATATGTCATTGAGACAATTTGAAGATTTGGATATTAGATTTTTTTTTTCAATAAATAGCATATATATATAGCATTAAGGTAAGCATTTAAAAAAACTGAAATTTTTCACATTAGGTCTTGCACAGATAAAAAATAGTTGTATTTTTGCACTCGCATTACGAAAATTTAATGGTCCGTTCGTCTATCGGTTAGGACGCCAGGTTTTCATCCTGGTAAGAGGGGTTCGATTCCCCTACGGACTACACTGTTTTTACTGAAACATTAAATCGGTTACTGGTCCGTTCGTCTATCGGTTAGGACGCCAGGTTTTCATCCTGGTAAGAGGGGTTCGATTCCCCTACGGACTACAAATTAGTTTTGAAATGGTTTTATGAAACCGGTTTAGGTGTCTCCTTTACTAGTTTTGTTAGTTAAAACTGAAGTGATTGATTTTTAAAATCAGTTGTGGGAGGTTTTTCTTGTTTTTCTACTGATGTATAAAATAGTTATTTACAATTAAAATATAAAAAAAATGGCAAATCACAAGTCAGCTCTAAAAAGAATTAGAAGCAACGAGAAAAGAAGAGTATTGAACAAATACCAACACAAAACTACACGTAATGCGATTAAAGCCATTCGTTTAGCAACAGTAAAAACAGATGCTGCGGCAAAATTGCCAATAGTTATCTCTATGATTGATAAGTTAGCTAAGAAAAACATTATTCATGGTAACAAAGCTTCAAACTTAAAATCTAAATTAACAAGATTAGTTGGTAAATTATAATTAGCAATTTAAGATAGTTAGAAAGTCCTGATGAAAATCAGGACTTTTTTTGTTTAAAATCCTTTTCTAAATGTCATTCATTTGATAACATCAACCAGCGCATTGTAAAAGTTAAAGCTTCATATATTAAGGTTTGGATATTGAAAATGAATCATTTTACTTTTAAATTTATTAAAATGTAAACTAAATAAATTGTTGTTTGAATATCGAGATAATAAACGTACCTTTGCACTTTCAAAAATTGAATATATGTCATCTATAAGAAACATTGCAATTATTGCCCACGTTGACCACGGTAAAACTACTTTGGTTGATAAAATTATGTATCACTGTCAATTGTTCCGTGATAACGAAAATACTGGAGATTTAATCTTAGATAATAACGACTTAGAGCGCGAAAGAGGAATTACTATTACTTCTAAAAACGTTTCTGTTGTTTATAAAGGAACTAAAATTAACATTATTGATACACCTGGTCACGCCGATTTTGGTGGAGAAGTTGAACGTGTATTAAACATGGCTGATGGCGTGTGTTTGTTAGTAGATGCTTTTGAAGGGCCAATGCCGCAAACGCGTTTCGTATTGCAAAAAGCAATAGATTTAGGTTTAAAACCTTGCGTAGTAATTAATAAAGTAGATAAAGAAAACTGTACTCCGGAAGAAGTTCATGAAAAAGTTTTCGATTTAATGTACGAATTAGGTGCTACAGAAGCTCAGTTAGATTTCCCTACCGTTTATGGTTCAGCTAAAAATAACTGGATGTCTGATCATTGGGACAATATAACTGACAATGTAGAAGCATTATTGGATATGGTTATCGAGCATGTACCACCTCCAAATGTTGGACAAGGAACGCCTCAAATGTTAATCACATCTTTAGATTTCTCTGCATTTACAGGTCGTATTGCAATTGGTAGATTAGAAAGAGGTATATTAAAAGAAGGAATGCCAATATCTTTGGTAAAAAGAGATGGTTCCATTTCTAAATCAAGAATTAAAGAATTACATACTTTTGAAGGTTTAGGTCGTAAAAAAGTACAAGAAGTAATTGCTGGTGATATTTGTGCCATTATTGGTGTTGAAGGATTTGAAATTGGTGATACTATTGCCGATTTTGAAAACCCAGAAGCCTTAACTTCAATTGCTATTGACGAACCAACAATGAGTATGTTGTTTACAATTAACGACTCACCATTTTTTGGTAAAGAAGGAAAATTTGTGACATCTCGTCACATTAGAGAAAGATTAGAAAAAGAATTAGAGAAAAATTTGGCTATGAAAATGGCTGAAACTGATTCTGCAGATAAATTCATGGTTTTTGGTCGTGGTGTATTACACTTATCGGTTTTAATTGAAACTATGAGAAGAGAAGGATATGAAGTACAAATTGGTCAGCCACAAGTTATCATTAAAGAAATTGATGGTCAAAAATGTGAACCAATTGAGGAATTAACAATTGACTTACCAGAAAGTTTATCAGGTAGAGCTGTAGAATTTGTTACTTTACGTAAAGGTGAAATGTTAAGCATGGAAACTAAAGGGGAGCGTATGATTGTAAAATTCAATATTCCATCTCGTGGAATTATTGGATTGCGTAACCAATTACTAACTGCTACTGCAGGTGAGGCTATTATGGCTCACCGTTTTATAGGATACGAACCATACAAAGGAGAAATTTCTGGACGTAACAAAGGTTCATTAATTTCTATGGAAAAAGGAAAAGCAATTCCTTATTCTATTGATAAATTACAAGATAGAGGTAAGTTTTTCGTAGAACCAAATGTTGAAATTTACGAAGGTCAAGTTATTGGTGAAAACTCTCGTGGTGATGATATGTGTGTAAACGTAACGAAAGAGAAAAAACAATCTAACGTACGTTCATCAGGAAATGATGAAAAAGCTAGAATTATTCCTCCAATTATCTTTTCATTAGAAGAGGCATTAGAATATATTCAAAAAGATGAATATGTTGAGTGTACACCAAAATCTATTCGTTTAAGAAAAATTTATTTAACTGAAACGGACAGAAAACGTTTTAAAATATAACTAGATTTTTTATAAATATACTAAACCACGAATTTCATTTGATTTTCGTGGTTTTTTTATTTGCAGATTTAATATTTTGTAAGATTTTCAATAATCAATAATTAAAATCCCTAACTTTGTTATTATAAAGTATAAAGCCATGGAAATTAAATTAAAAAACGGAATTGACAGATTAGAGTTTGGTATGACTCCAAAATACGTTGAAGCGTTATATGGAAAACCAAATAAAACCTTTACAGACGACGAAAAAAATACGATTTATGTGTATAACAAAGAACGTATGAAGTTGACTTTTTATGTTGAGGAAGATATGAAATTGGGCTATATTACGACTACGCATCCAGACATTAAATTATTTGGAACTACCATTATCAATAAAGCTTGGGATTTGGTAAATGGCGATTTAGCATTAAATAAAATTACCAAATTTGAAAAAGATTCAGATGAAGGAATTGACATTTATTTTAACGAAGACAATTGGCTGTTTTTTCACGTCGATTATGACGAAGTAGTTGAGGTTGAAATTGGCGCCATCATCAACGATAAAGACGAATTTGAATGGAAATTTAGAGGATAAAACACAAAAAAGGCAAACATCTAATTAGAGTTTGCCTTTTTTTTTAAATTTTACTTTTTTTTTAAATTTTTACTTTTTTTTGCGAAATATACACAAAATAAAACCCAAGAATAATAAAAGGGATACTTAACCATTGCCCAGTTGACAAAGCGTTAAACATTGGATTTTCTTCAAAACCACCTTGACTATCTTTTACAAATTCTACAAAGAAACGAACCGACCAAAGTAAAACTAAAAACGTTCCAAATAATAAACCTGGTTTGTTTCTTGCATCTGTTCTCCAGTACATGTAAAATAAGATGAAAAATACTGGAATATATAATAATGCTTCGAACAATTGCGCTGGATATCTGTATGGAATTTTGTCTAAAATACCTTTAAACTGATCATCTTTTGCAATCGCATTATAAGCTTGTGTTCCGTCAGGAATATTTGTTAATTGCGAGGCTACTTGAGGTGGCAAATTGTCTTCACCTTTCACGAATTTCATAGCCATAAAACTTTCTTTAGAAGTCTCTTTTCCAAAAATTTCAGAATTCATAAAGTTTCCTAAACGAATAAATACAGCTCCGGAAGCTACAGGAATTACAATTCTGTCTAAAATCCATAATAATGGACGTTGTAATACTTTTGTTTTGATGTAATACATCGTAACAATAATTGCAATTGCCGCACCATGACTCGCTAATCCACTAAAACCTGTGAAATGTAGTTCTGGTTTTGTACTAATTGGTAATAAAACGCTTAAAGGATCTTGAGAAAATAATTCAGGTTGATAAAAAATCACATGCCCCAATCGCGCGCCGAGCATTGTTGCGACTATGGTATATACAAATAAGTTGTCTAATTTTTCTATTGATTCATTTTCCCTTTTGAATATGAATTTGGTAATGTACCAGCCTAAAGCAAATGCAGTAACCCACGTTAAGCTGTAAAAACGAATCATAAAAAAACCTAAATCGATGCCTTCTGTTGGATTCCAAATCATATTTTTTTGTTTTTGGTTTATTGTTTTTGATTTTTTTTGCTATTGCATCAAGGAACAGGATCGTAACCGCTTTTTCCCCATGGGTGACAACTTGTTATTCTTTTTATGGCAAGCCAACTTCCTTTTATGATGCCGTATTTTTCTAATGCTTCTTTGCTGTAACTTGAGCAAGTAGGCGCAAACCTACAAGTTGCTGGCGTTAAAGGTGAAATTACGATTTGGTAAAACCGAATTATAATAACGAACGGAAAAATGAATAGTTTCTTCATGATTTTTATTTCGTAAATTGTAAATCCCAATTCGTAAATCCGAAATTACAATGTAAAACTCGTTCCTTCTTTCCCGTCTTTCAGCTGAATGTCTAAAAGGGCCAATTTATCTCTAATTTCATCAGATAAAGCCCAGTTTTTATTTGCTCTAGCTTCCATTCTCATTTCGATTAGCATTTCAATTACGCTTCCCAATTTATTATTATTTCCTGCTGCTTTTTTATTTGTTAATCCTAAAACATCAAAAACAAAACCTTCTAAAGTGTTTTTAAATTCTGTTAAATCAGTTTCAGAAATTGTTTCTTTCTTGTCATTTAATCCGTTAATTATTCTAACGGCTTCAAATAATTGTGCCATCAAAATAGTCGTATTAAAATCGTCATTCATGGCATTATAACATGCGCTTTTCCATGCTGCGATATCAACTGAAGATGAGTTACTAACTTCAATTTTTGATAGCAAATTCATAGCTTCCATCAAACGATTGTAGCCTTTTTCACTTGCAACCATAGCTTCATTAGAAATATCTAAAACGCCACGATAATGCGCTTGCATAAAGCAAAAACGCACCACACTTGGACTAAATTCTTTTTCGAAGAAATCATTTTTACCGTCAAGTAATTCCAATGGAAGAATATAATTTCCAGTACTTTTACTCATGCGCAAACCGTTCATAGTGAGCATGTTGGCATGCATCCAATAATTTACCGGATTTACTCCATTACAAGCTGTTCCTTGAGCCACTTCACATTCGTGATGTGGAAATTTTAAATCTAAACCACCACCATGAATATCGAAGTTTTCACCTAAATATTTGGTGCTCATTGCAGTACACTCTAAGTGCCAGCCAGGAAAACCAGCTCCCCAAGGCGAATTCCAACGCATGATATGTGCTGGCGATGCCTTTTTCCAAAGGGCAAAGTCTTGTGGGTTTTTCTTTTCTGTTTGTCCGTCTAAATCTCTGGTATTGGCAAATAATTCTTCAATATTTCTATTGCTTAATTTGCCATAATTTAAACCTCGTTTGTTGTATTCTAAAACATCAAAATAAACAGAACCATTGCTTTCATAAGCAAAACCAGTTTCAATTAATTTTTGAGTTAATTCTATTTGTTCTAAAATATGTCCCGTTGCGGTGGGTTCAATAGTTGGAGCTAATAAATTAAACGTTTCTAAAACGTGATGAAAATCAACAGTGTATTTCTGTACAATTTCCATAGGTTCTAATTGTTCTAAACGAGATTGTTTTACAAATCTGTCATTTTCTACATCACCATCATCTGTTAAATGACCGGCATCTGTAATATTTCGCACGTAGCGTACTTTGTAACCTAAATGCAATAAATAACGATAAATCATGTCAAAACTCATAAAAGTTCTTACATTTCCTAAATGCACATTACTGTAAACGGTTGGGCCACAAACATACATACCAATTTGTCCTTCGTGAATCGATTTAAAATTTTCTTTTTTCCCCGATAATGAATTGTACACTTGAAGCGGATTGGTTTCGTAAAGTGGCATTTTGTATGATTTATTTATTCTATTTCTAAAAAATTAATTTTGATTTTTGGCTAAAATTTTGTGTCTAATTTAATATAATCTAAAAATTCTCTTTTAACTTTTTCTTCTTTAAATTTCCCGCCAAATTCTGATGTCACCGTGCTGCTTTCGATGTCTTTTATACCTCTAGAATTTACGCACATGTGTTTGGCGTCAATTACACAAGCCACATTTTCTGTTTTTAAAACAATTTGTAATTCTTTTACAATTTGAATCGTTAAACGTTCCTGAACTTGAGGTCTTTTTGCGTAATATTCTACAATCCGATTCATTTTGGATAATCCCACAACAGTTCCGTTTGAAATATAGGCAATATGAGCTCTTCCATAAATTGGTAATAAATGATGTTCACAAGTTGAATATACTACAATGTTTTTTTCAACAAGCATTTCCCCATATTTGTATTTGTTTTCAAATGTTGAGGCACTTGGTTTTTTATTTGGATGTAAACCTCCAAAAATTTCTTTTACAAACATTTTGGCCACTCTATTTGGTGTACCTTTTAAACTATCGTCAGTTAAGTCCATTCCAAGTGTAAAAAGAATACTTTCTACATCTTTTTTGATTCTTGAAATTTTCTCTTCGTCAGAAATATCAAAAGCATCAGGTCTTATTGGGTTTTGAGTATTTGTAGCAATATGGTTGTTGCCAATTTCATCGTTATGTTCTTCGTTGTTAATCATCTTACCTATTATTTCTATCTAACTGCAAATATATGCATTTATAAATAAATTAGTTTTATAAATTTTTAAAGTAATTTTATTAAATAGCAACTCTTTAGTTTAATAGCAACTTTTTTAAATTCGATGAAAGGAAGATTATGCCGACGAAAAACAAATAACATTGTTAAATTGCTTTTTTATTAACGAAAAGTTAATTTTTTTTTTATTTTTGCTAATCATGACACACAATCTCATTAACATTTACATATAAAATGAAAAAATTTCTTTTACTTTTTTTTACCTTTTTAAGCATTAATTTTATTTATTCGCAAGCAACTTGTGCTACTATGGCTCCAATTTGTTCAGGAAATATTTCACCGCAACCCAGTTTAGTTGGTCCTAATTTAGGTTCTCCAGGTTGTTTAGGCTCTGCGCCAAATGCCAATTGGTATACGTTTCAGACGGGTTTTTCAGGAAATTTAGTTTTTAATTTACAACAAGGAAATAATCCTCCATTATTTAATAATTTGGATATTGATTATATTTGTTGGGGTCCCTTTACAAATGCTCAAATGGCTACTAATGCTTGTACTTTGTTGTTTGATTTACCTAGTTTAACTATACCTAATAATATTGTAGCTTGTAGTTATTCAGCTGCAGCCGTTGAAACGATTACCATACCAAATGCAAATCCGGGTTCTAATTATATTTTGTTAATTACAAATTTTTCTAATCAAGCAGGACAGTTTATTATGTCCCAAACTAATGCTAATGCTCCAGGTGCAGGTTCTACCAACTGTGATGTGGTTTGTGGGGTTGATTTAGGCTCTTCAGCAACCTCTATTTTTCCAAAACCACCTGCTGTCAATACCGTTTCAATTTGTGATGCAGCAATAAGTTCTTATACCTTACATTGTAATTTTCAAAATCCACCACCAAATCAAAATACATTACCTTATCAGTGGTTTTTGAATGGTGTATTACAGCCAACTTTAACAACAAAATCAATTACGGTTACTCAGTCAGGGACCTGGAAAGTTAAGGTAACCCACCCGGATTGTGGTACCCCTACTGAAGATTCGGTAATTATTAATTTTGGTTCTACACCTGTTTTAACAAGCCCCGGCACACAGTTAGGGCCATTAGGTGATTGTAATCCTACATTTAATTTATCGTCTTTAATTCCTGCTATGTTCACTCCGCCGCAAAATCCGGCAAATTATACTGTTTCCTTTTTTACAGATTTTGGAGCTTCAATTATTTACACTGATCCAGTTACAGGACAAATTACAAATCCTTCTGCTTTTCAACCTGGAGTTGATACTACAATTTATGTTCGTGCTAGAAATAATACCTCTCCAGAATGTGTAGATTCAGATGATATTTCATTTTTATTAGATGTAAGATGTACAAACAATGCTACTGCTGTAGGAAATACTATTTGTACAAACAATACCGGGCAATTAACTTTTACAGGTCCACCTAGTGCTGTTGTAACTTTTACTCAAGGTACAAATACTTATAATGTTACTTTAGACGCTACAGGTTCGTTTACTTGGAATACACCAACACCGCTAACTGCTACAACAACCTACGCAATAACTAATGTTGCTGCTGGTTCACCAGTTGTTAATACTCCATTAACTGCTACAGCAACTATAACCGTTAACCCAAATAATACTGTAACAGCACCTTCTGCTACGCCAACACTTTGTATCAATACGCCATTAACCGCTATAACACATACTACCACAGGCGCTACAGGAATAGGAGTCGCAGCAAACTTACCAGCAGG
>CAMCVI010000006.1 GCA_945881885.1 Chryseobacterium gleum | reverse complement strand
GAAGTTTTATTGGAGAATGCTAATAAATTAATAGAAAATTTAAACGCTACTTTAGACGCTACCACACAACAAAAATTAAAAGCTTCAATTGCTTCTTTAGAAATTACCATGTCAGAATTTAGTGAAATTTCTAAGAACACAAATGAAATTCTATCAGCAAATAAATCGAAATTAAATACAACTTTATCTAATTTCGAAAAAACATCTGATAATTTAAATACTATGACAACTTCTTTAGAAAAAGCCAATTTAGGCGCAACTGTAAAAAAACTAGAGGCTACAATAAACAATGTAAACGGAATATTGGCTAACCTAGAACAAGGTAAAGGTTCAATGGGTAAATTATTAAATGACGATGCCATGTATTCTAATTTTACCAAAACCTCAAAAGAATTGGAATTACTTTTACAAGATTTGCGATTAAATCCTACCCGTTATGTTAATGTGAGTGTTTTCGGAAAGAAAAATAAACCCTACGTAACGCCTGTCGCAGAAACAAAAACCGAACAACCTAAAAACTAAATATATGCGTTTTTTACCAAATATTATTTTTGCAATAGTCCTTATTATAGGCGTTGGTTTTTTTGTAAAACATGTAAAAAAAATAATACGAAATATTAAATTAGGACAAAAAGTAAACAGAACTGATAATTCTGGAGCGCGATGGAAAAACATGGCATTAATTGCTTTGGGGCAAAAAAAAATGTTTACCAAACTAATTCCTGCTATTTTGCATTTTACTTTATATGCTGCATTCATAATTACTCAAATTGAATTATTAGAGATTATTGTTGATGGACTTTTCGGTACACATCGTTTTTTTAAAACAAGTTTGGGCGGATTTTATACGTTTTTAATCAGTTTCATAGAAATCCTAACGGTATTAGCATTGTTGGGTACTATAGCT
The DNA here is from genome assembly GCA_945881885.1 of Chryseobacterium gleum. Classification (GTDB taxonomy): domain Bacteria; phylum Bacteroidota; class Bacteroidia; order Flavobacteriales; family Flavobacteriaceae; genus Flavobacterium. The sequence goes on along the minus strand of CAMCVI010000006.1, from coordinate 148,946 downwards.
TTTTTATCCAGAAGAAATTTATTAAAGTTACCAAGATTCAATAAAGTAGAGATGTTAGGTTGGCCAACAAAAGACGCCAACTTAATCTTAATTATGGAAATTGTTTTAGTAACTTGTATTTTCACGATGAATGGTACTGATGAAGTTTTATATTCGTTAGGAAAATCGCATTATGAAGGAATTGGTTCTTTTAATTTTTCTGTTTCACAATATTTAGGACCAGCTATTTTTGGTGGGATGAGTGAAAGCGCCTTACATATTTTAGAAAGAGTGGGCTGGTGGGGACATTTTTTAATGGTAATTGCTTTCTTAAATTATTTATACTATTCTAAACACCTGCATATTTTATTAGCTTTTCCAAATACTTATTTTGCCGATTTTAACGCGAAAGGAAAATTCGACAATTTAGAAAGTGTAACAAATGAAGTAAAATTAATGATGGATCCAAATGCCGATCCGTTTGTAGCGCCTGCAAATCCAGATGCTGTTCCAGCAAAATTTGGAGCTTCTGATGTGCAGGATTTAAATTGGGTACAATTATTAAACGCTTATACGTGTACAGAATGTGGTCGTTGTACTTCAGCTTGTCCAGCAAATAATACTGGTAAAAAATTATCACCTCGTAAAATCATGATGGATACGCGAGACAGATTAGAAGAAGTTGGAAAAAACATCGATGCCAATAAAGGTATTTTTATTCCAGATAATAAATCGTTACTTAATGATTATATCACTACTGAAGAACTTTGGGCGTGTACATCTTGTAACGCATGTGTGGAAGAATGTCCAATCAATATTAGTCCATTATCAATTATTATGGATATGAGACGTTATTTAGTAATGGAACAAAGTGCCGCTCCAATGGAATTAAACGCTGTGATGACCAATATTGAAAACAATGGGGCACCATGGCAATACAACCAACAAGATAGATTAAATTGGAGAAATGAAGCTTAGGAAATAACAATATCAATAACAATAACAATAACAATATCAAATACAATTAGACCAACAACTACAACAAAAGCATGAAGAAAGAAGAAATTGAAGGAAAATTACAAGAGTTAACCATTAACGGCGAACATTTAAGTCCTGTTTTACCTGAAGGAATTAAAAATTATCTTATTGATATTGATGGAACAATTTGCGACGATATTCCAAATGAAGAACCAGAAAGAATGGCAACTGCAAATGTTTATCCAGATGCTTTACAAACATTAAACAAATGGTATGATGAGGGTCATATTATTTTCTTTTTTACTTCACGTACAGAAGCCCATAGAGAAGTAACTGAAGCTTGGTTACAACAACACGGTTTTAAATACCACGGAATGGTAATGGGAAAACCAAGAGGTGGCAATTACCATTGGATAGACAATCATTTAGTAAAAGCCACACGTTTTAACGGAAAGTTTACAGATTTAATTGATAAAGATGTAACCATTCAAGTTTTTGATGACGAATTGAATAACTAATTTACTTTGCATAAAATAATTTATTTAAGAAAATAGCGTAAACTATAAATAATATGTCAGAAAATTTAGTAGTACCAACAATGGCCGAAATGATTGCAGAAGGAAAAACCCCTGAAGTTTTGTTTTGGGTAGGTTGTTCGGGTAGTTTTGATGATAGAGCCAAAAAAATAACCAAAGCTTTTGTTAAAATTTTAAACAAAGCAAAGGTGCCATTTGCGGTTTTAGGCACAGAAGAAAGTTGTACTGGCGATCCTGCAAAAAGAGCTGGTAACGAATTTTTATTTCAAATGCAAGCCATGATGAATATTGAAGTCATGAATGCCTATGAAGTAAAAAAAATTGTTACTGCTTGTCCACATTGTTTTAATACCATTAAAAATGAGTATCCAGAATTAGGTGGAAAATACGAAGTCGTACATCATACCGAATTTCTGAAATCATTATTAGATTCAGGCAGACTAACTATTGAGGGCGGACAATTTAAAGGAAAACGCATTACTTTTCACGATCCTTGTTATTTAGGTCGTGCTAATAATATTTACGAAGCGCCAAGAGATTTAATTCAAAAATTAGATGCCGAATTGGTAGAAATGAAACGTTCTCGAGCCAACGGATTATGTTGCGGTGCTGGTGGCGCACAAATGTTCAAAGAACCAGAAAAAGGGGACAAAGACATCAATATCGAAAGAACCGAAGATGCTTTAGAAACCCAACCCGATATTATTGCTGCTGGTTGTCCATTTTGTAATACAATGTTAACAGACGGAATTAAAAACAAAGAAAAAGAAAGCTCAGTTAAAGTTATGGATATTGCTGAATTAATTGCAAATGCGCAAGATTTATAATTATGTATACACCTTTCGAAAATTTACCAGAAGAATCTAAAATTTGGATTTACCAATCGAACAGAAAATTAACTGACGATGAAGTAACAGCTATAACTACAAAATGTCAGGAATTTGTTGAAAACTGGGCAGCACACGGCACAAGCTTAGAAGCTTCTTTCCTATTAAAATATAATCGATTTATTATTTTCGCTGTCAATCCAGAAATACAAAATGCGACTGGTTGTTCAATAGACGCTTCTGTGCATTTTATTCAACAATTGGAACAAGAATTTCAAATAGAATTACTTGACAAAATGAATGTTACCTACAAAATTGGGGAACATATTGCACATAAAACACTTATAGATTTTAAAAAAATGGCAAAGGAAAAAGCTGTAACTTCAAAAACTATTGTTTTCAATAATTTGATAAATACAAAAGGTGAATTTGAAGATTTTTGGGAAGTTCCCGCCGAAGAAAGTTGGCACAGTAGATTTTTCTAAAAAAAAATAACTAACTTTGGGAATCATCAGAAAATAGAAATTTTGATGGTTTTTTTATTTATTTACATTTCATGAAAAACTATATATACATCATTTTATTTCTCACCACTTTAGGTTTTGCGCAAACCAAAATTAACACGCAATGCCAACAAGTTTGGGTTGATAGCACATATAATTCATTTTCTTTTGAAGAAAAAGTAGGACAATTGTTTATGATTGCAGCGTACTCTAACAAAAATGAGGCACATGCGCAAGATTTAGATAAATTGATTACCAAATATAAAATAGGTGGATTGATATTTTTTCAAGGCGGTCCAAATAGACAAGCTAAACTAACCAATCGTTTTCAAGCAAAATCGAAAATCCCAATGCTTATTGGTATCGATGCAGAATGGGGTTTAAGTATGCGAATAGATTCTACACATACTTATCCGTGGAACATGACTTTAGGCGCCATCAAAGATAATTCATTGTTAGAAAGAATGGGCATGCAAATGGCGGATCAATCTAAACGATTGGGGATTCATTTTACCTTTGGTCCCGTTGTAGACATCAATACCAATCCTAAAAACCCAATTATTGGAAATCGTTCTTTTGGTGAGACCAAAGAAAATGTGACCGCAAAAGCAGTAGCTTATGTGCGAGGGTTGCAATCTTACGGTGTTTTTGCTACGGCCAAACATTTCCCCGGTCATGGTGATACCTCCACAGATTCGCATCACGCTTTACCAACTGTAGATTTTTCAAGAGACAGAATAGAGGAAGTAGAATTATATCCGTATAGAGAACTTATTAAAAATGGATTAGCCAGTGTGATGGTAGCGCATTTGAACGTGCCAAGTATTGAACCACGAGAAAATTTCCCATCGTCATTATCTGAAAAAGTGGTGACAGATATCTTAAAAAACCAATTAAAATTTGAAGGATTAATTTTTACAGATGCTTTAAACATGAAAGGTGCCAGTAATTTTAAACAACCTGGCGATATAGATTTAGCTGCTTTTTTAGCAGGTAATGATGTGTTGCTTTTTGCAGAAAATGTTCCTGTAGCCATTGAAAAATTCAAACAAGCTTTTAAAGATAGTTTGTTTACAGAAGAACGTTTGGCACATTCTGTAAAGAAAATATTAAAATATAAATACAAAGCAGGATTAAATTATTATTGCCCCATAGAATTTGAAAATTTATATGCCGATTTAAACAAAAAAGAATACAAAGCATTAAATTTAGAAATGTTTGAAAGTGCTATTACGGTTCTAAAAAATGATGACGATATTATTCCTATAAAACGACTTGATAAAGAGAAAATAGCCTTTGTAAAAATTGGTGATGGTGACGCAACAACTTATATAGAAAAACTTAAAGAATACGCCCAAATTCATTTGATTACGACTAAAAATTTAGATTCGCTTTTAGTTGAAATAGACGGTTATTCTAAAGTTATAGTTGGGTATCACAAACCAGAAGGTATTTGGAAGAAAAACGAAATGACTTTTAACGAAATCAATTGGATTGATAAAATTTCAAAACATAGTAAAACCATTGTTACCTTTTTTACCAAACCGTATTCGTTATTAAGAATTCCAACTTTTGAAGGAACGGAAGGTTTAATTGAAGCTTATCAAAATAATCCATTTTCTCAAATTGTAGCAGCAGAAATTCTTTTTGGCGCCAAAGAAGCTAAAGGTGTTTTACCTGTTTCTATAAAGAAAAATTTTAATGCCTCAGACGGCATGTCAACCAAAAACCTAAATAGATTAGGTTTCGCATTTCCTGAACAAGTACAAATGGATTCGGATGTTTTGGCAAAAATTGATACTATTGCCACAACTGCAATTAAAAACAAAGTCACACCTGGTATGCAAATTTTAGTTGCAAGAAAAGGAAAAGTTATTTATAAAAAAGCTTTTGGTTCGCCTACTTATGAATCTGTTCAGCAAGTAAAAAACACCGATTTGTATGATTTGGCTTCGCTTACTAAAGTATTGAGTACGCTTCCAAATTTAATGAAAGATTACGAAAAAGGGAATTTTTCATTCAACAGCACTTTAGCGCAATTACTTCCTGATTTTAAAAATTCTAACAAAGCGGATATTACTGTTTTAGATATGTTGACGCACCAAGCTAAATTGCCAGCGTGGACGCCTTTTTATTTAAAAACGTTAGATTCTTTAAAAAAACCTAGTCAAAAATATTATACTACTACAACGTCTGAAAATTTTCCAATTAAGGTGGCATCAAATTTATATTTGCGAAAAGATTATAATGATTCTATTATTAATAGTATAAAAGAAGCACCACTATTAACAACCAAACAATACAAATACAGCGACCATGCTTTTATTTTATTTAAAGAATATTTAGAGAAATCTCATCATAAAAGCTTGGATAAACTTTCGGATGATAATTTTTACAAGATGTTGGGAGCAAATTATACCACTTATAATCCGTTAGACAAGTTCGAATTGTCTACAATTATACCTTCAGAAATTGATACCTATTTCAGATATGATACCATTCAAGGTTATGTTCATGATATGGCTGCAGCCATGCAAGGCGGAATAGGTGGTCATGCAGGATTGTTTTCTAATTCGTTAGATGTAGCTAAAATTATGCAAATGTATTTGCAAAAAGGATCTTATGGTGGTTACACATATTTTTCTAAGGATACATTTGATGCATTTAACACTTGTTATTTTTGTAATACAGGAAATAGGCGAGGAGCCGGTTTTGACAAACCTCAAATTAGTGGTGAAGGTCCTACCTGTGGTTGTACTACAAAATCTAGTTTCGGACATACGGGTTTTACAGGTACTATGGTTTGGGCAGATCCTGAAAAAGACTTAATATATATATTCTTGTCAAATAGGAGTTACCCTGATGGAAATATTAATAAACTGTCAAAATTGAATATCAGAGAAAATATTCAAAAAATTATATACGAATCTATAACTGATTAATTATGACTTCAGCTGCAAAAACTGTAGAAGAATATATGAATAATCTTCCTGAAGATAGGAAAAAAGCAATGGAATTGTTTCGAAATACGATGCTTAAAAATGTCCCAAAAGGATTTGAAGAAGGTATGAATTATGGTATGATTGGATATTACGTGCCGCATACAATTTATCCAAAAGGATATCATTGCAAACCAGCTGAACCATTACCTTTTATCACATTTGCTTCACAAAAAAACAGCATAAATTTTTACCATATGGGAATGTATGCGAACAAAGAACTTTACGATTGGTTTGTGGCGGAATATCCCAAACACAGCAATAGAAAATTAGATATGGGTAAAAGTTGTATCCGATTTAATAAATTCGACGAAATTCCGTTTGAATTATTGGGTGAATTGGTTACAAAAATATCAGTTGCAGAATGGATTGAAACTTATGAATCTGCTTTTGTTAACAAAAAATAAACAGTAAAATTAATACCAAATTACAAACAAATTGTATTTGGTGTTGCAACAACATAAAAAATGAAAATAGCAATGGTTTGTTATCCTACTTTTGGTGGGAGTGGCGTAGTAGCAACTGAGTTAGGCTTAGAACTAGCAAAAAAAGGACATGAAATTCATTTCATCACCTATAAACAACCTGTACGATTGTCGTTATTAAATCCAAATATTTATTTTCATGAAGTAAATGTACCTAACTATCCGTTATTTCATTATCAACCATATGAATTGGCTTTGTCTAGCAAATTAGTTGATATGGTAAAATTGTATAAAATTGATGTGTTACATGTGCATTATGCTATTCCTCACGCTTATGCAGGTTATATGGCTAAAAAAATGTTAGCCGAAGAAGGCATTTCACTTCCCATGATTACTACACTTCATGGTACCGACATCACTTTAGTTGGAAATCATCCGTTTTATAAAAGCGCGGTGACTTTCAGTATTAATAAATCCGATTTTGTAACCAGTGTTTCTAATAGTTTGCGAGAAGCTACGTATCGTTTGTTTGATATCAATAAAGAAATTCATGTGATTCCAAATTTTATTGAAATTGAAGAAACGTTTTTAGAAAATAAATCTATTTGCCAACGATCTGTTTTGGCAGCTTCAAATGAAAAAATAGTTACACACATATCTAATTTTAGAAAAGTAAAAAACATTCCTGATGTAGTAAAGGTTTTCTACAATATTCAGAAAGAAATTCCTTCCAAATTAATGATGGTGGGTGAAGGTCCGGAGAAGATAATTGCTGAAAAATTATGTGAAGATTTAGGCATTTCAGATAAAGTAATTTTCTTTGGAAATAGTAATGATATTAATCAAATTTTAAAGTATTCAGATTTGTTTTTATTGCCTTCTGAAACTGAAAGTTTTGGTTTGGCGGCACTAGAAGCTATGGCGTTTAGTGTGCCTGTAATTTCTAGTAATTCGGGTGGTATTCCTGAGGTAAATGAAGAAGGTGTTTCGGGCTATTTAAGTAATGTTGGCGATGTGGAAAACATGAGTATAAATGCCATTTCTATATTAAATTCGGAAGAAACGTTACTACAGTTTAAGAAAGCCGCTTTTGAAGTAGCCAAAAAATTCGATATAAAAAATATTCTTCCTTTGTATGAAGAATTGTATAATAAAGCTATTAATTTAGATTCTTAATTATGAAAATGTTTAAAAATATGGTGTCACTTATTGGTGTTTGTTTGCTGTTTTTGTCTTGCAAGCCGGCACAGCAAGCTGTTGTGAAAGAAAAAGACAATTTCGAGGTTGTTTTTAAAAGTCAAATTGGAGGCAAAAAAGAGAAATCTAATTTGATAATTAAAAACTATGAAGAATTTAATGCGTTAATCACCGCTTTAAATGTTGAAGAAGAATCTTTTGGTAAATTGTTGGCTATCGACTTAGAAAAGCACGATCTTGTAGCTTGTTTTTTAGGCGAAAAAACCACGGGTGGCTATGATATTGATGTGGCAGACGTAATTTTTACTGAAACTACCGCACAAATTATTTTAAAAGATTTTGGTCCCGAAAAAAATCAACTCGTAACAGATGCATTTACTTCACCCTATCTTTTTGTATTGGTGCCAAAAAACAAAACGATTTTAGTTAATTAACGCTGTACGTATCTAAAAATTCTTCTTGCACTTGCGAATTGGTTACAGGCAATCCAATTTGTGACGCTATCGTTGCATTTAAGGTAAAATTAGTATTTGTTTTAGTATGTACAACACCAATGTTTTTAGATAGGTATTGCGTAGAAACGACTACATCTTGTTGCGGTAAAATGTTAATCGTTATGGGAAAACCTGCAATAGTTTGTGTTGAAGTTATTTTTAAACTCACCACTATTTTAGTAGATTTTACATTTGGATATACATCATTGTTTGGCGAGGTATACGATGCGAAACTTTCACCACCAATAGATTTTAATCGGTATTCAATAGTAATAGGTAAACTGCTTATAGTTTGCTGAAATGTGCCTGTTTTTTCAGATAAAATTTCGCCATTCGTAGCATTTTCTTTAAAAATTATAAAATCGGTTACACTTAAATCTACTCCCGTTGGTAGCGTAATACCTTGTAATAGGCTTAAATTTCCTGTTAAAAGTAATTTTCCAGCTTCTTTTCTTACGTTGTTGTTGTTTAATGAGGAACAATAAAAACCAGTGGCAATATTGTTTCTATTTTTAAATTTCTTGTAGGTGTGTGCACCCACTATTTCGTCACCAAAAATATATAATGAATCTCTTGTATTAGTTTGCCCAACTACATCATATGTCCAGTAGTTGCCATTGTTTAAGGGCAAGGCATCTGTAAAAGTTGTCGTGTTGTTTGTGTTGTTACCAATAGTTTCTTCAAGGCCTTCAATCGCACAAGAAACCAAACTTAAACTTAATATTGCAAATATTATTTTTTTCATTTTATAATTTTTTTGCTAATATAAAAAAAACATTCGATATTTTTGTATCTATTAATGATTGCTAAAAATATTTTAAATGGCAAATTCTATAGGAACACGTTTTACATTAACAACCTTTGGTGAGTCACATGGTTTGGCTTATGGCGGAATTATAGATGGATGCCCTTCTAATATTGCTATTGATTTGGATTTTGTTCAATCAGAATTGGATAGAAGAAAGCCAGGACAATCTAAACTGGTTTCTCAAAGAAAAGAAAGCGATACGGTACAATTTTTGTCTGGAATTTTTGAAGGAAAAACTACAGGAACGCCTATTGGATTTATGATTGAAAATGAAAACCAAAAGTCGCAAGATTATGATCAGTTAAAAGAAACATTCAGACCCAGTCATGCGGATTTTACTTACGATAAAAAATACGGCAATAGAGATTATAGGGGAGGTGGCAGAAGTTCGGCTCGAGAAACAGTTAATTGGGTTGTGGCTGGTGCTATTGCCAAACAAATAATCCCAGAAATTAAAATCACGGCCTTTGTTTCATCAGTTGGGACAATTTTTGTTGACAAACCTTACCAAGATTTAGATTTTACTACCATTGAAACCAATGATGTTCGATGTCCAGATGCAGCAATAGCTGCTAAAATGGAAGCATACATTTTAGAAATAAAAAAACAAGGTGATACCGTTGGTGGCACCATTACTTGTGTGATTCAAAATGTACCAATTGGTTTAGGTGAACCTGTTTTTGATAAATTACAAGCCCAATTAGGAAAAGCCATGTTGTCTATAAACGCTGTAAAAGGGTTTGAATATGGTTCAGGATTTTGTGCTGCTGAAATGAAAGGCAGTGTACATAATGATTTATTTAACGAAGACGGCACTACCAAAACCAATTTATCAGGTGGTATTCAAGGTGGCATTAGTAATGGCATGGATATTTATTTCCGTGTGGCTTTTAAACCTGTTGCCACACTATTACAACAGCAAGAAGTCTTAACCCAAGACGGCCAACTGATAGACCAACAAGGCAAAGGAAGACATGATGCTTGTGTAGTACCTAGAGCAGTGCCTATAGTTGAAGCATTAGTCGCTATGGTATTTGCTGATTTTACTTTGTTGCGTTAATCGTTTTAAATTTTATCTAAAAGTAACTATTTTTATTTTTTAACTTACATTCATTTTTTTTTAAAAATATCAAAAAAAATTATTAATTTTATAAAAATTATTAAATCAAAAAAAATGAAATTATTTATTTTAAAATGGTATCCAGTAATATTAGCATTTATTTGTATGTTATATTCTATTTCATTAGGACTGTTAGGTAGAGAACAAGAAGCGCTATATTCCGCGCATTGGCCAGGAACGATATTATTGTTTGCATTAGTAATCCGACAAAGACGATCATCATGAGCATAGGTTTTTTTATTATAGGAGGTATAATTTTTTTAGTATATGTTTTTTTAACTATGTGGAATATTTTTTATTCTGGCAAAAAACAAAGAGAAGAAAATTATCCCAATCTGAATGATGAGAAGAATAATAATAAAAAATAGTTTTTATTTTATCTTCACATCGCTATTTCGAACTTTAAGTTCTTTAAACAAAGTAAATAAAAAAACTACAATTCTTAAAAGTTGTAGTTTTTTTTGTAAATTCATGCTTTTATCATGATCATAAGTAATAAAGTGTCTTATGCGGTATAATTCAAAAGGCATAATTGTCAGGTCATCAAATTTTTTGTTTTGTAATCGATATGTATTACATTTGAATTTTATTAAATTAGCGGTTCATCAACTAGAACCAAAAAATTAAATTACTAGTTTGGTTTTTTAATTACATAAAAAATATAACTATCTGTGTGCAAAATATTCAAACAATTTTCTAAAATTGAATTATTACTTTTTATCACTATTTTGATTATTTATATCAATAATCTTTTTATTGATATTATGAAAATAGATGCTGCTCAATATGCTTCAATTGCGTTTGAAATGCTAACTAATAATTCGTATTTGCAAGTCACAGATATGCAAGCGGATTATCTAGACAAACCACCTCTTTTATTTTGGATTTCTAGTACCAGCATGGGGTTATTTGGTGTGTGCAATTTTGCATACAAAATAGGAACATTTTTAATGTTACTACTTTCTTTATTAGCTATTTATAAACTATCTCTCCGTTATTATAATCAAGAAATTGCCAAAAATGCAACGTTAATTTTCGCAACTTGTCAAGCATTTTTTCAAATGACAAACGACGTTAGAACGGATGGTTTATTAACTTCTAGCGTAATAATTTCTATTTGGTTATTGGTAGAATACTTTTTTACCAATAAAATAAAATATTTAGTATTAGGTGCTGTTTTCACTGCATTTGCCATGATGTCAAAAGGACCAATTGGTATAATAGCTGTTTTAATGCCTATAGGATTGCAGTTACTTTATAAGAAAGATTGGAAACAAATTTTTAATGTAAATTGGATAGTTTTTTTAGTGGTAGTTGCTTTGCTGTTGCTTCCCATGTCTTATGGTTTATATCAACAATTTGATTTACATCCAGAGAAAATTATTAATGGAAAACAAAATCAAAGTGGCTTGTATTTTTATTATTGGTTGCAAAGTTTTGGTCGCATTACTGGTGAAAGTGTTTGGGATAATGGTTTGCCTTGGCACTTTTTTATTGGATCTATAAGTTGGGATTTTTTCCCTTGGATACTGGTTTTGTATGCAGGTTTATTTCTTTCAATAAAAAACATTATACTTAAAAAAACCGAAAATCTACCAGAAATTATTACGCTTAGCGGATTTTTAGTGTTATTTATATTATTGTCACTATCTAAGTACAAATTACCACATTATATTTTTGTTACATTACCATTTGCTAGTATTATTTGTGCTAGTTATTTTGATAAAATTACTAATATTCAATTCAAAGTTTGGAATAAAATTTATCTTGTATTTGGTTGTTTGGTTTTAATCATTTTATGCGTTTATCAGTTATTGTTTTTTAAAGAATTAAATTTTATTATTCTTTTTTTAATAATATTACAGGTTTTATTACTGTATTTTAGAAATACGATAAAAATACACGAAACATTAAAATTAATAAGTTATGTTATAGTTTTGAATATATTTTTAAGTTTTGTTTTTTATCCAAAATTGCTGACTTTTCAAGCAGATTCTATGGCTGGAAAATGGTTAGCAAAAAATAATGCTACAGCTTCAGTTTTTTTAATAAATGAAAAATCTCATGCTTTTAATTTTTATACTAAAAACACAAAAAATCATACCTTAAGTATAGATGAAGTTGATAATGTTAAAAAGTCAAGTTGGTTTTATACAAATGAAGAAAATCTTCAATTGCTTTCGCAGAAATATGAAATTGTAAAAAAAATAAAATTCTCGGACTATCCAATAACAAGACTAAAATTGTCTTTTTTATTAGAAGAAAATCGTCCAAAAACCTTAAAATATTATTATTTAATTCAATTAAAAAAAAGATCCTAATTGTGAAAAAATTATCTATAATTATCCCTGCTTACAATGAAGGGAAAACCATCCATTTAATTTTGGATAAAATCAAACAAGTAAATTTATTACAAGAAATTGAAAAAGAAATTATTATTGTAAACGATTATTCCAGTGATAATACAGAAGAAGCGATTAATAATTATATCGAACAAAATCCAAATATTCGAATTCAATATTTCAAACATAGTTTCAATCAAGGAAAAGGTGCAGCACTTCATACAGGAATAAAAGAAGCAACTGGCGATTTTACCATTATTCAAGATGCAGATTTGGAATACGACCCAAATGAGTACAATTTATTATTACAACCTATTATTGATGGTTATGCAGATGTTGTGTACGGCTCCAGATTTATGGGTGGCAACCCACACAGAATTTTGTTTTTTTGGCATACCCTTGGCAATAAATTTTTAACCACACTTTCTAATATCTTTACGAATTTAAACTTAACAGATATGGAAACATGTTACAAAATGTTTCGTACAGAAAGTATTCAAAAATTAGTACTAAAAGAAAAAGGATTTGGATTTGAACCTGAAATAACCGCTAAAATATCTAGAATACCAAAAATCAGAATTTATGAAGTAGGCATATCCTATTATGGAAGAACCTACGAAGAAGGAAAAAAAATTGGCTGGAAAGATGGTTTTAGAGCTTTATATTGCATAGTCAAATACGGTCTTTTAAAGTTTTAATTTATTTCTAAAAAAAAAAACAGATTCAAAATAGAATCTGTTTTTTTTTGTGGGCAATGAGGGGTTCGAACCCCCGACCCCCTCGGTGTAAACGAGGTGCTCTGAACCAGCTGAGCTAATTGCCCTATTTTACTTCACTTTCGTAATAGGAGTGCAAATATACATTGAAATTTCAGATTTCCAAATATAAAATTTAAATAATTAATTAAATTTGATGTCCTCTAAAATTACTTTATTTGTTTCGTTTATTATTGTAAGGGTAACTTTTTTGTTTTCAGCCAATTGAGATTCAATGATGTATTTTTTCCCGTTTTTGTAGGGAATATTGCTTTTTGAAAAATCTACATCTCCATTAGAAATTGCTTCATCTATGGCTTTCATGGTAGTTGTTTTTTTGGCAAAGATACTATCAACTGCCGCTGAAGTTTTAAAGGGTTTACTTCTAATATCTTTAATCACTCTACAATTTGGAAAATAACAAAAAGTAACGCCTCTTGAAGTGGCTTTTGCAGATAAAAATTCTCCAACAAAATAAAACCCAATTAACAAACCGAATAAATAAAAAGCTAATCTGTAACGTAAAGACATTATACTAAATTTTAATACTGCAAAGATAGCACTATAAATAGGATTGTCAAAAAACTATTTTTTCTTATTTTGCTTAAAAGACATCGTATTAAATAAAATATTTTTTCACAAATTATTATTCTAACAAAATTCTTTTAAAATGTTATTTTTGTTACTTTTGATAAAAATTACATTTCAAATATATTATGATTTTTGATAGACAAAATATAACCAACGAAACGCTTCTTCAATTATATAAAAAATTAGTAAAACCGAGATTAATCGAGGAAAAAATGCTGATTTTGTTGCGACAAGGAAAAGTATCTAAATGGTTCTCTGGTATCGGACAAGAAGCCATTTCTGTTGGAATTACTTGTGCCTTAGATGCTGACGAGTACATTTTGCCAATGCATAGAAACTTAGGAGTTTTTACTTCTCGTGATATTCCTTTGCATCGATTGTTTTCGCAGTGGCAAGGAAAAAAAACTGGTTTTACAAAAGGTAGAGACAGAAGTTTTCATTTCGGCACACAGGAATATAAAATTATTGGAATGATTTCCCATTTGGGTCCACAACTGGGAGTCGCTGACGGAATTGCTTTAGCCAATATGTTAAAACAAAATGGTAAAGTAACCGCCGTATTTACTGGTGAAGGCGCTACTTCTGAAGGTGATTTTCATGAAGCGTTAAATATTGCAGCGGTTTGGGATTTACCTGTGTTGTTCGTCATTGAAAATAATGGTTACGGACTTTCTACACCAACGAACGAACAGTATCGTTGTGAAAACTTAGCGGATAAAGGTATCGGTTATGGTATGGAAAGTCATATTATAGATGGTAATAACATTTTAGAAGTTTACCATAAAATTTCAGAATTAAAAGCTTCAATGATTAACAATCCTCGACCTGTTTTGTTAGAGTTTAAAACCTTCAGAATGCGTGGACACGAAGAGGCGAGTGGTACTAAATATGTGCCACAAGAATTAATGGATATTTGGGCTGAAAAAGATCCAATCGAAAATTATAGAAAATATTTAATAGCTACTGATGTGTTATCTGAAAAAGAGGATAATCAAATTCGTGAAGCTATAAAAGCAGAAATAGATGAACATTGGGCGATTACTCAAACTGCAGAAGAAGTAGTGGCTAATTTAGAAGAAGAATTAAACGATGTTTATGCACCTTATATTCATGAAGAAATAAATCCATCGGATACAACCGAAAACATTCGATTTATTGATGCCATTTCACAATCGTTACGACAATCGATGCAACGTTACCCGGAATTAATAATTATGGGTCAAGATGTTGCAGAATATGGTGGCGCGTTTAAAATTACAGATGGTTTTGTTGCTGAATTTGGTAAAGAACGCGTAAGAAATACCCCAATTTGTGAAAGTGCTGTAGTGTCTACAGGAATGGGCTTGTCTATAAATGGGTGTAAAGCTATTGTAGAAATGCAATTTGCCGATTTCGTTTCAACAGGATTTAATCCGATAGTCAATTTATTAGCCAAACAATATTATCGTTGGAATGAAAAAGCGGATGTTGTAGTGCGAATGCCTTGTGGTGGCGGCACACAAGCCGGACCTTTTCATTCGCAAACTAATGAAGCTTGGTTTACTAAAACGCCAGGTTTAAAAGTGGTTTATCCTGCTTTTCCTTACGATGTAAAAGGATTATTAAATACAGCAATTAACGATCCGAATCCGGTTTTGTTTTTTGAGCATAAACAATTGTATAGAAGTATTCATCAGGAGGTTCCAACAGATTATTACACGATTCCTTTAGGAAAAGCGGCATTATTAAAAGAAGGAAAAGATGTTACCGTTATTTCGTTTGGAGCAGGCGTGCATTGGGCTTTGGAAACGTTAGCCAACAACCCAGAAATTGCTGCAGACGTTTTAGATTTACGAACCTTACAACCTTTGGATACAGCAGCAATTTTTGCATCTGTACAAAAAACTGGTAAATGTATTATTTTACAAGAAGATACTTTATTTGGTGGGATTTCAAGTGATATTTCGGCTTTAATTATGGAAAACTGTTTCGAATATTTAGACGCACCCGTAAGACGAGTTGGAAGTTTAGAAACTCCAATTCCGTTTGTAAAAGCGATTGAAGATCAATATTTACCAAAAACTCGTTTTGAAGTAGCATTAAAAGAATTGGTGGCTTTTTAATACTAACTTTGGCTGTCGAAACCAAATAACAAATAAATTATGAGTTATTATAAAATTACTGATTTAGAAAATTACTTTAAAATGTACAAAAAATCAGTACGCGAACCAAGAAAATTTTGGGATCGTATTGCTGATGAAAACTTTACTTGGTATCAAAAATGGGACAAAGTTTTTGAAGTAGACATGCAAGAAGCTAATTTTAAATGGTTTTTAAATGCAAAAGTAAATATTACTAAAAACTGTATCGATAGACATTTAGCCAAACGTGGCGATAAAACAGCGATAATTTTTGAACCAAATGATCCAAAAGAAGCTGCTTTACAAATTACTTATAATGAATTGTATGTACGCGTCTCAAAAATGGCAAACGTATTGCGTGAGCAAGGCATTAAAAAAGGCGATAGAGTTTGTGTTTATTTACCAATGATTCCAGAATTGGCCGTTGCTGTTTTAGCTTGTGCACGAATTGGAGCCATTCACTCGGTAGTTTTTGCTGGTTTTTCAGCTTCTGCTGTATCAGCAAGAATTAACGATTCTGAATGTAAAATGGTAATTACTTCTGATGGTGGATTTAGAGGTAATAAATCAATTGATTTAAAAGGAATCGTAGATGAAGCATTAGAAAAATGTCCTTGTGTTGAAAAAGTTTTAGTAGCTAAACGAACAAATACGGCTGTAAATATGAAAGATGGTCGTGACATTTGGTTACAACCACTTTTAGATGCTGCTTTGGGAAATAATGTAGCTGAAATTATGGATGCCGAAGATCCTTTATTCATCTTATATACTTCAGGTTCTACTGGAAAACCAAAAGGAATGCTACATACCACAGCGGGTTACATGGTTTACACTGCTTATACATTCAAAAACGTTTTCAATTATGAAGAAAATGACGTTTTTTGGTGCACTGCCGATATCGGTTGGATAACAGGCCATTCTTATATTTTGTATGGTCCGTTATTAAATGGAGCTACTACGGTACTTTTCGAAGGCGTACCTTCTTATCCGGATTTTAGTCGTTTTTGGGAAGTAATTGAAAAACATCAAGTCAATCAGTTTTACACAGCACCAACTGCTATTCGTGCTTTAGCCAAAGAAAATTTAGACTATGTTCAAAAATTTCCATTACGTTCTTTAAAAGTTATTGGATCTGTTGGTGAACCGATTAACGAAGAAGCTTGGCATTGGTATAACGACCACGTAGGAGGGAAGCGATGCCCATTAGTAGACACTTGGTGGCAAACCGAAACAGGAGGAATTATGATTTCTCCAATTCCTTTTGTAACACCAACAAAACCTACATACGCGTCTTTACCATTACCAGGAATTCAACCGGTTTTAATGGATGAATTAAGAAACGAAATTGAAGGCAACCAAGTAACTGGTAGTCTATGTATAAAATTCCCTTGGCCGTCAATGGCAAGAACCATTTGGGGCGATCACCAACGTTATAAAGAAACCTATTTTACAGCTTTTCCAGGTAAATATTTCACTGGAGACGGCGCTTTGCGCGATGAAGTAGGCTATTACAGAATTACAGGTAGGGTAGATGATGTAATTATTGTTTCAGGACATAATTTAGGAACAGCACCAATTGAAGATTCCATAAATGAGCATCCAGCAGTGGCAGAAAGTGCAATTGTAGGTTTTCCTCACGATATTAAAGGAAATGCTTTATATGGTTTTGTTATTTTGAAAGAAATAGGAAAAACAAGAAATCAAGATAATTTAAATAAAGAAATCAATCAACTTATTTCAGACCAAGTGGGACCGATCGCTAAATTAGACAAAATTCAATTTGTATCTGGTTTACCAAAAACTCGCTCTGGAAAAATTATGAGACGTATTTTAAGAAAAATTGCTGAAGGTGATTTCTCAAATTTTGGAGACATTTCTACGTTATTAAATCCTGAAATTGTTGAAGAAATTAAAAACGAAAAGTTATAATTTCAATTATAAAGAAAAAAAAGAGGTGCTATCAAGCGCCTCTTTTTGTATTAAAATAGAAAACGAAATTTTATTTAATTCCTAAATTACTTTTCAATTTCAAAAATAAAATAGCTATCGAATACGCGTCATCAGCAACAGAATTTCTATCGCTTATAGAAATATTTAAAAATTTACTCATTTCTTCCATTGCATATTTTTTATTGTTGGTTTCTGATAATTTATTAAACATAGCTTCAATGTCGTAAGCCTCGTTTTTAAGTTTTCCTAATTTAAGTCGACTCAAGGCCTGGTTTAGCATTTCAATATCAAAATCTATACGGTGACCAATAAATATTGAATTTCCAAGATATTCAATTAAGGTTTCAATTGCCACATTTTCAGACACTTTTTCTACTTTACTTACCGTAATAAAATCATTTTCTAAACTAGAATCTAGCGGTTTGTTATGTTGAATAAAAATTTCAAAAGAATCTTTTAACAAAATTCTATTTTCAACTATAGATGTCGCCGCAATAGACATTATCATATCTTTTTCTGTATCTAAACCAGACGTTTCCAAGCTAATAACTACATATTTTGTAGCTGGACTTTTAAAAGATTCAGTATATTTTTTCCAAAATTCAGGATATTCTTTATGAAATAATTTTGAGATCATAGGCTTTATGAAAATTGGGTTAATTTATATTTTGATTTGATTAAATCTATTATATCTTCAATATCAAGTAAAGCTTTTTTCATTTCTTCTTTATCTATTTTAGATAGTTTTCTTGGATCAATAAAAGCACCATCATTATCATTAATAATGCCTTCTTTGGTTCTTATTTCTTGCAATTTTATATAATTTTCAGCAAAATCAAGGTATTTTTCAGCGTTTTTTTGGTCAATTATAGCCATTTGCTTAAATCGTAAAAAAGTATTATTTACGCCTTTTAAGTTATTACTTAAGGCAAAAATTCGTGCGGCATCAATGTAAAATTGTAATCCTTTTTCTTTTAAATTAAATAACTCTTTATGTTTTCCCGTTTCCTCAACAGCAAATTTTTTGAAAAAAGTCAAAGCAGGTGGAAGCTTAAGAAATTGATTTCCAATATAATCAAAAAACAAAGTGTTATTGGATAAACTCTGATGAATCGCTATTTCTAGAGAATCTTTAATTTTAGTTTCACCATAAATATATTCGAAATCAAAGAAAATTCCATTGAAATCTGACATATTTTCGCCTGGCGATTTTATACAATTGGTATAAATAGTTGTAAAATCAGACAACGATTTACACCATTTAATATTACTTGCTAAATGTTCATTTGGACAAGGTGTGTAACCTAAAACTTCCATATTTGAAATGACTAATTTTGCCAATTGCACAAAGTAAAATTTCACATCACGGTGCTTATCGGCAGCAATATTTTCAAAAACAATTAAATTATCTTGATCGCTTAAAACCAGTTGCTCTTTTCGCGCTTGACTACCTAATGAAAGCCAAACAAAGCGAGCAGGAGGTGAGCCTATTTTCTCAATAGATAATTTAATACATTGTTGAATAATGGCATGTAAAACGCCTCCAACGGTATTATTTATATGAAATATCGGGATGTTTTTGGTAAACGAATTCTGAATTACAAATAAATATTTAGAATGTACATATTTTAATTCCTCAAAATTTTTAGAATTTCTAATTTCATCAAGTAAAACCCCTGGATTATTTGATTGAGATTTTATAATATCTCGTTCCGAAATAATACCTTTTATACGCGTATTTTCTGTACCATCTTCAGTAACACACAAATAATTGGTTTCATTTTTTAAAAGTAATAATTGTGCTTCCGCTACGGATATAGTTTCTTCTACAATAGAAACGTTTTGTTGCATTAGCGTGGTGCAATCGGCGTCTAAATTTATATTTCCAAAAGCAAGTTTTTTTCTAAAATCGGCATCTGTAATTAAACCATTTATGCGTGCATTATTTGTAACAATAGCATAGGATTTATTGGTGTCCATCATTTTTTTAGCTACCATAGAAATACTTGTATGAGTTGGAACAACAAGCGGATTTTTGTCAAAATCTAATTCCTGAAAATAAGAAAAATCAGTCAACTCTGTTTCAGAACCAGCTTCTGAAATGGCTTTTAAATTCTGATAATTTTCACCCGTGGATTTTGTTTGTTCTGAAAAACTTTCTAAAAAGTAATCCATTACACTGGAATATTTTGCTAAAAGAGGTTTAAATAAAACAATTGGAATAGCGTAAACTACAGCATCTTCATTAGCAATTGAATTTAAAGAATAATTATTTTTTGCAAAAAACGGACGCAATCCAAAAATGGAACCTACATAACATTTAGAAATTAAAGTTTCTTGTGCGTCAATAATTTTTGTCAAATGAATAATTCCAGAATGTACTATGTAAAAATTCTGATGTAATTCATCATTAATTTTAAATAATCGTTTTGATTTTTCTAAATAGATAATTTCACTTTGTGAGGCAATATCAAATAAATCGTTATAAGCTACTGTTTTAAATGGCTCATATAGTTTTAAAAAATCTACAATATTTTCTGCAAAAGTATTCTTCATGATAGGAGTGGTAAATACATTCCAAATTTAAACAAATTATTCTATTATTATATACCTATTTCAAAATAATCTATTTTACATAATGTATATTATAATTCATTAATAATATGTAAATTTATCTTAAATAGTGTAATTATTGCTAAACATTATTTAGTTTTGTAGTAATTATATAATATAAACGAAAATGTTAAACTGGTTTAAAAAAATAGCACTACTTGAAGGAATTTCTTTTTTAATTTTAATTTTTAATATGTTGGTTCTTAAACCAAATTATTTTGAAACTTATAAATTAATTCTAAAACCTTTCGGAATGCTTCATGGCATATTATTTATTTTATACATAATATTGGCATTTTTATTAAAAGATGAAAAAAACTGGAAGTTAAAAGATTTTAGTATCATTATATTAGCCTCATTTATTCCGTTTGGAACATTTTGGGTCGATAGAAAATATTTAAACCAAAATGCTTAAATTTTTCCATATTTCAAATTAAAAAATAAATTTTTTCTTTAATGAAAGTTTTCGACCTAATAGAACCATTATTAAAAAAACTAGATTTTGGTGCAGATTTTACCTTATACGGAAATTTGTTTGTCAATTTATTAGTATTAATGATTTTGGCTTATGCTATTGATTATTTAGCAAAAAAAATATTAATTATTGGTTTGGCTATTGTGGCAACTTATACAAAATCAACATTCGACGATTTTTTAGTAGCCAATAAAACCGCTAAATACATTGCGCACTTAGTACCGCTATATTTTATAAGCATTAAACTTCCAATTGTTTTAGACGATTTTGTGTATTGGGAAAATTTATTTGGAAAAAGCGTAAAAATTTTCATTATTATTTTATCGCTTTACATTGTCCGAAGTGTCTTTAATTCGTTAAAAGATTATTTAAAATCATTACCCAAATATAACGATAAACCCATAGATAGCTACATTCAAGTAATTATGATTGTTTTGTGGATTTACGCCTTATTATCTATTATACTATTGCTTTTTGATACTAAAAAGAGTTCGTTATTAACTGCTTTTGGATCAATTTCTGCTTTAATAATTTTAGTTTTTAGAGATACCGTTTTAGGTTTTGTTGCTAGTATTCAAGTAACCGTTAACGATATGGTTCGTATTGGCGATTGGATTACAGTTGATAAATTCGGTGCTGATGGCGAAGTTGAAGAAATTAATTTGGCAACAGTTAAAGTCAGAAATTTTGACAATACTACCTCCACTATTCCAACTTATAGTTTAATTTCAGATAGTTTTAGAAATTGGCGTGGTATGATTAATTCCGACGGAAGACGAATCAAACGACATGTTTTAATAAAAGGCGCTACCGTTCGGTTTGTAACTGATGAAGAGTTAGAATCATTTAAACGCATTCAGTTTGTTACGAGTTATATCGATAAAAGAAAAACGGATATTGATAAGTTCAATATCGCAAACAACATTGATAAATCTTTAAATGTAAATGGTAGAAATATGACCAATTTAGGTTTGTTTAGAAAATATATTCAAAAATATGTTGAAACACATCCTGGAATTAATAAAGATATGCATTTGTTAGTCAGACATTTACAACCTACTGAAAAAGGCATACCGTTAGAGATTTATTGCTTTAGTAAAGATAAAAAATGGGAGAATTACGAATATATTATGGCTGATATTTTTGATCATATCATCGCTTCTGTTCCTTATTTTGATTTAGAATTATTTGAAGTACAACATGTTAAATCTGAAAAATTAAATTTATTAAATATAGATTAATAACTAAGTTAAAATCATTTATTATGATCTCTAGAAATGAGCTATTATCTGCAATTAAATCTGAAAAATTAGGGGTTGATTTTTTGGAAACTTTATCTGAAGAAACTTTTCAGAACGATACCTTACGACCAATATTGAAATTTCAAAACGATTTGTTACTTCACGTTTTTATCAATTATGCTGTTAAACAAAAAGGTTTATTTTTTACACTTTCTCCAGATAAAAAGGAAAAATACATTGAAAATGTAATTCAAAAAGATATAAAATTCAGAAATGCTCTAAAAGGTATTATCATTGGCTTATTTACTGTGGAAGAATATTCAAATTATATAAAAAATTCTTCTAGTTTAAATAAAAGAATGATGACGTTATTAATTGAAAGATATAGAAGTCAAATACAATTACTAACAAACGAGTAATGGATATTTATAATTTACCTAAAGATAAAAAAATCATACTTTTTGATGGCGTTTGTAATTTTTGTAATGATAAAGTAAATTTCATCATAAAAAATGACAAAAAAGATGTTTTCAGATTTGTAGCCATTCAGAGCGAAACCGGAAAAAAAATAATCAATTATTTAGGTATTGATTCCGCTTTGGACAGTATTATTCTTTATGAGCCTGGTTATGCTTATTTTATTAAATCAGAAGCGGTTTTTAGAATCATCAAGCATATGTCTTCCTCAGTGAAATTATTGTTGCTATTTAATTTTGTTCCCACAAGTATCAAAAATATTTTTTACGATATTATTGCCAAAAACAGGTACAATTGGTTTGGTAAAAAGGAGATTTGTATGATACCTTCTGAAGATATAGTTGCTAAATTTATTGCATAAAAAAATCCCGACATGTTTTAGACAAGTCGGGATTTTTAAATTATAAAAAATTATTTTTTGATAATTTTTTCAGTTGAAATACCTTTATCAGTTTCAATTTTCATTAAATAGATGCCAGCAGTTAATTCTGATAAATCTATTTTAGCATTAGCTAATTCATTAGAATTACCAGATTTTACTACTCTACCGTTAATATCCATTACTGTAATAGCATTAATTGTAGCGTCAACTAAGTTAATAGAAGCAATATCTACAACAGGGTTAGGATATATATTTGAAAAAATAGCTGTTGAAGAATTAAAGTTTGAATTCCCTAATAAATTTTCAGTTGCGTTAGCTCTAACCATTAAGTTATCAAATTTTGAAGTGGCTGAAACTGTATTACCTGTTCCGGCAGTATGTAAATAATCAACTTCACTAGGAGCGGTAGTTCCAGTTGCAGGAGTAGCTCCTGTTATTGTACCATAAAATCCGGGACCTTTCCAAGTAACTAATCTAGTAGTAGTGTTATATGAAATACCTACTCTAACCCAAGAACTCGCTGCTAAAGTAAGAGCAGGAGTAGCTGTAGGACCTAAATTAAAAGAGTAAGTGTTTAGGGTGCCTGCATTATCATAATATGCAATACCAGATATAACTTTAGTTTCAAAATTAAAACTTAAACCACCTAACACGGTTGATCCATCACTATTATAAATGTAAACTCTTGCAGTATTTTTACTTGTTGTAGCAGCACCTGTAAAAATATCAAACTCTAAATTTAGAACATTATTTCCACTAGTTCTAGCTGTCCATGCGGCACTAATATCTTTAAACAAAAACCAAGTTCCAGTAGCAGTGGCAGATCCCGTCATTTGTACTACATTTCCTTGTGCAGGAGTATCAGCTACAATTTGAAAATTTGTATTAGCGCCACCAGTACCAAACGTGTAGTACCCACCTTGTCCTAAACCAGTTCCCGCTACGTCAGTTCCAATATTACCAACTGTA
The DNA here is from genome assembly GCA_945881885.1 of Chryseobacterium gleum. GTDB lineage: Bacteria > Bacteroidota > Bacteroidia > Flavobacteriales > Flavobacteriaceae > Flavobacterium. The sequence goes on along the minus strand of CAMCVI010000006.1, from coordinate 125,165 downwards.
AGGGTGTTGTAATTGTCATAAAAAAACTCTTGCGCGTTTGCAAAAGAAAATGCACCTAATGCTGTGCATAAAATAAGTAATTTTTTATTCATCTCATATAAATTTAAAAGTTCAATCAAATTTATGAATTTTTTATATAAAAAAAACTTTTTTTACATTTTATTTCAATTTTCTTCTATTTCGTTCCGAAATAATCAAGGCTAATTCTCTTCCCGTTTGCCCCGCTACGGATGTATTTTCTTGTGCACGTCTTATTAAATAAGGCATCACGTCTCTTACGGGTCCAAAAGGCAAGTACTTAGCAACATTATAACCATTATCGGCTAAATTATAACTTATATTGTCACTCATACCATATAATTGCCCAAACCAAATGCGTGAATCGTTATTTGAAATGCCTTTTTCTTGCATCATACTCATCAATAAATAAGAACTTTCTTCATTGTGCGTACCAGCAAAAATTGCCATTTCAGTAATATTATCCAGCATGTAATTCAAACCTTCGTTAAAATTATCATCTGTAGCTTGTTTGTTTTCACAAATAGGGTTTTTATAGCCTTTTTCTTCAGCGCGTTTGGCTTCTTTTTCCATATAGGCACCACGAACTAATTTCATACCAATATGATAGCCATTTGCTTTTGCTCGTTGGTGTAATGCTTTTAAATAAGGCACTCTATCCCATCTGTACAATTGTAAGGTATTAAAAATCAACGCTTTTTTGGTGTTGAATTTTTTCATCATTTGTTCGACTAAATCATCAGCCGCATCTTGCATCCAAGTTTCCTCTCCATCAACTAATATTTGCACATCATTATCAAAGGCATATTGACATATTTTTTCAAATCGTGCCACTACTCTATTCCATTCTTCTTTTTCGGTGGCGCTCAATGTGACTTTTAAACCAACTTTTTCGTACAAATCAATTCTTCCTAATCCTGTTGGCTTGAAAACTGCAAACGGAATGGCTTTGTTTTCTTTGGCAAAATCAATTGTCTTTAAGGTCATTTTCATACAGGCGTCAAACTGTACTTCTTCTTCTTTACCTTCAACGGAATAATCTAAAACAGATGAAACGCCTTTGGTATGCATTTTAGCTACTACTTGCAAACAATCTTGTTCACTTACCCCACCGCAAAAATGATCAAACACGGTTTTTCTAATAATTCCTTCAACAGGTAAATGAAATTGTAAAGCAAAATTGGTTAACGAAGTGCCTATTTTTACCAATGCTGGTTTCCCAATCATTTGAAATAAAAAGTGTGCTCGGTTTAATTCTGAGTTAGATTTTAGCGAAAAGGCTTTTTCCGTATTGTTAAATATTTTCTCCATTTTATTGAATTCATATTAAGGAATGCAAATATACTTATTGAACTAATGATTTCTCATTTTTTTTAATTTATTTTGTGATGAATTTATAAAATTAGTAATGACACCTATTCAAACTAATAATTGCACAATATTTTTTAATGAGGAAAGCTTTGCGTATTTGCAAAATCTGCTTCAACCAGAAGCTTATTCTAAAATTTTTGTCTTAGTTGACGAAAATACAAATGAATATTGCTTGCCATATTTTTTAGCTAATTTGCCAACAGAAATTGAAATAGAAATTATTGAAATTGAAGCTGGTGAAGAGCATAAAAACATGTATACCTGTATGGATTTATGGCATACTTTAATAGACTTAGAAGCTGATAGAAAAAGTATTTTATTGAATTTAGGCGGCGGAGTAATTACAGATATTGGCGGATTTGTAGCCAGTACATTTAAAAGAGGTATCGAATTTATTAATATCCCAACCACTCTTCTAGCAATGGTTGACGCCTCTATTGGAGGAAAAAACGGTGTTGATTTAGGCAATCTTAAAAATCAAATTGGTGTTATAAACGAACCTAAATCGGTAATTATACTATCGAAATTTTTGGAAACATTACCTTCAAATCAAATGCGTTCTGGATTGGCTGAAATGCTAAAACATGGTTTAATTTACGACAAGTCATATTGGAATACTTTAAAAAACTTAAATGACTTAAATACAGATGATTTAGATGTTTTAATAAAACAATCAATTGAGATTAAAATTGACATTGTTTCCCAGGATTTAAATGAAAATGGTATCAGAAAAGCATTAAATTTCGGACATACCTTAGGCCATGCTATTGAAAGTTATTTTTTAGAATTTGAGGAAAACAAACAGTTACTTCACGGCGAAGCTATTGCTATTGGTATGATTTTAGAAAGTCACCTGTCATTTCAATTAAATTTAATTTCTAAAGAAGAATTTGCTGAAATAAATTACATTATAACTGATGTTTTTGAAAAAATTCAATTTGAGGAAACTGATATACACAACATTCTGAAATTATTGGTTTTTGATAAAAAAAATGAGTTTGGAAACGTAAAATTTACATTACTAAATAAAATTGGAGAAAGTAAAATCAATCAAAAAGTTGATGAATCAATGATTTTACTGGCCTTTGAAGATTATTTAAAGAAATAATTTTTTTTTCAATTACTTCTTTTTTTAGTAATATTATTTTTACTTTTGTTCAGCCAAACCAGTAGGGGTTTCAATTAAATAATATAGTAATAGCCTAATGAATACAAAATATTCCGACCTTATCAATCAAACTTTCTATTTCCCACAGGAAGAATTTACTTTGAACAAAGATAATTTGCAATTTCACGGTATTGATTTGATGAAATTAGTAGAGCAATATGGTACGCCATTGAAATTTACGTATTTACCAAAAATTTCCCAAAACATCAATAATGCCAAAATGTGGTTCAGAAATGCTATGGAAAAGCACGGATATGAAGCCAAATATTTTTATTGTTATTGTACCAAAAGTTCTCATTTTGAATTCATTTTAAATGAAGCTCTTAAAAACAATATTCATATTGAAACGTCTTCTGCTTTTGATATCGATATCGTTGAAAACCTTATGGAACAAGGAAAAATCAATAAAAATTCGTTTGTTGTTTGCAATGGTTTTAAACGTGATCAATATGTAACTAATATTGCGCGTTTAATTAATAATGGCCATAAAAATACCATACCTGTTATTGATAATTTTGAAGAATTAGATTTGCTTCAAGATCAAATTGATGGTAAATTTAAAATCGGAATTAGAATTGCAGCCGAAGAAGAACCAAAATTCGAATTTTACACTTCTCGTTTAGGTATCGGTTATAAAGATATTTTACCATTTTACAGAAAGCAAATTGCTGAAAATAAAAAAGTAGAACTTAAAATGCTTCACTTTTTTATTAATGCAGGAATTAATGACACAGCTTATTATTGGAACGAGTTGGTAAAATGTTTAAAAGTATACATTGCCTTAAAAAAGGAATGTCCTTCATTAGATAGTTTAAATATCGGTGGTGGTTTTCCTATCAAAAATTCATTGGCTTTTGAATATGATTACCAATATATGGTTGATGAAATATTGAACCAAATAAAAATTGCATGTGATGATGCAGAAGTTGATGTTCCTCACATTTTTACAGAATTTGGTTCTTACACTGTTGGTGAAGCTGGCGGGGTGCTATACCAAGTTTTATATCAAAAGAAACAAAACGATAGAGAAAATTGGAACATGATTGATTCCTCATTTATCACTACTTTACCAGATACTTGGGCTATTAATAAACGTTATGTAATGCTAGCCGTAAACCGCTGGAATGACATTTATGAGCGGGTACTTTTAGGTGGTTTAACTTGTGATGGAGACGATTATTACAATTCAGAACAACACATGAATGCCGTATATTTACCAAAATACAACAAAGAAAAGCCATTGTATATTGGTTTTTTTAACACAGGTGCTTATCAAGAATCTATTGGTGGTTATGGAGGTTTGAGTCACTGTATTTTACCACAACCCAAACACATTTTAATAGATAAAGATAAAAACGGAATTTTTGCTACAGAAGTATTTTCTGAACAACAAAAGGTAGAACAGGTTTTAGAAATTTTAGGATATAACAAAAACAAAAACGATAATAAATAAACCCCATGAATAAAGGACCAATTAGTCAGTTTGTAGAAAAACATTATTTACATTTTAATGCCGCTGCTTTAGTAGATGCTGCAAAAGGATATGAAACCCATTTATTAGACAACGGTAAAATGATGGTAACCCTTGCAGGCGCTATGAGTACAGCCGAGTTAGGAAAATCGTTAGCAGAAATGATTCGTCAAGATAAAATTCATATTATTTCTTGTACAGGCGCTAATTTAGAAGAAGATATTATGAATTTAGTGGCACACAATTCTTACAAAAGAGTGCCAAATTATAGAGATTTATCTCCAGAAGAAGAAAGAGATTTATTAGACAATCATTTCAATAGAGTTACAGATACTTGTATTCCTGAAGAAGAAGCATTTCGTCGTTTGCAACAGCATTTATTTAATATTTGGAATAAAGCAGACAAATCTGGTGAACGCTATTTTCCTCACGAATTTATGTATCAAATGATTAATTCAGGTGTTTTAGAACAATATTACGAAATTGATCCTAAAGATTCTTGGATGGTTGCTGCAGCAGAAAAAAACTTGCCTATTGTTGTCCCAGGTTGGGAAGATAGTACTATGGGTAATATTTTTGCATCCTATTGTATTAAAGGGGAATTAAAAGCTTCAACTACAAAAAGTGGTATTGAATACATGATGTGGTTGGCCGATTGGTATCCAAAAAATTGCGCAGGTAAAGGAATTGGTTTCTTCCAAATTGGTGGAGGAATTGCAGGAGATTTTCCAATTTGCGTTGTACCCATGTTATACCAAGATATGGAAATGACTGATGTACCATTTTGGAGTTATTTTTGTCAGATTTCTGATTCAACTACAAGTTATGGTTCGTATTCTGGTGCGGTGCCTAACGAAAAAATTACTTGGGGAAAACTAGATGTAGACACACCAAAATTCATAGTAGAATCTGATGCAACTATTGTAACACCGCTAATCTTCGCTTATATTTTAGGTTGGTAATAAGAAAAAATAAAGTTTTAAAAAAATTTAAATTTTAAAATTTCAATACTAAATTTGACAATTAAATTGATTAAGGCAAGAAATAAATGAAAAGAGTAATTGTAGAGTACACAAAATTAACGAATGAAATTTTAAACCTGTTGGTTGAGAAATTTCCAGATGGATATGATGATTCGGATATAATTCGTTTCAAAAATGCTAAAAATGAGGCAATTGAGGCTGTTGAAGTAAAAACTGCTGATACTGTATATTTAGTAAAAGTGAGTATGAAATTAGCAGATAGAATTGAAAATTTTGATGAAGAGGAAGATTTTATTACGCCTGAAGTAAGTATAGATGCTATTAAAGATTTAGTTATAGAAGATGAAGAGGAAGAAGAAGAGAAAATAGAGTTAGACGATGAAGAAGATGCTGATGGAAATAAAATAAAAGCCTATTCAGAAGATGAAGAGGAAGAAGAAGATTAGAAAAATACAAGCATAAAAAAATCCCGTTTCGATACTTTCGAAACGGGATTTTTTATATTTAAATATGATTACAATTCCTTAAAAATTGTATGCATCAATCGTTTTTTGTCGTTAATACTTTCTTCTAATGAAATCATTGTTTCGGTTCTGTAAACGCCATCAATATCATCAATTTGAAAGATAACATCTTTTGCATGTGCCGTATCTCTTGCTCTTATTTTACAGAATATATTAAATTTCCCTGTAGTTACAGAAGCTACAGTAACAAAAGGAATTTCATTAATACGTTCTAAAACAAATTTTGTTTGAGAAGTGCTATTTAAAAAGATTCCTACATAAGCAATAAATGAATATCCTAATTTTTCATAATCTAAAGTTAATGAAGAACCTTTAATAATTCCAGCATCTTCCATTTTTTTTACTCTAACGTGCACTGTTCCTGCAGATATTAATAATTTTTTTGCAATATCTGTAAATGGGATTCTAGTATTGTCAATTAACATATCTAAAATCTGGTGGTCTACTTCATCTAATCTAAACTTACCCATAATCTTTTTTTTTATCTTTTTGTAAACTATATTTTTATAATGTCGCCAATTTCAGGAAAGTTTCGGTTTTCAAATTCATATAATTTATTTTTAAAATCAATGGTTTGATGTGCTAAAAAGGAGTCTAAATTTAAAATTTGAACAACTTCTGGGATAAATGCTATTTTTCCGGCCTTTAAAACTTCCTTAAATTGAACTGCAAATCTAATATTTTTTTCTACATTATTATCATAAATTTTCACATTTTTGAATATAAAATCATAAAAACATTTATTATTCTGATAAATATTTAAATAATTCTGCAAATCATTGCTAACTATATCGTTTTCGTTAACAAATGAAATGGCGGCTTTTAATGCAATAAAAACAAATTTTCTTACCTCTTCTCTATTGTAATCATTGGTATAATGACCAGCTTCAAATAATATAGTCGCATACCCCCTATTTGTAAAATAATCACCCGTACAATTGATATTAAATGAATCATCGAATCTTCCTACTTGGTGGGGAATGTATTTTTGCAACTCTGCATTGATGCCTACTATTACTGCTGCGGCACTTTCTCTAACCACGTTAAATGTTCGTTCTTCATTATATGAAGCAGCTAAGAAAGACATAGTTGCAGGTTTTTGACTTTCCAATAAACCAAAAATGCTACGCTGGTCATGTAAATTAAAACAGAAATTTGGATTTAAGTTTTCTAAACTCGTTCTTAAAACTTGACTCTCAGGTTGGGTACAGGCAAACGCGTCTCTATTTAAATCTACGCCATTGGCATTTTCCCTAGTGTAAGCTTCGGCTCCATCCGGATTTAATAATGGTAAAATATAAAAAGTGAAAGATTTAGAAATGTTGTCAAATTCCTTTTCGTTGCAATTTAAATAGTTTAAATAATCAATCAAACCTTTTGTTGTGGTACTTTCATTGCCATGCATTTGCGACCAAACTAAAATTTTAATAGCACCTTCACCAAATTGAATGGCTTTTATTTTTTTATTTTGAACAGAATATCCAGCAGTTGTAATCTTAAATTTAGAAGTTAATGTTTCTAAAAACAAATCAACATGCTCAGTAGTTACATATCTTCCTGATATGGAATCATACTTATATTGGGTTGCAATTTGTAAATTATCTTTCATGTTACAAATGTAAATATATTTAATTTTACATTTGTAAACAAGAAATTAACTCAAAACATTTTGATTTTACATCAATATTAGTTGCAATATTTCACAAGTGTAAACTAATTTATTATTATTTATCTAAATTACACAAAATCAGTACTTTATAATATTTTATATGTATTAATAAATTATACAATTTAAACAATTATTATCTAATTCTACAAATAAATGATGTTGTTTTAATTGTAATTTGTTACATTTGTAAACTAAATTTTTAATATTAATTAGGATGATAGATACAGAACACTTCGTAAAACGTTTGGAAACTATTTTTGATTATTATGGTTTAACGGCTTCGCTATTTGCAGAAAAAATTAACGTGCAAAGATCTAGTATCTCTCACCTACTTTCAGGAAGAAACAAACCTAGTTTAGATTTTATATTAAAAGTAATTGAAAACTTTCCTGAAGTAGAATTATTATGGTTGCTTAATGGAAAAGGAAGTTTTCCAAAAGGAGAAAATGGTTTTGTTGAAAAAACAACTTTTTTACCTGAAGAAAATACTAAACAAGTAAACGATTTGTTTTCACAAGAAACAGCAGCAATTGAAACAGGAATTGAAAAAAGCGCAATTACGCAAAAAACACATACCGAAGCAACACCTATCTCAACCGAATCAACAATTGAGCGGATTGTTATATTTTATAGTGATGGTACGTTTAAAAATTACAATCCTTAACGGGTAAAGCTAAATTCGGGTACTTTTCCTTTGATAGTAGTATATATTGACTCTAAATACTTTGAATCCTTATCAAAATCGTTAGTTATGTTAAATGTATCAAAAATAATTACCTGTTTGTTTTCATAATCAAAGCCAATTGGAAGAATTGGCACATTTGCCTTTTGAGCAATATAATAGTATCCAGATTTCCATTGTGTTACTTTTTTTCTTGTGCCTTCAGGTGATAATGACAAGCGCATTACTTCTTTTCTTTCAAAAATTTTCGCAATTGCATCTACTTTATTTTCGTTTTTGTCTCTGTTTAACGGAATGCCACCCATCCATTTTAAATAAGAACCTAGCGGAAATTTGAATAATTCTTGCTTGGCTAAAAAATTAATTTCTACAGGATAGGTTCCTCTAAAAAACACCCCAATAAAAAAATCAAACCAACTGGTGTGAGGCACCACAATTATTACACATTTTTTAATTGAGGCGTCAAAAGTACCAGTGACTTTCCAACCCATTATTTTAAAAAATATAAATCTATATAGATATTGTTTCATTTTTATAAATTTTGACAAAAAACAAAAATAAAGTATATTTACGTAATTTATATAATGATGTTCAAAAAAATACTCAGCTACTTCTATCCTATCACAATATACAACAAACCTTCACTCACTACAATTTCCACTTCAAATCATTAGCTTATCAGTTTTATCAAATTTAAAAACAAAAAATAATACCATCGCCCTAGTAAATGGCAAAAGTTCTTTTCAAAAATTAGAAATGTTTATCATTTATTGAAAAGGAGGGGTTTTGGATTTTGGGTTTTGGGTAAAAGGTGTGCGGGAAGAGGAAAAAGTGAAAAGTGAAAAGTGAAAAGTAAAAAGTAAAAAGTAAAAAGTAAAAAAGCTAACAGCTAAAAGCTAATTGCTAACAGCTAAATGCTAACAGCTAAAACCTAACAATCTAATTAAAAACCACTAACTTTGCTACAACAAGTTTTTATAACTCAAAATCCTTCATTATGAAAAAATTTCAATTACTAGCTGTTTTGCTTTTGTTTGTTGTTTCCGTTTCGGCGCAGTTTGCTCAAAAGCCATTGCCTTATGCTTACTCAGATTTAGAACCTTTTATAGATGCGCAAACTATGGAAATTCATTATAGCAAGCACCACGCCGCGTATGTGAAAAACCTAAATGCAGCAGTTGTGGGTACGGATGCCGCTACAATGACAGTAAAAGAGATTTTTGCAAATGTCTCAAAATTGAGTCCAGCTATTAGAAACAATGCAGGCGGACATTATAATCACGAATTGTTTTGGTCTATACTAACACCAACTAAAAACACCAAACCCACTGCAGTATTAGAAAAAGCAATTATGGATACGTTTGGAAGTATGGATGCGTTAAAAGAAAAAATAAATACAGCAGCCACTACCCGATTTGGTTCAGGATGGGCTTGGCTTTCTGTTGATAAAAACAACAAACTGGTGGTGTCTTCTACGCCTAATCAAGACAATCCGTTAATGGATGTTGCAGAAACCAAAGGCACACCAATTTTAGGCATTGATGTTTGGGAACACGCGTATTACTTAAAATACCAAAACAAACGTGCGGATTATTTAACGTCTATTTGGAACGTGATTAACTGGAACGAAGTAAGTGCCAATTATAACTTAGCTATTAAAAGCAATTAATTTACAACTATGAAAAAAATATTTTTAGCGCTGTTTTTATTCGGAACACTACTGGTTAGTGCTCAAGAAATTACGCCAACATTAGAAAACATCGCATCTTTTGAAGGCAAAACAATTACTATTTGCGAAAAAGTAACCAGTATTTATGAAACCAAAGGCGGTAATGCGCTGTTGAATTTTGGCAAACCCTTTCCTGACAATGCGTTTTCAGTAGTAGTATTCAAATTAGATAGAGATACTTTTTCCTACAATCCACTAACGTTAGATACAAAAACCATTTGCATTACGGGAACAGTAATACTATATAAAGGCAAACCAGAAATTATAGTTAAAAAAGAATCTGAGATTGTGGTAAAGTAATTTTGATTTATTTGAAACTACTTACCTAATATCAAAAGTACCACTAAATAAGGTATTGGATGAAGCAGCAAACCATCCAGAATTCCAGAATGAAATTGTACCCCCAAAGGCTACTACTATTCTATATTGTGTGCTAGAATAAGGAACAACAAACATATATTGATTCCACGCACCCGAAACTGTTATTACACCACTAATAGGAATAATGCTAGGAGCCATGACCGAAAAAGAAGGCGAATATAAAGTTCCAGTAAATATTGGATTATATCCTGCGTTCGTATTAAACGTAATACCAGTTGGAAGTGAAAAAAGATAATCGCCGCTGCCTGCTCCATAACCCTCATAACTTAATTGCAAAGTAATCGTTTTAGTGGCGCCATTATCAACAGCAAAGGTTTTATCTATTGTTCTTGTGCCAGTTGTTGGTGCAGTTGTTGTGGCAGAAATTGTTACCGTATTAGATGCTAATAAAGACCCCGTTTTACCTATGCTTTCCCAAACGGTACCACTCCAATAATAATATCCTGCCGAAAGACTTACATTACTACCTGTATTATATACCAATAATGCTATTGCAGGGTTTGGTATGGTCGTAATATCGGTGGTGCTTGTTAAGGTAACACGAGGAGGCAAAAATCCTTTATTCATGGCGCTCACCTCTAATTTTGCAGATGGATGAGGCGTAGTAGTACCAATACCAGTTTGTGCACTTGAATTAAATGAATACAAGAATATCGAAAATAGTATTAGTGTTTTTTTCATGTTTTGAACTATATTATATGTTTGCGACCATTATGTCGCTTCTTAATATATTTTTAAATTTGTAAACTCCCCAAAAAACACTCGAATTGACGTTTTGCCACTTTCATTCATTGGAATATTACAATAAAAGTCTAGCTTTTTCTAAATCTTCTGGTGTATCAATGCCTATAATTGCGTGTGATGTTTCAATCATTTTAATGCGTTTTCCGTATTCTAAATAACGTAATTGTTCTAGTTTTTCTGAGGCTTCAAGCGAAAGCATCGGTAATTTAGCAAAATCCAATAACGCTTGTTTTCTAAAGGCATAAATGCCAATGTGCTTCATATATCGTACCCCCACATTTTCCTCACGAGGAAACGGAATTACCGAACGTGAGAAATACAAAGCAAACCCGTCTTGGTCAGTAATTACTTTTACGTTATTAGGGTTTTCAATTTCCGATTTATCTTTAATTTCAAACATTAACGAAGCCAAATCGATTTTCTTTTCAGTATCGTTTTGAAATGCCGTAATAATTTGTTCCAATGGCGTTTTATTGATAAATGGTTCGTCGCCTTGCACGTTTATGATGATGTCTGCATCAATGTTTTCAATGGCTTCTGCAATTCTGTCACTACCACTTTCATGTTCTTTGATACTCATAATAGCTTTTCCGTGATGCGAAATAATTTCGTTATAAATTAAATCCGAATCGGTAACCACAAACACATCGTCAAACAAATTAGTAGCAACAGCCGCTTCATACGTTCGTAAAATAACCGTTTTTCCACCTAAATCTTGCATTAATTTAGCAGGAAATCGTGTGGAGGCATAGCGCGCAGGGATGACAGCAATTATTTTCATTGTAAATGGGTTAAAGGTTTTGGGTCAAAGGTAAAAGGTTTGGTTTTATTTCAAAAATTAACTTTAAACACCAAATGTATACTTAAAAATTTATCTATGTTTCTATATGTTTCCAAATCTACTCAAAATTTTCATCTTTAAACCCAATTAAATATAACTTTTCTTTGGCTCTTGTAATGGCAGTGTATAACCAACGAATATAATCTCTATCTACGCCATTAGGCAAGTAGGGTTTTTCTACAAACACACTACTCCACTGTCCGCCTTGCGATTTATGACAAGTAATCGCATAAGAAAACTTGACTTGCAACGCATTAAAATACGGATTGCTTTTTACTTTTAAAAGTTTCTTGTATTTGTGCGTTTCGTCTTCATAATCTTTAGAAACTTCTTGATACAATAGGTTCGATTCTGCAAAGGTTAACGATGCCGCTTCGCTTTCAATCGTATTTAAAAGTAAAACCGTTTCAAAAGAAGCTTCATTGGGATAATCCACCATTCTAATAGTAACATTGGCAAATTTAAAACCGTATAATTCCTGAATATTTCTAATTTTTAAGACTTCAATAATATCGCCATTGGCAATAAAACCTGCTTGTGAATTTTCATCAAGCCAAAAATAGTTGTTTTTTACTACCATTAGCAAATCGCCTGCCGACAAATCACTTTCTTTATCTAAAATCCGTTGTCTAATTTGTTGGTTGTACTGATTGGCGCGTTTATTAGAACGCACGATAAATGCAGTATCTTCCGTACTATAATTTCGATACGATTGGTGAATGGCGTCTTCAATATCAAAGCCGTCATCTAAACGAATGATGTCTTTAAACGATTTTAAATTGAATTTAAAATCCTCAATAAAATGCGACTTTAGCAGTTCACGCAATTCAGTTGCATTGTATAATATTCCTGAATTTTCAGCTTGACGCATCACTTCATCCAATTCAATATGAATAATTTCTTTATCGTAATTGACTTGTAAAGATTGAATGTCCAACGCCGGACTAATATCTGAATTCACAGGTGGCAACTGCGCTGTATCTCCTACTAAAATCAGTTTACAATTTTGTCCAGCATCTACATAAAACAACAAATCATCTAATAAAGAACCGTTTTCGTACAAACTAGTTTCATTAGATTGATCAGAAATCATAGACGATTCATCTACAATAAAAATAGTATCTTTAAATTTATTGGCTTGCATGACAAAGCCTACGCCGCCATTTTTATTCTTTTTAGGAAAATAAATACGTTTATGAATGGTAAAAGCCGGTTTTTCCGAATAGGCCGACATTACTTTAGCCGCACGACCCGTTGGTGCTAGCATTACCGCTTTTTTATTAGCCACACTTAACTGATTTACCAAAGTGGAAATCACAGTAGTTTTACCCGTTCCAGCGTATCCTTTTAAAACAAAAATGTCATCTTTTGATTGTAAGATATAAGCTGCAATTTTTTGAAAGAAAATATCCTGATTAGCGGTGGGCTGAAAAGGAAAATTATCCATTAAAATGTTATAAAATTGCGTTGGCGACATTAATTTTTTATTTAAGAACTTCAAATATAGCAAGGATTTTAAATATAATTTCATTTGAAGGTTTTTAATTCTCGTAAAAAATGTAAATTTGTAAATCAAATAAAAAACATGAATCAAGATATTACTCAAAAAACGTATAAAAAATTATGCTTTGAGGTTGCAAATAGCAATCTTTCTTTTTGTGTTGTTGATATGATTTCGAACAAAATAGTTACGTATAAATCGTATGCTATTGACCCAAAAAATGTATTGGAAGAAGAATTATGGAAAGTTTTTGTTGAAAACCCAATTCTGGAAGCAAAGTATGATGATGTAGTAGTTTTGCACAATTCTAATTTGAATACATTTGTGCCTTCTTCTTTATTTGACCCTAATTATTTAGGCAGTTATTTGCAATACAATTCAAAAGTATTTGAAACCGATTATTTTGCTTTCGATTATTTAGATACTTATGATTTAAACAATGTTTTTATTCCGTACACACCTATAAATAACTATTTATTAGATCATTACGATACGTTTGATTATAAAAATTCCAATTCGATATTTGTAAAAAAAGCGTTAGATTTTTCTAAAAATAATGATTCGAAACAAGTTTGGGTGCATTTTCAAGAAGATAGATTTGAAATTGCGGTAACCAAAAACACGAATTTATTACTTTTCAATACGTTTACTTATAATTCGTTAGAAGATTTTATTTATTTTTTATTGTTTACTTACGAGCAATTACAGCTTAATCCAGAGATAATTCCTGTGCAGTTTTTAGGTGCAATTTCAGAAGAAAGTGATGCTTTTAAAATTGCGTATAAATACATAAGAAACTGCAGTTTGTTAGAGGTTTCCAATTTAAAAGCTGTTTTGGATGTTCCTGAAAAAGACTTATTAAGGCATTTTATTTTATTTCACTCATGAGAATAATATCAGGAAAATACAAAGGAAGACGTTTACAAGCACCAAAAAACTTACCGGTAAGACCAACAACAGATATGGCCAAAGAGGCCTTATTTAATATTTTAAATAACCATTTTAATTTTGGCGAGTTAAAAATATTGGACTTATTTTCTGGCACGGGAAATATTGCTTATGAATTTGCCTCTCGAGGCGCCACACCACTTGTAGCAGTTGATGCAGATATGGGTTGTGTAAATTACATAAGAAAAATTGCTACCGAATTTGACTTTGATATTACGCCAATTAAAAGTGATGTTTTTACTTTTTTACAAAAACACAAAGGCAGCTACGACATTATTTTTGCAGATCCTCCGTATCATCTTGATCAAAAAGATTTTGATAAAATTCCTGTTTTGATTTTTGAAAATGAAATTTTAGACGAAGCGGGTATGTTAATTATTGAACATTCTAAAGATACGAAATTAGAACATTTGGATAATTTTTCGTTTGCTAGAACCTATGGAGGAACCACTTTTAGCTTTTTTGAATTGGTAAGAGATGAAGATGAATTAAACACCGATAGTGATGATGAGGAAGACGAAGAATCGGAATAAAAGTAATTAAGGCGATAAACGGTCTATTTTCCAACTGAAATCGGCTTCTAATTTATAACGAATTCTATCGTGTAATCTGTTGGCTCTTCCTTGCCAAAACTCTACTTCAACTGGTTTCACTAAAAAGCCACCCCAATTTTCTGGTCGTTTTATTTCAGAACCTGAAACTTCTGTTTCTAAGTTTTTTAATTTTTCATCTAAATAATCTCTAGATGGAATTATTTCACTTTGATTAGAAACAATAGCGCCTAACTTGCTGCCTTCTGGGCGAGAATCAAAATAATTATCTGAAACTTGTGCGGTAGTTTTTTCAGCTATTCCTTTAATAATAACTTGTCGTTCTAATATTGGCCAAAAAAAAGAAAGGCAAACATTAGGTTGTTGTAAAATGGCTTTTCCTTTTTCTGAATTGTAATTGGTATAGAAAATAAAACCTTCTTCATTGAATTTTTTTAGCAGTACTACCCTACTTTTTGGAAATCCATCCAAACCAATTGAAGCAATAGTCATGGCGTTTACTTCGCCATT
This sequence comes from Chryseobacterium gleum, assembly GCA_945881885.1. Classification (GTDB taxonomy): domain Bacteria; phylum Bacteroidota; class Bacteroidia; order Flavobacteriales; family Flavobacteriaceae; genus Flavobacterium. The sequence continues at coordinate 110,074 of CAMCVI010000006.1, read as the reverse complement.
TTCTTGAGCTTCCGCTTCATAAAACCATTTATGAAACAATTGCAATGCATCATCAGGAATAGTGTTTTCTAACAATTCGCTTTTGTCATATGATTTTCTATAATCTGATAAATCTTTCATTTTTTTGGGTATAGGGTTTTGGGTAAAGGGTTAAGGGATGTTATTCTCTGCGTAATATATCTTAAAATTCAAAATCCAATCCATCATCAGCTAGCAATACTTTTTTAAAAATTTCATGTGCTTCTTTTTTAAATAAGTCAATATTTCCGTAACGCGTGGAATAATGTCCAAGTAATAAATATTTTGCTTCTGCTAATTTAGCAATTTTTGCGGCTTGTTTGGCAGTAGTATGCATAGTTTTTTCTGCTAAATGACTTTCGCTCTCTAAAAACGTGCTTTCATGATACAAAACTGTTACATTTTTAATTTGCGGAATAATTTCTTCATCATAAATGGTGTCTGAGCAAAACGCATAACTTTTTGTTTCCTCAGGGTCAAAAGATAATTCTGAATTCGGTATTATTTTTCCATCATCTAAAGTAATATCACCGCCTAATTTAATTTTATTGTAATATAATTTTTCAATATTGTGATTTAAAATGGCGTCAATATTCAGTTTTCGCTCTGTATTTTTTTCTTCAAACAAAAAACCGTTGGTGTACACCCTATGTTTTAATGGAATTGTTGTGACTTTTACTTTTTCATCTTCAAAAACCACTTCACTTTCTTTTGAAGTCAATTCGTGAAAAAATAAATTATAAGAAGTGTAAGCGTTTCCTAATTTTAACAGCAATAAAATCGCTTCTTTTATGCCTTTCGGACCATAAATGTGTAAATCTTTTTCTCTACCCAATAACATAAAAGTAGAAATTAAGCCAATTAATCCAAAAAAATGATCCCCATGTAAATGGGAAATAAAAATATGCTCAATTTGGGAGAACTTAATTTTATATTTACGAAGTTGCACTTGCGTGCCTTCTCCACAATCTATTAAGAACATGTGGCTTTTTATCTCTAAAACTTGCGAAGTAGGATGTGTAATGGTTCTTGGGGTAGCGGCATAACAGCCTAATATTTTTATTTTCAAGATGAAATTATGATTGTCATTACTTATTGTTTTCTATTTTACTTAATTTGATAATCTGTAAAATCATACTAATTGCTAACAATAGATTTGTAGCAATGGCTAAAAAGTTATATTCGTTGGTTTTTAATCCAGAAAATATAAGCATTGCACTCAAAAAAGTACATCCAAATAATAATCCTGTAAAAATGTATATTTTTGTTTGATTGGAAAATTTCATAATTAAAATCCTAAGTCACGTTCAATTTCTTCCATTTCAATAATATCATGCGCTTCAAGCAAAGAAGGAACCGTATTAATTGAAGTTGGCACTTTATTAAAATCTATATCTGATGCAACAATTACAAAAGATTTTTTATTTTTTTTATGTGCTTTTGCTAAATCTGAGAATTGTTTTAAGTTACTCATTTCAAATGATTTATCATGCGTAATATCAATTATTAAATTAACAGATTTGTACGAGTTATATTGGTCTGTTAATTTTTGTAAAAACACGTCGAAACTACTTTCAGTATCTTTAATTGTGGTAGTATGCCCTTTGTGTTCTACTTTCATTTGAACTAATTTTTAATCTTACTTGCTAATAAATAAATGACTGCCATTCTTACGGCTACTCCATTTTCCACCTGATCTAAAATTACTGAATGATTGCCATCAGCCACATCTGAAGTGATTTCCACACCACGATTTATTGGTCCCGGATGCATGACAATAATTTCCTTGTTTAGGTTATTTAATATTTCATTTGTTAGTCCAAATTGCTGCGTATATTCTCTTGTATTTGGAAAATAACTTACGTCAAGTCTTTCATTCTGAACGCGAAGCATATTGGCTACATCGCACCATTCTAATGCTTTTATCAGATTTGGCTCGTAAGTTACCCCTAAAGAATTGATGTATTGAGGCATCAAAGTTTTGGGTCCGCAAACTTTTACTTCTGCGCCTTGCATTTGTAAGGCAAAAATATTGGAAAGCGCTACTCTACTGTGCAAAATATCGCCAACTATAACTATTTTTTTACCGGCAACTTCACCTAATTTCTCACGGATTGTATAACTATCTAACAAAGCTTGTGTGGGATGTTCATGAGCGCCATCACCAGCATTTACTATACTTGCTTTTACATGTTGCGATAAAAAATGTGCGGCTCCAGGCGAACTGTGTCGCATTACGACCATGTCCACTTTCATGGCTAAGATATTATTTACGGTATCAATTAAAGTTTCTCCTTTTTTAACCGAAGATTGTCCCGATGAAAAACTCATTACATCAGCTGAAAGTCGTTTTTGAGCCAATTCGAAAGATAATTTGGTACGTGTGCTATTTTCAAAAAAGATATTTGCAATGGTTATATCTTGTAAAGAAGGCACTTTTTTAATAGGACGATTTATTACTTCTTTAAACTGATCTGCGGTTTCAAGAATTAAATTAATATCATTCTTATTGATGTATTTTATTCCTAGTAAATGATTGACGCTTAATTCTTTCATTTTAGTATTTGTTGTTTTTCTTTAATTATCCTTTATCTCGATATTAACCGAATCTTCTCCATCATTTTCTGCCCATTTCACTACTACTTTTTCATTGTTTATGGCATCTACTTGTCGCCCACGATAATCGGGTTGAATAGGTAAATCACGACTAAATCGTCTATCTATAAGTGTTAAAAGTTCAATTGATTTTGGTCTTCCAAAAGACTGAATGGCTGTTAATGCAGCACGAATGCTTCTTCCGGTATACAATACATCATCTATAAAAACTACATTTTTATCTTCAACTAAAAAATCAATTTGCGTTTGATTGGCTTCAAAATGTTTTTCGTTTCTTCTAAAATCGTCTCTAAAGAAAGTGATGTCTAATAAACCTAATTTTAAATCGGAAACTTTGTAATCGTTTTTTAAAATTTTTGACAATCTATTGGCTAAAAATGTGCCTCTTGGTTGAATTCCGATAAGAATAGTATTGGAGAAATCGAGGTGTTTTTCGATTAATTGACAGGCCAATCGATGTAGAATGATGTTTACTTCTTTTGAATTGAGCAATATTTTTTGACTCATATTATGTGTATTGTGGGTACAAATGTAAGTAATAAATTTCAAATTTTAAAATACATCAATAAATGATACAAATTCATTAGAAAATCGAAAGTTAAAATTGCTTTTTTATAGAGTCAATTTCAATAATTCGCTATACAATTTGTGAGTTGGTAAACCCACAACATTGGCGTAGCTTCCTTCAATTTTTTCAATAGCTACCAAGCCAATCCATTCCTGGATACCATAAGAACCCGCTTTATCAAATGGCTGATAATTCTTTAAATAATACTCAATTTCTTGAGAAGTTAAAGAAGCAAAAGTAACCAATGTTTCATCATGAAAAATAATTTCTTTTTGAGTAGTTTTAACACAAACAGAAGTAATGACTTTATGGGTTTTTCCTGACATTTCCGTTAGCATTCTTAAAGCATGAGATGCGTCGTTAGGTTTTCCTAAAGCTTGATTTTTCAACCAAACTATAGTATCAGAAGTTATTAAAATTTCGTTGTCCATTAATTCGTTTTCAAAAGCATTGGCTTTTAATTTGGCTAAAAAATCAGTTATTTCTTCTGCTTGTAAATGATTTGGATAAATCTCTTCAATTTCTTTTAATCTAATTTCGAAATCAATATCTAATTCTTTTAAAAATTGTTGTCTTCTTGGAGAACCTGAAGCTAAAATAATTTTATGATTTTTAAATTTCTCGTTAAGCATATTGCATAGAAATTAAGATAATTAGCAAGGACAAAATGGTTGTAATTTGAACTGTTTTCAAAATTTTAACCAACAAAATGTATTCTTTGGTTTGTTCAAATTGAAATAATTTGATTGCTACAACCATCAAAGGCGTTATAATAAATAAGGTAAAATAACCAATAGCATATAAATTATGTGATAAATTTTCAACCAAATAATAAGTCAAATAACTAATAAAAATTAGTAGCGAAGTCATGCCAATAATTTTTGCTTTTTTAATTCCGAAATAAGTCGCAACAGTTGATATTCCAAAAGCAGCATCTCCTTTTTCATTTGCAATAGTTTTGATTATTTCGATAGCAAATTGCAGCAGAAAAATAAAAATCGCATAATCGGTAAGAATTGAAACTAGCGTTTTCATGAAAAATTCGTTGCCAGAATAAATAGCGGGCAAAATATTGAAAAAACTTATGTTAATTATAGATAATCCAGCTACGATTGCAACTATTATATTTCCTAAAATTGGAATTTGTTTTAATCCGTTGGAATAAATATATAAAAGTGCGGCACAAATGACAAATATCGTAGCAAATGCAGGCTTATTGATAACGCGACTTAAATAAAACCCAATTCCAACACCTAAACATGTAAATATAAAATACAAATTGTAAGCCGTTTTTTCAGAAATAAAAGCGCCAATAACCACTTCGCTAGGTTTGTTGATATTATCAGTATCCACATCAAAAATGGCATTAATAATGTAACCACCTGCTAAAATAAAAAGTGTGGCACTTACAAGTAAAATATATTGAAAATTGGATAACGATTGCCAAAGTATCAAAGATTGTTGGGCGCCTAAAGCATCTTTAAAATGTATTTGGTTCAAAAATCCGTATTTAATAATGAATTGAAAAAAAGCAAACAAAACTAAATTCTCAATTCGAATTAATTTTAAAAAGTGTTTCATTATAAATTTATGGTTGAATTAAAAAAACTTAGCATCAAAATCGTCCATCCATTTCCCTTGAACTTTTAAAACTTGCTCAATAACATCTCTTACGGCTCCTTTTCCTCCATTTGCATGAGAAATGTATTTACTAATGCCTTTTATTTCCTGAACGGCGTCTTGTGGACAAGTTGGTAAACCTACTTTTTGCAACACTAAATAATCAGGTATATCATCGCCCATATACAGAATTTCTTCAGGCTTTAATTGATAAGCATCACAAATTTCATGAAATTTTTCTACTTTATCTGGAGTTGCCAAATAGATATCTTTTATGCCTAAATTTTGTAATCTGATGCGAACACCTTCGTTACTTCCACCTGAGATAATACAAATTGGATATCCTTTGTCTATAGCCACTTTCATGGCATACCCATCTTTGATATTCATTTGACGAAGCAATTGTCCGTCTTCAGCAATATGAACGATTCCATCAGTTAATACGCCATCGATATCAAAGATAAACGCTTTAATATCATTCATTAATTCTTTATAACTTTTCGACATTTTGAATAGATTTTGTCAGGATTTTATATATTTCTTTTTGATTTTCGTTTGTAAGAAAATCGATATGTTTTTCAATAGTTTCGTAATCTTTTCTAATAGCAGGGCCAGTTTGCGCTTCACTTGGTGAAAGTGATTGTATCTTTTCAGCTGTTTCTTTAATTAAAGGCTGTAAAATTTCAAACGGAATAGCATTCTTTAAGCAAATTTCATTTCCAATTTGATACAAATGATTGGTGAAATTACAAACAAATACTGCAGCAACATGAAGTGCTTTTCGCTGTTCACCTGAAATAGCATGTACATTATTTGATATTGATTTCGCAACTTTTTCTAATATTTTATAATCCGAATCAGTTTCCGTTTCCAAACAAATAGGAATTTTATAAAAATCGACTTCTTTGTTTTTTGTAAAGGTTTGTAATGGATAAAAAACACCGCTATTATTTTTTTTGTCAAGTACATTAATGTCAGAACTTCCAGAAGTATGAACTACTAACCTATTTTCAAATTCTAATTGATTTGAAACGCTAGAAATGGCTGCATCTGAAACACAAACAATATAAATATCTGCATCTGCGATTTTAGAAAAATCAGTTGTTTGAAGTGATTCAGGAAAATCTTTTGATAGTGTTCTAGAAAAAACTTGAGTTACTTCTATTTCATTAGCTTTCGAAAATGCTCGAAATAAATGAGTAGCCACGTTTCCTGAACCTAAAAGAATTACTTTTATCATGTTGCGAAGATAAACAATCGCAATAACAATATCAAATTTCAATTTTTAAAACACAGATTTAATTATTTTCTCAAATCTGTGTTGTGAAAAATAATCCTATTGCTTAATTTTGAAGAAAATCTGTAAAATGAAAATTGTTATTTCTCCAGCAAAATCTTTAAATTTAGATAAAGAACTCCCGACTTCATTATTTACGGAAGCGGTTTTTGTAAAACAAGCTGAAACCATTCAGAAAACGTTAAAAAAGAAAAAGCCAAAACAATTGATGGAATTGATGGCTATTTCTGAAAAATTAGCAGATTTAAATTGGCAAAGAAATCAAGATTGGCAACTTTCTTTTACACCAGAAAATGCCCGACCAGCAATATATACCTTTGATGGCGAAGTATACACAGGGTTAGACGTGTATTCGTTGCCTGCAGAGAAAGTTGCAGTTTTACAAGAAAAATTAAGAATTTTATCTGGATTGTATGGCGTATTGAAACCTTTAGATTTAATGCAAGCTTACCGTTTAGAAATGGGCACTTCAATAGCAATAGGTACGAAGAAAAATCTATACGAATTTTGGAAAAAGACCCTTACAGATGAATTAAATTCAGAGTTAAAGGAAGAAGAATTATTTGTAAATCTAGCCAGTAACGAATATTTTTCTGCTGTTGATGTTAAAAAACTAAAAGTGGCCGTTATTACTCCAGAATTTAAAGATTACAAAGACGGAAAACTTAAAATGATATCGTTTTTTGCCAAAAAAGCCAGAGGTTTAATGGTTAGATATATAATAGATACCAACACTGAAACCATTGATGATTTAAAAGGTTTCAACTATGAAGGCTATGCGTTTGACAGTAATTTATCAGAAGGAAATAAATTGGTGTTTACTAGATAAAAAAAACCTCTAACTTTCGCTAGAGGTTTTAGTTTCTTTATTAATTGTAGTTTATTTTACAATTAATTTTTTTACAATACCTTCGCCAGTTTTTACTAAATAAATTCCTTTTGAAAGTTGGCTTGTATTTATTGTATAGGCTTCTTTTTCAGAACTAATTTTCTTTCCAGAAATATCAAATAATTCATAATCAGCTACTCTATTGAAATATACAATTCCATTTTCAGATGGGTTAGGGAAAATTGTAAATGTTTTAATTTCCGAATCGAAACTTGAATTACTTAAAGCATTTGTATCTACTTCAAAAATTGTTATTGTTCCACTAATTTCGTTAGCAACTAAAATGTAAGCTTTTCCATTTGGACTATTTTCAGGTTTAATATAAGTTATACCTTCAGGTCCATTATCTCCTCCATAAGCTGAAGTACTTCTGCTATTTTTATAATCTACAAAAGTTACATTGTTTGGATTTGTAATATTATAAACCATAACGCCACCCACTCTTTCTAAAGAAATAAACGCAAAAGTTTGGGTTCCTATTTGAGCTAAAGCTACTCCTTCTGGTTCTGGTCCTTTTGCACGGCTACGACCTTTTGAAATATTATCAGAATGATCCGCATTAAATAATGTTGGTAAATTGGCTGCAGTATATTTTTCAAAATCATCACCGCTATCAAAAACAATTTGTTTTGTTGTTGCATTAAAAATTGAAAATGAACGCGAACCTACCGAACTAATGACATCAAAATCCGTATCAGTATCAGTATTCCCGCTTAAATTAGACACTCTAAAACGACCCATATTATAGGATTGCTTTAAAACTGCTGCATGAGGATACAAAGCAGCATCTAAAATATAAGTTGATGCACCAACTGTAGTTCTTTCATTAAGTCCTGTATATTCTTTTTCATCACCTTCGTTTGCAGTTACTAAATAAGTAGTTGCGCCAATAGTATAATTTGCAATAGCATCTGGCATATAAAATGATTTTATTGGCCAATTTGCAATTAATACTTGTCCGTTATTATCGGAAATATCCATTCCGTTTCCAGGAATACTAACATCTTTTGCTCCTAAAGCCCAAAGCTGAGAAAAAGTTGAATTTGTTAAATTTATTTCTGCTATTGCGTTATTTTCTTGAATTGTAACCCAAGCTTTTTGAGAATCGGCACTTATTGTAATAAATTCTGGTTCAAAATCTTGAGATAAAGTACTTGTTAGCTTTAATTTTCTAACTCCAGATGCAATCAAAGTTGTTTCTTGAGCATTATATTGTGTGAACAATAATGTTGTTACATTCGATTGTGTTAAAGCAGGAATTCCTCCAGCAATATTAATTATACTTACCGAACCTTCTGGATCAGTAGTATAGTTTGCATTTGGTTGGCCCTCATTAGCAGTCATAACTTTGGTTCCATCTGGTGAAAAGGTAATCATATCGGGTAATGCACCAACGGTTACTTGCTTAAGAAAAGTTCCATTTGTATCAAAAAACACCACTGAACCATTTAAAGTTGGATCTACATTTGGTGAAGCTACAGCAACAATTCCATTTCTTACAGCTACAGAGGTAACACCACCATAAGTATTCATATTAATAGATGACACCAAAGTGGGAGCTGCTGGATTAGAAAAATTAACAATATCTAAATAACCCGCAACAGCACTTGTTGTAAATATTCGTTGTGAAGTTGGATCGTGAACTACTATTTCACAAGTACTTGTACTTGCACCAGAAGGGTCAAAACTAGCAATGTAATTTAGTTCAATTTCTTGTGTTGGAACTGGTGCTAAATCATCATTATCTATAATATATATTGTCGATGTGCTAGTACCTGAAACAGTCACTCCTACTGGATTTTCTAGACTTAAAACAAAATATTCCGCTTGTTGTTCTAATGCGGTATCATTTATAATTGGAATACTAATAGTTTGCGTTGTAGAACTAGAACTTGTAAAGTTTAACGTTTGAGTAGCTAGTGTAAAATCAGAAGCATTTGCTGTACTAAACGGACTAGATTTAACAACTAAATCTACAGATGAAGTTGTAGGACTTACTAAATTAATAGTAAAATTAAGAGAACCTGCCGTTTCATTAACTGTTACAAAATTTGACGCAAAAGCAACACTTGGTGCTACAGTAGTAAAAGTTGAAGTTTGTATTGCAGTTAATGCATTGTTGCTTATATCTTCAACAGTATTGGGCAACAAAGCCACATAATACAATTGGTTTGTACTTAAAATTGCTGAAGGTGTAATTGTAATAACATTACCTGTAATTGTAGCATCGAACGGAACACTAGTTCCTGTTGCATTATTTAATCGCAATTCAATTAAAGCATCAACATTTGTGTTTGTTATAGCACTATTATCTAATAATCTAACGGCTTCATTAAAACTTATGGTTGGATTTGTACTTGTTGCTACACTAATAGCTCCGTTAGCTGGAACTATTGTAGCTGTTGGCGGAGTTGTATCTCCACCTCCAATAGTTGTTCCTTCTAAAGTAAAATTATCAAAACGATTGTTTCCAACCGTTCCACCAGTTCCTTGTGAAAATTCAACTTTTAATTTAAAATTTGCATTATTGTTAGCTAATGCAATTGTAGAAAAGTCTAATGTTGCTAAACTTGGATCAGCGTCATTAGGAGTTACTATACCAACAACACTATAGTTAGTACCGTCCGAAGATAAGGACCAAGTTTGAGTTCCTGCTCCAGAACCCGATCTTCGGGTTGCAAATTTTACAATAATATTCTGATATCCAGTAGTTGGCAATGTAAAAACTAATGCCCCACCAATAGGATTATCATAACGTAAATGAGTACCAGAGACATCACTATTTCTAGCGTTTAAATTTTGAACATCGAAGTTTTGTCCAGTACCACTTAAATTAATTACACTAGCCCCAGCATTCACAGCTACTAGAGCCGCCCCTCCTATTGTTTGAGACGGAGTTGTAATTGTAGCAACCGAAGCATTATTGTTAAAGTTCCAATAATGAACTAAATTTTGCCCCCAAGTAAAAGACGAGACCATTACTAAACCTAATAGTAATAGTTGTTTTTTTAGATAATTTTTTGTCATGATTTTTAAGTTTTTAATACTAACAAATATCAATTTGTAAGATTAAAATATCATTATTTAAAAATCAATAAACAGTAAATTTCAGACAATAAATCTTTATAAATAATTAATTATTTATGAAAAATATACATCGTATTTTTATAAATCATTATCTAATCTTAAATTTAAAAAGTTTCAGAAAAAATAATCAGTAAAATTTAATTTAAAATCCAATTCTCTAGTATTTTTTTTCCTTCAGGTGTAAGAATACTTTCTGGATGAAATTGAACCCCTCGAACATCATAAACACTATGTTTTATTGACATAATATTTTTGTTTTCGTCAACAGAAGTTATAATCAAATTTTGCGGAAAATTGTCATTTGAAATCACCCAAGAATGATAACGACCTACTTCAATTTCATTTGGTAAATTATTAAAAATAATATCGTTTTCAATAATCGTAATTTTTGAAGCCACACCATGATATACCTTTTCTAAATTGGTTAATGTGCCGCCAAAAACTTCGCCAATGGCTTGCATACCCAAACAAATTCCTAAAATACATTTGGTTTTGGCATAGGTTTTTATAACTTCTTTTAATAATCCGGCTTCATCAGGAATTCCTGGTCCTGGCGACAAAACTATTTTATCAAAAACATCTAATTCTTTTAATTCAAATTCATCATTTCTAAAAACAGTAACGGTTGCTCCTAAATCTTCTAAATAGTGGACTAAATTGTAGGTAAAACTATCGTAATTATCTATGACAACTATTTTCAAATTTAAATGTTTTTTAAAGTTATTATTTTACTTTTGTAAAAATATAATATTTTATGGAAAGCGCAATGAAAATTGGTGATGTTGTTCAGGTTTTAGATGATAATATTGAAGGTGTAATACTAAGAATTCAATCTGATAACTCAATTGTCATTGAAACTAAAGATGGTTTCGAACTGACATACAATCAAAAAGAAGTTATTAAAATTGCAAGTGATGCTCCTAAAATTAATTTCGAGGGTAATCTCTCTAAAGTATTAGCAGAAAAAGAAATTCCAAAAAAACCTGGTTCAATTTTAACCAAATTGAACAAAAAAGAACCAATGGTTTTTGAAGTAGATTTGCATTTGGAGAAAATAATTACGGGTAAAAACCAAAATTTAACTAACTTCGATAAATTAAATATCCAACTTGAAGAAGCAAAACGTGCAATGGATTTTGCAATCTCAAAGCGTTATAACCGAGTTGTACTAATTCATGGAGTTGGCGATGGTGTTTTAAAAAGTGAGTTAGAATATTTACTAAAACGATATGAAAACATAGTAATCCAAGAGGCCAATTATGGAAAATACGGTTTAGGAGCTATGGAAATTTACATTAAGCAAAATTAATTTAATGAAAAAAATATATTTAGATAACGCAGCCACAACGCCTTTACGTGATGAAGTGATTCAAACTATGGTAGCTGTTTTACAAAATGATTTTGGAAATCCTTCTTCTACTCACAGTTTTGGAAGAAGTGCAAAATCTATCATAGAAACATCAAGAAAAACAATCGCAAAATATTTAAACTGTTCTGCACAGGAAATTATTTTTACATCTCATGCTACTGAAGCCACAAATTGGATTTTACGAGAAATGATAAAAAATAATGGTATTCAAAAAATAATAACAAGTAAAATAGAACATCACGCCACTTTACATACGGTTTTAAATTTGCAAAAAGAATTTGGTATTGAAGTGGAATATATTTCTGTTTTACCAAATGGAAATTTAGATTTATTTGACTTTGAAAGAAAATTAGATGACAAAATTCCTACTTTAGTAACATTAATGCATGTAAATAATGAAATTGGAACACAATTAAATTTGGATACTGTTGCAGCAATTTGTCAAAAATATAACGCACTTTTTCATTGTGATACAGTGCAGTCTATTGGTAAAGTTGCTATCGATTTACAGAAAATACCTTTAGATTTTTTAGTGGCAAGTGCACATAAATTTCACGGACCCAAAGGAGTGGGTTTTGTTTTTATCAGAAAAAACACACCGATGCAACCCATGTTTTACGGTGGTGAACAAGAAAAAGGATTACGTGCCGGAACAGAATCCGTTCATCAAATTGCAGGTTTGGCCAAAGCATTTGAGTTGGCTAACGAAAATATGTTTGAAGAAACTAATTATATTTCAGTGCTAAAAGCCTATTGCGTATCAGAATTGCAAGCTAATTTTGAGGGCATAACTATTAATGGCGAACACACATTTTATAATATTTTAAATGTACTATTACCCTTTTCGGAAGAAAAAACTGCTTTAATTTTATTTAATTTAGACATAAAAGGCATTGCCGTTTCCAGAGGAAGCGCTTGTCAAAGTGGGAGTTTGAAGCCATCACATGTTTTGACTGAGTTTTTATCTTCAGATGATATCAAAAAACCTTCTTTACGAATTTCATTTAGTCATTATAATACCAAAGAAGAAATTGATATATTAATTGAAAGTTTAAAATCCATATAAATAAAAAAGCCATTCAATTTGAATGGCTTTTTTTTTATATAAATATTTTGTAATTTATTTAGACCACAATTCAATACTATCTTTGTTTTGTTTAATATAATCGTCATTTTTTTCTGCTGTTGCGCCTGCTAATGATAATTTTGCAGTTTCAATAGCACCTTTTTTATCACCTGATTTGAATTGTATTAAAGATTTTAATCTGTAATACCAAAATGGCACTTTTTCACCTGATAAACTAATGCTTTGGTTTACCCAAAGTAACGCTTTACTTATGTCGTTATTTGACTGATAATAATATTGAGCACTCGCATAATAATCTTTCGCAGTAGGACCATTCATAATGTCTGCTATAGATTTTAAAACTGCTTTTTGAGTTGGCACTTCAATTTTAATAGACACTAGTGTTTTTTCCCATGATAATTCTAAATTTGTAGCATCTGTAGATACGTTGTTGAAAGATATTGTAAATGTTTCCACTAAACGATTCAAACTTTCTGGTTTTGCTGAAGTTTTTAAAGCTACGTTTTCTTCTAACCAATTTTCAGGTAATCCCCAATTGTCGGTATCTTTATAAAATATAATGTCCCAAGAATCAGCTTTTGGTGTGGTATATAATGCATACTTTCCTTTAGCTAAAGATTTTCCGTTTATGGTAACATCCTGCGAAAAAGTAATAGTTGAATTGGCATTGGCACCAGTTCTCCAGTTTTTACCATATGGCACTAAATCTCCGTAAACCGATCTGCCTTTTGCACTTGGTCTGTTATATTCCAAACTTATTTGTGTCAAACCAACAGTTTGTTCAACTTTTGAAACTGGACTAACCTGTGGAACTGCAATTTGTGCACTTAAAACCCCTGATATTAAGAGCATACAAAGTAATGTGTATTTTTTCATGACGATAATTTTTTTGCTAAATTACGAATTTATTTTATTTTTTTGTTACTTAAAATAAATCATTTAGATTTGTAAAAAAAAAAATAAACTTATGAAAAAAATTAAAATTTTATGTGTTGCGTTATTAGTATTATCGCAATTAAGTTTTTCACAAAAGAAAAAAATTGCAGTGGTAACTTTTTATGCAAATAAAATGATTTCGTTTGAAGATTTAGGTCTCGGTGTTGATATTTTATTGGGAGATGTTTTAAAATTAAGAGATGATCCAAATTTCAATTTAAATCCAATATTGAAACAATATCATAATAACTTTTTCAACAGTTATTCAAAAGAATTACCTTTTGATTTATTACCAGAAAGTGAAGTCCTAAATAATGAAGCTTATCAAGCATTTATTCCGAAATATAATTTGCCAAATTTTGCAAAAAACAATTTTTTAACCATTGATAAATACAAATACATTTACGAAGGTGTTGGCGGTAAAGTTAATGAAGAAGGAATTGCAAAAATATTTGCTGATAAAGCTGACGGCGTGATGTTTATAAATATTGATTTTGCTATGGAAAAAGGTTTTGGAGTTGGAAGCACTTCTACTGTTAAGGTAAGAGCCACAACTAGAATGGCATTATATAATAAAAATGGCGAGAAAGTATTTGCTTTTTCAGAATCTGAACGTTCTAAAAAGACAGCTCTTATGGTAAGCGGTATACCTATTATGAGCCCAGAAAAGATTTTGCCAATGTGCGAAAGTGCTTTAACAGAACTAATGGGTGATTTAGGAAAAAGAATCGCTAAAATTGTTAAAAAATCCGAAATGAAATTATAAATTTTAATTTTTTATTAAAATGCCTTTAAATAAATATTTAAAGGCATTTTTTTTGAAATAATTTTGTTTACTATTTTATTTGTACAGTTAAACAAACGTATATTTGCAGTAATAAATAAAAAACATGAAAATATACAGATTAGAATCAAAACAGAATTTACCAATTTCTAAAAAAGAAGCTTGGGAATTTTTATCTAGCCCAAAAAATTTGAAAACTATTACACCCGAATATATGGGCTTTAATATATTAAGTGGTGCAGACAGACCTATGTTTGCTGGTCAAATCATTCAGTACATTGTTACGCCTTTGTTAGGAATAAAAACCAAATGGGTTACAGAAATTACACATGTAGTAGAAGGAGAATATTTCGTTGATGAACAAAGATTTGGACCATATGCATTATGGCATCACAAACATTTCATTAAAGAAATTCCTGGTGGCGTAGAAATGGAAGATATAATCGATTATAAAGTTCCAATGGGAATTTTAGGTCAATTGGTACATCCTTTTATTGTAAAACCGAAATTAGATGAAATATTTGAATTCAGACGAAAAAAATTAATTGAACGCTTCGGCGAATTTAAATAATATGACAATTTTTTGGTTCAGAAGAGATTTACGGTTAGATGACAACACGGCTTTATTTCATGCTTTACAAGATAATGATGCTGTTTTGCCAATTTTTATTTTTGACGAAAATATTTTACATTATTTAGAAAAAAATGATGCGCGCGTAACTTTTATACATAATCAACTTGAAAAAATAAATTTAGAGCTTATAAAAATAAACAAGTCTCTAGCAGTTTTTCATGGCAAACCAATTGAGATTTTCAAAAAACTAATTGTCGAAAATAAGATTGAAACAGTCTACACCAATCAAGATTATGAGCCTTATGCTCGTAAAAGGGATTTGGCTCTGAATGAATTATTTAAAGCAAACAACGTAAAGTTTAAAACCTGCAAAGATCAAGTAATTTTTGAAAAATCAGAAATTGCTAAAGATGATGGTTTGCCTTATGTAGTTTATACTCCATTTTCAAATAAGTGGAAAGCAAAATTAAAAGCAACTCAACTTGTAAATTATCCTTCCGAAACGTTATTAAAAAATATCACTTCGCACTCCTACCCTTTTTTATCCATGCAAGATATTGGTTTTGATGCAACTGCTATACAATTACCAAACTATAATATTTCTGAAAAATTAATTTCTGAATACGAAGCCACAAGAAACTTTCCTGCATTAAAAAATGGGACTTCATTATTAGGAATTCATTTACGATTTGGAACTATCAGTATCCGTAAACTTGTACAACACGCATTAAAATTTGAAAACGAGACCTTTTTAAAAGAACTAATTTGGCGCGAATTTTTTATGCAAATTTTATGGCATTTTCCTCATACACAAACCAAAAGTTTCAAACCTAAATACGATGAAATTAAATGGGTAAATGATGAAAATTTATTTAAAAAATGGTGCGATGGAAAAACTGGCTATCCAATGGTAGATGCTGGTATGAGAGAATTAAATACTACAGGACACATGCACAATCGTGTGCGAATGGTTGTGGCTAGTTTTTTATGCAAACATTTATTAATTGATTGGCGTTGGGGTGAAACTTATTTTGCTTCTAAATTATTAGATTATGAACAAGCTAGTAATATTGGTAATTGGCAATGGGCTGCCGGTTCTGGTGTTGATGCAGCGCCTTATTTTAGAATATTTAATCCGACAGAACAAATAAAAAAATTCGATAAAGAATTAAAATATATCAAAAAATGGGTGCCAGAATTGGAAACGCTTCATTATCCAAATCCAATAGTTGATCATAAAGAAGCAAGAGAAAAATGTTTGCGTGTTTATAAAGAAGCTGTTGGGTAACTTATTTCAAAATTGTTGTAAAATCTAATTCTTCAAAATTATCAATAACAACATTAGCTAAACTATAATCTTGTTTTTTGGAATTTACACTTCTATAACCTACACAAAAAATACCTGCTGCATGAGCGGCTTTAATTCCGTTAGTACTGTCTTCAATCACAATACAATTTTCTTTTTTTGAATTTGATAGTCTAACCGCTTCTAAAAAAATAGCTGGATTGGGTTTAGATTGCGGAAAATCTTCACCAGAAACAATATGAGAAAAAAAAGGATGTAAATTAAAACGATTAAAAACACGACTAATAGTGACTTTAGATGAGGAAGAAGCTAAAATTAATTGAATGCTATTTTTGTGTAATTGTTTTATTAAATTCTCTACGCCTTCAAGCAAAAACAAGTCTTCTTTTGTGTCAAAAGCAGCATTAAACAGACTTCGTTTTTTTTCAACTAAAGTTGTTGTTTCTTCAATTATTCCAAAATGATCTTTAATTTTTTCAAAAACATTTTTAGTTGAATTTCCTGTAAAAGTGGCAAACATTTCTTCAGACACCTCAATTCCTAAAAGTTTAAAATGCTGGTAATAAGCATAATTATGTACAGGTTCTGTATCAACAATTACGCCATCCATGTCAAAAATCACAGTTTGTAACATCGTATTATTTTCTTGCGAAATTAAAAAAATAAATTACAATTAAACCTTTTTACATAACTTTAGTCCAAATAATAACTAATTGTTGATTTTGCAAGAAGAAAAAATATTTATAGAAACGCTCATAAATTCTAAAACGCAGAATACAGCGTTTAAAGAATTGGTGCAACGCTATCAAAAACCTTTGTATTTTCATATTAGAAATATTGTTTTAAACCATGATGATGCTGACGACGTGCTTCAAAATACATTTATAAAAGTGTTTTCGAATATTGGAAAATTTAAGGGAGAAAGCAAATTATATTCTTGGATGTTTAGGATTGCAACAAACGAATCGTTTACTTTTATTGAGCAAAGAGCTAAAAAACAAGGTATTTCTAATATAGAATTGCAACAAAAAGCGATAATGAACTTAGAATCAGATGTTTATTTCGAGGGAAACGACATTCAAATAAAACTTCAAAATGCCATAGCTACACTACCAGAAAAACAACAATTGGTTTTTAAAATGAAGTACTTTGAAGAAATGAAATATGAAAACATGAGCGAAATTTTAGATACTTCAGTTGGAGGTTTAAAAGCAAATTATCATCATGCAGTAAAAAAAATTGAAGCATATTTAAAAAACAATTAAACCATTTTCAATAAAAGCAGTCTAAATAAATAATGATAACAGAATTAGAAAATAACAAAATTATAAGTGGCTTTATTTCTCCTAACGATTATTTTGATAATTTATCAGATAAAATTGTGGAGAAAATAAACGGCGAAGTAACTACAAATTTAATTCCTAAGGTATCAGGTTTTGTTGCACCGGAAGATTTTTTTGTTAAAAATGAAATAAAATTATTAACTAGAATTAAGCATATAGAATCTAAAGTTATCAGTTTAAAACACACCTTATATAAAGTAAGTGGAATTGCAGCAGTTTTATTAATAACTATTATTTCACCTATGTTATATAACTCATCAGAAACAAACAATATTGAATTAGTAGAGATGAGTTATTTACAAATGCATTCCGAGGAATTAAGTGTTTACGAAGTAGGCACTATGTTA
This sequence comes from Chryseobacterium gleum, assembly GCA_945881885.1. Classification (GTDB taxonomy): domain Bacteria; phylum Bacteroidota; class Bacteroidia; order Flavobacteriales; family Flavobacteriaceae; genus Flavobacterium. Next base: position 92,233 of record CAMCVI010000006.1, on the reverse strand, counting down.
GAAGAAAAAGAATTAATAGAATTAGAAAACGAACTGATTTACAATAACTTAAATAATATAAATTAAATAAAAAATTAAAATGAAAAACACAATAATATTACTAACATTTATTTTTAGTTTAAGCATTCAAGCACAAGTTAATTCGGAGCAGAAAAAAGTAGAAATTGAGAAAAGAAGCGCACAATTAATTGAAAAACGAGTTGAACTAATTGCGGCTAGAAAAGAAATGCTACAAGAAAGAAAAGATAAAATTAAATCGTTGAAAATTGCATTTATTTCTCAAAAATTATCGCTTTCTTCTGTTGAAGCAGAAAAATTTTGGCCTGTTTATAATAAGTATGACGACAAAATAATGGTTTTAAAAGAATCGCAAATGAAACTTCGTTTTGACAAAAGAAAGAGTTCAGATGAAGATGCATTAAAAAAAATTGAAGACGCGGAAGCTATAGAAACTGAGGTAATGCTATTAAAAAAGAAAATGCGTGCTGAACTAATACCAATAATTTCTGCCGAGAAAGTTATAAGATTAGAACGCATAGAACAAGAATTTCACAGAAAAATTTTAGAAAAATTAAAACAAAGAAAAGACAATCACCCACCACCTCCACCGAGAAGATAAATTAGTATTTAATAAGCCATTTTTTAATGGCTTATTTTTATTTTGGTCACTTTGTTTTTACCTGCTAAATAGATATTATTTTTCCCGCTGAAACGAAATGTGTAAAAATCCGTATCATCTAAAATTTTTGTCCATTTTTCTCCAAAATTTGTAGAATAATAAACTCCTGAAGTACCACAAGTATAGATTACTTTGCCATGGCTTTTTGGCATAAATTGCACACAAGAGGCATAACCAAAAGCTTCATTTTTTGATACTATTGACCACGTTTCACCACCATTTCTTGTAACGGCTTTATTGACAGAATTATCATTTTGATTGTCGTAATTTCCACCTACAATAATTCCTTTTCTTTTGTTATAAAAATCCATAGAAAACGCACCCGTCATCGCTTTACCTTGAATTATAGGAGTGTTAAAAACCTGCCAAGTACTGCCTTTATCTTCACTCATAAATAACCTGGATTTTATTCCTCCAGAAATAATATAAATAACCCCATCAACAATTTTTACATTTGTATCGCTTGCCGCAAAAGCCGCTTCCCCTTCAACGGTTTTAGGTAAAATTCCACAAGGTAATTTCTTCCAAGTTTTCCCAGAATTTTCAGTTATAAGCAAAGATAAGCAATCTATTGTAGGATCACCTATGACTATTCCAAGCCCCGTTTTAGCATCAATAAACATACTATCATAAAATACTTTTTCACCATTTTCAGTATAAATTAAACTAGATGCACAACTGTAATCAAAAGTATTTAATGTGTACATGTTTGCAGGAGTTCCAGCATTTAAAACATAAATGGAACCATTTCCGTAGGCAATACTTCTAAAATCTGTTTTTTCATTTTTAAGTTTTACAATTTTAGTTTGGTTTTCGTTTTGAAAACTAATAAATCCTGCTTTACTATTCGTGCCTCCAAACCAAATGCCATTTATCGTTGGATAAATAGCCCTAATCGAAAGGGAATCTAACAATATATCTTTTCTATCTAAAACTTTATAAGTTGATTTACAAGATAAAAAAACAAAAAACAGCAAAAAGGTCCAACATTTCATACAAAACTTATTTTAGGCTAATATACAATTTATTCAAAAACTGCTATTTCCAAAATGAATTTATTAGAAGTTTGAAAGTTAAATCCTTGCTATTTAACCAATAAATCAGAGGTTTTTTGGGTTTTAATTACTATATTTGCAAGCATTTTTATTTAAAATACATGAAATTTCATAGAAACATTAGTTTTGCAGTAATAGACGCCTTGATGGCAATTTTTAACGAAGGAGAATATGCCGATAAAGTTGTTGCTAGAGCCCTGAAATTAGACAAAAGATGGGGAAGCAGCGACAGGAAATTTGTGGCTGAAACCATTTATGATATTGTACGATGGAAACGACTTTATGCTGAAATTGCTGAAATAAAAAAAGAACCATTTGATAGAGATAGCATTTGGAGAATGTTTGCTGTTTGGGCTACATTAAAAGGTTATACTTTGCCAGATTGGAAATATTTTGAAGGTACACCTGTAAGACGAATCAAAGGAAAATTTGATGAATTATCTAAAGATAGAAAATTTAAAGAATCTATTCCTGATTGGATGGATGAAATTGGCGTAAAAGAATTAGGTGAAGCAATTTGGTCTAAAGAAATTACGGCTCAAAATGAACCTGCAAAAGTTATTTTACGAACCAATACAATTAAAACAACTAAAGAAGCTTTAAAACAAGAATTACTTCAATTAGATATTCATACAAAAATACTTCAAGATTATCCAGAAGCTCTAGAATTAGAAGAAAGAGCTAACGTTTTTATGACTGACATCTTTAAAAACGGTATGTTTGAAGTGCAAGATGCTTCTTCTCAAATGGTCGCTCATATGTTAGATATTCAGCCTGGTATGCGAGTTGTAGATACTTGTGCTGGTGCAGGTGGAAAAACGCTTCACATGGCTTGCTTGATGGAAAACAAAGGACAAATTATTGCCATGGATTTGTATGAAAGTAAATTAAAACAATTGAAAATTCGTGCTAAGCGGAATGGGATTCATAACATTGAATATCGTGTGATTGATACCACTAAAGTGATTAAGAAACTTCACGGTCAAGCCGATAGAGTGCTTATTGATGCCCCTTGTAGTGGACTTGGCGTATTAAAGAGAAATCCAGATGCTAAATGGAAATTAAAACCAGAATTTATTGATAATATTCGTAAAGTACAAGCAGAAGTTTTGGAAAGCTACGCGCCTATTGTAAAACCAGGAGGCAAATTAGTGTATGCAACATGCAGTGTTCTCCCTTCTGAAAATCAAGAACAAGTAAAAAAATTCTTAACTACTGAAATTGGAAAAAACTTCACTTTTGTTCAAGATAAAAAAGTGTTGGCTCATGAATCTGGCTTTGACGGATTTTACATGGCTTTATTAATAAGAAACAATTAACCCCTCCCTAAATATGAAAAAAAACCTACTATTAATATTATTTGCTCAACTTAGTTTTGGACAAGCGGGATTACCAGCAAATCCTTACTATAACGGAATGAATTGGACCTTAACTGGTATGAATTTAAAGAGTGCCTTATCAACTAAAATTACGACAACACACACTAATTTTCTTACTTACGCACAAGATTGGAATGCAACTCAAGCTACAGATGTTAATCCTACTAATTTAAATGATGTTTTGTTGTTGTATGGTTTCAGTAGCACTACTTGCCCTACTTCCACTTCAGACGACAATGACCATCGAGAAAGAAATATTTTAAGTAATGGTGGTGGAAATTCGTGTGAATGGAACCGTGAACATGTATACGCAAAATCATTAGGAACGCCAGCTTTAGTGGATGGTGCTCTGACGTCAGCTGAAAGTGATGCTGGTGAAGATGCACATCATTTAAGATCTTGCGATGTAGATAGAAATGGTAATAGGGGAAATTTAAAATTTGCAGCTGGTTCAGGTATTTCTTCTCCGGTTTTAGGTGGTTGGTTTCCTGGTAATGAATGGAAAGGAGATGTCGCCAGAATGATGATGTATATGTATTTAAGATACCCTACACAATGTTTACCAATTAATGTTGGAACTGGCGCTACTGTTTCAACCGACACAAATATGATTCAATTATTTTTACAATGGAACGCAGAAGATCCTGTTTCCGTTTATGAAGACAATCGAAATACTTATCATGGGAATGCTTTTAATACGTATGCACAAGGAAATAGAAATCCGTTTATCGATAATCCTTACTTGGCTACAGTTATTTGGGGTGGACCAGCAGCAGAAAACCGATGGCCAACGATTTTTTTGAACTCACAAAGTTTTTTGGCTGATAATTCAGTATCGATCTTCCCTAACCCAACAAATTCAAATGAAATTGAAATTTATACTTTAGAAACTATTACTAAAATATCATTGATTAATAGTATTGGACAAATAGTTAAAGAGATATCACAACCTATTTTCAATCAAAATACCTTTAAATTAAATAATTTACAACAAGGATTTTATTTTTTACAAATCACTGCTGAAAACGGAATTTTGACTAAAAAAATTATTGTGAACTAAATTGGTTTTTAAAATTATATGCTAAATCTCTAATTATTTTATAGTTAGAGATTTTTCTTTTTTAAATAAATTCGACATAAACAAATTTCGGCAGTATTAAAGCGTACATTCGTAAAAAAAACATGTCCATTGAAATAAAGGTTGCCGCAGTAGAAAATTTGTTTAGTCAGTTAGATATTGAAATAAACACGTTTCAAAAAGAAACTAAATTACATTGCAATTTGGGATGCGGTAAATGTTGTACTAAATTAGACATTGAAGCCACTCCATTAGAATTTTTACCATGGGCGTTTCATATTTTTTTAAATGGTGAAGCTGAAAAAATACTTGCCGAATTAGAAATAAAAACTACCACAATTTGCAATATTTACAACCCCCTAACTTTATTAGATAAAGTAAATGGAAGTTGTAGTAATTATCCTTATCGCGGATTAATTTGCAGATTATTTGGATATGGCGCTACGAAAGACAAATACGGACAATTGCGATTGGCCACTTGCACGATAATAAAAAAAGGACAAGCCAAAAATTTTGAAAATTCAACAGACTTAATAAACAAAGGACTTCCTGTTCCAATTTTTACAGATTATTATATGAATTTATCACAAATTGATCATCATCTGGGAAATATTATTTTACCCATAAATAGGGCTTTAAAATATGCTATTGAAGAAGTATTACAGTATTACGCCTATCGTCCTTTGCCGAATGGATTTAAAAACATTGCATAGTATAATTGGATTCATTCAATTTACTTTTAATACATATTCTTTTTCGAATTTCTATTAAAACCGTAAATTCGCCAAAAAAAAAGAATGTCAATTGTAAGAAAAGTGCAAGAGATTGAATTGTTATTCGATAAACTAGAAATTGAATTAGCAACTTTCACTTCTACTACACACTTATTTTGTAACGCTGGTTGTGGAAAATGCTGTACCAATCCCAAGATGGAAGCGTCTCCATTAGAATTTTTACCTTGGGCATTTCATTTATTTAAAATTGGCGAAGCAGAAAATATACATGAAAAATTAGTAAAACACACAAACCCTATTTGTTTTAATTATAATCAAACATCCGAAGCAGACCTTTATCTGGGAAGTTGTAGCACCTACAAATACAGAGGACTAGTATGTAGATTGTTTGGATATGGAGCTACTAAAGATAAATTTGCTCAATTACGATTGGCAACATGTTCCATAATAAAAGAACAACAAACTGAAAATTATAAAGCTGCAAACGAAGCCATAAATAACGGGTTAAATGTTCCGATTTTTACAGATTATTACATGAATTTGTCTCAAATAGATTTCAGATTAGGAAATATTTATGTACATATTAATAAAGCATTACAAATGGCTTTAGAAGAAGTATTACACTATTACGCTTACAGAAATTATCCAGAATAAGAATAAAAAAGTATAAAAAAACCTCGATATAACTATCGAGGTTTTTTTGTGATCGCGCCAGGATTCGAACCTGGGACCTACTCATTAGAAGTGAGTTGCTCTATCCAGCTGAGCTACGCAACCTAAATTATTTATGCATTTGACAACTAAATGTTGTCGGGGTGGCAGGATTCGAACCTGCGGCCTCCTGCTCCCAAAGCAGGCGCGATAACCGGGCTACGCTACACCCCGAAAAAAAGCGGAGAGACAGGGACTCGAACCCTGGCGACAGTTACCCGTCGACAGATTAGCAATCTGCTCCGTTACCACTCCGGCACCTCTCCTATTAATTCTGCAAAGAACTATACTTTTTTGCGGTTGCAAATATAAGATAACATTCTATTATTTCCAATTAAAAAAGTGTAATATTTTTAATTTAAAAACAAACGCTCTAAATATCAACATTATACAAAAATAGTAACGATTTACTGCTGCCCTATTTCACATTTACATGTCAAGTATATCTAGTTAAAAAAGCAATAAATAGTTTAAAATTTGGTAAAATTTTGTTACTTTCGCAGTTCTAAATAGTAATAAAATGAGCAAAAAAGTAGTAATTGTATCGGCTGTTAGAACGCCAATTGGAAGTTTTATGGGTACATTGTCAACTGTACCTGCAACCAAATTAGGAGCAGCAGCTATTAAAGGTGCTTTGCAAAAAATAAATTTAAATCCATCACTAGTTGATGAAGTTATAATGGGTAATGTAGTTCAAGCTGGAAACGGTCAGGCTCCTGCACGTCAGGCGGCTTTATATGCAGGATTATCCAATGAAGTGATTTGTACTACAATTAACAAAGTTTGCGCATCTGGAATGAAAGCTGTAATGCAAGGCGCTCAAGCAATTATGACTGGTGATGCTGAAATTATTGTAGCTGGTGGTATGGAAAACATGAGTTTAATTCCTCATTATGCACATTTAAGAAATGGTGTAAAATTTGGTCCAACTACTTTTGTAGACGGAATGCAGAAAGACGGACTTATTGATGCTTACGATGGAAATGCCATGGGTGTTTCTGCAGATTTATGTGCTACAGAAAACAATATTTCTCGTGAAGCGCAAGATAATTTCGCTATTCAATCTTATACGCGTTCGGCAAATGCTTGGGTAGCTGGCAAGTTTGATACAGAAATTGTACCCGTAGAAGTACCTCAAAGAAAGGGTGATCCAATTATGGTTACAAAAGATGAAGAATATACCAATGTGAAATTAGATCGTATTCCAACTTTAGCTCCGGTTTTTACAAAAGAAGGAACTGTTACTGCGGCTAATGCTTCTACAATTAATGATGGTGCTGCGGCACTAGTTTTAATGAGTGAAGAAAAAGCAAATGAACTAGGTTTAAAACCTTTAGCATACATCAAATCATATGCAGACGCTGCGCAAGAACCAAAATGGTTTACTACAGCACCTTCAAAAGCATTACCAAAAGCGTTGGACAAAGCTGGAATTTCTATTTCAGATGTTGATTTTTTTGAATTTAACGAAGCTTTTTCAGTTGTAGGTTTGGCAAATGCTAAAATTTTAGGATTGGATAATGATAAAGTAAATGTAAATGGTGGTGCGGTTTCATTAGGTCACCCACTTGGATGTTCTGGTGCTAGAATTATCGTTACATTAATAAATGTACTTGAGCAAAACAATGCAAAAATAGGTGCTGCAGCTATCTGTAATGGTGGTGGTGGTGCTTCAGCCATTGTTATTGAAAGAGCATAAACAATAAAATTTTAAAAATTAACATTTGGTAATTACCTTTCAATTATCAATTTTTAATTATCAAATATAACTAAATGTTTGGAATTTGTAATTTAGGAATTGTACCGGTAAGAAGGGAAGCCAGCGATAAAAGCGAAATGGTTTCGCAATTGTTATTTGGTGATGCTTTCAAAATAATTGAGTCTTCTTCTAAATGGACAAAAATTGTTACCGCTTTCGATGCCTATGAAGGGTGGATCGACGCCAAGCAATTTCAAAAAATTACAGAAAATCAATATGTTTTATTAGAAAATTCAGAAAGTATATTAAATGGCGAATTAATTGATTTTATTTCTTATGAGCCCAATCAATTAATGCCAATTCCATTAGGAAGTTCCTTGAATTTCTTAGACATAAATGAAATAAATACTTCTAATTTTCAATTTGAAGGTCAAAAAGAATGCGGTGTTAAAACTAAAGATAATATACTCAAAACGGCTTACTTGTACTTAAATGCTCCTTATTTATGGGGAGGCAAGTCCCCTTTTGGCATTGACTGTTCTGGTTTTACTCAAATGGTTTACAAATTAAATGGCTATAGACTATCAAGAGATGCTTCGCAACAAGCGATTCAAGGGGAAGCATTAAGTTTTATCGAAGAAAGTGAGCCAGGAGATTTGGCTTTTTTTGACAACGATGAAGGAAATATTATTCATGTTGGAATTATGATGGAAAACAATTACATCATTCATGCTTCAGGCAAAGTTAGAATTGACAGAATTGATCACTTGGGTATTTACAATGTAGATACTCAAAGGCACACTCACAAACTAAGAGTGATTAAGAAACTAATTTAAAAGTAAAATATAAAAAAGCCAGAAAGTATAATTTCTGGCTTTTTAAATTTAGTCTATTCTAGTTAATTGGACCGCTTTTGTCTCAGAAATTTTTAATGGGAACTTTTCAATCGTTACTGAACCAGGGTCTAAACCAAAGGCTCTTTCTTCAGATAAACCAAGTTTCTTTAACAAATTATAAACATCTAAAATTAGTTTTTCATAAAATGGTAAAGCGTTGTCATACGACATAAATTTTTCAATCAGTACAAACCTAAAATCGCTAATTATCTTATGCTTGTTTAAAGAGGTATACCTACTTATTAAATCTATATCACCACTTTCTTGCATTTCTTTTACAACTTGCGCAAACATTTTATTAAATTTTGGGGCAACTCTAAATCCTAATCTAAAGTCTACACGTATTACATCATCATGAATAAATTCGCAAACTCTATATTCCATAGTGTAAGGTTCATCTACAACATGCACGTGGGCAAACCAATAAATATCTGCACGTTTTGGACTGTTATTAATAATTGAGTAAATAATTTTTGATTCTATTTCGTAGCGGTTATCAGCACTTGTTAAATACACCAAATTGGTTGCATATTTGGCAATAGATTCGTCCCTACTTAAATCTTCTAAAACTGGGAGATATTTGTCTAGTTTTACAAATTCAATAAATCTGTTTCTAATTTTTCTTGCAAAATACCAACATGTCATTACTGCAAATAATACAAAAGCAATAATTAAAGTTATGTATCCGCCTTCACCAAATTTATGTAAACAAGCATATAAAAAGGATAATTCGATTATTAAATACGTGATTACAATTGCCCAAATAAAAGTTCTATTGTACCTTTTCAATATCATATAAAAATTTAGCAAAGTTGTAGTCATTAACATGGTTAATACAATTGCCAAACCATAAGCAGCTTCCATTGCCGCAGCTTTTTCAAAATATAGCACAATAAAAATACATCCCGCCCACAATAACCAGTTTAAAGATGGAATATACAATTGTCCTCGTAATTCAGTTGGATATTTGATTTTAACCTTTGGCCAAAAATTCAATCGAATGGCTTCATTTATCAATGTAAATGAACCGCTAATTAATGCCTGTGAGGCAACAATTGCTGCTAAAGTAGCTATAGCAATACCGAAGGGTAAAAACCAATCTGGCATTACGCCATAAAATGGATTTGTAATTCCGGCTTCAACTAAAGTTTGACCGTCATGTTGAAGTAACCAAGCACCTTGACCTAAATAATTTAATATTAATGTGGCTTTTACATAAATCCAACTAATTCTAATATTATCTTTTCCACAATGTCCTAAATCTGAATACAAGGCCTCTGCTCCTGTTGTACATAAAAATACGGCTCCCAAATACAAATAACCACCATGAATGGAAAGAAGTTTGTATGCATAATAAGGGTTTAAAGAAGAAAGAATCTCAACATTATTTATAGTTTGAATCAAACCTAATCCGCCTAACATGGCAAACCATATAAACATTACTGGTCCGAAAAACTTTCCAATAAATTTTGTCCCAAATTGTTGAATCGCAAATAAAAATGTTAAAATAATAATTACAATGTACATAATGTATTTTTCTTCAAAACTTGGATACATTGTTTTTACACCTTCAATTGCTGATGAAACAGAAATAGGTGGCGTAATTATACCATCCGCTAAAAGCGTACAACCTCCAATAATAGCTGGAAATAATAACCATTTAACTTTGGTTTTTCTTATTAAAGCATATAATGAAAAAATACCACCTTCCCCATTATTATCCGCTCTAAGGGTAAGAATAACGTATTTGACTGTAGTTTGAAGTGTTAATGTCCAAAAAATACATGAAATAGCTCCTTTTATGATATCTGAATCAATAGGATTTCTTCCAATAATTGCATTAAGAACATACAAAGGAGAAGTTCCAATATCCCCATAAATAATACCTAGCGTAACTAGTAAACCGGCTGCAGAAAGTTTGTGCAAGCCATGATGACCTTTTTCCATTTTCAATTTTATAAACGATCTGCAAAATTACAAAAACAATATGTTTCAAAATTGATTTTAATCAAAAATATTTATTAATTAATTCTGTATCAAGTGTAAAAATTACTTTAAAATTATAATCAAATACTTATATTTGCAGTCTTATTAAAATCTCGAAACATGCGTATTTCTTATAATTGGCTAAAACAATTTATTAAAATAGACTGGAAATCAGATGAAACAGCTGCTTTACTTACCGACTTAGGATTAGAAGTTGAAGTAGTTGAAGCATTTGAAAGTGTTACCGGCGGCCTAAAAGGAATTATTGTTGGGCATGTTTTAACCTGTGACAAACATCCTGATGCCGATAAATTAAAAATTACTACCGTAGATTTAGGTGATGGAAACGCTCCAGTGCAAATAGTATGTGGTGCCAATAATGTTGCGGCCGGGCAAAAAGTACCTGTAGCGACAATTGGAACAAAATTATATGACAAAGACGGAAATACTTTTGAAATAAAAAAAGGAAATATTAGAGGACAAGAAAGTCACGGAATGATTTGCGCCGAAGACGAAATTGGCTTAGGAAATAGTCATGACGGAATTATGGTTTTAGCCGATGATTTAAAACCAGGTACGCCTCTGAGTAAAGTTTTTGATATAGAAGTAGATGAAGTATTTGAAATTGGCTTAACACCCAATCGTGCTGACGCTATGAGCCATATGGGAGTTGCACGTGATTTGAAAGCGGGTTTATTGCAGTCAAACGTTACTACTGAATTTATTACACCATCCGTTAGTAAATTTAAAGTCGACAAAAGAACCTTAAAAATAGATGTATCTGTTGAAGATGCCAAATTAGCCCCGCGTTACGCAGGTGTAACGATTTCTGGAATTACTATAAAACCATCGCCAAATTGGTTGCAAAACAGATTAAAAGCAATCGGTCTGACTCCAAAAAACAATATTGTTGACGTTACAAATTATGTTTTACATGAATTGGGACAACCCTTGCACGCCTTTGATGCTAATAAAATAAGTGGCAATAAAATAATTGTTAAAACTGTAGCGGCTGGAACAAAATTTACAACTTTAGACGGTATTGAGCGCACACTTCATGAAGATGATTTAATGATTTGTGACGAATCCGGCCCAATATGTATGGCTGGTGTCTTTGGTGGAGCAAATTCTGGAGTGACAGAAACAACTACTAACATTTTCTTGGAAAGTGCCTATTTCAATTCTGTTGCTATTAGAAAAACAGCTAAACGTCATACTTTATCAACAGATGCTTCCTTCCGATTTGAAAGAGGAATCGATCCTGATATTACAGTTTACGCTTTAAAACGTGCCGCATTATTAATTCAAGAAGTTGCAGGTGGCGAAATCACTTCAGATTTAATTGATATTTATCCAAAAAAGATAGAAGATTTTAATGTTTTCTTGTCTTTTGAAAAAGTAAATAATTTAATTGGTGAAGAACTTAAAAAGGAAACTATAAAAAATATTTTAGCATCTTTAGATATTAAAATTTCGAGTATTTCTGATACTGGTTTAGGTTTAAATATTCCGCCATATCGCGTTGATGTGCAACGAGAAGTTGATGTTATAGAAGAAATTTTGAGAGTTTTTGGATACAACAACATTAAAATTCCAAACAAAATTAACGCTTCCGTTTCAAATTCTTCAAGAACTGAAGAATTTAAAATACAAAATATCATTGCCAATCAATTGTGTTCATTAGGTTTTAATGAAATAATGGCAAATTCGTTAACGACTTCAAATTATGTTGCGTATTCTGAACAATCAGATGCTAATGAAACGGTTACAATGTTAAATCCGTTAAGTAACGATTTATCTGTAATGCGCCAATCGATGTTATTTTCTGCTCTTGAAGCAGTTTCTTATAATATAAATAGAAGAAATTCGGATTTAAAATTATTTGAATTCGGTAAAACTTATCACTCTATTGAAGGAAATTACACTGAAAGAAAGCATTTAACGGTAACCATGTCTGGAAATGCGACTTCAGAAAATTGGAATATTGCTCAAAAACCAAGTGATTTCTTTTTATTTAAAGGACATATTACTGCAATTTTATCTAAACTAAATATTGATACAAAAGTAAAAACGGTTCCAGTTTCGCACGATGTGTTTGCTGAAGGAATGGGTTATGCAATTGGAAATGAAGTTATTGCTGAATTTGGTACCATAAAAAAATTGGTTTTAAAACATTTCGATATTAAACAAGATGTGTTTTTTGCAGATGTAAATTGGGTTGCGATTCAGAAATACATTTCAAATAAAATTAAGTTGGTTGATATTCCAAAATTTCCAGAAGTTAAAAGAGATTTAGCATTGTTAGTCAACCAATCCGTAACTTTTGAACAATTGTATCAGTCTGCCAAACAAACAGAAAAAGTTTTATTAAAAAACATTAACTTATTTGATGTATACGAAGGTAAAAATTTGCCAGAAGGAAAAAAATCTTATGCACTAAGCTTTGTACTTCAAGATACTTCTAACACATTAACGGATGTTCAGATTGATGCAATTATGAATAAATTGCAGTATACTTTTGAAACAAAATTTGAAGCAGTTTTAAGATAAAATTATTTTTTTGTCATTCTGAACTTGTTTCAGAATTTAAATAATTTAGAATCTGAAACAAGTTCAGATTGACAGCCTTATGGTTGGTATTTTATAAGTACTTTGTGAAACTCTGTTCTTTCTCTGCGAATCTCTGCGTAATTCTCTACTTTAAAAACCCTGCCGCTTTTATTTCTTTATGTATTTGAGCAATATTTTCAGGAATTTCCGCTTCTAAAAGCCAATTGATTTCTAAACTATTGAAGTTTGCTGTTTTCAAAAGCATTTTATTTGAAGAAATATTTGCGCCAAGTTTTTTTAAATCGTCTTTAAAATCTAAAAGAAAATCTTCGTGAAGCAAATTAATTAATAGTAAAATTTTAAAAGCACGCACAATTACATAATTATAAAACTTTGTCGATTTTTGAGGTTTAGAATGAGTTAATGAAAAGGCATTTTGCTCTATAACTTCATTTAACATTTGTAAATTTAGACTAATTTCTCCAAATTTATCTTTTGTAATTTTTACATGATGCGATATTTTTCCACTGATGCGACGCATTTCTATTGCTATATAATCTAACGAATGAAAATTTTCAGAAAATCGTTTGATATCATTTGAAACTACAGTTTCCATATTTCGGCGTTTGTCTTCAATAGAATCAGTATCTACTAATTCGAAATGAAGTTTTTCTGCCAAATCCATATCTCTTCGCAACAATCTAAAAATGAGTTTGTCTTTTTCTTTTTCAGGCAATTCTTGAAGTGCTTTTTTAAACTCGATATCTTTAAACATATTTGTTTTGTGTAAGTGGCTAAATTAAATAAAAAAATCCCAACCATTTCTGATTGGGATTAAGTATTTATAAAAATTAGAAAATTATTTTTTCTCTGATTTTTCCATTTTTGCTTTTAATTCCATTAATGCATCGATATCTCCTAAAGTAGATTTTTCAGCATTGTTTGAAGATGTAGCTACATTGTTATTACCAGATTCGTTAGAAGAAGATTTGAAGTTTTTCTCTTCTTCTTCTCTGAAAGTAGCAGTATGTGAAGCAACAATTCTTTTGAATTCTTTGTTAAATTCGATAACTTTAAATTCAATTGAATCACCTTTTTTCAATTTTTTACCATCTTCTTTTTCTAAATAACGTGTTGGAACAAATCCTTGCACGTCTTCTGAAAATTCTACTGTAGCACCTTTGTCAACAATTTCAGAAACAGTACCAGTGTGAACTGTACCAACTGCATAAGCAGTTTCATGTTTGTCCCAAGGGTTATCTAAAGTTTGTTTGTGACCTAAAGATAATTTACGAGCTTCAACATCTAATTCTAAAACTACAACATCTAAGTTATCACCAACATTAACAAATTCTGATGGGTGTTTGATTTTTTTAGTCCAAGATAAATCAGAAATATAAACTAAACCGTCAATTCCTTCTTCTAATTCTACGAAAATTCCGAAGTTAGTAAAGTTTCTTACAATTCCTGTATGACGAGAACCAACTGGATATTTCTCAGTAATTCCTGTCCATGGATCTTGCGTCATTTGTTTGATACCTAATGACATTTTTCTATCATCTCTATCTAAAGTTAAGATAACTGCATCAACAACATCACCAACTTTAACGAAATCTTGAGCAGAACGTAAATGCGTAGACCAAGACATTTCAGAAACGTGAATTAATCCTTCAACGCCTTCAGCTACTTCAATAAAAGCACCATAATCAGCTAAAACAACTACTTTACCTTTAACTTTATCACCAACATTTAATTCAGCTGATAAGGCATCCCAAGGATGAGCATTTAATTGTTTTAATCCTAATTGAATTCTTGTTTTTTCGTCATCGAAATCTAAGATTACAACATTTAATTTCTGATCTAATTCTAAAACTTCGCTTGGATGATTGATACGAGACCAAGATAAATCTGTAATATGGATTAATCCATCTACACCACCTAAGTCAATAAACACACCATAAGAAGTAATATTTTTAACAACACCTTCTAATACTTGTCCTTTTTCTAATTGACCGATGATTTCTTTTTTCTGAATTTCGATATCCGCTTCAATAAGCGCTTTATGAGAAACTACAACATTTTTAAATTCGTGATTAATTTTCACAACTTTAAATTCCATAGTTTTATTTACATATTGATCGTAATCACGGATTGGTTTCACATCAATTTGAGAACCTGGTAAGAAAGCTTCAATACCAAATACGTCAACAATCATTCCACCTTTAGTTCTACATTTTACAAAACCGTTTACAATTTCTCCAGTTTCGTTAGCAGAAATAACTCTATCCCATGCTTTGATTGTTCTTGCTTTTTTGTGAGACAATACCAATTGACCTGTTTTATCCTCACGGATGTCAATTAATACTTCTACTTTGTCACCCACTTTTAAAGATGGGTTGTAACGGAATTCGTTTAAAGAAATAACGCCTTCAGATTTAGCGTTAATGTCTACAATAACATCTCTGTCAGTAATTCTTACAACTACTCCATCTACTACTTCTTCATCAGAAGTTGAGATAAATGTTTTTGATACTAAATCTTCAAATTCTTGAAGGTTACTTGCGTCAATAGGTTCAATTCCTTCAGCATAATTATGCCAGTTGAAATCTGCTAAAAACGAATCTTGTTCTTTGTTTAATTCAGACATGCGTTTATTATTTTGTATGTTGTGTTTTTTGAGTTTTTTTCATGCAGATTAAAACAACAACAGTGTTTTACTTAAATATTTGATTACCAATTGAAAACTCTACTCTGCCAAAAGGTGTGCAAAGATACTACTTTTTTAGAAAATACAATTATTTTACAGTAAAAAAACTAAGAAATTAGAATAGGATTCCCAAAGAAAGTTGCACAACAGTATTTTTATTATCTGTGTCGGATTTCAGTTCTGTTAATCCAATGCCATATCTGGCTTGTGCAAATATAGAATTTGTAATTTTTAATCCCAAACCCGCATTTGCTGTAAAATCAAAAGTATTGGATTTTTGAACATCAAAATTATTTTTTTCACTTAATAAAAAACCTACTTGTGGCCCCATATCTAATGAAATACTTTTGGAAAGATGAATTTGAAGCATTGCAGGTATAACAATATATCCCAATTCATTTCTGTAATCAGTTAGTGCGGTTTCGTAAGAAGCACCTTGGGTGGTATATAACAATTCCGGTTGAAATGAAAGTCCTTTTGAAATACCTATTTTAGCAACTAAACCCGCATGATAATTTACAATAGGACTTGTTTTTAAATTGGAACCTGTTACATTAGCATAATTAGCACCTGCCTTAATCCCTAGTTGAACGCTCTGTGAATAGCTTATTTGTATAAAAAACAAAATAGCAAAACAATTTTTAATGATTTTTTTCATATTTATTTAGTTATTTAATTAGTTAAATTCTTTTTTTTTAGATTTTACTTTTCACTTATAAAATATCATTCACCAATTCCATCACCAACTCAAATTGTTCTTTTTTGGTTAAGTTAGAATTGTCAATTTCAATGGCTTCATCAGCTTTTACTAGTGGAGAATCTTCTCGATGTGTATCAATATAATCGCGTTCTTGTACGTTTTGTAGTACTTCTTCAAATGTGACTTGTTGGCCTTTTTCAATTAGTTCTTCAAAACGGCGTTGTGCTTTGGTTTGTGGACTGGCTGTCATAAATAATTTCAAATCTGCATCAGGAAAAACAACCGTTCCAATATCGCGACCGTCCATCACTATACCTTTATTTTGTCCCATTTGTTGTTGCTGTTCCACTAATTTGGCACGAACTTCTGAAATTTCTGCAATTTTACTCACCAAACGTGATACTTCAATGGTACGAATGGCTTGTTCAATATTTTCATTATTTAAATACATTTCTGCAAAACCTAATGTTTCGTTAAAACGAAATTGTAAAGTAATATCTGAGAGATTTTTAATTAATTCTTCTGTATCCAAATGCGTTTCTGAAACAAAATTATGCTGCATTGCAAAATAGGTAACTGCTCGATACATCGCTCCTGTATCAACATAAATATAGCCCAACTGATTAGCAATTTGTTTTGCTAATGTGCTTTTTCCTGTCGATGAAAACCCGTCTATTGCAATTGTAATTTTTTTCATAATATAAACATTTATTTGTCCTTTACCTTTTCCCAAAAACCTTAAACCCAATTAATCCAAATTAATCATTAAACCAAAGATACTCGAATTCGCAGCAATCGTATAACGAGAATGTGAAAATTCAAATCGTACTTTATTAAATCGCAAACTAAAACCTGCTGAAATTCCAGAGAAATTTCTTTGGTCAATAATATTTAATTCTTGTCCACGACGAAAATTATATCCTAAACGAATACTAAATGCTTTTTCTGGAAACAACTCTGCTCCCATAATTACATGACGCAAAGCATTATTAAAGAACGATACTTTTTCAGCTTCTGAAGAACCATCTAAACTACTTTTTGCTCTGTTTGGATTTGAAAATGCAATATTCCATTGTTGTAAATTCTCAAAAGTAAGATGCCACCTTACAGGAACATTTTCAACCAATTGAGATATTCCGGCTGTAATTTCAAAAGGCAATTTTTCTCTAGTAGTTTCGTAAGGCGTAATTTGATAACCAATATTTCTAAAAGATACTCCATAATTAATGTCGTTTTTGTTATCAATATACAAAAAGCCAATATCCGTAGCCACGCCAAATGAATTATAAGATTCTAATGCAGAAGTAATCAATTTAACATTAGTTCCTGCATAAAAATTCGTCCATGGAATATTGTAGGAATATCCAAAAGATAAAGCACCTTCAGAACCTGTAAAACTATTGGTTGAATTTCCTAATTCGTCATATCCATCAAAATTTCCGTAGTTTACATAATTGGCGCCAATATGAAAAGTCTGCACATGTCTGTCCCACTTAAAAGCATAGTTTGTAGTACCATAGGTAACTTCACCAAAATAATTACTATAACTTGTAGCCAGCTGATTGTGCATCTTAGGATTAATTGTTGCAGGGTTAAAAATGGCTTGATTAACATCGAAATCTACAATCGTAACAGTTTTTCCACCTAACGCTGCTTGCCTTGGAGATTGCATTAAATTTAAAAACTGATACACAGATTGCCCTCCTACTTGCGCAGAAATAGGCAAAACAAAGATAAAAAATAGTGGTAAAAGTTTTCTAAGCATTTTTATGTTATTCTGTAATAACGCAGATGCGAAGATAAAATTATATATTAGAATGAGAAAATTTAGTGTTATTTGTTTTTGAATTGTCAATTACATGACTTATTTCGCAGGTAAAAACTTTATTGAAACTGAATTGGTACAATAACGTTGTCCTGTTGTTTCTTTTGGTCCGTCATCAAAAACATGACCTAAATGTCCACCGCATTTGGCACACATAACTTCGGTACGAATCATTCCATAAGAAACATCTTTATGATATATAGTCGAACCTTTTATAGCTTCATCAAAAGAAGGCCAGCCACAATGAGAATCAAATTTAGTATCCGATGTAAATAATGGATTTTCACAAGCCGCACACACATACATTCCTTTTTCAAAATGTTTATCATATTCACCTGTGTATGGTCTTTCCGTTCCTTTTTCTCTTAAAACTGCATATTCTTCTGGCGAAAGTTGCGCTTTCCATTCTGCATCTGTTTTTACAATTTTAAAATCCATAGTGTCTTTTTTAGTTTCAGTTTGTTTTGCAATTTCATTTTTAGTTTTATCCGTAACTGCATTTTTTATTTTAGCTTCTTTATTTTGGCTGTTGCAAGAAGTAAAACTTAATGCAAGTAAAACAATAAATATATTTTTCATAATTTCTTAATTTTTATAAAATTACAAAAAAGTTACATTCTTAGTTTAAAAGTTATGAATATTAAGGAATTTATAACTTTTGTCAATCTGATTTCAAATTTTAAGAAATAAAAAAACCAGAAGTGAATTCTGGTTTTACTTTATGTATAATGTTTTTATTCTATCTATTGGTCCGCCACATTTTACTTCGTGGCAACTTATACAAGCATCTACCATAGTATTGTAGATTTTTTCTTTATTTTTTGAGCTATAAATTTCTGTTTGTGTTTTTAAAAAATAATCAGCTTTTGTATTATAAAAATCATCTTTTTCTTTTCCTTTAGTCATTTTTGCTTTTGAAATATTAAAAAAATACTTTGGGATTTCGCCTAATGAATCTTTTTTGATTATTTTGTCGCGAAGTTGTTTATTATGCACATACATTTGTTCCATTAAAATAGCCATTTCGGAAGCTTTATACATTTGTAAATCTTCTTTTGGTTTTTCGCAAGTTGGGTTTTCTTCTGCTGATTTATTTTGGTTACAACTCAAAAATAAAACAGAAAATATAACTAAAAAATACTTCATTATTTTGCAATCAAAACGCCGTGGGCTAAAAATTTGTATTCAGTTTTTGGTAAAGTAATTGCAGCAATTTCTTTTGGAGATTTTCCTTCATCTTCTGCGTAATGTTTTAATTCTGCAACGGAAGTTTCTTCAACAAATGCTTTTCCTTCAATAATTGTGTTTCTTTTTTGAGCATTCATAGGTACAAAAAATCCATAATCTTTGAACTTTACAAAAGCGGTTTCATTATTTCCTATGTCTAAAGTCATCCAACATCCTTTGTTTTGGCAAATTTCATTAATTTTAGAACTTACTTTAACTGTTAGCGTGTCACCTTTTTTTAAAGTTTTATATTTTTCTAATAAAACTTCTTTTGCAATAGCGTTTTCATTTGTAATTTTCTTACCAAATGAAGCGTAAACCGTCTTAGATTCTGTCTTGGTTTCCTTTTTATTGCAGGAAATTACTAAAAATAACAAGGATAAAATTGTAAAAAAATACTTCATAATTCTTAATTAGTTAGATGAATAAAAAACAAAAATAATCAATAAAAATAAACTTTGTTAATAATAAATCAAAAAATGAATCTTCAGGAATAATTTATTTAATAAATTTGTAAAAATTTTGGGAAACCAATATATATAATGTAATAAAATGAGTAGCATTACAAACGATATTAAAATCATAAAAAATCAAACTTCAAGAATTAACGAAGTTGATTTTGAAAACTTAACTTTCGGAAATACATTTACAGATCATATGTTAATTTGTGATTTCAAAAATGGTGTTTGGGAACAGCCTATTATTAAGGCTTACGAACCATTTACTATTGATCCGTCTGCTAAAGTTTTTCATTACGGACAAGCTATTTTTGAAGGCATGAAAGCTTTTAAAGATGCAGATGATGACGTTTGGTTGTTTCGCCCCGACGAAAATCATACGCGTTTTAATAAAAGTGCAGTTCGTATGGCCATGCCTGAAATTCCTGAAGAAATTTTTATTGATGGATTAAAACAACTATTGGATTTAGATAGAGATTGGGTGAAATACGGAAACGGAAATTCATTGTATATTCGACCTTTTATGATAGCCATTGGAAGCGGAGTTATTGCGCAACCATCTTCACAGTATCGTTTTATGATTATTTTATCGCCAGCTAAATCTTATTATTCTGGAGAAGTAAAAGTAATTATTGCCGAACATTACAGCCGTGCTGCAAATGGAGGAATTGGTGCTGCAAAAGCTGCTGGAAATTATTCAGCACAATTTTATCCCACAAAATTAGCAAACGATTTAGGGTACCAACAAATTATTTGGACCGACGACGCTACACACTCAAAATTAGAAGAAGCAGGAACGATGAATGTTTTCTTCAGAATTGGAGATACTTTGTTAACCGCAC
This sequence comes from Chryseobacterium gleum, assembly GCA_945881885.1. GTDB lineage: Bacteria > Bacteroidota > Bacteroidia > Flavobacteriales > Flavobacteriaceae > Flavobacterium. The sequence continues at coordinate 71,707 of CAMCVI010000006.1, read as the reverse complement.
CAACTTCTGAAAGAATTTTAGATGGTGTAACTAGAAAATCTGTTTTGGATATTGCAAAAAGAGATAATGTAAAAACTGAAGTTCGTGCAGTTTTAGTGGACGAATTAGTTACTGCTGCAAAAAATGGCACTTTAAAAGAAATTTTCGGTGCGGGAACAGCTGCAGTTATCAATCCAATTGTTGGTTTTTCTTATAAAGACGAATATTTTGAATTACCTAAATTAGAAAATTCATTTGCTTTAAGTTTAAAAGAAAAATTAAATAATATACAATACAAATTAGCAGACGACACATTTGGTTGGACCGTTAAAGTATAAATTAATAAATAGCCATAAAAAAAAGCAATTAGAAATCTAATTTCTTTTTTTATATCTTGAAGTTTTAAAAAGAAATTAATCTTCTTCTATTTGTACTGCTTTGCTGTAAACTCTCCATTTTTCAATGCATGAAGAAATTTCTTCGGGTATTTCACTTGTAAAACTTAAGAATTCACCAGTTGAAGGGTGTTTAAATCCTAAAGTTCTTGCATGAAGTGCTTGTCTGGGTAAGGTTTTGAAACAATTATCTATAAATTGTTTGTATTTGGTAAACGTGGTGCCTTTTAAAATTTTATCACCACCATAACGTTCATCATTAAAAAGCGTATGTCCAATATATTTCATGTGCACACGAATTTGATGCGTTCTTCCTGTTTCTAATTGGCAAGAAACTACTGTAACATATCCAAATCGTTCCAAAACTTTAAAATGCGTAATTGCAGGTTTTCCCTGCTCGCCTTCAGGATACACGTGCATTTGCATTCTATTTATGGGATGACGGTCTATATTTCCTTCAATTGTTCCTTCATCTTCTTCAATATTTCCCCAAACTATAGCATAATATTCACGTTCTGACGTTTTTGCAGCAAATTGTTTGGTCAAATACAACATGGCTTCTTCAGTTTTTGCTACTACTAAAAGTCCTGAAGTATCTTTGTCAATTCGGTGAACCAAGCCAGGTCTTTCACTGCTATTCATTGGTAAATTATCAAAATGATATGCCAAAGCATTCACCAAAGTTCCCGAATAATTTCCATGTCCGGGATGCACAACCATTCCTGCGGGTTTGTTTACAACAATAACTTGATCATCTTCATAAACAATATCAATTGGAATATTTTCACCTTTTAATAAATGTTCATATGGAGGATGCTCCAACATCACTCTAACTACATCGTCTGGTTTTACTTTATAATTGGATTTTACAGCAATATCATTTACAAAAATGGTTCCAGCATCAGCTGCTTTTTGAATCTTGCTTCTTGTAGTATTTTCAATGCTATTTATCAAAAATTTATCAATTCGTAAAGGTTGTTGACCTTTAGCTATTTCAAACCGATGGTGTTCAAATAAATCTTCATCAGCCGTTTCATTCTCATCTATAAATTCTTGCATTATTTTGTAGTATCAATTTCTATATTTTGTTCACCATTTTGAATTGAGTCCAAGTCTTCATCTGTAAACATGTCTTTTCCATCACCTAAAACAAAATCAATTTTAGAGTTCTTCATTAGCTTATCTCCAACTTTTAGTTGTTTTCCTTTATAAGAAACTTCCAAAACAATATCTTTAGCTAAATCTGGAACGTATTTTAGTTCGCCTTCTACCAAACCTAAAGCTCTTAAAGCGTTTGTAGCTTGACGAAATGTTTTGTTTTTTAAATCTGGAAAAGTAACCATTGCAAAACCGCCTGCATTTAGTTTTACATATATTTTTCGGCCATCTTTGACTTTAGAACCGGCAATTGGATCTTGTTCTACAATGGTATAAGGTGGAAATTCAGGACGAAATTCAACAGTATCTAGTAGGAAAACTTCTAAACCTTTCTCATCTAGTTTTTCTTCCGCAATTTCTAATTTCATTTTAGATAAATTGTCAACCGTAATTTCTTCGCCGTGATTGGTGCTGAAATCTAAAAACTTCACAAACGCTACTAAAAATAGGATAACAATCACTAACGCAAAAAATAAATTTTTGAAAAATGCGGCACTCGTTAAAAACTTTCTTAAACTCATTGAAATATATTTTAGCAAATATAATAAAAGTAAAACATTTTATGATAATTTTGTATAAAACCGAAACAAATATTTTTTTATGAACATAGCAGTTGTAATGGGCGGATATTCAGATGAATCTGTAATTTCTTTACGAAGCGGACAACTTATTTTAAACGAATTAAACAAAGATAAATACCAAGTTTTTGAAGTTCATATCTTAAATGAAGGTTGGTATGTGAAAATTGAAGACCAAAAACTTCCAATTAACCGTGCCGATTTTTCATTTGAACATAACGGAAATTCTGTGAAATTTGATATGGCTGTGAATACCGTTCACGGTACTCCAGGAGAAGATGGTCATTTACAATCTTATTGGGAATTGATTGATTTACCTTATACGGGTTGCGGATTCTATCAAAGCGCATTAACGTTTAGTAAAAGAGATACGCTTTCTGTTTTAGGAAAATTTGATATTCCAAAAGCCAATTCAGTTTATGTTACTAAAGGACAAGAAATTGATGGTGAAAAAATTGCTAAAACATTAGGATTTCCATTTTTTGTAAAACCCAATCAATCTGGTAGTAGTCTAGGAATTTCAATGGTTAAAGAGCTATCTGAATTTGATAAAGCGTTAGCGTTTGCATTTGCGGAAGACAAGGACATTTTAATTGAATCACAATTAAAAGGCGTTGAAATTTCGGTTGGTGTGATGAAATTAAACGGAAATACAAGAGTTTTAGGGATTACAGAAATCGTTTCAGGAAATGATTTTTTCGATTATGAAGCCAAATATTTAGGCAAATCTGAAGAAATTACTCCTGCCCGACTTACTAAAGAAGTTTCGGAATTAGTAGAAAAATCTGCAGCAAAAATATACGAAGCTCTAGGAATGCAAGGTTTTTCTCGAATCGATTTTATTGTAATGAACGACATTCCGCATTTTATCGAAATCAATACCAATCCAGGATTGAGTCCACAAAGTATATTTCCACAGCAAGCCGCTTACGCTAATTTGAATTTCTCAGATTTATTGGAAAACGAAATTAAATTGGCTTTGGAAAGAAAACCAATTTGGAAGAAATAAACAAAATATTCGAATTGAATCAAATATTTAAAAATATTTAATATGAAAAAAGCAATTTTCCCAGGTTCTTTTGACCCAATTACAAATGGACATTATGATATAATAAAACGTGGTATTTCTTTATTTGATGAAGTAATTGTTGCCATTGGTATTAATGCTGATAAAAAGTATATGTTTTCTTTAGAAGACAGAAAACGTTTTATCGAAGCCGCTTTTAAAGACGAGCCAAAAGTAAAAGTCATCACTTATTCTGGTTTAACAATCGATTTGTGTAAAGAAGAAAAAGCCCAATTTATATTACGTGGTTTACGTAACCCTGCCGATTTTGAATTTGAAAAAGCCATCGCACATACCAACAGACGTTTATCTAAAATTGAAACGGTGTTTTTATTAACAGCCGCAAAAACATCTTATATTTCGTCAAGTATTGTGCGTGATGTAATAAGAAATGGCGGCGATGCTTCCCCGTTTGTGCCAGATTCAGTTGTTTGTAAAATATAAATTATAAAAAGGTCATTACTTAAAATAACTGATTTTGTGATTCCGAATTTATTTCGGAATCTATATATAAATGTAAATAAAAATTTGAAGAAACTGAAACGAGTTCAGTTTGATAACAATAAAACTTTTAGGACATCCTACTTAATTTATTCTTCTAAAGCGTTTTTAACAACGTCTCGGGCAACTTCAATTTTATATTTCTTCCCTTTCATTTTTTCATCCTTAATATTTTGAAGCAATGGCGCTACTTTAGCATATTTTACTGCCGCAAACGATACAAAATCTTTGACTTCAATTAAACCTAAATCGCCTTTTTCCAGCTTTCCTTTTTGAGAAAAGAAGCCTAAAATATCAACTTTATTTAATTTATTTTTCTTACCACCACTAATGTAAATGGTTTTAAATTCTGGAGGTTTTGGGATGACACTGTAATTTGAAACATCAATTTTCTTCATGTCATAATCAATATAATCCATTTTTTTCTCACTTTCGTGAATGATAATGTATGCTGTTCCAGAAGCCATCATACGTGCGGTACGACCATTTCTATGGGTAAACTCATCCGCTTTTGAAGGCAAATGATAATGAATTACATTTTTCATTTCTGGAATATCCAAACCACGAGCACCTAAATCGGTTGTAATTAAATACGAAATACTGCCATTTCTAAACTGAATTAAAGCTCTTTCACGTTCTTCTTGTTCTAATCCACCATGATAAAATACTGAGAAAATGCCTTTATCATTCAAATAATCGCTAATTCTTTCAACTGCTTCCCGATGATTACAGAAAATAATAGCATTCTGAGATTTCAACGAACAAATTAAATGAAATAAAGAGTTAACCTTATCTTTCTCTTTAGAAATCACCAATTTAAAATCTAAATTTGTTTCTGTTTTTTTCTTATCAATATAATTTAAAACATTCGGATTTTCAATTCGGGTGTATTTTGGAACTTCTACTCCATCAGTTGCAGAAACCAAAATACGTTTTTCTAAATTCGTTAATTTTCCAATGATGAATCGCATTTCTTCATGAAATCCCAATTGCAACGATTTATCAAATTCATCTAAAACTAAGGTTTTTATGTATTTTGGATCAAAAGTTTCTCTTTCTAAATGGTCAGCTAATCTTCCTGGGGTACCGATTAAAAGTGCTGGCGGGTTACTCAGATTTTTAATTTCCGTTTCAATAGAATGACCACCATAACAAATATTGACTTTAAAAGTAGTTGCCATTTTCTTCCAAACTTGTTCAATTTGCAATCCTAATTCACGTGAAGGCACAATAATCATACATTGTACTTTATTGTTGTCTTCTTCTAAAAGTTGAAAAATTGGCAATAAAAAACCCAACGTTTTACCTGAACCCGTTGGGGAAAGCAGCACCACATCGGAATCAATTAAAATTGAAGTTTCTGCAGCTACCTGCATTTTATTTAAACTTTCGATACCTAAATTCAAAAGTATATTGTTGGAATGTAAATTTTTATTCATGTTGCAAAGGTAGTTTTTAATTTGCCAATATTCAATTATACGATCTAAGGACTATTGAAATTGCCATTTATAATTCTTACTTTTGAAATTCAAAAATTCAATTATGCGATTTATTCTATTATTTATATTTACTTCCTTATCAGTAAATGCTCAAAATAACTTGTTAACCCCTTTTGAAAAAGGAAACAAAAACCAATCAACTACCTATGAAGATTGTATTTCTTTTTATCAATCGTTAGCTGCTAAATCAGACAAAATTGATATGAAAACCATGGGTTTAACAGATAGTGGAAAACCTTTACATATTATAATTTTTTCTGAAAATAAAAATTTTAGTTTCAACCAAAACAAAGCCGTTTTATTAATCAATAACGGAATTCACCCTGGCGAACCAGACGGAATTGACGCAACAATGATGTTAATGCGAGATTTGGCCAATGCAAAAATAAAAGCACCAAAAAACACGATGGTTGTGGCTATTCCAGTGTATAATATTGATGGCATGTTGAATAGAAATTCGTTTTCACGAGCCAATCAAAACGGACCTGAAGCATACGGATTTAGAGGAAATGGTAGAAATTACGATTTAAATAGAGATTTTATAAAATCGGATACTCGAAATTCTAGGAGTTTTCAAGCAATTTTTCATACAGTAAATCCGGATGTTTTTTTAGACAATCATGTTTCAAATGGCGCTGATTATCAATATACTTTTACTTGTATTGCCACACAACACGAACGTTTAGGTGAAAAATTGGGAAACTTTTTCAAAAATGAAATGTATCCAGAAATGGTTAAAGACATGCAGAAAAAGAAAATTGATGTGATTCCGTACGTGAATATTCACGGTGCAAAACCCGATTTAGGTTACGAACAATTTACTGATACGCCAAGATATGCTACTGGTTACACTACATTATTTAACACATTGGGTTTTGTGCCAGAAACACATATGTTGAAACCTTATAAAGACCGCGTGCAAACAACGTATGAATTTATGGTTACAGCCATTAATTATACCGATACGAATTGGGAAAAAATTAAACAACTTAGAAAAGATAATTTGGAAGATTTTAAAGTTGGAAAACAATATCCATTAAGTTGGGCAATCGATTCTACAAAGGTTTCTTTCATGGATTTTAAAGGTTATGAAGGTGGCTACAAACCTAGTGAAATCTCTGGAAAAGACAGATTATTTTATGATAAAAGTAAACCTTTTACTAAGAAAATACCGTTTTATGGAAATTATAAACCAACAAAATTCGTTGCTATTCCGAAGTATTATGTTGTTCCACAAAGTCAGTGGCAAATTATAGAATTACTGAAATTGAACAACATAGAAATGACACAAATTTCTCAAAATGAAACTATTGAGGTAGAAATCTATAAAATTGCCACTTATCAAACAGGTAAAAATCCCTATGAAGGGCATTACGGACATTATAATACTACCGTAACAAAAAATATAGAGAAAATGGAATTTAGAGCTGGCGACTATAAAATTTCAACGAATCAATTAGGTGTGAAATATTTATTAGAAACCTTAGAACCAGAAGCCGTTGATTCGTATTTTAATTGGAATTTCTTCGATACGATTTTGCAACAAAAAGAAGGCTATTCTAGTTATGTTTTTGAAGATTTAGCCAAACAAATTTTAGATGAAAACCCAACTTTAAAACAAGAATTCGAAACTAAAAAACAAACTGATATAGCTTTCGCTGATAATGGTGGAGATCAATTGAATTGGGTGTACAAACATTCAAAATACTTTGAAAAAGAGTTTATGATGTATCCTGTTTATAGGGTTTTGGAATAGGAAACTATTTAAACCACCTTTTCATTTTCAAACAACAATTTTATATTTTCATAAGAATTACCTAAAGCGGCTTCAATATCTGAAGGTTTCAACCAAACAGCTTTAGAAATACCTTCTTTTTCTTGTGGACATGTTGGTCCTGTAAAATTGGTTTGCATTTTAAACCAATAGGTAATTTTCAATTTAAAAATTCCGTTTCGTTTAAATACATGATAGGTTTTTTGTAATTTTTCTGTAATTTTTAATCCTGAAACGCCGGTTTCCTCTTCTACTTCACGCATGGCTGCGTTTTCTATAGTTTCGTCTTTTTCAATTCCGCCTTTTGGCAGATCCCATTTTCCGTTTCTAAAAATGAACAAAACATCGCCATCAGCGTTAAAAACTAAACCACCGCCAGCTTTAGCTACAGGAATTTTAGATTTCAAAGTCTTCAAAATTAACTTTTCATCTGAGTGATATAGGTAGGCACTTTGTATTTTATTCAAAAATAATTCGGAGATTACTTTTGGAATATTTACTGTTTCTAACAGATAAATTTTGAAATTTGTTTCCTTTTCAATTTTATTTGTTAAAAAAAGTGGTTTCTCGTTTACAAAAACTTTATACATTTGCAATATGATATTTAATAACTACACAGCACAACAAACAGCCGAATTGCTTTTACAAATAAACGCAATTAAATTAGAAACAAAAAATCATTTTACATGGGCTTCTGGCTGGAAAAGTCCAATTTATTGTGATAACCGCGTAATTCTTTCGTTTCCAGCGGTTAGAAACTATATTAGAGATGAATTTGTAAAGCAAATTGAAGCAAAATTTGGTCGTCCTGATGTCATTGCAGGTGTAGCAACCGGTGCAATTGGGATTGGAATTCTAGTAGCAGAAGCCATGGGATTGCCTTTTGTTTATGTAAGACCAGAAGCAAAAAAGCATGGCAGACAAAATCAGGTAGAAGGTTTTTTGCAAAAAGGTCAGACCGTAATTGTAGTTGAAGATTTAATTTCAACTGGTGGCAGTAGTTTGATGGCGGTTGAAGCTTTACGCAATGAAGGCGCTAATGTAAAAGGAATGGCCGCAATATTTACATACGGATTTCCTATTTCTGAAGAGAAAATCGCGGAAGCAAAATTAGACGTATATACACTAAGTAATTACGAAAACTTAATTGAAAAAGCCGTTGAGAAAAAATATATTTCGGAAGAAGAATTAGAAACGCTACAATCTTGGAATAGTAATCCTAGTGAATGGGGAAAATAGATTTTTAGAATTTTAGATTTTTAGACAAATTAGATAATTAGAAAAACAAACGCAGATTCATTTGAATTTGCGTTTGTTTTTATTGGACTAAATTATAAAAAATATTTGTCAATCTGAACTTGTTTCAGATTCTCATCTGGATAATTAAGATTCTGAAACAAGTTCAGAATGACAAAGCAAAGTTAAACCAACTGAATACCTTCGTTATTAATATCAATCAATTTTTGTTTGTATAAACTTCCGATGGCTTTTTTAAATGTTTTTTTACTCATTTTTAAAACCGATTTAATTTCTTCTGGATGACTGTTGTCATTCAATCGTAAAACACCATCGTTTTGTTTTAACGCTTCTAAAACTTGTTGCGAAGAATCGTCAATGGCTTCAAAACCTTGTTTTTGGAAAGAAACATCAATTTTTCCGTCAGTGCGAATGGTTTTTATATAACCTTTTGTTTTATATCCTGGAGAAACGGTTTCAAAAACTTCATTTTGATAGGCTAATCCTCTAAATTTTCCGTTAATAATTACGTTGATTCCGATTTCTGTAATATGAGAAACCATTAAATCAACTTCTTGTCCGACTTCAATATCGAAAGGTTCTTTGTCTAAAAACTGGTTGATTTTACTTGATGCCGCTAACCTACCCGTTTGTTTGTCTAAATACATCGTTACAATATAACGCTTGTCTTTTTCCATTGGGCGGGCTTGTTCTTTAAACGGGACAAACAAATCTTTTTCCATTCCCCAATTTAAAAAAGCACCAAATGTATTGATGTAATTTACTTTTAAAACGGCAAACGAGTTTAATGTAATTAATGGTTTTAGAGTCGTTGCCACTGGACGTTCTTCGTGATCTAAATATACAAAAACCGTTAAGTCATCGCCTATTGTAAAATCATTTGGAACATATTTATTTGGTAATAAAACATCGTCGGTTTCATTTACTAAAAACAAACCTACTTTTGTTTCTCTATCTATCTTTAATGTGTGGTACACACCTATTTGTAACATATTATGGTTTTATAATTAAAAGTGATGGCGTATTATTTAACCAAACACTTCTTGTATCAATTAGTTTTTTCCAACTATCAATACTCATGATTAATAAATCTTGTTCTTTTAAGAAATCTTTTTCTAATTTTGAAGAATGAATCACTTTCACATTTTTATGAGTAATTTTATTTTTCTCATTTACGATGTCATACGTATCAAAAATTGATATCTTGGCTTGAGAATTCTTCTTTAATAATTTTACGTAATCCAATAAAAATTGATCTTCATTATTAAACAAAATCACAGAAATATTATCAGTTTGGGTTAGCTCTTTATCAACAAAAATCCCTAAAGGCACTTCTGTTTTATTGATAATAGCTTGGGTTTTATCGTCAAAATAATTGACTTCAAATAATTTTTCTTTACCTGTAAATGTATTTAATAAATTTTCAGGATTTATAATTTTGGTGGTAATTCCTAATACTTTTCCTAAAAGTGTGCCTTCAAAAATAGACGAACCAATATTAATCAATAAGAAATTAAATTCACCTTTATTACTCACTTCTACAATATCCGAATCAATGTCACGAGAAGCTTTAAAAAGCGTTTCAATATTTCGATTTAACTTAGTTGCCTCTTTTAATACTGGTTTGAAGCTTTCTCGTTCATATTCTTCAATTTTATAAGGATTTACCTCATTTGTAGAAGAAATATACATAGCCGTAATGGATTGTTTTTCCTTTTCTGAACTAATAAAGTTATTGGCAACTTTTAACAACGGTTTTCCATCCTCGGGGTTTTCAAAAGAAACCAGCACTTTATATTCTAAATTTTCAGAACTATTTTGGATACTATTTTTTCTTGGTTTAAAAATGAAATCAATTAAATTTAAAGCAGGACCAGTCATAAATGTAGTTGCCAAAGCCATAATAACCATCATAGCAAATATTTTTGGTGACAAAACACCTAATTCTAATCCAATATTTAGAACAATAAGTTCCATTAAGCCACGTGTATTCATAAATGCGCCTAATGTTAAACTGTCTTTCCAATTTTGACCTACATATCTCGCGGTTAAAGCACTGCTAATGAATTTTGCACCAACAGCAACCAATACTATTATTCCGGTAGTTTTCCATAAGTATTCTGTATTTAACAAACCTATTTTAGTATTTAATCCTGTTACTACAAAAAACAAAGGAAGCAGCACAACTAAGGAAACATCCTCAACCTTTTCAATAAATATATTTCTAAATTTCATGTTGTCTGGCATAATGACACCTGCGACAAATGCGCCTACTAATGCGTGAATACCAATAATTTCGGTTAAATAAGATGAAATTAATAATGTTACAAAGAAAATTGCTACAACTGGTTTTGTGATTTTTTCAGCTGAATTGTATAAATTACCAATGCGTTTTAAAAATGGTCTGACTAATACTAACATTAATAAAATATAAGTAATCGCCATACCGATAATAAATAATGAACTAGCTACTGAGCCAGCCTTTACAATTGCAATAACGGCTGCTAATAAACACCATGCAGTAATATCGTCAATGGCTGCACAAGTAATAACTAAAGCACCGATTTTTGTTTTTTGTAAACCTCTCTCTTGAACTATTCTTGCCAATACAGGAAATGCAGCAATGCTCATTGCAACACCTAAAAACAAACCAAATGAGATAAATGGAACACCTTCGGGAGCAAACTCCTTATATAATAATGTGGCTAAAACCAGTCCTAGTGCATAGGAAATAATAATACTAGTATGACTGATTATAAATGCTTCTTTAACTTTGGTGCGCAGAATTTTTAAATCTAATTCCATTCCAACAACAAACATGAAAAAAATTAAACCAATTTGGCTTAAAAATTTTAAATTCACTATCGATTCTGGTGGAAATAATATTGGAAATAAATCTGGAAAATAAGTACCAAATAAAGAAGGTCCTAAAGCAATCCCTGCTAACATTTCACCAATTACTGATGGCTGTCCGATTTTTCGACAAATCCATCCAAAAATTCTAGCGACAAATATTATGGTCACAATTTGAGCCAATAAAATAGCTAATGGATGAAATATATTGTTTAATATCGAATTAATAAATTCATTTACATAATCGTGCTTCGCAATAAATTTATCGGAAACTTTACCAATTTCTAAAGCTTTTCCTCTTAATAAAATAGAATATATTAGTCCAGAAAAAACTACTAGAATTGTAACATAGAAAATCGAATTTTTATAATTCTTCATTAAATGGTTTATTGTTAATTTTCAATAGGGCCTTCCCATTGCGAAATGCCTCCTACAAGATTATAAACATTTTCAAAACCCAATTGTTTCATAATACCACAAGCTTGTGCACTTCTACTTCCAGCTAAGCAATAAACAAAATAGGTTTTTTCTTTGTCTAACTCTTCTACTTGGTAAATAAAACCTTGACCTTTATATATATCGATATTTATAGCTTCCGGAATGAAACCGTTTGCTACTTCTTCTTCTGTTCTTACGTCTAATATAGCGGCATTTTCAGTAGTTAAAAAGCCTTCCCACCACTCTTTTTGTTCTAGATTCATATATACTTAATTTTCCTCAAATTTACAATAAGAATTTAGATATAAAAATTTATTTTCCATCGCCAACCTCTAATTATAGTATTTTAGAATTATTTTGATAATTTAACATTAATTTAATAACGTTTGTATATACAAATAAAATAATTTAATTACATTTGTACCTACAAATAAAAATAGTAATGAAAATTGAAGAAGAAATAAAAAGTACCGTAGAATTATCTTTAGCAAAAAAGGTAATTTTAAATTTATCTTTTTCGAAAAGTATAGTTGCTGATCGTTTTTTAGAAATATTAAAACCATTTGATTTATCAAGCGAACAATATAATGTGTTACGCATTTTGAGAGGTCAAAAAGGAAAACCAGCAAATATGTCTGTTATTCAGGATCGGATGATTTCTAAAAATAGCAATACCACTCGTTTGGTAGACAAATTAATTATAAAGGAATTAGTTATCCGTAAAATTTGTCCGTCAAACAAAAGAAAAATGGAAATAACAATTACAGAAAAAGGACTACATATATTAGAAAAATTAGACCCAATTGTAATTGAACATGAAAATAATTTAGCAAGCAATTTAACAACAGAAGAGTTAACCCAATTAAATAATTTATTAGAAAAATACAGGAATTAATTATGAGCACATTTATTGAAAATCAGAATTGGCGTTACGCTACCAAAAAATTTAACAGCGAAAAAAAAATCTCTAATTCCGATTTAGAAATTTTAAAAGAAGCCATTCAGCTAAGTACTTCTTCTTATGGGTTGCAACCTTATAAAGTTATAATTGTTGAAAATGAAGAAATTAGAAAACAATTACAACCAGCATCTTGGGGGCAAAGTCAAATTACTGACGCTTCTCACCTATTTGTATTTGCAAGTATTACTAATGTGGACTCCGCATACATAAATAATTTTGTAGAGAATATGGCAAAAACTAGAAATATTCCAGCAGAAAGCATAAAAGCTTATGCTGATTTTATGATTGGTAATATCACTACTTTAACACCAGAAAAACAATTTATTTGGTCACAAAAACAGGCTTATTTGGCATTAGGTAATTTATTAAATGCTGCTGCCGAATTGAAAATTGATGTTACGCCGATGGAAGGTTTTATTCCTGAACAATATAACGAAATTTTAGGTTTAACCGAAAAAGGTTTATCTGCTACTCTTGTGGCAACAATTGGTTACAGAGATGATGAAGATGCTACACAGCATTATGCAAAAGTTAGAAAACCAATATCTGAATTATTTGAATCAATTTAATAACTAAATATTTAACAAACATGAGAAATTTAAAAACAATTGCGTTAGCATTAGTAACATTGGCAACATTTACAGTAAACGCACAACAAACAAAAAAAATTGATGCAGCAAAAAGCGGTATCGTTTGGACAGGTAAAAAAGTAACAGGTTCGCATACTGGAACTATTGGTTTACAAAGTGGAGCTTTAGTATTTAAAGGCAAAGTACTTCAAGGTGGAACATTTACTGTTGACATGACAACTATTAATACTACGGATTTAAAACCAGGTCAAGGAAAAGAAAGTTTAGATGGCCATTTAAGAGCAGAAGATTTTTTTGGTGTTGAAAAGCACAAAACAGCTAACTTAGTTTTCAAAACAATTAGTGGAAAAGGTAATGGATTATATACTGTAACTGCTGATTTAACTATCAAATCAATTACAAAACCAATTACTTTTGACATTACTGTTAAAGGAAACTCTGCTACTACTACTTTAAATGTAGACAGAACAAAATATGATATCAAATACGGTTCTGGTTCATTTTTCTCAGACTTAGGAGACAAAACAATTAGTGACGATTTTGAATTAAAAGTTAATTTAACTTGGTAATTCAAAACTAGAATAAAACAAAAAAGTCCTGAGAAATCAGGACTTTTTTTATATTAATAATTTTTATTTAGATACCGGGCCAGCAGGATTTTTCTCTAATATACTTTTTTCCTCTTTTACTAAAACATTTCCTTTTATTCTCAAAGCTACCATTCCATTTTCTTTGTTAACCGCATTCGATTCAACTGTAATTGTTTTACTAATCGGACCCGGATTCATGTTGTATTGCACTTCAATTATACCTGTTTTTCCTGGAGCAATTGGCTCTTTAGAAAAACTCGGAATCGTACATCCACAACTGCTTTTTGCATCTTTAATAATCAAAGGCACATCACCGGTGTTGGTAAATTCAAAAGTTCTTTTTCCAGAATCTGCGCCTTTATAAACGTCACCATAATTAATGGTTTCTTCTTTAAATTCAATTTTAGCACCACTTTGTGCCTTAACACCAAAACCTGCTATCATAAAAACTAAAATAAGTACTAATTTTTTCATTTTTATATAAATTTGAGAATTGTAAAAATATGTTTTTTAAACTAACTAACAAAAAGTAAATACATTTTTTTTATTCTGTTTTATATAATTACTTTTGCAGATATAATTCAAAAATTATACCAAAAGTCACAATTTTTTTACTGTAAACAAAATATAAATGATACCAGCCCAATTTGACGCCAAATCCGTAGAAAAAAAATGGTACGAGTATTGGATGAAAAACAACTATTTTCATTCTACTCCCGACCATCGCACGCCTTATACTATTGTAATTCCTCCGCCAAATGTTACAGGAGTATTGCACATGGGTCATATGTTAAATAATACTATTCAAGATGTATTAATTCGTCGTGCGCGATTAAAAGGTCTCAATGCCTGTTGGGTGCCTGGTACTGATCACGCTTCTATTGCCACAGAAGCAAAAGTGGTTGCTAAATTAAAATCAGAAGGAATAAATAAAGCGGATTTAACTCGTGAAGAATTCCTGAAACATGCTTACGATTGGACAGATAAATATGGTGGAACAATATTAGAACAACTCAAACAATTAGGCTGTTCTTGTGATTGGGACCGTACAAAATTTACTATGGATCCTGACATGTCAGCTTCTGTAATTCGTTCATTTGTAGATTTATATAATAAGGGATTGATTTACAGAGGGTACCGAATGGTAAACTGGGATCCAGAAGCCAAAACAACCTTATCAGATGAAGAAGTAATTTTTGAAGAACGTCAAGGAAAATTATATTATATTAAATATCAAATTGAAAATTCTTCAGATTATTTAGTAGTTGCAACCACTCGACCAGAAACTATTTTTGGAGATACTGCTATTTGTATCAATCCAACCGATGAAAGACATTTCAATTTAAAAGGAAAAAAAGTAATCGTACCTATATCTGGAAAAATTATTCCCATTATTGAAGATGAATATGTAGATTTAGAATTCGGCACAGGTTGTTTAAAAGTAACACCCGCTCACGATGTAAACGATAAAACTTTAGGTGACAAACACCAATTAGAAATTATTGATATTTTTAACGAAGATGCGACTTTAAACTCGTTCGGATTACATTACGAAGGGAAAGATAGATTTGTAGTTCGTGCAGAAATTGAAGTAGAATTAACTTCAATCAATGCTTTAGATAAAGTAGAACAATACACTAATAATGTTGGAACTTCTGAAAGAACAAAATGTGTAATCGAACCTCGTTTATCAGACCAATGGTTCCTGAAAATGGAAGATTTGGTTAAGCCCGCCATTCATGCAGTTTTAGAATCTGACGAAATAAAATTATATCCTAATCGTTTTAATAATACCTATGCACATTGGTTAAATAATATCCGCGATTGGAATATTTCGCGTCAATTGTGGTGGGGACAACAAATTCCTGCCTATTTCTACGGAGATGGAAAAGAAGATTTTGTTGTAGCTGAAACAAAAGAAGAAGCTTTAGCTTTAGCTAAAGTAAAAACTGCCAACTCAGAACTGACCACTGAACACCTACGCCAAGATGCTGATGCACTTGATACTTGGTTTTCTTCTTGGTTATGGCCTATGGCTGTTTTCGGTGGAATTATGGATCCAGAAAATGAAGATTTCAAATATTATTATCCAACAAACGATTTAGTTACTGGTCCAGATATTTTATTCTTCTGGGTTGCGCGAATGATTATTGCAGGTTACGAATATGCAGATGCAAAACCGTTTAAAAATGTATATTTAACAGGTTTAGTTCGTGATAGTCAAGGACGAAAAATGTCGAAATCATTAGGAAATTCTCCTGAACCACTTGGTTTAATTGAAAAATTTGGAGCCGATGGTGTTCGTGTAGGCTTATTATTAAGTGCGTCTGCAGGAAATGATATTTTATTTGATGAAGAATTATGCAATCAAGGAAAAGCATTTAGCAATAAAATTTGGAATGCCTTTAAATTGATTAAAGGTTGGGAAGTTTCTGAAACAATTTCGCAACCAGAATCTTCAAAAGTAGCGATTGAATGGTACGAAGCGAAATTGCAACAAACCCTTTTAGAAATTGAAGATAATTTTGAAAAATACAGATTATCGGAAGCTTTAATGGCGACTTATAAGTTAGTTTGGGACGATTTCTGTTCTTGGTTTTTAGAAATGATAAAACCAAGCTACCAACAACCAATTGACAAAACGACTTTCGATAAAGCCATTGAAATGTTGGAAGCCAACTTGAAACTTTTACATCCATTTATGCCTTTCTTGACGGAGGAAATTTGGCAACACATTACAGAAAGAACGCCAGAACAGGCGCTAATTGTAGCTGAATATCCGAAAATGACATCTGTAAATTCAAAATTAATTGCTGATTTTGATTTTGCAACTGATGTAATTTCAGGAATTAGAACGATTAGAAAAGATAAAAACATTCCTTTTAAAGACGTGATTGAATTGAGAGTCGTAAATAATGAGAAAGCTTCATCTTATTTCGATTCAATTATTAGGAAATTAGGTAATATTACAGATTTACAATATGTAACAGAAAAAGTAGATGGTGCTTTATCGTACCGAGTAAAATCTAACGAATATTTTATTCCAATAACTGGAAACATTGATGTAGAAGCAGAAATTGCAAAATTAACTGAAGAACTAAATTATACTCAAGGTTTCTTAAAATCGGTACAAATTAAATTATCTAATGAAAAATTTGTTACCAACGCAAAACCTGAAATCATTGAAAATGAACGCAAAAAGGAAGCGGATGCTTTGGCAAAAATTGCAACTATCGAACAAAGTATTGCTGGATTGAAGTAAAGTATTTAATAAAAGTAAAAAGCCGATTTTCAGATGGAAATCGGCTTTTTTATTTGTATTATTATCAATTTCTAATCATTCATAGAAATCAAAAACTCTTCATTGTTTTTTGTGCGTTTGATACGAGATTCGATAAATTCCATTGCTTCCACTGGATTCATATCGGCTAAGTATTTACGTAAAATCCACATATGTTGTAATGTTGACTTATCTAGTAATAAGTCGTCACGACGCGTACTTGAAGAAACCAAATCGATAGCTGGGAAAATACGCTTGTTAGATATTTTTCTATCTAATTGTAATTCCATGTTACCTGTTCCTTTAAATTCTTCAAAGATCACTTCGTCCATTTTAGAACCGGTTTCTGTTAATGCAGTTGCGATAATACTCAACGAACCACCATTTTCAATATTACGAGCCGCTCCAAAGAAACGTTTTGGTTTTTGTAACGCATTCGCATCTACTCCTCCACTTAACACCTTTCCAGATGCCGGTTGAACAGTATTATAAGCTCTTGCTAAACGTGTAATTGAATCTAATAAAATTACTACATCATGTCCGCATTCTACCAAACGTTTTGCTTTTTCTAAAACAATATTGGCTACTTTCACATGACGATCTGCCGGTTCATCAAAAGTAGAGGCAATTACTTCGGCACGCACACTACGTTGCATATCGGTAACTTCTTCTGGACGTTCATCAATTAATAAAACAATTAAATATACCTCAGGATGATTGGCCGCAATAGAATTGGCAATATCCTTTAATAACATCGTTTTACCCGTTTTTGGTTGCGCTACAATCATAGCACGCTGCCCTTTACCAATTGGCGAGAACATATCGATAATTCGTGTAGATATTGAGGTGTTTTTTCCTGATAAATTAAATCTTTCTTCAGGGAAAAGTGGCGTTAAATGCTCAAAAGAAACTCGGTCACGAATGACTTGAGGATCGTGTCCATTTATTTTCAATACACGAACTAAAGGGAAAAATTTCTCTCCTTCTTTTGGAGGACGAACTACACCTTTGACAGTATCACCCGTTTTCAATCCAAATAAACGAACTTGAGATTGTGATAAATAAATATCATCTGGTGATGCCAAATAATTATAATCCGAAGAACGCAAGAAACCATAGCCATCAGGCATCATTTCTAAAACACCTTCACTTTCTATAATTCCATCAAATTCAAAATCAGATTCGCGGAAGTTTTTATTTCCGTTATTTTTGGCAAATTTCGGATTGGTGCTTTTCTTAAAATTTGGATTTGAGTTGGTTTTTTCTTGTTCTGAAGATTCAGAATTTTCTATTTCTTCTGAAGTAATTTCTATTTTATTTTCTTCTTGTTTAGGTTGTTGACTGTAAGATTCTGATTTTTTTTCAGAATCTAAATCAAAAGAAGCTCTTTCTTGTGCTCTATTTGAGGGTTTTGTAATTACTTTTTTTATTCTTGCACGTTGCGATTTAACTTCGTTTTCTGTTGCGTCATTTTCACTAGTTGATTCTTCTAATTTTTCTGCAATTGGTTTAGCAGATGCGGAAGGGATTTTAGTTTTTGCAACCGTAGACTGTGTTTCAGATGTGTTTTGTAAATCTAATATTTGAGAAATTAATTCGTCTTTTTTTAAAGTTTTGAATTTCTGGATATTAGCAACTTTGGCAATTTCTTGCAAATCAGGGAGTTTCATCCCTTTTAGTGTAGATGTGTCAAACATAAATGTTTATTGATTTTTTTAATCTTAATATAATAAAAAAACTGTGATGAGATTTTTTTGCTTTTTTAAAGTATCGTATAATGAAGAACTTACGATTATTTGATGCAATAATACGAATATTTTATTATAAAACAATAGTTTTTTAAAAAAAGAAAACATAATTTTGTTCAAGGAAAAGTATATAAAATGTTACAAAGAATTCAATCCATATATTTGTTTTGCTGTATGCTGAACGCAGGTGTGTTGCCTTTGTTTATTAGTTTATGGACAACTACTTCCAAAAAAGAAGTATTTGTAACAGATAATATATTGTATCTAGCATTATTCGGTGTAACCGGTTTTTTAGCTGCAATAAGTATTTTCACTTTCAAGAAAAGACAAAATCAGTTTGTTATCAACAGATTGAATATGATATTAAACTTTATTATAATAGGATTATTAGTATATCATTCACTAAATCTATCTGGAGAAGCGCAAGTTTCTGAGAAGGGTATTGGGATGCTTTTACCCATTTTTTCTATCGTTTTTCTTGCTTTGGCTAACAAAGCAATTAAAAGGGACGAAGATCTCGTAAAATCTGTGGACAGAATACGATAAACCTATCATCTTAGCTTTATTAGTGCGTAGAAAATCCGTTTTGAGCAATCAAAGCGGATTTTCGTTTTTAACCTCTTTCTAAACGCTAAAAATCGTAAATCCGAAATCGTAAATCTTAAATCTTAAATCGTAAATTCTATTTACTTGTCTCCTATTTCAATAATCTCCAAACTCTGAATTTTCTCACCATCAATTTCAAATCGTAACATCGTTCTTTTTTGATGAAATCCTGAAATGCCTGCTGCACCTGGATTCATATGCAAACAATTGAGTTTTTTATCAAACATAACTTTTAGAATATGGGAATGACCGCAAATAAAAAGCTTTGGTGGGTTTTTAGTAATTTCTTCTCGAATAGCTGGACTATATTTTCCTGGATAACCACCAATATGTGTAAGTAAAACTTCTACACCTTCACAAAAAAATCGATTATTTAAAGGGAATTCCAATCTTGCTTCATGATTGTCAATATTTCCAAAAACTGCCCATAATGGTTTTAGCTTTTTAATAGTATCAGTAACTTTTAAATCGCCAATATCTCCTGCATGCCATACTTCGTCAGACAATTTTACATATTTTAAAATGGTTTCATCAATATGACTGTGCGTATCAGAAAGGAGTAATATTTTTTTCATTTAATAAGAGTTTCTAAGTTACAGAGTAACTAAGCTACAAAGTTGACAAAAAAATATTGTTTATTGTTTATTTTTAAGAAAACATTGAATAATATAATTCAAATTCTTAGTAACTTTGCAACTCAGAAACTTTGCAACTTAAACATAATTGAGATATTTCATTGAATTTGCCTATAACGGAAAAGAATATTTTGGGTTTCAAATACAACCGAATGCTATTTCAATACAAGAAACTTTAGATAATTCTTTATCGCTAGTATTACGTGATAAAATTGAAATTGTTGGCGCAGGCCGAACAGATTCTGGTGTTCACGCCAAACAAATGTTCGCTCATTTTGATACAGATCAAGAAATTGATATTCCAAATACCATTCAAAAGTTAAATTCATTTTTACCAAAAGATATTGCCATATTTAATATTATTGAAGTACAACCTGAAGCACATGCTCGATTTGACGCAACTAGTAGAACCTACGAATATCACATTGCTAATTTTAAAGACGTATTTAATTCAGATGGCAGTTGGAAAGTACACCATGAATTAGATTTAGTTTTAATGAATGAAGCATGTAAAATCCTTTTTGAATATACAGATTTTGAGTGTTTTTCTAAAATTCATACGGATGTAAAAACCTTTAACTGCAAAATCACAGAAGCACATTGGCAACAAAACGGAAATCAGATTATTTTTACCATAACCGCCGATAGATTTTTACGAAACATGGTTCGGGCCATTGTCGGCACCTTAATAAATGTTGGTATTTATAAAACCTCGTTATCAGATTTTAGAACCATTATTGACAGTAAAAACCGAAATAATGCTGGTTTTTCTGTTCCTGCGCACGGATTGTATTTAACAAAAGTAAAATATCCGTACCTTTAGCCTTCAAAAAACTATAAGCCAAATGAGCGTTTTAAAATCATCCTCTTTTAAAAAATTAATGCGTTATGCCATAACTTTTAAAAGCAAACTTATTTCTGTTGCTTTTTGGGCGCTATTTTTAGCAATTGTGGCTGGATTAAGACCGTTAATTTTAAACATAACTATCGATAAATATTTTGTTAATACCAGTAAAGAAACCAATGTAATCCAAGATTATTTTTTAAACCTAATTAGCCAATTATTAATTGAAGATAATGCCACTTATAATATTAAGGTATTAGTGGTAATTATGCTAATTATTCTTTTGTTAGAAGTGCTTGCTCAATACTTTTTCGTATACATTTCAAGTTGGCTAGGTCAAGATATTGTTAAAGTAATTCGTGAAAAATTATTTGCACATTTGGCCAGTTTTAAAGTTAAATATTACGACAATGAGCCTGTTGGAAAACTAATCACACGTTGTGTTTCGGATATTGAAAACATTGCAAGTATATTTAGTCAAGGATTATTTATGATTATAAGCGACATTCTCAAAATGGTTATTGTGCTTGTTTTTATGCTAATAATCAATTGGAAAATTGCT
Organism: Chryseobacterium gleum; assembly: GCA_945881885.1. Classification (GTDB taxonomy): domain Bacteria; phylum Bacteroidota; class Bacteroidia; order Flavobacteriales; family Flavobacteriaceae; genus Flavobacterium. Next base: position 50,393 of record CAMCVI010000006.1, on the reverse strand, counting down.
TGTATAGTTTTACTTATCATGCCTGTTATTTTGATGGCCACAAAAATTTTTAATAAAAAAATGAAAGTAGCTTTTAATGAAGTTCGTAATGAAGTGGCCAACTTAAATACGTTTATTCAAGAACGACTTACAGGAATGAAAATCGTACAATTATTCAATAGAGAAAAAATTGAATTAGAAAAATTTAAGGAAATCAATCACAAACACAATAAAGCTTGGTTAAAAAACATTTTATACAATAGTATTTTCTTTCCCATTGCCGATATTGTTTCAAGTATTACTTTAGGATTAGTGGTATATTTTGGTGCCATCTTTATCATCAATGGCGATACCAATACTAGTGTGGGGCAACTTATTTCCTTTAACATGTATATTGCCATGTTATACACGCCTTTACGCCAAATTGCAGATAAATTTAATGTCATGCAAATGGGAATTGTTGCGGCAGACCGAGTTTTTGAAATTTTAGAATCCAATTCAGAAGTGCAAGACAACGGAACTATTCCTGCTGAAAAATTAAAAGGAAACATAATATTCGACAACGTAAGATTTAGCTACCTAAAAGATGAAGAAGTTTTAAAAGGAATTAATTTAGATGTAAAAGCTGCAGAAACTATTGCTATTGTTGGAGCCACTGGTGCAGGAAAATCAACAATTATTAATTTGTTAAATCGATTTTACGAAATTGATTCAGGAAAAATAACAATTGATACTATTAATATTAACGATTTTACACTTGAAACCTTAAGAAATGAAATTGCAATGGTGTTACAAGATGTTTTCTTATTTGCCGATTCTATTTACAACAACATCACCTTATTTAACACTTCCATTCAACGAGAAGAAGTTTATGCTGCTGCCAAAAAAATAGGTATTCATGACTTTTTAATGTCCTTACCAAACGGATATGAATATGATGTAAAAGAACGAGGCGTGATGTTATCTTCCGGTCAACGACAATTAATCGCTTTTTTACGCGCTTACATTAGCAATCCAAGTATTTTAATTTTGGACGAAGCTACTTCATCTATTGACTCTTATTCGGAAGAATTAATTCAAAAAGCTACACAAACCCTAACACAAGGAAGAACCTCAATAATCATAGCACACCGTTTGGCAACTATTGTAAATGCTGACACTATTATTGTTATGGACAATGGTTTGATTGTCGAAAAAGGCAAGCATAAAGAATTATTACAAATTGAAAATGGGTTTTATAAAAAATTATATGAAGCGCAATTTGAAAAAACAGAGAATAAAGTATAGAGAATAGAAAATAGAGAATAGAAGATAGACTTTTAACTTTTGCCTTAGGCCTTTTCCCTATTTAATAAAAAATACATAAAAATAAATAAATATTTACTAATTTCGCAACAAGAAAAATAAGATAAAAACATAAAAAACATGAAATACGATATTATAGTTTTAGGAAGTGGTCCTGGTGGATATGTTACAGCAATTAGAGCTTCTCAATTGGGTTTTAAAGTAGCTGTTATTGAAAAAGAAAGTTTGGGTGGTGTGTGTTTAAATTGGGGATGTATTCCAACTAAAGCCTTACTAAAATCGGCTCAAGTTTTTGATTATTTAAAACATGCTGCCGACTACGGATTGAAAGTAGATAATGTTGATAAAGATTTTAGCGCAGTTGTTGCCCGTTCACGTAATGTAGCCAGTGGCATGAGCAAAGGTGTTCAGTTTTTAATGAAAAAAAATAAAATTGATGTTATTGATGGTTTTGGAAAAGTAAAACCAGGTAAAAAAATTGATGTAACTGCTACTGATGGGAAAGTTACTGAATATAGTGCCGATAATATCATTATTGCAACTGGCGCTCGTTCGCGTGAATTGCCAAATTTACCACAAGATGGTGTAAAAGTTATTGGATACAGATTAGCGATGACCTTAGCAACGCAACCAAAATCGATGATTATTGTAGGTTCTGGAGCAATTGGAGTAGAATTTGCTCATTTTTATAATTCCATGGGAACACAAGTTACTTTGGTAGAATTTATGCCAAATATAGTTCCTGTTGAAGACGAAGACATTTCTAAACAAATGGAACGTTCAATGAAAAAAGCTGGCGTAACTATTATGACCAATTCATCTGTTGAAAAAATAGACACTTCAGGAAAAGGCGTAAAAGCAACTGTAAAAACAGCTAAAGGTGAAGAAGTTATAGAAGCAGATATTTTACTTTCTGCAGTTGGTATCAAAACAAACATTGAAAATATTGGTTTAGAAGAAGTGGGTATTGCAACAGACAGAGACAAAATCCTGGTAAATGATTTCTACCAAACTAATGTTCCAGGATATTACGCAATTGGCGACATCACTCCTGGTCAAGCTTTAGCTCACGTGGCGTCTGCAGAAGGCATTTTATGTGTAGAAAAAATTGCAGGTTTGCACGTAGAACCTTTAGATTATGGAAACATACCAGGTTGTACATACGCAACACCAGAAATTGCTTCAGTTGGTTTAACTGAAAAAGCAGCTAAAGAAAAAGGTTATGATATTAAAGTTGGAAAATTCCCGTTCTCAGCATCAGGAAAAGCTACTGCTGCAGGAACTACAGACGGATTTGTAAAAGTAATTTTCGATGCGAAATACGGAGAATGGTTAGGTTGCCATATGATTGGTGCTGGGGTTACTGATATGATTGCAGAAGCTGTGGTAGCAAGAAAATTAGAAACTACAGGTCACGAAATTTTAAAAACAGTTCACCCACACCCTACTATGAGTGAAGCCGTTATGGAAGCAGTTGCCGCTGCTTATGATGAAGTGATTCATATTTAATCCTATATGTCATGCTGAACTTGTTTCAGCATCTAAATAAAAAAAACCGTCTTGTTAAAACTTGACGGTTTTTTTATTTTTTAAAGTATTTCAATTCTTTATTATATCCCAGCAATAACCTTCAATTCTTTCACAAAACGTTCAGCTAAAACATCGGCTTCGTTTTGTGTTGGAGCTTCTGTATAAATTCTGATAATTGGTTCAGTGTTTGATTTTCTTAAATGCACCCATTCTGATGCAAAATCAATTTTTACACCATCAATAGTGCTAATTTGTTCGTTTTTATATGTCTGAATCAAAGAGGCTAAAATGGCATCAACATCTATTTGTGGTGTCAATTCAATTTTATTTTTACTCATGTAATATTGAGGATAACTGGCACGTAATTCGGCAACCGTTTTATCTTGACCTGCTAAATACGTTAAAAATAAAGCCACACCAACCAAACTATCTCTACCGTAATGTAATTCTGGATAAATAATGCCGCCATTTCCTTCACCACCAATTATGGCATTGGTTTTTTTCATTAATTCTACTACATTGACTTCTCCAACGGCACTGGCTTGGTAACTTCCATTGTGTTTTTCAGTAATATCGCGTAATGCACGTGACGAACTCATATTAGAAACAGTATTTCCTGGTGTTTTACTTAAAACATAATCGGCTACAGCTACTAACGTATATTCTTCGCCAAACATTTCACCATCATTTGAAATAAAAGCCAAACGATCTACATCTGGGTCAACTACTATTCCAAAATCAGCTTTTTCTTCTAAAACTAGTTTGCAAATATCTGTTAAATGTTCTTTTAAAGGTTCTGGATTGTGAGGGAAATGTCCGTTTGGCTCGCAATATAATTTCACCACTTCCACGCCCATTTGTTCTAATAAATTTGGAATTACAATCCCTCCAGAAGAATTTACACCATCAACTACAACTTTATATTTTTTAGTTTTCACCAATTCAGCATCCACTAAAGGCAATTCCAATACTTCATCAATATGAATATCCATGTAAGCGTCGTTAGTAGTAACTTCTCCTAACGCATCAACATCAACAAAATCAAACGCTTCTGCATCGGCAATTTCTAAAATTTTAGCGCCTTCTGCCCCACTTAAAAATTCGCCTTTTGCGTTTAATAATTTTAAAGCATTCCATTGTTTCGGATTGTGAGAAGCCGTTAAAATAATACCTCCATCTGCCTGTTCCATTGGTACTGCTATTTCAACTGTTGGCGTAGTAGAAAGTCCTAAATCGATAACATCAATTCCTAAACCTAAAAGCGTGTTTTGTACTAAATTATGAATCATAGGTCCAGAAATACGCGCATCACGACCAATTACAACTTTTAATTTTCTATCGGTAACTTTCGAATTATTTTTTAAAAAAGTACCATACGCTGAGGCAAATTTAACCGCATCAACAGGCGTTAAATTATCGCCTACTTTTCCGCCAATGGTGCCTCGAATGCCTGATATAGATTTTATTAATGTCATTATTTTAGGTTTTAAAGTTTAAAGGTCTACTAGTTTAGATGTAAACCCCAAATAAAATACAAATATAAATGTTAACCATAAGATAGCAACAAAACATGCAAAGTATTTTATATATTTACGAAAGAAATAACTATTAATTTTTTCGCAACACAGATTTTAGAAATTATATAAATTAATAAAATTTCCATTAACCAAATAAACGAATAAACTAATAACAAAAAAAAACTTGAACTACCTCGCACACATATACCTTTCCGATGAAGATGATTTCATTAAAATTGGCAACTTCATGGCTGATGCTATTAAAGGAAATAAATATGAGCAGTATCCAACAGGTATTCAAATTGGTATTAAACTACACCGTTTTATTGATAGTTATACCGATTCGCACTTATTATATCGAAAAAGCAAACACCGATTGCATGAGAATTTCGGACATTATTCGGGTGTGATTATGGATATTGTTTACGATCATTTCTTAGCTAAAAATTGGCAACTATTTTCAAATATCGAATTAGAAAAATATGCGGATGATTTTTATAATTTATTACAAAGTAATTACGATATCTTAGCTCCAAAAACCCAAAACCAATTGCCTTATATGATAAAAACCAATTGGTTGGTGTGCTATAAATCGCTAGAAGGATTGGAATTAATTTTATTTCAAATGGATTATCGCACTAAAAACCGAGTAAATATGCCGGCTGCCATGCACGAAGTCAAGGAATTTTATTTAGAAATAGAACAAGAGTTTTTAGCGTTTTTTACAGCATTACAACAACAAACTAAGTTAGAATTAGACAAACTAAAAAACGATTTTCATTACAATACCTAAGTAAATCCCTAATACTACCCGTCAAATCTATCAAATCTGCGTACCCAAAACATTTTATCTTTTAAAAAATTAGCGTATTTTAGCCATTCTAAATAAAAAACACTTGTGTTAAAACGAATACAAAAAATAGCCCATTTTTTTGAAAACTATTTTTCTAAACTGAAGTCGGTTTTAGAACCTCGTCAGTTTTTGTATGTTTCTAGTGTTTTAGTTGGATTATCAGCTGCTTTGGCTGTAACTGTATTAAAAACTTTTGCACACAATGTGTTTTTATTTTCGCAATATTTAAACTCAAAACTACATTTACCTTACAGTAAAAGTACCTTACCTATTATTGGAATTTTATTAACCGTTTTTGTAATAAAAAATTTCTTAAACGGAAACATACAAAAAGGAACCTCGCAAATTATGTATGCTGTGGCAAAAAAACGCAGCGTGATGCCAGCCAAACAAATGTATGCACAAATCATTACCAGTTCATTAACCGTAGGTATGGGCGGAAGTGCGGGATTAGAATCACCAATTACGATTACCGGTGCTGCTTTTGGTAGTAATTACGCTTTAAAATACAGATTGAGTTATAAAGACAGAACTTTGCTTTTAGCTTGTGGCGTGGCAGCCGGAATAGCCGCAGCGTTTAACGCACCTATTGCAGGAGTTTTGTTTGCCATAGAAGTTGTTTTGGCAGAAATTAGTATAGCGGCTTTTACACCTTTAATTATTAGTGCTGCAACAGGATCAATCGTTTCCATGTTGTTATTGAATGAAGATGCTTTGTTTAGTTTCAAATCGATACAAGATTTTAATTCCAATAACATTCCTTTTTATATCGTTTTAGGAATTTTATCTGGATTTGTTTCCATTCATTACGCCAGAAACTTTAGAAAAGTAGAACATTTTTTCGCTACAAGAAGTAAAAACAGTTACAGAAAAGCCCTTTTTGGTGCTCTTATTTTAGGATTACTAATTTTTATATTTCCTAGTTTGTTTGGTGAAGGATACGAGGGCATTAAGCTTTTAGCCGCCAATCAGCCAGAAAAACTATTGGAAAATACACTTTTAGCACGTTTTGAAAATAACAAATGGATTATTTTTGGTTTCATTACACTAACCTTATTATTTAAAGTCTTTGCTACCGGAATTACTTTAGGTGCTGGTGGTAATGGTGGTAACTTTGCGCCTTCCTTATTTGTGGGTTCGTATTTAGGATTTTCTACGGCGTATTTTTTTAACATGCTAAAGATTACAAATTTGCCTATTAGCAATTTTACTTTGGTGGGTATGTCTGGTGTGTTGAGTGGTTTGTTTCATTCGCCCTTAACTGCGATATTTTTAATTGCAGAAATTACGGGTGGCTACAGTTTAATGGTGCCTTTAATGTTGGTTTCTTCTATAAGTTTTGCCATATCGAAACATTTTGAACCGTATTCATTTGACATTAAAAACTTGGCAGACAAAGGCGAAGTATTTACAGACGATAAAGACAAAAACATCTTGCAATCAATAGATGTTAAGAAACTGATTAACAATCATTTTACGCCAGTAACCGAATCCAAAACATTAGAAGCGTTAATAGAAAAAATAGCCGCTTCAGACGACGTTATTTTTCCTGTTTTAAATGACGACAACAAACTAATAGGTTTGATTTATTTAGATGATATTCGTCCGATTATATTTTCTGCGTTTAAAGTAAAATTTACATCTATTACAGAAGTTTTACAACCTGTGAAAGACAAAGATATAGTAGATTTTGAAGACAATATTGAAAGCATCATGAATAAATTTGAAAGCACCCACCAGATTATTTTACCCGTAGTGCAAAACAAAGTATTCCTAGGTTTTATCTCTAAAGCTGATATTTTAGAAAAATACCGCGAACAATTGAAAGAATTGGTTATTGAGTAAACTGTTTTTAGTAGTACCAACCTCTAAAAAACGCCTTCAAAGGTCTAAATGATATCTCGGTTGGGGTTATTTATACCTCCGTTGGGGTTCTGGAATGATAATTTGGGGTTGGAGACCCAAAAATTAGGGTTAATCACCCCAAATTATCTCAATAGAACCCCAAATTATCTCAATAGAACCGCAAATTATCTCAATATAACCCCAACGGAGGAGTTCGGAACCCCAAATTATCTCTAAATAACCTCAAAATAGCATTTGCGAACACCATTTTTAGTAGAGTTTTACTGGTAATGAGTCAAACATAACGAATTGATTTATAGAAGCTGAAACAAGTTCAGCCATACAAACCGCTTGCAAAGTGTCTCAACTTCAAGTTATCTAAAACATATGGAATGTATTTTATTAAACCTCTTCTTAACAAAACTATTTTTCAAAGTCAGAAGCTTGTGCTTAGGTAATGAACTTAAAAAAATAATAAATAAATTTTGATTGTTACCAAAATTTGGTAACTTTACAAAAAATAAGATAACTATGGGACGTAATACATCAGTATCACTTGGAAACTATTTTGAAAATTTTGTTGACACTAGCGTTTCTGAAGGCAGATTTAAAAATGCAAGCGAAGTCATACGTGCAGGATTGAGATTATTAGAACAAGAAGAAAGCAAAATAATTGCACTTAAACAGGCTATAAATGAGGGTATTGAAAGCGGAATAGCTAAAGACTTTGATCCTAAAAAACATCTTGAATCATTGAAAGCAAAAAAAAGAAATGGCTAAATATTACTTAACCAATAAAGCTGTAGAAGATTTAACTAAGATTTGGGAATATACGTATGAATTTTGGTCTGAAAACCAAGCTGATAAATATTATACAGAACTATTAGAAGCTTGTCAAGTAGTTGCTGAAAATCAAGGGTTTGGTAAAAACTATGTTGAAATTGATTCAATAGTTTTTGGTTATAAATCTGGACAGCATGTACTTTTTTACAGAAAACTAAGCGAACAAGAAATTGAAATTATTAGATTCTTACATTCTAGTATGGACTTAAAAAACCGCATCCAAGAATAATACAAAAAAGCTGCCTAAAAAGTAAGTATGTTGTCATTCCGAATTTATTTTGGAATCTATAAATAATGATTATCATTAGTTTATAGAAGCTGAATCAAGTTCAGCTTGACAAATGCAGGATTTTTTAGGCAGCTTTTATTTTATACTCTTACGATATTTGCGCCAAGCGCTCTCAATCGTTCGTCTATTCTTTCGTAACCTCTATCAATTTGTTCGATATTTTGTATGGTGCTTGTGCCTTTTGCAGAAAGTGCGGCAATTAGTAGCGAAATACCCGCTCTAATATCTGGCGAACTCATCACAGTAGCTTTCAATTGTGATTGAAAATTATGTCCCATTACTACTGCTCTGTGTGGATCACACAACATAATTTTTGCACCCATATCTATTAGTTTGTCCACGAAGAACAAACGGCTTTCAAACATTTTTTGATGAATTAAAACATCTCCTTTTGCTTGGGTAGCAACTACTAAAACTATACTCAATAAATCAGGAGTAAATCCTGGCCAAGGCGCATCAGAAACCGTTAATATAGACCCGTCAATATCGGTTTTAATTTCATACCCATCTTTGTGAGCAGGAATGTAAATATCGTCTCCTTTTTGTTCTAAAGTAATTCCAAGTTTTCTAAATACATTTGGAATTTGTCCTAAGTTTTCCCAGCTTACATTTTTAATAGTAATTTCGCTTTTTGTCATAGCCGCTAAGCCAATCCAAGAGCCAATTTCAATCATATCTGGTAAAATTCTGTGTTCACAACCACCTAAAGTTTCCACACCTTCAATGGTTAATAAATTAGAACCAATACCAGTAATCTTAGCCCCCATTGAATTTAGCATTTTGCATAACTGTTGCAAATACGGTTCGCAAGCGGCGTTGTAAATTGTAGTAGTGCCTTCGGCTAAAACTGCTGCCATTACAATATTAGCGGTTCCTGTAACAGAAGCTTCGTCTAATAACATGTAAGCACCTTTTAATCGGCCTTCGTTTTCTACACCATAAAAATGGTCTTCTCTGTTGTATCTAAATTTTGCACCTAAATTAATAAATCCTTCAAAATGAGTATCTAAGCGGCGTCTTCCAATTTTGTCTCCACCTGGTTTTGGTATAAATCCTTTTCCAAAACGGGCCAATAATGGTCCAACAATCATAATAGAGCCACGTAAACTGCCACCTTCTTTTTTGAAAGCTTCTGTTTCTAAATACCCAACATTTACTTCATCAGCCTGAAAAGTGTAATCACCAGGTCCGTTTTTCTGAATTTTAACGCCCAAATTACCTAATAAAGTAATTAGTTTATTTACATCAATAATATCAGGAATATTAGTAACTCTAACTTTTTCTGAAGTTAACAAAACAGGACATAAAACCTGTAACGCTTCGTTTTTGGCACCTTGTGGTTGCACATCTCCTTTTAAGGCCTTTCCGCCTTCAATTTTGAATGTTCCCATTTATATTGTGTTATTAGGATTGTTTTTTGGTTTAAAATTTTTTGCGCCTTTATAATTTGGATTATTTAAATTGGCTTTTGTATTATCTGGTGCATTCGGTTTTGCAGTTGAAGGTGCACTTGAATTTCTGTTTTGCTGTGGTCTGTTTTGGTTTGCTGGTGGTCTATTTGGATTTCTATTTGTATTTGTTGTTTCATTTTTAGTGAAAAACTGGGTTTTATTCGACTGCTTTTTATTTACTTTTAATAAGTTTTGCGAAGTAGAAAGCTCCTCATTCATTGACGTTAGGTTTAATTCACCATTAGACAATTCTAATAAATGATTAAAAATAACTTCATCAGTAACCGTGTCTTTGTTCCAGCTTAAAAAGCTTTTTTTCATGTGATTGGCAATCACAATGGTTAAGGCATTTTTTAGTTCACCTTCCTCCCATTTTCGGGCCACATCAATCATGTATTTAATATTGTTCCCGTAAAAACGGTATTTTGGAAAGTTTTGAGGATAAGCCAAACGATCTGGTTTCAATTGCACTACTTCTCTTGTAGGAATTGGATAAGGCGAATCGATATCTAATTTAAAATCAGACATGATAAACAATTGATCCCAAAGTTTGTGTTGAAAATCAAGCACATCACGTAAATGTGGATTCAAATTTCCCAATACCGAAATTACATAACGTGCGCCTTTGTTGCGTTTCTCTCTATCTTCGATAGCTGTAATTTGGTTAATTAAATTTTGTACATATCTTCCGTATTCAGGAATAATTAAATGTTCCCGTTGCGAATTGTATTCTAAATAATTAATTGATTCTTCGTTGTTGTATGACATACTTATAATGAAATAATTCCTTCTATTGTTGCTAATTCTTGATACTTTTCAATCACCTTATCTGTATCTTGCATGGTAACGTTAATTGAAATACTTGTATATTTTCCTGTTTTTGAGGCCTGTGTTTTTATAACTGCTCCCATATTATTAAAGGCATTTTCCACTAAATTTAAGTTAGTAGCATTGGTTGGAACAATAAATTTATACAAATACACCGCTGGCCAAGTAGTTGATGCTTCTAATTCTGATTTAAGTCTAATGTAAAAATCCTCCGTTTCTTTATCCATGTACATTTAGTGTAATAAAAAAACAAATATACATTTATAATGTTTGATTTGAAAATATAAATAATTAAGATTTTCAAAATATAAAAAATGATAGTACATTTGACTTTTAAAGCCGTAAAATGGATAAGAAAATCATACTATTAATTGGTGGACCAAGTTCTGGAAAAACAACCTTAATCAATCATTTGGAAGCTGAAGGTTATATTTGTTATCCTGAAATTTCTAGAGAAATAACCTTGAACGCCAGAGATGAAGGCGTAGATCAATTATTTTTAGAAAATCCAATGCTTTTTAGTGAAAGACTTTTAGAAGGAAGAATCAAACAATACGAAAATGCAACTACTGAAGGAAAACATGTTTTTATTGACCGGGGCATTCCAGATGTTTTGGCTTATATGGATTTTATTGGTGATTCGTATCCTCAAGAATTTACTGCCGCTTGCGAAACCTATAAATATGATAAAGTTTTTTTATTGCCACCTTGGGAAGAAATATATGTAAGTGATGCTGAACGCTATGAAAGTTATGAAGAAGCTACAAAAATTCACGATTATTTGGTAGCAACTTATAAAAAATTTGGATATGATTTACATGAAGTGCCTAAAACATCCGTTGCAGCACGATTTCAATTTATCATCAATAATTTAAAATCCTAAATTATTCTAATGAACCAACCGTTAGAGTTATTAAAAGCGCATTGGAATCATACTGCTTTTAGACCCACACAAGAAGAAATAATCAATACCGTTTTGCTCGGTAAAGATACTTTTGCCTTGTTGCCAACTGGCGGTGGAAAATCAATTTGTTTTCAAATCCCTGCACTCATAAAACCAGGCATTTGTTTGGTCATTTCTCCGCTTGTAGCTTTAATGAAAGACCAAGTTGAAAATTTAAAAAACAAAAACATAAAAGCCATTGCATTAACGGGTGGCATTTCATTTGAAGAAACCAATAATTTACTTGATAATTGCGCCTTCGGTGGTTATAAATTTTTATATCTCTCTCCCGAACGCTTGCAGCAAGACTGGGTTTTGGAACGAATTAAAAATCTTAATGTAAATTTAATAGTCATAGACGAAGCGCATTGCGTGAGCCAATGGGGACATGATTTTAGACCCGCTTATTTAAAAATTTCAACATTAAAAGAATACTTTTCTGTACCTTTTGTTGCATTAACGGCTACAGCCACACCAAGAGTTCAAGAGGATATTTGTAACCTTTTACAATTAAAAAATCCTGTTGTTTTTAAAAACTCGTTTATACGGGAAAACTTGGGCTACCATATTATAAAAACTCAAAACCAACTTGGAAAACTCAAACAAATTTTCTCAAAAAATCCTGAGCCGGCTATTGTATATGTAAAAAGTAGAAAAGCTAGTTTAGAATTTAGCAAATTACTTATAGATTTTGGTTTTACTGCTACGTATTATCATGGTGGTTTATCTGTAAAAGAAAAAGATAAAAATATGCAACTTTGGCTAGAGGAAAAAGCCAAAATAATCGTAGCCACAAATGCTTTTGGTATGGGAATTGACAAACCAAATGTAAAAACAGTAGTGCATTTACAAGTTCCTGACACTCTTGAAAATTACTACCAAGAGGCCGGTAGAGCTGGAAGAAATGGAGACAAGGCATATGCATTATTACTAAATCCGGGAATTGATGTAAAACAACAGTTAGAAATTTTCTCCAACCAATTACCAACCAAAGAATTGCTTCATTTGGTATATAAAAACCTAAATAATCATTTGCAAATTGCATACGGAGAGGGCTTTCAAGAGGTTTATTATTTAAATTTAAACCAGTTTTGTACAAAATTTAATACTTCTTCAAGTAAAACTTTTGCCTGTTTGCAGTTTTTAGACCGACAAGGCATTATCACACTGGATTTTTTAACCAGCAACAAAGCAAGTTTACAATTTTATATTGAAAGTCGAGAAGTTATAAGATATTGCAGTTTAAACACAAAAGATGCGTTAATAATAGAAACCATTTTAAGAAATTACACTGGTGTTTTTGAGCAAATTACACAAATTAATACAGCATTAATTGCGAAAAAATCAGGCAAATTCGAAGAAAAAGTTGTTGCCGTTTTAAAGAAATTAGAAGCACTAGAAATGATTTCCTTAAAACTTCAAAGCAGTGACATTTCTATTTTGTATAACGAGCCAAGAGAAGACAATTATACTATAAACCGAGTAATTAAAGTATTAGAAAACCAAAATCAGATTAAAACAGCTCAGTACGAACAAATGCTTCTTTTTGTAAGCGATACTTCTCAATGTAAATCGGTTTTACTAGCCAATTATTTTGGAGACGAAAATCCTAAAAACTGCGGAATTTGTTCCTATTGTTCTTCCAAAAATAAATCTGAAACAAAATCTGTTTCCAAAAAGGTATTCAATTTATTAGAAAAAACACCTTTGTCGTCAAATGAAATAGAAAATGCACTCCCTTTTTCAACAGAAGAAATTATCTTTGCCCTGCAAAACTTATTAGAAAATGATGTTATTTATTTGAATTCAGATAATCAATATCAAATTAAGTAAGTACTAAATTTATTAGCGAATACTATAATGGAAAAATTAAGAATAATATTTATGGGAACACCCGACTTTGCTGTTGGTATTCTCAATACTATATACAACAGTCAATTTGAAGTTGTTGCCGTCATTACAGCGCCTGACAAACCCGCTGGACGTGGTCAGAAAGTTGCTGTTAGCGCAGTAAAGGCCTACGCTTTAACCAAAAATATACCCATTTTACAGCCAACAAATCTAAAAAACGAAGAATTTTTAAGAGAATTAGCAAGCTATAATGCCAATTTACAAATAGTTGTAGCTTTTAGAATGTTGCCCGAAGTAGTTTGGAAAATGCCAAAATACGGCACATTTAATCTACATGCTTCTTTATTACCAAATTACAGAGGTGCCGCACCAATAAACTGGGCAATTATTAATGGAGAAACAGAAACAGGGGTCACCACTTTTTTTATCGATGATAAAATTGATACTGGCGCTATGATTTTGAATCATAAAATAAGTATAGGAAAAAATGAAAACGTTGGAGAGTTACATGACAAATTAATGCATTTAGGATGCAAAACAGTAATTGAAACTTTACATTTAATACAAAATGGAAAAGTTGAAACCCGCATTCAAACCGAAAATTCAGAATTAAAAACGGCGTACAAACTAAATAAAGACAATTGTAAAATTGATTGGACAAAATCTGGAGAACAAATTTACAATCAAATAAGGGGATTATGTCCTTATCCTGCAGCTTGGACTTTTATTAAAGATGAGGAAAACGAATGGAATGTTAAAATTTATGAGGCTACTTTTATTGAAGAATTACATGATTATAAAGTAGGCCAAATTATTACTGGAAAAAAAGAAATGAAAATTGCGATTACAAATGGTTTCCTACAAATTGATAGTTTGCAATTTCCAGGTAAAAAGAAAATGCAAATTCACGAACTGTTAAACGGCACTTCAATTAGTGTGGACGCCTATGTTGAGTAAGATTTTAAGCAAAAATAAGCCCCAAACAGGCCACTTTATTAACATTTGAACTAATTTATTAACATTTTTAACGAAAATAGCTGTAAATGCTTGTGTAGTTTAATGATACAATTAAATTTGTATATCAAAATTATGTATAATTAATTTAAAACTATCAATTATGAACAAATCAGAATTAATCGATGCAATGGCTGCAGCAGCTGGAATTACTAAAGCAGCAGCAAAATTATCTTTAGAATCATTTTTAGGAAGTGTAGAAGGTACATTACAAAAAGGTGGTAGAGTTTCTTTAGTAGGTTTTGGATCTTGGTCAATCTCTAAAAGAGCGGCTAGAGATGGAAGAAATCCTCAAACTGGAAAAACTATCAAAATTGCTGCTAAAAATGTAGTAAAATTCAAAGCAGGTGCTGACTTAGATGGATCAGTAAACAACAAATAATAAATATTTTTATTTATTTAAAAACCTCTTAGTTTCTAAGAGGTTTTTTTTTATTTCTAAAATCTTTAACATTTATTAATATAATATTAAACTAGATAATTTGTCCAATTAATTATTTTTTCATAATTTCATTTTAAATTATAAGATTTATGATTTCACTTTTACCAAAAAAAGGTTGTTTACTAATTGCAGAACCAACTATTTTAAATGACATGTCTTTCAATAGATCTGTTATTTTGCTAACAGAGCATTCTGAAGATGGAAGTGTGGGATTTATATTAAATAAACCACTGGCCTATTCTATAAATGATTTGATTCCTGAAATAGATACCAATTTTGTAATCTACAATGGAGGACCTGTAGAACAAGATAATTTATATTTTTTACATAACGTTCCTGAACTAATTCCTGATAGCATTGAAATATCTTATGGTTTATATTGGGGAGGAAATTTTGAAACCACAAAAGAACTAATTAATGCTAGGAAATTATCTAAAGAAAATATCCGATTTTTCCTTGGATACAGCGGCTGGGAAACCAATCAATTGGAGGAAGAATTAAATGATAATTCTTGGATAATTTTGGAAAACGAATTAAAAAACAAAATCATAAGTAAAAACAGCCAAAATTTTTGGAAAGAAAAACTTAACGAAATTGGCGGCGATTACATTTACTTTTCTAATTCACCAGAAAATCCCACGCTTAATTAATTAAAGCATTCAATAAATCTATAATTTCTTTAGCAACTTCTGAAGTATATTCTTTTTTTCTATATTTTGTAATAGGTTGAATGCCAGTAATTACATTTGAAATAAATAATTCATCTGCTTTTTGCAAATCAAAAGGTGAAATGCTTTTTTCTATCATTTCAATATTTTCCATTTTATTTGCAATTCCTAAAATTTGCTTTCGCATAATCCCATTTAAACAACCATCTGAGATTGGCGGAGTTATTAATTGACCTCCTGTTTTCATGAAAATATTGCCGTTTGTAGCTTCAACAATATTTTTATCTTCATTAATTAACAAACAATTTTGAAATCCATTTTCCTTTGCAAAAATGCTAGCCACTACATTAATCATTTTATTATTGGTTTTTAAAGTTGCCAATAAATGTTTTGAAACGTGAAAATCCTTAAATAATTCCACTTCATATGTGGCGTCAGCATATTCATAATTATCAAAAGACAATTCGGAACAAGTACATATAAATTGAATATCGTTTGAAGTTGGCGCATACAACCCATCTGCGTGTCTAAAAACAGAAAAACGAATTCTATGGCTTATTTTATTTGTTTGTAATGCAATTAATTTCAGAATTTCTACTTCCATAAATTCCATTGTAAAATGCATTGGGATTTCCATTCTACAAATTCGCATCGAAGCCATTAAACGCAAATAATGTTCTTCTAAAAACAATATTTTAGTTCCGTTAACTTTAATGGTTTCAAAAATGGCATCACCAAATAAAAATCCTCTGTTGTTTTCGATAGCCAAATTGCTATTATCTTGTATGTTTCCGTTATAATTAATCATAAAAAAATCCCGCCTTTTATAGCGGGAGCAAATATACTTATTTATTAAATTTAAACCGAACCAATTACATGTTTTAAATCGGAAACCAAACTTTCCCATAATAATTGATTTTCAGGTAATTCGTCTTCTTCAGAAAAATCTACCACAATTAAGGATACGTCATTTGTAATTTCGTCTACTTGAATTTTTAATTCAAAATAGTACTCAGTTTCTTTTAGATCTTCATCCAACCATTTGAATTTTACTTTTTCGCCTGTTTTTTTGGAAACCAATTTTGCGTTTTCTTCTGAGTCATTCCAAATAAATGTATAGTATTCTCCTCTTGAATTAACGTTGTCCGAAAACCATTCAGACAAACCGGATGGTGTAATAATATATTGATACAATAATTGTGGCGAAGAGTGTATAGGAAACTCTAGCTCATACTTAACTTTTGGCTTCATAGTTGGGTTTCTAAATTTTTAGCAAAATATAAAAAAAAATATTAACACACCCCTATTTTTTTAATTTTTTTTAATAATTTTTAATAATAAAATATGCCAGTATTTTTTTGGAAAGAAACTAATTATGTATATATTTGCACCCGCATTGAGAATTGCAAAATTAGTTAATGGCGAGATAGCTCAGTTGGTTAGAGCGCAGGATTCATAACCCTGAGGTCCCGAGTTCAAATCTCGGTCTCGCTACAAGGTTTTAAAAATCAAAAGGTTACGATTTTAAGCGGTGAAACAGTAATGTGCTACCGCTTTTTTTATGATTTATAATCAATATTTTTAAAATTTATTCAAAAATAATTTAATAAAAAAAGAAAGCCTCCTGCATAAAATACAGGAAGCTTCTTAAAACTATTAAAAAACAATTTTACAACTTAGTTTGGGGATACTAAAAGTTGATAAAATAAAAATTGTTTTCAAATAATTGTAAACAACATTTCAAACAAAATTATTTTACAAATTTAATGAATACTATTAGATGCTGAGTATCGATAACAGAAATAGTATTTTTCATTTTCTTGAAATATTTATCGATTATTGAAAAATTCAACAATTATTTTTTTGAGCAATCGATAATTTACAATTTTAACATATAATTATGAATTTTAATTATTATCATAAAATCACAATAATTTTTCATTTTCTAAACTACCAGAATTGATTATTTAAAATTTCACTCTATAAAATAGTAAGTTTAGTACTGCTCGCAAGCCGACTTCAAAAGTTGCAAATTATATCGAAAATCTATTTTATTTTAGTTATCATTTTTTACCATTTTTTTTGCAAATAACATCTAATTTTTTTGCACTTTTGCATAGCAAATAATTTTACCATGCCAAAAATTTCAAACAAAGGGATTCAAATGCCCGAATCGCCAATTAGAAAATTAGTTCCTTACGCAGAAGGTGCCAAAAAACGTGGTACAAAAGTGTACCATTTAAATATTGGTCAACCCGATATAAAAACACCTGAAGTGGCATTACAAGCTGTGAAAGATTTTGATATTAAAGTTTTAGAATATAGTCATAGTGCTGGTTTCGAAAGCTACAGGAATAAACTTTCAGCTTATTATAAAAATCAAGGTTTACCTATAGATACAAAAGATATTATCATTACAACAGGTGGCTCCGAAGCACTAATGTTTACTTTAGGTTCTACTTTAGATAATGGTGATGAAGTAATTATTCCTGAACCATTTTATGCTAATTATAATGGTTTTGCTACAGCAAGTGGTGTAAAAGTGGTTCCAGTTATTTCAGGAATTGAAACTGGTTTTGCATTGCCTGAAATAGAAGCGTTTGAAAAACTAATTACACCCAGAACTAAAGCCATAATGATATGTAATCCAGGAAATCCAACTGGATATTTATATTCTGAAGCGGAAATAAACAAATTAGCAGAAATTGTAATAAAACATGATTTGTTTTTAATTGCAGACGAAGTGTACAGAGAATTTGCGTATGATGGTTTAAAACATTATTCGGTACTAAACGTACCAGGATTAGAGCAACATGCCATCATGATTGATTCTGTTTCTAAAAGATTCAGTATGTGCGGAGCTAGAATTGGTTGTGTAGTTTCAAAAAATGCTGAATTTATGGCAACTGCTATGAAATTCGCACAAGCACGCTTGAGTCCACCAACTTATGCTCAAGTAGCCAGTGAAGCCGCTTTAGACACACCGCAAAGTTATTTTGATGAAGTAATTTCAGAATATGTAGACAGAAGAAATACGCTTGTCGAAGAAATGGAAAAAATTGAAGGCGTTACGATTGCTAAGCCAAAAGGTGCATTTTATTGTATAGCAAAATTACCTGTAAAAAACGCAGACGAATTTGCACAATGGCTTTTGGAAGCATTTGATTATAATGGTGAAACAGTTATGGTTGCACCGGCAGCTGGATTCTACTCTACTCCAGGTGTTGGTTTAGATGAAATCCGCATTGCTTATGTATTGAAAAAAGAAGATTTAATTAAATCTGTAAGAATATTGAAAGAAGCATTAATGGTTTATAAAGACTAAGTTACTTTTATTAAGAAATAAAAAATCCCGCTAGTTGCGGGATTTTTTATTTTATAAGGCATTGCAAATAATATAAGTATAAAAAAATTATAGTATAAGTTGGAATATTGCCTTAAGCCTTTAACCTTTTACCTTTAACCCAATCACTTCAACTTACTCTTATAATACTTTCTCAACTTATCCAATTTAGGCGCAATTACATATTGGCAATACCCTTGTTCTTTGTTTTGATTGTAATAATTTTGGTGGTAATCTTCTGCTAAATAAAAAACACCGGCTGCTTCTATTTGTGTTACTACAGGATTGGCATACAATTTTTCTTTTTCAATCAATTGAATGTAATTTTCTGCTTTTGCTTTTTGTTCATCTGAATGGTAGAAAATAGCACTTCGATATTGCGTTCCCACATCGGCACCTTGTTTATTCAAGGTAGTTGGATCGTGAGTGGCAAAAAATATTTCCAATAAATCTTCATAAGCAACTTCTTTTGGATTAAAAGTAATTTGAATTCCTTCGGCATGCCCAGTAGTTTCATTACAAACTTCTCGATAAGCTGGGTTTTTGACAAATCCACCTGTGAATCCAGATACTATTTTATTCACGCCTTTTACCTCTAAAAAAACGGCTTCCGTACACCAGAAACAGCCACCGGCAAAAGTGGCAACTTGTACACTATCATTCATAATTTGTGTTTTGTTATCCATTGATTTTTGTTTAATTTGTGTTTTATTTCCACACGAAAAAAAACCCGTTATAGCGCTAAATAATATAATAAATTTCATCTTTTTTTATCAAATTTAGGAATAAATATGTAACCGTAAACCAATTTAACGTTACTTTTAGATTTGTACAGCAAACATTTTAATATTCACAAATTCTTTGTTTCTTTGTACAAATTGAATGTGATGATTAAAGCTAGCAATATAAATAAATTTTATGGTGATTTACAGGTTTTAAAAAACGTAAGTCTACAAATAAATAAAGGTGAAATTGTATCTATAGTTGGTCCTTCTGGTGCTGGAAAAACAACCTTACTTCAAATTTTAGGCACTTTAGATGTTTTGGATAAAAAAGCAAACGTCGCCAGTTCGTTAACAATTAATGATACTTCAATAATCGATTTAAAAGATGTTGATTTATCTAAATTTAGAAATTTAAATTTGGGTTTTATTTTTCAATTTCATCAATTATTACCTGAATTTACTGCACTAGAAAACGTTTGTATTCCTGCTTTTATAGCAAATAAACCAAAAAAAGAAGTAGAAATAGAAGCCCAAAAACTGCTAGATTATTTGGGATTATCGCACAGAATACATCACAAACCAACCGAACTTTCAGGTGGAGAACAACAACGTGTAGCTGTTGCCAGGGCTTTAATTAACAAACCTGCAGTAATTTTTGCTGACGAACCTTCTGGAAATTTAGACCATGCTTCAGCTGAAAATTTACACCAATTGTTTTTTAAATTGCGTGATGAATTTGGACAAACCTTCGTAATTGTTACCCATAATGAAGAATTAGCCAATATGGCCGATAGAAAATTAGTGATGATTGACGGCGTTTTGCAAAACTAATGATGACAACAGAAACATTAAAAAGTTTTTTAGACGAAAAAGTTCTGTTGTACAATAATAAAAATTTTATTGATTCGGATCCGGTTCAAATTCCGCATTTGTACACTCAAAAAGAAGATATTGAAATTGCAGGATTTTTAGCTGCAACTATATCCTGGGGAAACAGAAAAATGATTGTTTCCAATTCGCACAAACTCATGCAAATTATGGGAAATTCTCCCTACGATTTTGTAATGAATCATAAAGAAATCCATCTGGAAAAATTCTCAAATTTTGTGCATCGCACTTTTAATGCTACTGATGCGGTTACTTTTATAAAAGCGTTGCAGAATATTTATACAAACAATCCCGATTTAGAAAGTGTGTTTGCCAAACATATTGAAAGCAATTCGACACAAAAAAGCATTTCTGAATTTAAGAAAACCTTTTTTGAAATTCCACATTTGCCACGGACACAAAAACACATTTCAGATCCGTTAAATGGTTCTGCAGCCAAAAGAATTAACATGTTTTTACGTTGGATGGTACGAAATGACGCGAATGGTGTCGATTTGGGTGTTTGGAAAACGATTCCTACTTCAGCTTTATCTTGCCCGCTAGATGTACATTCTGGTAATGTGGCTCGTAAATTATTGCTTTTAACCAGAAAGCAAAATGATGCAAAAGCTTTACATGAGTTAGATACTAATTTAAGAAAATTAGACGCCAATGATCCTGTAAAATACGATTTTGCACTGTTTGGATTGGGCGTATTTGAAGGGTTTTAAAAAATAGTGGAGAATACCGGATTCGAACCGGTCGCCTCTACACTGCCAGCGTAGCGCTCTAACCAAATGAGCTAATCCCCCTTTTTGTCAAATTTAAAAAATCCCGACCTAAGTCGGGATATATTTAAAATAAACTAATTTTTATTAAGATAAAGCTGCTTTTACTTGGTCAGCCGCTTCTTGAAACTGCACTGCTGATAAAATTGGCATACCTGAATTGTCAATTAATTCTTTAGCAATTTCTGCATTTGTGCCTTGTAAACGCACGATGATTGGCACTTTAATTGCGTCACCCATGTTTTTGTAAGCATCTACAACACCTTGTGCTACTCTATCGCAACGTACAATTCCACCAAAAATATTAATTAAAATCGCTTTTACATTAGCATCTTTTAAGATAATACGGAAAGCAGTTTCTACACGTTTTGCATCTGCAGTACCACCAACGTCTAAGAAGTTGGCAGGTTCAAAACCAGCATATTTAATTAAATCCATAGTAGCCATTGCTAAACCAGCACCGTTAACCATACATCCAACAGTTCCATCTAAATCTACATAATTTAATCCAACTTCTTTAGCTTCTACTTCGATTGGATTTTCTTCACGAACATCACGCATTTCAGCCAAATCTTTATGACGGAATAAGGCATTATCATCCAAATCAACTTTAGCATCAACTGCAATAATTTTGTTATCTGACGTTTTTAAAACTGGATTAATTTCAAACATGGTTGCATCTGAACCAATGTAAGCTTTATATAAAGCGTCAACAAATTTAACCATTTCTTTAAAAGCTTCACCAGATAAACCTAAATTAAAAGCAATTTGTCTGGCTTGAAATCCTTGTAAACCAACTGATGGATCAATTTCTTCTGTAAAAATTAAATGTGGTGTGTGTTCCGCAACTTCTTCAATATCCATTCCACCTTCTGTAGAATACATAATCATGTTACGACCTTTACCTCTGTTTAACAAAACAGAAACGTAAAACTCTTTAGTTTCTGTTTCGCCAGGATAATAAACATCTTCAGCAATTAAAACTTTATGCACTCTTTTTCCTGATGGAGGAGTTTGCGGCGTAATTAAATCCATTCCAATAATTTGACCCGCTATTTCTTTAACTTGATCTAAATTTTTGGCTAATTTAACACCACCACCTTTTCCACGACCACCTGCGTGTATTTGTGCTTTTATTACATGCCAACCTGTACCAGTTTCAGCAGTTAATTGTTTTGCTTTTTCTACAGCTTCTTCTGCGTTGTTGGCCACATGACCGCGTTGTATGCGCACGCCATAGCTTGCTAATATTTCTTTACCTTGATATTCGTGTACGTTCATAATTATGTATGAGTTTATCTTGTTTAAAAGTGCCACAAAAATAATAAAGTAATTGGTAAATGACTAATTTTATTATTGTTTTTAAAATTAAATTTAGTAATTTATTATTGTTATTAATGTATGGATAACTTTTTGCTTTTTTTCTATTTTAATATTTCTTCTAAAACGTCAGATTGTGTGCCATTTGGCATAGTTATTTGTAATTTTTGAGCTAAAGTTGGCGCAATTTGTGTAATTGTTTTTTTGTTAAAAGATGCTCCTTTTTTAATTTTCCAACCATAAAACAAACATGGCACATGAGTATCATAAGAATATGGTGAACCATGCGTAGTTCCGGTTGAAGAATATTCCATAAAACCTGGTTTAAATAATAAGACTAATTCTCCGTTTTGTTTTGGATCGTAACCGTTAGCAATAATTTGAAGTAACTGATTATTTGTACCTGAATTTTGAATTTCTTCTTCTGTAAAAACATTACTTATAAAGTTTTGCGAAAGTAAAAAATCTTTAAATTGTTGCTTGACTTTTTGTAATTCTAAGCCTTTTTGTTTTACTTTTTCTTTGTTGATAAAAACATTAAAATTAGAATAATCTAACAGCATATTTTCGCCAAAAGTTTTTTGAGAAAAATCAATTATACTTTGTTGTAAATTTTTGCTGTTTAAACTTTCTATTTCGTATTTATTATCCTTTAAATAAGTTGCGTTTTCAGCTCCGGCATGATCTGCTGTTAGGAAAACTAAATAGTTTCCTTTGCCCACTTTTTCGTCCAAATAAGTTAAAAAATAAGCGATTGTTTCATCTAAACGCAAATAAGTATCTTGTAACTCAATAGAACGTGGCCCTAAAACATGACCAACATAATCTGTTGAAGAGAAACTAAGCGTTAAAAAATCAGTGATTTCATCTGCTCCCATTTTTTCATTTTCAATAGCTCTTTTGGCAAAATCTGCAATTAAATTATTTCCGTAAGGTGTAGTTCTTAAAACTCCGGCATCATTATTGGCAAACATTTCTTTGGTATCGTATGGGAAAAAAGGCGTTTTCTTAAATAATTTTCCTTCGTAAGGATTGTTATCGTTTAAACTTTCGTTGTATACTTCTTTTGGTTTTAATAAATCCCAACCTTTTTCAATATATTTTATATAGTTTTTTTCCTCATTAAATTTAGTTGTCCAATCTGGTAATTTGTTTCCATAAAACGAACTTGAGATAAAATTCCCTGTTTTAGTGTACCAAAACGCCCAATCTGCGAAATGTCCGGCTGGTAAAATGGCTCCCCTATCTTTAATACTAATTCCAATTACTTTACTTTTGAAGTTGGTAGCTAATTTTAATTCATCTGTAATAGTAGAACTAAATAGGTTTTTTGGCGACATCTTTCCTTCAGATTCTGTTCCTTCAACTAATGTGGTAACAGAGGCATCATCGGTGCAATACATTTCTTTTCCTGTGCTTTTATTAAACCAATCGTTACCTACAATTCCGTTTACATTTGGTAAGGCACCAGTAAATATTGCAGCGTGCCCTGGAGCTGTATATGTTGGCATAAAATTATAATGCATATTATGAAAAGTGAATCCTTTTGCCATTAATTTTTTAAAACCATTATTAGAAAAATCATTTGAAAAACGATACAAGTATTCCATTTTCATTTGATCTACCACAATTCCAACCACTAATTTTGGCTTATCTTGAGCATTTAAATAAGTACTGAACACTAAAAATCCTAAAATCAGTTTTTTCATTTTATATAAATTTATATGTTTAATTTTTATTTTCTAATAAGGGTACAAATTTGAAATCTCCAAACTCGGTTTTTTCAAATTGTGTTTCGTTTTTCCTTACTAACAAAGTCATTATTTGTTCTTTTTTTCCTACTGGAATAACTAATCTCCCTCCTATTTTCAATTGCGACATTAAAGCCTGAGGAATTACAGGTGCACCAGCTGTTACTATTATACTATCAAACGGAGCATAATCGGGTAAACCTTTATAACCATCACCAAATGAAAGTAATTTTGGTATCACATTTATTGTCAGTTTAGAAAGTAAATTTTTAGTTTTCTTAAATAACTCATTTTGTCTTTCAACAGAATACACTTTAGCACCTAATAAACATAAAACGGCAGTTTGGTATCCACTACCCGTACCTATTTCTAAAATTTTGTGCTCTTTTTCTACTTGTAATAATTCAGTTTGAAAAGCCACTGTATAAGGTTGTGAAATGGTTTGATCTGCTCCAATAGGAAATGCTTTGTCTTGGTAAGCAAAATTTTCAAAACTAGAATCAATAAATAAATGTCGCGGAATTTTTGCAATAGCATCCAAAACATTTTTATCCGTTATTCCTTTTTCTTTTAATTGTTTTACTAGCAGATTTCTGAGCCCTTGATGTTTATTAGTGTCTTTCAATTTATTAGGTAAATTAGTGTTGTAAAATTAGATGGAATTTTTTCAAAAACAAAAATTTAACTCCAATTTATTTAAAAAATCTAACTAATGTTAGCGCAACATCAATTTGAAATTCTAAATTTTAATATTGAGATTTCTTAATTGGAATTTCTTATTTTATTACTATTTTTGATAAAATTTATTTTTATGTTAAAAATCGGAGTTTTAGGTGCTGGTCACTTAGGAAAAATACATTTACGATTATTAAATCAGTCAGAAAAATACGAATTAGTTGGTTTTTTTGATCCTTTTGAAGATAATGCTATAAAAGTTGCAACTGAGTTTGGGTACAAAAAATTTGAGTCTATTGCTCAACTTATTGATGAAGTTGATGTAGTTGATATTGTAACACCAACTATTCAACATTTCGAGTGTGCTAAAATGGTAATCGAAGCAGAAAAACATATTTTTATAGAAAAACCTATCGCAACAACTGTTGAAGAAGCTGAAAAAATTGTTGCTTTAGCTACAAAATATAATGTAAAAGGACAAGTTGGACACGTGGAGCGTTTCAATCCGGCTTTTACAGCTGTGAAAGATATGATTGATAAACCGATGTTTATCGAAACACACCGTTTGGCAGAATTTAATCCGCGTGGTACAGATGTGCCTGTGGTTTTAGATTTAATGATTCACGATATTGATGCGATTTTGAGCGTAGTAAAATCTAAAGTAAAATCGGTAAACGCCAGTAGTGTTGCCGTAATTTCTGATTCTCCCGATATTACTAATGCGCGTTTAGAATTCGAAAATGGTTGTGTGGCGAACATAACTGCTAGTAGAATTTCGATGAAAAACATGCGTAAGTCTCGCTTTTTCCAAAAAGATGCTTACATTTCTGTTGATTATTTAGATAAAATTTGCGAAGTAGTTCGTATGCAAGATGCTCCAGAAACGCCTGGCGATTTTGACATGATTTTGCAAAATGCAGAAGGCGTGAAAAAACAAATATATTTTGATAACCCAAACGTAAATCCAAACAACGCTATTTTAGACGAGTTAGAATCGTTTGCAGATGCTATAAATAATGACACAACTCCAATTGTAACTTTAGAAGATGGAACAGAAGCGTTGCGTGTTGCTTATATGATTATAGATTCTATGGAAAAATAATTTTCTTTAACTTGAAAACTTAAACTTGAAACAAAATACATAATGAAACAAATAGCCGTAATAGGATCAGGAACAATGGGCAACGGAATTGCTCATACTTTTGCACAAGCAGGATTTACCGTAAAATTAATTGATATTTCTGAGAAATCATTAGAAAAAGGAATGGCAACTATTGCTGCCAACCTAGATAGAATGGTAACAAAAGGAAGCATAACGGAAGAAGACAAACACAAAACGATTTCAAATATTATCACTTATACGGATATTAAAGATGGCGTTGTGGGTTGCGATTTGGTTGTAGAAGCTGCCACTGAAAATGTAACGCTTAAAATGAATATCTTTAAGCAATTAAGCGATATTTGCGACCATAATGTAATTTTAGCATCGAATACGTCTTCAATTTCAATTACTCAAATTGCAGCACAAGTGGTTCACCCAGAACGAGTTATTGGAATGCATTTTATGAACCCAGTGCCAATTATGAAATTAGTTGAAATCATTCGTGGCTATTCTACATCTGATGAAGTGACTAAAATCATCATGGATTTATCTGTAAAATTAGGTAAAACTCCAACCGAGGTAAATGATTATCCTGGTTTCGTAGCCAATAGAATTTTAATGCCTATGATTAACGAATCAATCGAAACGTTATATAACGGTGTGGCGGGCGTATCTGAAATAGATACTGTAATGAAATTAGGAATGGCACATCCAATGGGTCCGTTACAATTAGCAGATTTTATTGGTCTTGACGTTTGTTTATCAATTCTAAACGTAATGTATGACGGTTTTAAAAATCCTAAATATGCGCCTTGTCCGTTATTAGTAAATATGGTAATGGCTGGGAAATTAGGTGTTAAATCTGGTGAAGGATTCTACGATTATTCAGAAAGTAAAAAAGCAGAGAAAGTTTCAAAACAATTTAAATAAAAGCTATTAGCTTTTAGCAGTTAGCCAATGCTGACAGCTTAAAGCTAAATGCTAAATGCTAAAAATGAGCAAAATAATCCCTTTCAAAGCAGTTCGTCCATCGGCAGATAAAGTCGCATTGGTAACTTGCAGAACCTATGAAGATTATAGTTCGGCGGAACTTGCAGCTTGGCTAAGTTTCAATCCGTATTCCTTTTTGCATGTCATACATCCCGCTTATGCGAATACTCAAAAAATTACTTTAGACAAGCGTTTTAAAGGCGTTTTACATAAATATCAGGATTTTAAAAACGAAGCTATTTTAATTTCCGAAGAACAACCTGTTTTTTATTTGTACGAAATACAAGCCAAAAGTCAAACATTTACTGGAATTATTGCTGGAACTTCCGTTGAAGAATATCAGAAAAATCAGATTAAAAAACACGAAGACACATTACAGTATCGAGTAGAATTATTTAAAGATTATTTACATCAAACAGGATTTAATACAGAACCCGTTTTGATTACCTATCCAGATTCTGTTGAAATAAATACGTTTATTTCTTTAAGAAAAAAGAGCGAACCTATTTATGCATTTACGACGCCAAACAAGGAAAAACATACTTTATGGAAGATTGAAACACAATCAGAAATAGAATGGTTGCAAGAGCATTTTGAAAAAATTCCTAATTTATATATTGCTGATGGACATCACCGTTCGGCTTCAGCAGAATTGTTATTTGAGCAAGAAAAACATTTAGGCAACAATAATCTAAATTATTTTATGAGTTTTTTAATTGCAGAAAGTAATGTAAAAATATACGAGTACAATCGATTGGTTAGAGATTTAAATGGTTTAACTAAAGACGATTTCAAAACTAAATTATCTGATAATTTCATCATCAAACCCAAAGATCAAGAATTGTGGAAACCACAAAATAAATTTGAATTTGGGATGTATTTAAATGGTAGTTTTTATGCTTTGTTTTACAAGCAAAATCAAAATATTACTTCTGTTTTAGAAAACTTAGATGCTCAAATATTATACGACACGGTTTTATTTCCGTTATTAGGAATTGAAGATTTGCGTAACGACGAACGCATTGATTACATTCCTGGAAAGCAAAGCGTTTCTGTTATTAAAGATTTAGTAGATGAAGGCGAATATGAAGTGGGTTTTATGCTCTACCCTACTAATATGTCAGAAATTAAAACCATTGCCGATAATAATTTAATTATGCCTCCAAAATCAACCTACATTGAACCAAAGTTTAGAAGTGGTTTGGTGATTTATGAATTGTAATTTTGATATACGAATTACGATTTTGGATTTACGAAGTTATTATAATTTCTAAAACCATGTTTTAAAAAATTTATAAAATAATGTCAATAGCTAAAAATCTTACCGAGATAAAATCCCAACTTCCAGTTCAAGTGTCTTTGGTTGCGGTTTCAAAAACCAAACCGGTAGCCGATTTAATGGAAGCCTACAATGCGGGTCAGCGTATTTTTGGAGAAAACAAAATCCAAGAAATGACTGATAAATGGGAACAAATGCCAAAAGATATCGAATGGCATATGATTGGCCACGTTCAAACCAATAAAGTCAAATTTATGGCAGAGTACGTAAGTTTGATTCATGGCGTTGACAGTTTGAAATTATTGCAAGAAATTAATAAACAAGCCAAAAAACACAATAGAGTAATTGATTGTTTATTACAAATTCATATCGCGGAAGAAGAAACTAAATTTGGTTTAGATGAAGAGGAATTAGAAGAAATTCTTAAACAAGTTCAGCATGACAAAAGCGAATTCGAAAACATCAGAATCGTAGGTTTAATGGGAATGGCAACCTTCACTCAAAACACAAACCAAATTGAAAAAGAATTCAACCATTTAAAATCTATATTTGATAAATTAAGTAAAATTCCTTTTACCCATAACCTAAAACCCAATATCCTATCAATGGGTATGTCTGGCGATTATCAACTAGCCATTTCATGCGGAAGCACCATGGTTCGAATAGGAAGTAGTATCTTTGGCAATAGAAATTATCAATAAGGCAATTTTCAATGTGCCAATTATTGAAATTGAATTACTAAAATTATAAAAATAAAACATATTTATACTATTATCGACATAGAAACCACTGGCGGACAATACAATGAAGAGGGTATTACGGAAATAGCTATTTATAAATTTGATGGTCACGAAGTGGTTGACCAGTTTATTAGTTTGGTGAATCCTGAAAAACCAATTCAGCCTTTTGTGGTAAAATTAACTGGTATTAATAGTGCTATGCTTCGCAGTGCGCCAAAGTTTTACGAGGTTGCTAAACGGATAATTGAAATTACAGAAGGTACAATTGTTGTAGCACATAACGCCAGTTTCGATTACCGAATTTTACAAATGGAATTTAGACGATTGGGTTATGATTTTAAAACACCAACACTTTGCACTGTAGAATTAGCTATGAAAATCATTCCCGATTTGCCTTCTTATAGTTTAGGAAAACTAGTACGTTCTCTGGGAATTCCAATGGCAGACAGACATCGAGCAAGCGGAGATGCAATGGCTACAGTCAAATTATTCAAGATGCTTTTAGCAAAAGATTTGACAAAGGAAATTGTAAAAAGCTACATAAAAACTGAAATAAAAGCAGGATTATCTCCTAAATTACTTGATATATTAGAAAAATTGCCTTCAAAAACCGGTATATACTATATTCATAATGAAAAAGGCGATTTAATATATATCGGTAAAAGTAAGAACATCAAAAAACGTGTCAACCAGCATTTTACTGGAACAAATGCTAAAAGTAAAAAAATACAACGCGATGTGTATACGGTTACTTATGAAGAAACAGGTAGCGAATTAATTGCTTTATTAAAAGAATCGGAAGAAATTAAAATCAACAAGCCATTATACAACCGAGCGCAACGTAAAAGTATTTTTAATTTCGCTCTGTATTCACATATAAATAATGAAGGTTATTTGTCCTTAACTATTGAAAAAGCAGATGGAAGAAAAAAAGAAATTACATCATTTGTAAGTTTGCAAGAAGGAAAAAATTTTCTTTTTAAAATTACGTCAAATGCTAACTTATGTCAGAAAATAAATGGTTTATATGACACAAAATCAGCCTGTTTTCAATATAATATTAAAGAATGTAATGGCGCTTGTATTCAACTTGAAAGTCCTGAAATATATAATGCTCGTGCTAAAGAAAGCATTCATAAATTACAATTTGAAAACAACAATATGGTTGTAGTTGACAAAGGCCGAACAATTGAGGAACGAAGTGCCGTATTAATTGAAAACGGGGTGTACAAGGGTTATTGTTTTTTCGATTTAAATTACCAGATTTCGAATGTTGACATTTTAAAAAATATCATTATTCCAATGCAAAATAATAGAGATACCACATCAATAATAAAAAATCACATTAGAAAAAACAGAGTGATGCGAATTTTAAAATTTTAGTTTTTATTTTAAATACTATGGACAATACCATTGATGCAAAAGAAGAAGATTATTTATACATCCAAAAATCTCAAATTGAAAATTCTGGAAATGGATTATTTACAGCAATAGAAATCTATAAGGAAGAAATAATTTCAGTTTTTAAAGGTAGAATACTAACAAACAATGAAGCTGCTTCTATAGTATTACTTAACAATGACAAGTATTTTATTAATTTACTTGATGGCACAATTTTAGACTCAAATACTGTAGATTGTTTTGCTAAATACGCTAATGATTCCAATGGTTTTATAAAATCTAAGTATAAAAATAATTCGAAAATCGCATTAGATGAATCTAACAACGTTTGTTTAATTGCAACAAAAACCATCAAATCTAATGAAGAAATTTTTTGTAGTTATGGTCAAAAATATTGGAAAAAACATGGTTAACCCAACCAGCCTTCTCTATCTAAACTTCTGTACTGAATAGCTTCTGCAATATGATGTGAATACACATTCTCTGAATTTTCTAAATCGGCAATCGTTCGGGAAACTTTTAAAATTCTATCGTAAGCACGTGCCGACAAATTCAATCTTTCCATGGCAGTTTTTAATAACTGCAAAGAAACTTCATCCAAAGCACAATATTCACGAATTAATTTACTACTCATTTGTGCATTATAATGAATGTGATCACAATTTTCGAAACGTTTTGTCTGAACATTTCTAGCCATAGTAACCCTTTTTCTAATTTCAACACTACTTTCTGCTTTGCGAGTTTCCGATAATTTCTCAAATGGTACGGGCGTTACTTCAATATGAATGTCAATTCTGTCCAAAAGAGGTCCTGAAATTTTACTTAAATAGCGTTGCATTTCCATTTGTGAAGCGCCATTTGAATTTTTCGAATCGTTAAAAAAACCACTCGGACTTGGATTCATACTGGCTACTAACATAAATGAAGAAGGATAAGTTATCGTAAATTTTGCTCGAGCAATTGTTACTTCTCTATCTTCCAAAGGTTGGCGCATGACTTCTAAAACTTCACGTTTAAACTCAGGCAATTCATCTAAAAATAAAACGCCGTTATGCGCTAAGGAAATTTCTCCTGGTTGCGGATAACTTCCTCCACCCACCAAACTTACTGAACTTGCCGTATGATGTGGCGCACGAAAAGGACGTTGTGTTAATAATCCTGCATCTTTTATTCTTCCAGTAACCGAGTGAATTTTGGTAGTTTCTAATGCTTCTTGCATACTCATAGGTGGTAAAATACTTGGTAAACGTTTGGCTAACATGGTTTTACCAGCGCCTGGAGGTCCAATTAATATAATATTATGTCCGCCAGCTGCTGCAATTTCCATACATCTTTTTATGGATTCCTGACCTTTGACATCTGCAAAATCGAATTCTGGAAATTCAAGGTTTTTGGAAAATTCTTCTTTTGTATCAATAACTGTCGGAATTAAAGTTTCTTTGCCTTCAAAAAAATTAATGACTTGCAACACATTATCTACGCCATACACTTCTAATCCTTCAACTATAGCGGCTTCTTTTACATTTTGATTGGGTAAAATAATTCCTGTAAAACCTTCTTCTTTAGCTTTAATGGCTATGGATAATGCTCCGCGTATAGGTTGCAAACCACCATCTAAAGACATTTCGCCCATAATGATGTATTTTCCAACTTCTTCAGCATTAATTTGTCCAGAAGCAGCTAAAATTCCAACAGCTAAAGTTAAATCATAGGCAGAACCTTCTTTCCTTAAATCGGCAGGCGCCATATTTATGGTGATTTTTTTTCCGGGAAGGTTATAATTGTTGTTTTTTAGAGCGGCAGCAATACGATAACTGCTTTCTTTAATAGCGGAATCAGGTAAACCTACTAAATGGTATCCTATTCCTTTATCGATATTTACTTCAACAGTAATGGTGGTGGCATCAACACCGAAAACGGCGCTTCCGAAGACTTTTACTAACATGGCGTATACTTTTAAAATTGGCTTATAAAAATACAAATTTAGAAAAGTTTTTGAAATAAAAAAATCTGTATAAAAAAATTTCATACAGATTTTATAAATATTTTAGAACTAATTTACTTCTTATTAGCCAATACAATCCCGTTTTCTAACCATTTTTTATATTCTTCAATATTGGTATTGAATGCCATTGGAGTTACACCTTCTAAATCATTGCCTTCATTATCAATAATAACATATAAAGGTTGCGAATTACTTTTATATCTTGAAATTTGTAAATCTGTCCATTTGTTTCCAATTGTAACCACTTGTTTTCCTGTGGTTTTAGAAAGATATTGTTGCGATTTCGGTAACTCAATTTTTCTGTCACAATATAAAGAAATCAAAACTACCTGTTCTTTTAATATTGGTAATATCGACTTATCAGACCAAACATTGTCTTCCATTTTTCTGCAATTTGCGCAGGCGTCACCTGTAAAATCTAACAGAACTGGTTTGCCTACTTGCTTCGCGTAAGCCAGACCGTATTCGTATTCTTCAAAAGCTATAATTCCGTGTGGACCTAAATGTGCGTGTTCTGGTAATTCAGTTGAACTAGAACTACCATTTCCAAATCCTGATGTGCTTTCTGCATAAGTCATTGGAGGTGTTAATCCGCTTAATATTTTTAATGGTGCGCCCCATAATCCTGGAATCATATAAAAGGTGAAAGTAGAAACGATAATAGCCATCATCAAACGCCCTACTCCTATTTTATCTGCTTTTTCATAATCGTGAGGCAACATATATTTTCCAAATAAATACAATGCCCAAGCAGCAAATACAGCAATCCATATCGCAATAAACAATTCTCGTTCTAACCAATGTTTTTGTAAAACCAAATCGGCGTTAGATAAAAACTTAAAGGCAAAAGCCAATTCTAAAAATCCTAAAGAAACCTTAACCGTATTTAGCCAACCACCCGATTTTGGCATTGCATTTAACCAACCTGGAAACATTGCAAATAACATAAATGGCAAAGCAATGGCTAACGAAAACCCTAACATTCCAATAATTGGTGCTAAACCACCTTTTGATGCTGATTCTACAAGTAATGTACCCACAATTGGACCCGTGCAAGAAAAAGAAACTACGGCTAAAGCCAATGCCATAAAAAAGATACCAATTATTCCGCCTTTATCTGCCTTTGAATCAATTTTTGTAGCCCAAGAACTTGGTAAAACAATTTCGAAAGCACCTAAAAATGATAATGCAAAAACCACTAATAAGGCAAAGAAAATTAAATTAAATGTTACGCTCGTTGACAATTCATTTAAAGCTTCTGCGCCAAAAATTCCTGTAATTAATGACCCTAACAAGACATAAATAGCAATAATGGCCAAACCATATATAATTGCATTTTTAACTCCTGCCGCTTTAGTTTTACTTTGTTTGGTAAAAAAACTTACTGTCATTGGAATCATTGGGAAAATACAAGGCATTAAAAGTGCTGCAAATCCACCAAGAAAGGCTAAAAAGAAAATCGTCCATAAACTTTTTTCCTCTTTGTTTGGAGTATTATTATTTGTTTCTTTTGTAGGTGCAATAGTTTGTTTTGTGGTATCCGTTTCAGTTGTTACAACCGAATCTGTTGGTTTTGAAACTGAATCCACAGCAAGATCTGAAATGGCTTCAGTTGCCTTTATTTCTGGTAAATTAAAAACTAAATTTCCTTCAGTTTGCACACATTTTCCATCTATACAAGCTTGACCATCTGCCAAAAGAGAGATTGTTTTTAATTTTGGATTTAATATTTTAATTCGTTGTATAAACTTTGCCGAAGTTTGAAAGTAATATTCTTCTATTTCAAATATTTCGTTAAACGATTTTTTATATTTTCCTTCTTTAGTTTTTCCTAATAATTGGTAGTTTCCTTTTTGATTTTTAAATGTAAAAACCAATGGTAAGGCACCACCTTCAGGTGTAAACTGCGAATACAAATGCCAATTATTTTCAATACTTGCTGAGATAATTAAATCTAATTCAAAATCAGAAACTTTCACAACACTTGAGCTCCATTTTACTGGTTCTACAATTTGTGCAGTTCCTAAAAAGGTAACTAATAAGGCTAATAAACTAACTATTTTTTTCATTATTATAGGTTATTTGTATTATATTTTGGTTGGTGTTTTCTGGTTTAAATCGTTCGTCAGCTCTATGCCCTATTATCCAAACAATTTGATTATTGCTTTCTAAAATAAAAGCATCTTGTTTTTGGAATAAAGTAAATTTTTCATCTTTTAAATACTTGCTTACTTTCTTTTTACCTTGCATTCCTGCTGGATAAAAGAAATCGCCTTCATTCCATTTTCTTATGATTAACGGAAATTGTAACTTCGATTCTTCTACAAATATAATGTTCTTGTTTTGATTTGAAATGTTACTTAAGTTACAAAAACTGAAATTTAACGGAAAATTAGTATTTTCAGTTACAGAATTAATAACAATAGTTTCAAAATCAGTTGATTTTCTTTGTGAAAGAAGTAAATAATCTCTGTTTTTTAATAAAATATAATTTTCAGATTCGATGCGTTTTCCTGTTTGCGATTGTACTAAATCATATACATCATTCCAGGCAGTAAAACCATAATTATGTAGCCATTGGTACAAATAAGCTTTGTAGTTTTTATATTGAAGTAAAGCAGAAATATTTATTTTTAATTGTTCTTTTTCTTCTAAAACTACTTTTTCATACACCAATAAAACGGCATCATCAACTAAAGATTTTTGCTGATTAAGATGATCTAAAGTATTTTGAAAAGATTGCAAAAATGAATCATTAATTTCCTTAAAAACAGGAATAATATGATGTCTGATTTTGTTTCTTATATATTTATCCGAGGCATTACTACTATCTTCTCTCCATTGCAAACTATTTTCTGAAGCATACTTCTCAATTTCTTTACGAGAAAAAGGTAACATTGGTCGAATTACATTTCCATTTTGCGACGGAATTCCTGTTAAACCTTCTAAACCTGTTCCCCTAGAGAGATTGATCATAAACGTTTCTGCAACATCATCTGCGTGATGCGCAGTAATAATATAATCGAATTTTTCTTGAACTAAAATTTCGTTAAACCAATTGTAACGTAAATTTCTGGCAGCAACTTGTGTAGATAATTTATGTACTTCAGAATAATTTATGGTATCAAATTTTGTGGTAAAACAACCTATATTATGCTGCTTAGCGTAGTTATTTACAAATTTTTCATCTGAATCACTTTCTGAATTTCTTAATTGAAAATTGCAATGTGCCAAAGTAATATTGAATTTTAATTTTTGAAATAAATGCACCAAAACCATACTATCCATTCCCCCACTAGTCGCCACAAGAAGTTTTTTATCTTGTAAGAAAGAAAAATTAGTGTCAATATGGTTTTTAAACTTTTGAAACATGTACAAATATAATTAATTAACTTGAAGCACCTCAAACATTGCTTTGGCTTTTAATAAACATTCTTCATATTCATTTGCTGGAACGGCTTCAGCAGTTATGGCACTTCCAACAGAGAAACTTAAATATT
This sequence comes from Chryseobacterium gleum, assembly GCA_945881885.1. Classification (GTDB taxonomy): domain Bacteria; phylum Bacteroidota; class Bacteroidia; order Flavobacteriales; family Flavobacteriaceae; genus Flavobacterium. The sequence goes on along the minus strand of CAMCVI010000006.1, from coordinate 14,549 downwards.
GATTTTCCGAATTATACAAAATACTTCGAATAACCACATTAAAATCAAAATTCCCTGAAGGTGTAAAATAGCCCACAGCGCCGCTATACAATCCGCGTTTTGTTTCTTCTAACTCTTCAATAATTTTCATAGCTGAAATTTTCGGCGCGCCAGTCATACTTCCCATCGGAAAAGTGGTTCTTAAAATTTCAATTGGTGAAGTAGTATGCGATACATTCGAAACTACAGTTGAAATCATTTGATGCACTTGTTTAAAAGAATAAATTTCACATATTTCTTCTACTTGTACACTGCCTTTTGTAGCGGTTTGAGATAAATCATTTCTAACCAAATCAACTATCATTATATTTTCTGAACGCTCCTTTGGATTATTTAAAAGATCAATTTTATTTTGCTCGTCTATTGTTGCATTTGAATTTCGTTTTGCGGTTCCTTTTATTGGCTGAGAAATCACTTTTTCGTTTTCTTTTTTTAAATACCTTTCTGGTGAGGCTGAAAGCAAATAATGTTGATTTTTCTTAAAAAATACTGCAAATGGCGAATCGGATATTTTATTCAATTTTCCATAAATTTCTGCTGGTTCAATTATCGCATTGTCAGCAAAAAATTCCATACAAAAATTAGCTTCATATATATCTCCACGATGAATGTGCGCTAACATTTTTTCTGTTTTTTTAAGATAATTTTCTTTAGAGATTCTCTGCTCGATCGTAACTTTTGACTTTATATTTTTGCTTTTCGATTGATTAAAAATATCTTTAAAATCAGCCTCTATTTCATCATCGCACATATTTAAATATTGAATTTCTAACCTATTATCTTTCAATAAAAAGATTTTTTTAGGTTGAAAAAAATACAAATCAGGAAAATGTAAACCATCATGATTTTTTGAATTCAGCATTTCAATATCGTTTTTTAAATCGTACGATAAATAACCAAATAGCCAATCGTTTGCTTTGGATTGGTATTGGTACAAATCTTCAAATGCTTTTTCGTAATCAGTTTGAATGGAAGTAAATGCATCTACAGCAACTATTAAATCATAAGATTTATACAGTTGGTTTTCATTATTTTCGATATTACTATCTAAAACAATAACTTCTTCAAATTGTTGACTCCAATGTAAAATTTGCTCTTTAAAAAGAGTTGTATTTGTTATGTGTTTTGAAATATTTGTTCGCAAGAGCTATTATTTTTCGCCTAAATAAATTAAATCGTATTCGATAATCATCTCGTCATTTGCTATATAAATTTGCTTGCTGCTTCCAGCATTTTTTGGAGATACAATAGTTATAACAGTATCAATGCCAATATTATCAACACAAAAATATTTGTTGGAAGTCCCCGTTTCATTTTCAACTTTGTCCTCATATTTTAAAATATTATAAAGCTGAATAATTTCAGAATATACCACAAATCGATGTTTATCTCTATCCAAATTAATCAATAGTTCGGTAGGTTGTGTTTTAGACCATTTAGACCATTCTCCTTTTACGTTTTTTTGAGAAACAGAATAATTAACTGTTTTGAATTGGTAAGTTTGAGAAAATCCCAATGGTGCACACAAACCAAAAAACAATAAAAGAATTATTTTTTTCATTTTTTATTATATTAAAATTGAATTTCGTTTACACTAATTTTTGCTGAATTAAATTCTGAAATAACATTAAAAATGATAGTTTCAACAGGAAGAATTTCATGTATTAAACCTGCAATTTGTCCAATTTCTAGCTCACCTTCAACTAAATCGCCTTCAAACATGCCACGTTTGGCTCTTGCTCTGCCTAATAACGTTTTTAAATCTTCTACAGAAGCACAATTGGCATAAGCTTCTTGAACATCATTAAAAAACTTATTTTTTATCAATCTAACGGGTGCTAATTCTTTTAAAGTAACCAGTGTTTCACCTTCTTGTGTTTCTAAGATTGTTTTTTTAAAGTCAATATGTGCACTTGATTCTATAGAAGCAGCGAATCGACTTCCCATCTGAACGCCATCGGCACCCAAAACCATTGCGGCTAACATGCCTTTTCCAGAAGCAATTCCACCAGCTGCAATTAATGGAATTGAAATATTTTCTTTAACCATAGGAATCAAAGTAAGCGTTGTAGTTTCTTCTCTTCCGTTATGTCCACCTGCTTCAAAACCTTCAGCAACAACTGCGTCAACGCCAGCTTCTTGAGCTTTTAATGCGAATTTTGAACTACTAACCACATGAACAACTGTTATTCCTTTTTCCTTCAAAAAAGAAGTCCAAGTTTTGGGATTTCCTGCAGAAGTGAAAACAATTTTCACACCTTCTTCTACAATAATTTGCATGATTTCCTCAATATTTGGATATAACATTGGTACATTTACACCAAATGGATTTGAGGTTGCTTTTTTGCATTTTTGAATGTGTTCACGCAAAATTTCAGGATACATAGAGCCTGCACCAATTAGTCCTAATCCTCCAGCATTACTAACAGCACTGGCTAATTTATAACCACTATTCCAAATCATTCCTCCTTGAATAATTGGATATTTTATTCCAAATAATTGTGTGATTTTATTCATTTATTTGTACTCTTATTTCTTAATTATTTTACCAACATGTTCTTTAGCAGATAAGTACCTGTAATAGTAAATACCTTTTGGTAAATTTTCTAAATCTATAAAGGCGTTATAAGCACCTTCAAATTCTTTTTCAGCTACTTTTTGTCCCAAGGTATTAATTATCTCAATTGTTCCTTTTTCTGAAGTATCTTCAAGACGCAAAAACATAAGATTTTCTGTTGGGTTTGGATATACTGTAAAATAATTTGAATCTTCATCCACAATTATTTCCATATTTAAAGCCGCAGTTAAAGCCAATTGAAAATCTGGAATTCCGTATCCTTTCTGTATGGTTGGATTGCTATAATTATCTGATGATTGTTTAATGAATTGAACCACTTGCTGCGCTGTTAAATTGGGTACTGCTGACCAAAATGTAGCTACCATTCCTGCTATAACTGGACTAGAAAATGAAGTGCCGCTTGAATTATATATTGTCCCCGAAGGTGAACAAACTGTTGTCCCTAAACCTTTGGCACAAACATCTGGCTTTACGCGTCCGTCATAGGAAGGACCAATAGAACTAAATGTAGCGTATTGTTCTACACTATTTACAGCACCAATTGTCAATGCACCAATGGCATCTGCTGGCGTAACAATATGTGGTTCTGATGTGGCACCTGAGTTACCAGCACTAATTACAACAACAATTCCTTTATTGAAAGCCATGTTGGCGCCACGAGAAGAAAATGTTTTATTTCCAATCATATCATCATACTGATGAGAATAATTAGGATTGTCGTAACCAAAATAACCTAAAGAAGAATTAATTACATCGGCGCCATAATAATCTGCTAATTCAGCTCCTTCCACCCAATAGGATTCTTCAACAGGATTTTCAGAATTAATATCTTCTGTAATAAATAAATAATATTTGGCATTTGGAGCGGTACCTACTAATTGTCCTTCCGCAAAAGCACCCATAGTTGATAGCACATTTGAACCATGATTGTGTCTGGAAAAATAATTAGTATTTTGGTCTGGAAAATTATATCCGCCTAAAATTTGATTGTTTGTAATTAAATTTTGAAATGGTGGTGCTGTGTTAACACCTAAAAATCCTGAATCTAAAACGGCAATTACTTTTCCTTGTCCAGTATAATTTTGTTGGTGTAATAAGTGTCCGTTAAGCATTTCAATTTGATTTTGGGAACCGCCATAATTATAAATTACTTGCGTTTCAAATTGTTTGTTTACTAAAGAAATTTTATTATTTTGAGAAACTCTTCCACCTGGATTCAAAGAATGATTGGCAAAAGTGACATGATTTACAAAACTTAAACTAGTTAAAGCTTGAATATTGATTTGTGTACCTCGAATATGCAACGCATTCATCCATCTTGATTTTGCCATAACTGTGATACCAGAAGCTGCAGCAATTTGAGTAATATAACTTTGTTCTACAGGAACATCTGTAACGTCTAAAGAAATATTTTGGGCAGTTCTTCTATCCAAAGCACGTTGGGTGAGCATAGTTAAAGGATTGGCTAAAAATGTTGCAGCACTTGGTTTGTTGTTAAAATATACCCAGGCATCTTCAATTTGGGCGAATCCCAAGTTGACTACTCCTAAAATAAGTAAAAAGTATATTTTTTTCATACTGCTAAAGTTTAATCAAATATAGCAAAATAATTAAGAAATTACACCACTACCTTGCAATTCATCATGAATATACCAAGCTACAAACTGTCCTTCTGTTATAGCCGATTGCTCATTTTCAAACTCAACATACATGCCGCTTTCAAATTGATGTAAAATTGCTTTATGCAACGGCTGACGGTATCTAATTCGGGCCATTACATTTTTAGTTTCTCCTGTATTCAATTTTAAATCTTGACGTATCCAATGCACTTCGTTTGCTTTTATGAACAACGTATTTTTAAATAAACCAGGATGATTGGCGCCTTCTCCAACATAAATAATATTATTTACTACATCCGTTTGAATGACAAATAAGCCTTCTTTTGTACCACCAACATTTAAACCACGACGTTGTCCGTTTGTAAAATAATGTGCACCTTGATGCTTTCCTTTGACGATTCCATTTGCATTAGAATAGTCTTTATTTTTAGCATAAAAAGCTAGTGCTGCTTCTGTATTTTCAAAATTTGGAATAGCGGTTGCATAAATGTCATTAGAAGCTGGAATTTCAATAATTTCGCCTTCTTTGGGTTGTAATTTTTGTTGTAAAAACTCAGGTAAACGTACTTTACCAATGAAACACAATCCTTGAGAATCTTTTTTCTCGGCCGTAACCAATTCCATTTTAGTAGCGATTTCTCTAACTTCTGGTTTTGTTAATTCGCCAATTGGAAATAATGCTTTTGCTAATTGTTCTTGCGATAATTGGCATAAAAAATACGATTGATCTTTGTTATCATCTTTTCCAGTTAGTAATTGATGAACTTCGTTTCCATTAACTTCAAAGGTGTTTTTTCTGCAATAATGTCCAGTTGCCACATAATCTGCTCCTAACGAAACGGCAATTTTCATAAAAACATCAAACTTAATTTCTCTGTTGCATAACACATCAGGATTTGGTGTGCGTCCGTTTTCGTATTCTGAAAACATATAATCAACAATTTTCTCTTTGTATTGTTCCGATAAATCTACAGTTTGGAAAGGAATTCCTAATTTTTCTGCTACTAACAAAGCGTCGTTACTATCTTCTAACCACGGACATTCATTTGAAATAGTTACGGAATCATCGTACCAATTTTTCATAAAAAGTCCAATAACGTCGTAACCTTGCTCTTGTAAAAGATAGGCTGCGACACTTGAATCTACTCCACCTGAAAGTCCTACAACTACTCGTTTCATTTATATTTTATTATTATTCTTCAACTGGTTTTTCTACAGGAGTACTTTTAGCAAATTTCTTGGCTAATTTTTGTTCCATTTTTTTTAATTCCTTTGAAAATTTATCTGCTTTAACTTGTTTTACAACTTTGTCGTTTTCATAAAATTTCCAAATTCCAATTTTAGAATTATTTTTATAGGCGCCTTCATATAATTTTTTTCCATTGCCGTCAAAATAAATGGCAATACCTTCATAAACATCATTTACATAATGGTGCTCGTCTATTTGTTTTCCATTTTCAGCAAATGTTTTTCCAACTCCATTTTTTTTACCTTCCAGATAATTAATTTCTTCTGCCAATTTACTGGTTTTATAAAACACTTTTCTGGGACCGTTTAACTGCCCGTTTTTATAATTTTCAAGTGTCATAATTTCTTTTGACTCTTGGTGGTAATATTTCCATTGTCCCTCAAAAAGTTTATTTTTGACTACACCTTCGCTAACTTTATTTGCTTTTTGATCGAAAAATATGGTGTAGCATGAACCATCACTTTTAGAAAAATCTCTTGTGGCTATTACAGTTCCAGCTCTGGTATCATCAAAATATTTAAACGTGCCAGTTTCTTTTCCGTGTTCAAAAGCACCTTCATATCTTGGGCGTTTGCTTTCCTCATAAAACCCTTTCCAAAAACCATGACGCATGCCTTGTTCGTCAAACTGATTTAATTTATTTTGGGCAAAAACAAAATTTGCAATTACTAAAAAAGCAATAAAAATTAGTTTTTTCATATGTTAATAAAGTTTATTTAAAAATGATTTTTTGCAACTAAAATACATAACGATTGTTTTACAAAAATAGTATAAAAAAACCTGTTCTCAACAAGAACAGGTTTTAAAGAAGTTATTTTTTCTTTTGATTTAATGCTTTCTGAGCTTCTTGATTTTCCATTATTTCTCGCATTCGCTTTTGAAATTTAGATTCCGTTTTGGGTTTCGTTTTATTCACTTGAATTTGTTCGTGTATTTTTTCTTCATTAACCACATATTTTTTAATGACTAACATAATTCCAATCGTAATTAAATTAGAAATAAAGTTATACAAACTCAATCCAGATCCATAATTATTGAAGAAAACCAACATCATAATAGGTGAAAGATAAATCATTATTTTCATAATTTTCCCCATATCTGGCATGCCTTCTTGTTGTGGTGCTTGCATCGCTTGATCTCCAGTTGTCATTTTCATGTAGAAGAAAATGGCAATAGCTGCTAATATTGGAAATAAACTTACGTGATCACCATAGAAAGGAATATTAAATGGCAATTTATAAATAGAGTCGTATGAAGACAAATCGTCAGCCCAAAGGAAACTTTTTTGTCTCAAATCAAAAGCAGATGGAAAAAACTGAAACGAGGCATACATAAATGGTAATTGTATTAACGCTGGAATACAACCCGCCATTGGATTTACGCCAGCTTTAGAATACAGTGCCATTGTTTCTTGTTGTTTTTTCATTGGGTTATTTTTGAATTTTTCACCCAATTCTGCAATTTCTGGTTTCAATACTTTCATTTTTGCTTGCGACAAAAATGATTTGTATGTTATAGGCGACATCGCAATTTTTATTAAAATCGTGAAGATGATAATAGCAAATCCATAAGGCATAAATCCTGATAACAAACCAAATAATGGAATAAATACAAACATATTAATCCATCCGAAAACACCCCAACCTAAAGAAACCAATTCATCTAGGTTTTTATCATAAGCACTTAATGTTTTGTAATCTGTAGGACCATAATACATATTCATGTCATAATTTAAAGCGCCGTTTTTGAATTCTAATGGCATTTTTGCTGTAAAGTTTTTAGTAAAAACGGTATCTACTTTTTCATCATCTACTAAATTATCAGATTTAAAATCTACTTTTTTAAATGGCGTATTGGTTAATAAAACCGAAGTATAAAAATGTTGTTTAAAAGCTACGTAAGTTACTGCTTCCGCTGTATCTTCGTTATCAGATGTAGCATTTAAATAATCGTCTTTTCCACCATCAAATTCATATGTTAATTCAGTATATCTGTTTTCGTAAGACACACTTTTTTCATTGCGATAGGTTTTTAAATTCCATTCTAAATCTGTTGGTTTTGAAGTGTTTAAAACATTTTCTAAACCTTGTGTACGAATAGAAAATTCCAACATGTGGTCCTTTTCTTTCATGACGTAACGGTATTCTAAAAACTGATTTTCACCTGTTTTTAGTTGCATCGTTAAGACTTGATTTTTTCCTTCTTTAGAAAGATTAGGTTCAAAATATAAATCCTTTGTGTTTATTACTTTACCGTCTTTGGTTGTTAAAGTCAAATTGAAATTCGCATTATTATCTTTAATAATTTGCACCGCTTTTCCTGAACCTTTCTTAAATTGTTCTTGGTTTAAAATGGTTGCCTCAGAAATGTAGCCACCTTTGTTGGCTATTTTTAAACTCAATACACTATTTGCTAATAAAGTAGTAGTTGTATTACTAGCTGATGGCAATGTTTCCGCATAAGCGAAAGCACCTAATTTAGATAAAGCTTCTTGTGAAATCTTCCCTGTAGAATCTGTTTTTTGAACTAATTGAGTTGTAGTTGCTGTTACACTTTTAGGTGTTTTTGCTTCTTTGTCAGCTTGTTCTTTTTTGGCTGTTTCGGCTAGCTCTTCTTTTGTAGGTTGATTTGAATACATCATCCACATTAAAATTCCGAAGATTAATGTGAAACCGATTAACGACTTTATGTCAAATTTTTTTTCTTCCATAATAGAATGTTCAACTCAAACAGAGTTGGATTAAATTTATTTTATTAGTCTGCTTTTAAATACAATCGTTACAAAATAACGATTTTACTTGTTTTTCACTGCTGCGGCCACTAATCCCATAAATAAAGGATGCGGATTTAATACTGTACTTTTATATTCTGGATGGTATTGTACTCCAATAAAGAAAGGGTGATTTGGTAATTCAATTATTTCAACCAATCCTGTATCTGGATTTGAACCTGAAGCTACTAATCCAGCTGCTTCCATTTCTTTTAAATAATCACCGTTAAATTCAAAACGGTGACGGTGACGTTCTAATATATTTGTTGTTCCGTAAATTTTATGTGCTAAAGTATTTTCTTTGATAGTGCATTTCCAAGCACCTAAACGCATTGTTCCGCCTTTTTCAGTAACGGTTTTTTGCTCTTCCATTAAACTGATAATTGGATAGCTTGTATTGGCATTCATTTCTGTTGAATTGGCATCTGATTTTCCAAGCACATTTCTAGCAAATTCTATTGAAGCCATTTGCATACCTAAACAAATTCCTAAAAATGGAATGTTATTTTCACGTACATATTTTATGGCATCAATTTTACCTTCAATACCTCTTTCTCCAAAACCTGGCGCAACCAAAATTGCATCTAAATCTTTAAGTTTTGAGGCTACATTCGATTCATCCAAAAATTCCGAATGAATACTAACTACATTTACTTTTGTTTCTTGTGTAGCTCCGGCGTGAATAAAAGCTTCTAAAATAGATTTGTAAGAATCTTGCAATTCTACATATTTTCCAATCAAACCTATGTTTACTTCGTGTTTAGGGTGTTCTAATTTGTATAAAAACTCATTCCATTGTTTTAAATCTGGAGTCGCTTTTTCTGGTAAATTTAATTTTTGTAAGGCTACTTTATCTAAACCTTCTTCCTGCATTAAGTTAGGTACTTTGTAAATAGTGGAAGCGTCAATTGATTGAATAACGGCTTCTTTTTTTACATTACAAAACAAGGCTAATTTCTCACGTAAATCTTGTGATATTTCATGTTCGGTTCTGCAAACTAAAATATCTGCTTTAATACCGCTTTCCATTAATGTTTTAACAGAATGTTGTGTCGGTTTTGTTTTTAATTCTCCAGCTGCTGCTAAATAAGGAACCAAAGTTAAATGAATTACGATTCCGTTTGTATCTCCCAACTCCCAAACCAATTGACGAACAGATTCTATGTAAGGTAACGATTCAATATCTCCAACTGTTCCACCAATTTCTGTAATAACAATATCATAATCGCCTGAATTACCAAGCAATTGCATACGTTCTTTAATTTCGTTGGTAATGTGAGGCACAACTTGAACCGTTTTGCCTAAAAATTCGCCACGACGTTCTTTTTCAATAACTGACAAGTAAATTCTACCTGTTGTAACATTATTTGCCTGAGATGTTGGTACGTTTAAAAAACGTTCGTAATGTCCTAAATCTAAATCTGTTTCTGCGCCATCATCTGTTACATAACATTCGCCATGTTCATATGGATTTAGAGTTCCTGGGTCTACATTAATATACGGATCAAATTTCTGAATTGTTGTTCTATACCCTCTTGCTTGCAATAATTTCGCTAAAGATGCTGCTATAATTCCTTTTCCTAATGAGGAAGTAACACCACCTGTAACGAAAATGTATTTTGTTTGATTCATGTTGTTGTTTGTTGTGTTGTTTGAGGGACAGGCAAAACTATCCTTTGATATTGAATTTAAAAACACGCAAATATAATATTAATTAGCCAATTATCAATAAGTCAAATTATCAATTATACATTAAATTTAAGGTTTGGGATACTTTTTTTGAATGTTATGAATTAATTCTTCTAATCCGTTTAGTTTTAATTCGTAAACTAACTTAAGTTGTTCGCCCAAAATTCCAGCAGGAAAACCTTTGTTTTTGTACCAAACTATATACTGTTCAGGTAAATTAATAAGATAACGGCCTTTAAATTTCCCAAAAGGCATTATTGTGTGTGCGAGTTTTATGAGTTGTTCTTGGTTGGTCATTTTTTTGAGAAAATAGAGTATAGAATATAGAGTATAGAGTATAGAAAATAGAGTATAGATGTTTACTTATTTTCTAACTTTAAAATTACTTCCAATCAAAAACCACTTCCTTTTTAATATCTGGATGTAAGCTATTAAAAACTGGACAAGTCATTGCGGTTTTCTCTAAAATGGTTTTTTCTTTGTCAGAAACGGAAACATTCATTCTAAAAGTAACGTGAATTTCACTAATTCGTCGCGGTTCGGTTCCCATAATTTTTGTTACTTCAGCCGTTGAATTTGAGAAATCTACAGCTAAATCTTGTGCTTTTATTCCCATTACGGTAAACATACAACTTGCTAATGCATTTGCTACTGTATCGGTTGGTGAAAATGCTTCTCCTTTTCCGTTATTATCAATTGGTGCATCCGAAATAATTTCTGAACCAGAAGCTAAATGTATCGATGATGTGCGTAAATCACCTAAATAAGTTACTTTTGAAGTGGCCATTATTGCGCTTGTTTTATGGTTAAATCTGAATTATAATACATCATATAAACGCCATTATTGGTATTATTTATATAATTAAACTGACTTTCAATTTGCTCCGAAATTTGAGTTTCTGTAGATTTAATAAATCCTTCTACTTGACACATTCTTAAAATGGCATCAAAAGTTACGTCAAATCCTCGAGTTGCGTATTGATTGGGCTGTACTTTATTAACTTTTTTAAATGTTTTTGCAAAATTTAATGCTTCCACTGATTCATTTTCACGAATAGCGGAAGGGTACAACATTTGTAAAACAGCTAAGTTTTTAGAGGAAATTTCTTCAAAATCTAAGGCATCATTTCTTTCTATAACAACCAATTGAAGATCAAATTCTTTTTTAAGTTTTATTAAATTATTAACAACAGAAATTACTTGTATGATTTTATCTGAATCTAAAATCACAAAATTCTTTTTCCCTTTTTGAAAATTTGATTTTAAAATTAAATAGTCGAAAATTCCTTTTTCATTAAAATAAAACGATTTCACTGCTGGATAATTAGAGGAAAAATAACCGTTAAGCTTTGATTTTGGAGAAGAATGTATGGCAAAAATAGCATCCGATTTTGATTTTAAATACGACATCAATTTCTCTTTTTGAATATTTTCATTAGGCATAGCATAAAAAACATTTGTTCCGCCAGCACCCAAATCATTAGTTAATGGAGAAATAACGGCTGTTTTTTTATCCACTAATTGTCCGGCAAGTTCTACGAAAGAATTAGTAAAAGGTCCAATAACAACGTCTACATTTGAAAAATCATTATTTTTGATTATTGTTGCCACATTTGAAGAATATTTTGAAGATTCCGCATCGTAAACTTTAGCATTAATTGGTAATCCAAGCACTTTTGCTGAGTCAATTGCTTTTAACGCACCTGCATAAAAATCAAGTGTAATATTTAAAAATTTATCAGTTTTTAAATATTCGATTTTGGTTTTGGTAGAATCTTTTTCAATTCTATTGATATTAAAAGGCATCAATAAAACTAAATTTCTTTCTCTGGTTTTATTTACGGTTGCTAATAAACTTACTTTTTCTTTATTTAAAATTATTGAATCTTTTTTGGTACCAATACTACTTTTCTTTGGTAAAATCAAAAACCAGCCTTCAGCTAAACCATCTTTTGCTAATGGATTTTTTGCGATTATTTCTTCTATAGATACATTATACTTTTTCGAAATACTATACAGCGTTTCTTTTGCTGCAACTTTATGAGAAATAACATTTTCAGATGATACAATATTTTTTACTGATTTCGGAATAGTGAGAATACTATTTTCTTGAACACCGTTTTTAATTTCTGGATTGGCTTTTAGAATATCTTCCGAAGAAATATTATATTTTTTCGAAATACTATATAAAGTTTCGCCTTTAATAACAGAATGCTTAGTTTGAGCATAATTTGGAATACTTACCAGAAATAAAATCAATAAATAATATGCTTTTTTCATGTAGGTTGGTTTATATTTTATGTCGAATCAATTTCAATGCCAAGATTAATGATGATAAATTCAAAATCAATATCATGCCTCAAAAATAAGCATTATTATTTCAATTACAACATTTGAAAAATAAAAAAGCAATGCCAATTTTTAATTAAATATTGACATTGCCATTGCTTTTTGAAATTGTTATTTCTTTTTTATTCCCATTCAATAGTTGCTGGTGGTTTTGAGCTAATATCATACACCACACGGTTTACACCACGAACATTATTGATGATTTCATTTGATATTTTCATTAAAAACTCATAAGGTAAATGCACCCAATCTGCCGTCATTCCGTCTGTAGATTCTACAGCTCTTAACGCGACTACTTTTTCGTAAGTACGTTCATCGCCCATGACGCCAACACTATTTACAGGTAATAAGATGGCACCTGCTTGCCAAACTTTATCGTACAAACCGTGTTCTTTTAAACCATTGATAAAAATGGCATCTACTTCTTGTAAAATAGCCACTTTTTCAGTTGTAATGTCACCTAAAATACGAATCGCCAAACCAGGTCCTGGAAAAGGATGACGGCCTAATAATTCAGCGTCAATTCCTAATGTAGCACCTACTCTACGGACTTCATCTTTAAATAACATGCGTAAAGGTTCCACAATTTGCAATTTCATAAAATCAGGCAATCCACCTACATTATGATGTGATTTTATTGTCGCTGAAGGTCCGCCTGTAGCTGAAACGGATTCAATTACATCAGGGTAAATTGTACCTTGACCTAAAAATTTTACGTCTTTTAATTGATTGGCTTCTTCGTCAAAAACTTCTATAAAGGCATTTCCAATAGCTTTACGTTTTGCTTCAGGATCATCAAGTCCCGCTAATGCGTAATAAAAACGCTGAGAAGCATCAACTCCTTTAACGTTTAATCCCATTCCTTTGTATTGGTCTAATACACTTTGGAATTCGTTTTTACGCAATAATCCGTTGTTTACAAAAATGCAATACAAATTACTACCGATAGCTTTATTTAAAATTACCGCAGCAACTGTAGAATCTACACCGCCAGATAATCCTAACACTACTTTATCGTCACCAATTTTGGCTTTCATATCAGCAATTACTTCTTCTACGAAAGCATTTGGCGTGAAGTTTTGTTCCACTTTTGCAATCTTAACCAAGAAGTTTTCTAGCATTTGTTTTCCATCTGTAGAATGATAAACCTCTGGATGAAACTGGATAGCGTAAGTAGTCTCACCTTCAATTTTATATGCTGCATTTTCAACATCTTTTGTACTAGCAATTTTTATACCATTAGTTGGTAATTTTTTAATAGAATCCGAATGCGACATCCAAACTTGACTATTGTCAGAAACACCTTCTAAAAACACTTCGTTTTCTTTGATGTAAGATAAATTGGCTCTTCCGTATTCTCTTGTGTTGGATGCTGCGACTTCTCCACCCGAAAAATGTGCTAAATATTGGGCACCATAACAAACGGCCAATAAAGGTTTTATGCCTCTAATTTGAGATAAATCTGGATGTAAGGCTTCTTCCGAACGCACCGAACATGGACTTCCGCCTAAAATAACAGCTTTATAAGATGATAAATCGGTTGGTATTTTATCAAAAGGGAAAATTTCACAGAAAATATTTAATTCTCTCACTCTTCGAGCAATTAATTGGGTGTATTGTGATCCGAAATCTAAAATTAATACGTTGTTCATTATTTTATATTATTGTGTTGTTGTAGTTTTTAGTGTTGTTTCTATAAATCTTGTAAAAACTTCCTTTGAAAATTCATCATTTTTTAATGACTCATCAAAATTAATAAGTCTGGCATTGTAATTAGAATAGACTTTTTCGAAAGTAGTATTATCAATAATAAAAATATTTAATTGGGAATACTTTTTTAAATGATAACCCTTATATACTGATAATAGTGAATATTTTTTATCTCTTATCAATTGCTTTTTTAATTGATTAGGTATTAATTTAAAATTCTTATTTTCAAGTGAGTCAATTAATTTATCATATAATTCATACTTATTTGAAAATTCTGAAAATAAATAAAATTTATTACCATTAAAAATAATATCAAATCTATTTTTAAAAATCTTATAAAAAACACTTTTTAATTCTGATTCATCGTAATTTAAAATCTTAACTTGAGGTATATAAATGTCTAATTCAGATACTTTAACTTTAAAGCTTGTATTATCTGTGTCATCAATTGTTGAGTAATTAAAACTGTTTTTAGCAGTTTTACAAGCTACTAAAAACAGAGACACTATTAAAATAAAAAAAATATTTTTCTTATTAATATTCAAA